>JBGTGT010000107.1:0-40682 GCA_041746575.1 Microcystaceae cyanobacterium
CCAATGAACTAAAAAATCAACGAGACATTATCAAAAATTATATTAGCAGCATTTTTATAACAGTCAGACTTATTAATGAATCGGAGATTAATCAGGGTTTGGCGGCATAAATTTTCTCAAAACTTTTTCAGCAAACCCTAAATAGAGACTTATTGCCTTTATCTTTTTCTAAGTCTCCTGTCTCCTACCTTTGTAAAAATATAAAAATCTCACCGCTAGAGCCTCAATTCAATTAAGCTTGAAAGCGAATTTTAAGGTAATCTTCTTCCATTTTTGCCCCCGACGGTTTTAAGGCCGCTAACGCCTGAGGTAAAACTAAATTACGACGATGATTACCGATACGAATATTAAGTTCGTCCCCTGTTTTATTGAGTTGAATTTTTTCTTTGGGAATGCCGGGTAAATAAAGCTCTAAACTATAACAATTCCTTTCTTGTTGGACAATCCGAATGGTATTCTCTTGATGATAAACTTGGGTGGGATCTTCATCGGCATAAAGGGTTTCTTTTAACCGTTCTAGAGCCGCTAAACCACACATTTCCTCAGAAAATAAAGAAACTTCTTTCACAGGAAGAGGGTGAAAATTATCATAAATTTCTTGTTTATAAATCGCTTGATTTTCTTTCCAACGTTGAAAGAAAGGATCATTGACCTCTTCAGGAATAATACGATTTGCAATCACTAAATCCGTTGAGACATTATATAAACTGAGATAAGCATGAGCGCGTAACGATTCTTTAATCACCATTTTTTCGGGATTAGTCACTAATCTCACTGAGGTTTGGCTATTATCCGTCAAAACTTTTTCTAATTCTTCAATTTGCTGATAAAACTCATAAGGCGCATCCATGACCTCTTTATCGGGTAAGGAGAATCCTGCAATGGGTTTAAAAAAAGGTTCAACTAAGGGACGCAAGGCAACCGACATTCTTTGTAAAGGCTTGTAAAATCTTCTCATATACCACCCTCCCACTTCTGGAATACTCAGTAAGCGTAAGGCTGTTCCTGTCGGCGCAGAATCAATAATTAATACTTCGTAGTCGCCTTCGTCATAGTGACGTTTCATGCGTACTAAGCCAAAAATTTCATCCATACCCGGTAAAATGGCTAGTTCTTCTGCCTGCACGCCATCAAGTCCCCTTGCTTGTAAAACTTGAGTGATGTATCGTTTTACTGCCCCCCAGTTGCTTTCTAATTCCATTAACGCGTCTAACTCCGCTCCCCAGAGATTGGGACGAATTTGATGAGGATCATGACCTAATTCAAGATCAAAGCTGTCTGCCAAAGAATGGGCGGGATCTGTGCTAAGAACAAGAGTTTTATGCCCTAATTCAGCACATCGTAGTCCAGTAGCCGCAGCAACGGAGGTTTTACCGACCCCTCCCTTACCAGTCATTAAAATTACACGCATAGTTTGAATATCTGAGAAAAATTTACAATCCTTAATTATTTATTATGAGGGATTTTGACAGACTTGGGTAAAAAATGTTGTTGAATAACATTCCGACGAGAACAATCCCAATAATCAATATGAGAGATAATCAAATTCTCTTCATTAAGGGTTAATTCACTATGACCGGGAATAGAGATACGTGGCTGCCACGGGACAGGCGTTGTCCAAAATAGCGTCCATTGGCTGTAAATAATATTATCTTGTTGTCGAATTTCTTTGAGATCTAAGTGTATTTCTTTCAACCACGTTTTTAGGGTTTGAATCATCGCTCGATAGCGTTTAATTCCCCTAAATTCAGTTAGAGGATCTCTGAAATAAACTTCCTCAGCATAAATGGTGTAAGTTTGGTTTTCGGGGAAGCGTTGATAATCAGCTTTAACAATTTCGATAATATCCATCGGGAACAAAGAATGAGGAAGAATCGGTCTTAGAGGTTGTTTATATTCCTAAGCTTAAGACCATCATAACCTTGTCTATCCAAATTATTCAGCCGACTCCCGGCTTAACGACGACACAGCGCATTCTTGAACAAATTAATTGTCATCCTCAAGGGGTGACAGTTCGGGAACTAAGCGAACAATTAAATCGTCCTCCTTCTATGATAAATTATTGCCTTAAGCTCTTAATTATTACTAAGCAAATACGAGCCAAACGAACGCTCTGTCCTCAACAATGGATTTATTATCCTGTTGGTTAAAATTAAATTTGTCTTTTTTGTGGTTTCCTAAACTAAAAGTTGGGATGGAAGTAAGATTTAATCTTAATAAAAAATAGTGGTAGGGACATTTCATCAAACATCCCTACTTTGATTATACTGTGACCTTTGCCAGAAGATAAATTCAAGCCACAATCATCTGATGGTGTCCCCCATGATGACTCTCAAGCGGAGGAGCATCAGGAGAAATTAGAGGATTGGTTTCGCCAAAGACTCCGTATTCTCCCTGGTTGATAGAATTAATCCAAACGTGCATCATCTCAAAAGAAGGAAGAAACATCACATTGGCTTTAGGAATATCATTATAATCAAAGCCATTGCCTGTTTCTATACCCCAAACCACTAATTCATTATTTGGATCGTTTTCGGTGGCGGCAATGTAACGTTCATACAATTCTTGGGGTGTTAAATTCTGCTCAAAGGTAACTTGGGTAGGATTTAATGGATCAAGATACTTAACTGCTACATTGTCATGTTGATGCCAATTTTCCTGATTGGGAGGGGAAAGTAAGGGATCGTCGGCAAATAAATCTGGAATATTCTGATATTCTGGAATGCCGAAACTAATCTCCTCATCTCCATCATTGGCAGAGGCAATAAAATTTGTCCAAAGTTCCTCAAGGTTATCAGGAGGAACAAGATAGAAAACACCAACAACGTTTCTTTCTAGTAAACTTTCTCCTCCGTAAGGTTCGACATTTAGACCAATATAGTCCAGATGCGTCAATTCTTCTTTCGGTTTTTCTAACACTTCTGCAAGACGACGCCAACTTGCCCAGTGTTCACCATGACCTTAAAAGGCAGGGGTAAAAGCTCCATACTGCTCGGATAAGATCGCTCTCACTAGACCAAATCTTGAAAAATAGGGGCGAGTTTCTTGATAAATTTCAGCAAGTTGTTGATCAAGAAGGGAAGATTCTTGTCCGAGATCGGCGATTGTTTCTTGAATATCAAGAATATCTACTTTTCCATCTGCATTCCGATCAAAAATAGCATCATTTCTGCCGAAAATACTTTGAATGGCCGCTATCTGAACGAGAAAAACATCTTTAAAATTAACCTTCCCATCTCCATTAAAATCTGATGTGAGCAAAATACTAGATGCGCTATTTAATAAATTTGCATCTGAAGCTAAATTGACTGATGCAATGTCCATTTTTTACCTCCTAACTGAATTCAGATGTTAGGGTTTCATAACCTAATGACTCAAGTGTAACAAAGTCTCTTAAAAAGACTGTTAACATTTGTTGATCTCATTTAAGCTCTTGAAAAACTTAATATAAGTTGGCCATGATACAGTTTTGGGTCACCTTCAAGACGAAAATGATGATAGACTGCTCAACTGGGATAAACAGCCATGAAACCCTCAATTATTGTCTGTGGTTTAGGTCAAACCGGATACCAAATCTTTTGTTTATTGAAACAGCAGGGGGCGACCGTAGTCGGCATGAGCGATCGCCCTCTACACAGTGAATATCGAGAAGACATTGTGGTGGGTAATCTGCGATCTTCTGCCCTTTTGCATCAAGCTGGGGTGCAATTTGCCCAAACCCTTGTTCTAGCGAACAGTGATGATGCGATCAATTTGGCTGTTTTAACACAAGCCAAGTTAATGAACCCTCGTATTCGGGTGGTCAATCGCTTACGCAACCAAACACTTGGGGAAAGATTAGATAGCACCTTAACCGATCATGTGAGTATGAGTGTCTGTGCCTTAGCCGCACCGATTTTTGCCTTCGCGGCCTTAGGCAGTAAAGCCATTGGTCAACTGCAACTCTTCAATCAAACTTGGCCCCTACAAGAAGTGATAATTGATGAAAATCATCCTTGGTTAAGCCTAAAATTGAGCGATTTATGGGATAATTCG
Source organism: Microcystaceae cyanobacterium (assembly GCA_041746575.1). Classification (GTDB taxonomy): domain Bacteria; phylum Cyanobacteriota; class Cyanobacteriia; order Cyanobacteriales; family Microcystaceae; genus JBGTGT01. The sequence goes on from JBGTGT010000107.1 coordinate 4,036, forward strand.
TCCCGAATGCTGATTTATTACTTACCGGCGAGGGGAGAAATTGATTTAGTGACAGCCGTAATGGAAGACAAAGTTCTAGCAGTGGGAGACCATCTCATTGTCGGGATTCAACCGATGATTCGCAGTCGCAGACGTTCTGTGTGGGCTAAATTTTCAAAGATTACGGGTAATCTACGGCAATATCAACGGTATGTGCGTCCCGTTGTTTTTGTTTCCCTTTTTTTATTACTCTTAATTTTTATTGCAACCTTTACCTATGTCTGTGTCAATTTTCAAGTCTCGGTGGTGGACGCCCTTTACTTCTCCGTGGGAATGATTACAGGGGCAGGGGGACAAGAACAAGTTGCCGAAAAAGCCCCCGATAGTATTAAAATTTTTACGGCAATCATGATGATTCTCGGTGCGGGAGTGATTGGCATTTGTTATGCTTTATTGAACGATTTTATTTTAGGTAGTCGTTTTAAGCAGTTTATTGATGCCGCTCGGGTTCCCACTCGTCATCACTACATTATTTGTGGACTGGGAAGTATGGGCATCGAAATTATCCGTCAACTGCACTATCATGGCCATGATATGGTCGTCATTGAATCAGATAGTCATAACCGTTTTTTACATACGGCGCGATCGCTCGGCGTTCCTGTGATTGTCGAAGATGCCAGTCTAGCCACCACCCTCAAGGCGGCCAATATTCAGCAAGCGACGGCAATTTTAGTGGTAACCAGTAATGATATGGTCAACGTGGAGATCGGGCTGACAGCAAAAGCCATTTCTCCCCGAATTCCCGTGGTTTTACGCTCCCAAGATGCTCAGATGGCTCAATCTGTCCAAGAGGTATTTGAGTTTGAAACGGTGCTGTGTCCAACGGAATTAGCGACGCCTTCCTTTGCGGCGGCGGCCTTGGGGGGCAAGATTTTAGGCAATGGTATGACCAATGAATTATTGTGGATTGCGCTTGCGACCTTAATTACCCCCAATCATCCCTTTTGTAATAGAATCGTCAAAAAAGCGGCACCAGAAGCAGATTTTGTGCCTCTGTATCTAGAAAGAGGTGATTATACTATCCACAGTTGGCAATTATTAGAAATAACACTAAAAGTAGGAGACGTATTGTATCTAACCCTTCCCGCCACCGGTTTAGAACAATTATGGCGATCTAAAGGAGCAGACGGCATTTTAGATATTGTCTGAATTATTTTAGGCTGAAAGAAGAAATCCAAAACGCGGGTCACCCCTCAGTCACTCCACCGTCTCAATGCTGGGTGGTTTCCACGTCCCTTGACCAACAGCATACTCGTACATCACCACATCATTCATCAAAATGGGCAAGCCATAGATGAATCCTGCTTCGGCGATCGCTTTGGTTTCCTCAAGGGGGGGCATTTTGATATTCTCATTGGAATGGGTAATCGATTGCGCTACTACTGGGTGTATTCGATCATTAGGGTTGCGGCAATGGCAACAGAAAGCAGACCGATAGCCAATTGGGATTTCGGTAAGTCCATAGGGTTTTTATCTGAAAAGACATCAACTGAGAATTGTCGATGGTAGATTTCTGCGGTCTTTAATCTAAAATCTTTGGTCAAAGGAAAATTAACGACAACCGACAACAGAAGCAGTATAAGTTTTGCCTAACGATTCAATTCCATTGACAAACAAATTAACTTGATAAGGTTCATCTTCAGGAACGGGTTGCGCTTCAATTTTGAGAGGTTTATCAGGCTGAAATCTTACCGCTTCATTGTTGAAAAATTCATCGGACGTTTGATCGCTGTATTTGAGATACATTCTAATTTCGAAAGATCCTTCGTCATTGGAAGTCAGTGTCACAATATAACGACGAAAACTGACATCTCCCGGCACAGCCCAATCCGTATTCCAGTTATTTCGAGTGACATCAACGCCAACCATTCCTAAAGGACCCGCCGGAACAGTAGGAGGAGAAACGGTCTTCGTGACTGTATTTCCCTCTCCACCAACAACGGGAATAGGCGTACAGGTTTCGGCTTGAACGGGTAGATTTAAGCTCAAAAAAGCTGTCAAAAGAGATAAGTTAATAAAACGATAAAACACAGTGTTTTCCTAATAGTTAATGATCGATAATTTTCCATTTTAAGGAAACTTAATTTGCACTTCCCCTTCAGGCGGAGGAGTGGATACGTTATCCCCATCCCCGACTGGAGAAGAGGGAACTTCCTGTACTTTTGGTGCGCGGGGATTGTTTTGTTCAATATTAAGTTCTTGCTCTAGTTTTTCTTCTTCTTGTTGTCTCCCTTGTTGAGGCGATTCATTCTCAAGGTTCTGCGTTTCTTGCTCCATTTCTTGATCCCCTTCATTAAAAAATTCTTCTGCATCCCCTCCTCGAGCTTGAGCAAAGACGGGAGAAAATAACTGAGTCATTAGGGTTAATCCGATAAGCGGTATTAAGAAGAAAAAGATTTTATCTATTAATCTTTTAGGTAGTTTAAGGGTTAGAATCATCATTTGACTTGTCCTCTGTGAGTGAGTTAATAATTCTGATAAAAAGTAAGCCGTCCTACACCCATATCTAAACCCGTCGGATTCTCCCCTGCTGGAAAAGTGGTGACACTGAAAAGATAAACGCCGCTACTCGAAGGATTTTGCTTGGCATCAAGACGAATCGTAAAAGTCGTTCCGGGGGGAATCGGGGGATTAAAAACAATGGCAACAGCTTGAGTTTTAGAGTCTTGCGTGGTTGTAAAGGTTAAGGTTTGTTTAGGATTTCTTTGAGTCCCGATAAAAGCGTGAGTATTGTCTAAATTAAACTTAATCGTATCAACATTTTCTTGTTGTTGAATGGTTACTTTTCCCAAAGATTCAACTGAATTTGTCGGAAGATTAAACACGAAATAATAATGAGCGTTCGGCCAATTTGTCCAACTCTCAAGCGTTTCCGCACTAATTAACGTGGGGGGTTGTCCTGTAAAAAAGGTACTGTTTTCAGGGAGTTGAACCGTTTGTCCAAGGCAAATAGATGGAAATAAATTAACACTCCCAACCGCTAAGATTGCTAAAGAAAACCGACGTATTTTGATCATAAATTTTAGTCCTTGTATTTAAATGGTTAACGAATGATTTAGCGAACTTTCATAATTTCAGGAACAAGAGAATTAACAATAATATTTGATAAACCTGTAATCATAAATTGAACTCCCATCGAGGCAACTAATAAACCCAAAATGCGAGTGACAATATTAAGTCCGACCTCTCCGACAACTTTTTGCAACCAGCGACCAGCCAGTAAAATAACGAAATTTAAAGCACAAATGGCAAAAATTGTGACTACGAAGCCGAAAAATAAGGCCCCATCTTTTTTGTTCTCTGCTTCACTGGCATAGAGTATCACATTCGCAATCACTCCCGGTCCCACTAACAACGGTATAGCAAGGGGAATAACAATTTTGCGATAGACCAACTGAGCGGCTCGAAAGTCACTGGTTTGGGCTTCAGAAGCTAAATTCTTAGCGGATTTACTAGAATCACCATTAACAATGCTAATACCGATGATTAGTAATAGAATACCGCCTGCAATGCGAAAGGAATCTAAAGAAATGCCAAAAAATTTAAGGAGGGATGAACCTGTAAAGAAAAATAACAACAGCAACATCAAAACGGTTAAGGATACAAATAAAGCTAACCATCGTTGAACACTGCGCTTTTCTCCGGCAACATAACCAACGAAAATAGGCATCACGCCCAAAGAGTTTAAGAGGGCAAATAGACTGGCGGCAAAATTACTAATTAGAAGTTTATTCATTGTTTTTGATTATATATAAAATTAATTAAAGAAATTGAGCTTAGAGTAAATTGCCGATCAATCCGAACGTGATCGCTATAATTGAAACCGAGAGAATATAAGAAAGAAGACCGTGAGTAGCAATAAGTTGACGCATAGCAGTCGTCGTGACGGTTGTGTCTGAGGTTTGATAGCAAGCTGCCATACAAAATCCTTCATAAAGAAATTCTGTCCAATGGGGTTGGGAACAATCCGGAAAATTGAGTCCTTTGCCATCGAAGTAGTAACGGAGAGCATATTGCTCACTGTAGATAAACTGTACCATCAACCAAGCACAGATAATGCCCAAAAAACCCAAAGCAAAATGAAAGGTAGCGTGTTCGGCAGAAACCAGATAAATAAGAAGTCCATAACTACTCATTGTATAAAGAAAAGATTCAGCAAACGCTCTTTTGGGATTAGGACGATAGTGTTGTATGAGTTGCCATGGTACAAACTGTTGAATTTTGCGGAATAAGAACAAAATTCCCACCAATAAAGCACAGAGGAAAGCAACTACCAGACGGGTATTGAGGGGGATAGGCAGTATTAATATTCCGATTCCTACGATTGACTGGCATAACCAACGAATTTTCACGGATTTTTTTCTCCATTTCCCCATCTTCTTTTTACTCAGTCAATCTAGAAGCCGGAACTTCAACCGAAAAATCGCCACATTGTAGAGCAAGTTTCGTAGGATTAGCTAAATCTGTGCCTCTGACTAATTGAGGGTCAGCCGGACGAATTTGCCCTGTTTCGGTATTTTCGCAGATAATTGTGGTAATTTCAGGATTTTGATTGGGTGTAATAAATGCCCCACCAACATAGGCTTTCAATTCACCTTTCAGAGAAGATTGCGCCGGAATAACGTAGCTGTAAGCGGCTTCTGAGGTGGTACGAACGGCATAATCAAAAGTAGTAGGTAACGTAATCTCAAAATCTCGTTTAATATCTTCAATGGGAGCGCGAAACTTGCCATTTTTTTGATAATAAGTCCGTTGTCCTTCGGTCATTTTAGCCACCACCTGCAAGGCAGTATTTTGATCTCGGTCAGATTGGTCTTGTGCTTGAGTCGTTAAACTGAATCCGACGATTCCAGTTCCTAATAAAAGAATAGCGATCGCTCTCTCAATAGGGTGTTTCATTGCTTACATTCCTCGTTAAAAAGTATTGAATTTGAAATTTTTATCTAAGCAGGAGTACTATACAAAGAGACTAATCTAGCAACAATTACGGTTAAATAAACGGCTCCTGCCATTGCTTCAAAGTTTGCCAAAACCATCACCCATTTTCCTGTTGGAATAATACCACCGTAACCAACAGTTGTCAAGGTAATTAAACTAAAATACATTGCTAAATTCCAAGGCTTCAATTCATATTCTCTTAAATCACTAATTTGAAAAGAATGGGGACTAAGTTGCCAAATGATGAAATAGATAAATGACCATATAATACCAATAAAAAGGTAGGAAATAATGGCTGAAACAATTGTATTATTGGTTACTTTTTGTCGGCGTGCCAATATTTTAATGGTGATCAGCCACTCGTATCCGAAAACAAGAACTTTAATAAAGACCGCAGTAACCAAGAAAAAACGATTCAAAAGAGAAATCCACTTAAAGTGGAACATAACATCAGACAGAAAAGCAATTAGAATTAAAATAATTAAAACTCTTAATTTTCTAGTGGAGTAAACATAGTCGTGATTGTAAAAATGTCTTAAAGACATTAATAGTATTGTGACTAGAAAAATTACATTTACAAAAAATAATTCTATTGTATTTTCACCAACAATAGCGAGAGTGACACCAATCACGGTAAGTGTCAAAATCACATAAGGATTTGTCCATCTTTTGAGCATACATTATCTTTATTAGTGTCAGTTTAGCAATTTAAGGAGTGGTTTTGATTGCTTCATTTAATTGTTCCTGTGTTAAGGATTTTATTAAATGAAGAGGCAGGGGATCTTTGCCTATTTTCTGGACAGCCGCATCCGTTAAATAAGGCTCGAATTCCTGTTGTTGATTTAAGTAAAGGTTAAAGAAAGCTAAACTAAGACTTTTGAGATAAGCATAAGCTAAATCTCTTCCTTCTCCGACAATAAACTCAGGTAAATCACCACCCCCCGCTAAGAAAGATAAATGAGTACCATTTTTAACTAAAACCAAATACTTATCCTCTTTATCAACATCAGCAAAAGGAGAAATTTGTTCTGGCAAAGGAGGAGCGAAAATATCCGCGCTTCCCGCAATGAACATCATGGGAACAGAAATTTTATTAATACCTTGATTGCCAAAAGCAGGGTTGGTGACGGGATTAATAGCAATAACCGCTTTAACTCTGGAGTCTTGAAGATCTGCCAAAGGAGAAGCCTCTGTTATTCCTTGACATTGCCAAAGTAAGGCAGGATTTAAGTTAATTTGATTGGGATTATTCAACTTAGCACATTCTTTTAATAAATCATCCCATTGAATATTAGCCCCACCGGTTGCAGTTGCTGTATATCCGCCCAATGACTGTCCCAAAATGCCCACATTATTGATGTCTAATTTACCTTGCCAATTAGCCTCAGATTTCATTTTTTGTTCTAGGGTATCTAAAACTAGACTGACATCTTTAGGCTGATCCATCCAAGCATTAGGAGTGGGAAAGGTATCTAAACCTTGTAAGGCATCTTTCATTCTTTGGGCATCACTTTCAGGAAAGTCAATTCCCGCTGTGGCAAAGCCATAAGAGGCCAAATGTTGGGCGACATACTGCAATGACTGAAAATCAGAATTTAAGCCAGGCGTAATCACAATTAATGGAGCCGGTTTAGTCAAATTTTGGGGAAGATAAACAAAGACAGTTAGAGGCTCATCATTCGGACGAGGAATCATCAATGTTTCTGACGTCCAAGTTGTTTTACCTGCTTGCGATAAGTCAGATAAAGAAATTGAGGGAGTCGTTAATACTTCGGTAGCAGATTGACTATCTAACCAAGCAAAAATGCGTTCGGTTGCTTGATATAATTGATCGGCTTCATGAATGGTATTGCGAAGGGTTTCTAAATTAAGAGCTAAGGTCGGACTATTATAATTTTTGATAACATCGATGATTTTAAATCCATTAGAATTTGCCGATGCTAACAGTATCGCACCTTGTAAAAAAGATTGACTTTGCTCGGGTGGACTATTAATCGCTAGACTCAGTTGCCTAACCAGTTCTTTACCAAAATTAGTATTAAAAAACTCAAACGCTTCTACTTCACTTAAAGGAAAAGATTTATTGAGTAAAGAACGGAATTTTGCCAATTCTTCGGGACTGAAGTGTTTAGCATAAAAAGCAAAATCGGAGGTGATTTTACCTTCTTGAGCAAACATAGCTAAACTATCCACAGAAATATCAAATGTTCCTAGCGGTGCTATCGAAAATGTGATTTTTTCTGCTGCTAATGTGGGAAAAGATGGCAACAGGGAAAAGAGTCCTACTCCTACAATAAGCCCTAATTTTTGACATAAATTTAGCATACAATACCTATAATTTGACCGCTTAAAATAAACATTGTTAACAATTAAAACTGCATTTCTGCTTCTTCATCAGCCGGCTGATAAGGCAAGTTATCATCTAGTCCAAGGGATTCGCCAGGCCCAGGTGCATCTTCTATATTGGGGGAAACATGGTCTATTTCATCATTGATCCCCCCTTGTTCCAAGTTTCTTTCATTTTGTCTATTAATGTTGAGTTGTTGCTCAAGTTGTTGCTCTCTTTGGTCAAGCGTTTGTTCTTCCTGTTTTTCTTCTTGTTCGTCGAGTGCTTGAGCCTGGGTTGGCGAAGACTGTCCTGTTAAAACGAGGATTGAGAAGATTAAAGGGGTTAGGGCGATAAAATAATCAGGGCTTCTTTTCATGGCAATTTCTTAGTTTGGATGACAGAGTTAATAAAGCGCATTCGTTTTCGATAAAAAGTGGTTAGGGTTTAAATGAAAAGATTTGCTTCCAATCGTTTTTCATACTAATAATAAGCCAATTCTGCCGCTTCGCTTCGTCGTAGAGTGCCTGAGTGAAGGTGCCAATCCGAGTATCAGGTAGCCCTGTCGCGGGTCCGTAGGCATATTCCCGTTCCGCATCATCGTGTAATACGAGCATCGACAGCCTCATGCCGTCACCCGCTTTGGTGTATTCCAGCATCTGGCGATCGCCAGTAGAGTTACCGAAGGCAATATAGGGACGACGACCAATCATCAGGTGGATATTCTCTGGTTTGCCCGCATTGTTGTCGTTAAGCAAAAGTTTAGGCTCTTTGGTCAGGAACGGCTGACCATCCTTGTCGTAGCCGTACTTAGTCTCCCCAGCACTGCCGACGACTTGCTCAAGGGAGATGCCATAGACACGCTCGGAATAGAGGCGCACGAAATCCTGTCCTCCACCAGTAACTATATAGGTTTTGTAGCCCTTGACTCTCAGATATTCCAGCACTTCCTGCATCGGCAAATAGGTGAGTTCGGTGTAGGTTTTCTGCCAACGGGGATGTTTAGCCGTTGCGAGCCACTTTTGGGCTTCGGTGTTGTATTCATCCACTGACATACCCGTGAGGGTAGCGGCGAGAATCTTCTCTAAATCTGGTAGCGAGAGTTGGGCGATCGCTTCACGATTGCCTGACAATACCGTCTTGAATGGCTCGACGTTGGCAAGCTCCGGTTTCGCCTTAACGACTGCTGGCACTCGCTCTAGAGCATAGATCAATTGGGTGTACAGAGGATGTTCAACCCAGAGTGTCCCATCTTGATCGAAGGTGGCAATGCGATCTTCGGGTTTGACGTACTTTGGGCTAGATTTGTCGGTCGTCACTTGCACAAACTCAATAATTGCGCTTTTCGCTGCTCCATCATTCCAAGAGGAAAGAGGCGCGGTTGATTGCGATGACTGGGCAGTTAATTTCCCGAAGTTGAGGTAACCACCCAGAAATATAACCAGCAAAAGCGTTGACAGGGCAAGCAAAAGGGTCTTGAGCGAGAACTTCTTCATCCTTTGATTCTTAGCTCCGAATTTTAAGATTTAATTTTCCTCAGTACCTGCCGAGATTCAGAGCTTTTTCCTCGCAGTTCCGAAATCGCTGGGATGATAGATGCTCACGAAGTGGAAGGAAGAGGAAAAGGTTTTTATCGTTGGCGATCAGATCGGTTGCCTTTTCCTCCCATCAAGAACTGGGCGAGCATTAACGGCTTCCTGCACCTTGTTGAAGTTTTTCCAAGACTTGATCAATGGTAAAACTCGCCGCCTTTTGACGAGGAGGATATTCTACAAATGTCTGCAAGAAATCCCCCACGAATTTCTGCGCGGGAAGAAACAGATAGAGGTGTTCGACTACCCAATCCCAGTAAGTATTGGAAGTGATATCTGCCCGTTCGTAGGGGTCAGTACGGAGGTTAAACAATTTGGGAAAGCGTAAATTAACTAATGGCTCTTGCCAGATGCGAAGGGTTCCTGCCACTCGCTGTTCCATAAAGACAAGCTTCCAGTTATCGTAGCGCATCGCCATCAGGTCGCCGTCATCGGAGAAGTAGAAAAACTCCACGCGGGGACTCTTATCCACTTCACCCTTAAAGTACGGTAAAAGATTGTAGCCATCGAGGTGAACTTTAAAGGTCTTTTCCCCTACTTGATGTCCTTTCAGCAGTTTTTCTTTGATATCGGTTTCTCCGGCTGCTGCCAATAGGGTTGGCAACCAATCCAGATTACTGACAATTTCATTAGATACCATACCCGGTTTAATCACCCCCGGCCAGCGAACGAAGCAAGGAACTCGGAAGGCTCCCTCCCAGTTAGAATCCTTCTCATTGCGAAAGGGAGTCATACCACCATCGGGCCAAGAGTTCATGTGAGGTCCATTGTCCGTACCATAAATAACAATGGTATTGTCGGCGATTCCTAAGTCATCCAATTTTTGGAGTACAGCACCGACAATTTTATCATGATCGATCATGACATCATGGTATTCTGACTGCCAACGTCCCGACTGTCCTAAACTTTCCGGTTTAGCATGGGTGCGGAAGTGCATATGGGAGGTGTTGAACCAGAGGAAAAAGGGATTGTCTTCTGCTGCTTTGCGGTCTAGCCATTCTGAGGTTGCCTCAAAAATCTCATCATCGATGGTCTCCATCCGCTTTTTAGTCAAAGGGCCGGTGTCTTCAATGCGACCATCTGCATAAGAACGTAGTACGCCACGAGGGGCAAAGTGTTCGCGGAAATTGGGGAAATCCTTTTCGGGGGGATAATCCCGTAATTCTGGTTCTTCACAAGCATTCAAATGATACAAGAAGCCAAAAAATTCATCAAAACCATGATTGGTTGGCAAAAATTTATCTTTATCCCCAAAATGATTTTTACCAAATTGACCCGTTGCGTAACCCAAAGGTTTCAAGAGTTCTGCTATAGTGGGATCTCCTGCCTGTAGTCCAATATCCGCACCCGGCATTCCCACTTTACTCAAGCCTGTACGAAAGACCGATTGCCCCGTCATAAAAGCCGATCGCCCGGCGGTGCAACTCTGCTCACCATAATAGTCGGTAAAAAGCATTCCTTCTTCAGCGATGCGATCAATATTCGGCGTGCGGTAACCCATCATTCCCTTGGTGAAAATGCTGAGGTTGGCAGTACCAATGTCATCGCCCCAAATTACCACAATGTTCGGTTTTTTAGCGGCCATTTTTCGTTCTCCTTAGCGTTGGATATGAAAGAGAAATATTGATTTTCTGAAATTATTGGCAATTAGTTGTTTTCAGATCTAAACTATAGAGTATTTGCTTGCAAATACTCTATAGTTTTAATATTTCTTTAGCTTTTTGTGCAAAAGTAATTCCACAATTACCACAGACTTAACGAGGTTAAGATGATGAATTCTTTTGAAGGAGGCTGATTCTTCATCAATCAAGTTTGAGGGGTTAACTTGCGCTTAATCCAGAGGGAGTAGAAAACACCGAGTACGGCTCCTATCATCAAATAAGCGATCAAGGTGGGTATGACCTGCTGTTGTACGTCATTTAAAACGGCAATAAACAACGCTAAACCGATATTACGAGCAATACAGGAAATCGCTAAGATAGAACGCTTATCCTCATCGGGACCGCCTAATGCGTGTCCGATCACCAGAGAGACAATCACCATAAGCGTAATTACAATTAATGGCAATCCCCAAACTTTGAATAACAAAGGAATCCCGATGATACAAGCGATAACGACCAACACCAAAAAGAGAACATTCGCTATAAGATTTAAAGGTTGAGCCAACTTTTCAGCAAATTGAGTCCCGTATTTTTGGAGCAGAAGACCGAGGGTGACGGGTAAAAACTGCACCATCGTCACCTGTTTGGCCACTTCTAACAAGGTAATTTTGTCTGAAAGACCTTCAAATTGGCTGGCGAAAATCCCTAAAGTTAGCGGCGTAAGGAAGACAGCTAGTAAGGCGAGGGTTAGCTGAAGGCTGGCTGAGTAGCGAAATCTGGCTCCTGCCATTTGCGATCGCTTTGTGGATAGAGGCGCACCGGGAGAAGCGGCTAAGAAGGCTAATCCCGTTATCACTCCAGAGGGTAAGTCAAACAGTTTGAGCAGGAGAATAACCGCTAAAGGCACTAGCACTACAACGGCTAGAAGCGCACGGAAGAGCAACGCGGGTTGTTGCCAAAGGGAACGCATTTTCTCAAAAGAGAGATTGATCCCGATAGACAACATCAAAACAAAAATCGTAACTTTGACCAGTATGATCAGCAAAGGATGGTGTGCCATAGCTTTAAAATTTAATAACTACGAAATTTGCTTGACAGGAGGGGGACACCACTTTTTGTCCAATACGGCGGTTTTAGGTGAATAGAGTCTCATAATTAAGTTAAAGCTATCTGATGGTGAGGGAAGCCAATTGGATTCTTGATTTTTGTCTGGTGACTCGTGTTGAATATAAATATCAAGCGAACCATCGTCATTGAAGGACAAATGGTCGCGATCACCAATTGCATAACGGTTAAGGGGATTATCGACAAAAAACTGTTGGTTATTGTACATCGTAATTGACCAGAAGGCATTCACAGGCGGAATCTCATTGGGTTCAAAATGAATTACATAGCGATGTTCACCCGTTAACAGGTTGCCTTCCTCATCGACTCTGATCATCGGATAAATGGCATCTTCAGGCAAATTTGCCCCTAATCCTACCCAAGCAACACCCGCACGGTGCAGATAATTCGTCCCGTAGTTTCCCAAGTCGTATGTCATCAACCAATGGTTTTTCACCTCTGCTTTCGGACTCTTGCCATCGGCAACCACTTTTTCCTGTCCTGCCTTGACACTGCGCTCAAGTCCTTTGACGACGGCTGGATCAAGTGACTGAAAATTAAAGTCTTCTCCTTGCATAATGCCAATTTCTGCCAATTTCTGCACCATTTCCTTGTCTTCAGGGGCAGGAGGGTTATCTTTCATCAGAGTACTCATCCGACTGAAGAAGGTTGCGGCATCAAGGTTTTTGACCTGTTCGACGGGGGCAGTCTGAGGGTCAATTCCCTCAGCAATCGGGACATTTGTCGGCGGTTGATAGGTTTTGCCCCATTGACTCAACGGTGTTAGCTGATATTGGTCTTGGATGGCGTGAACCGCCTCATAATCTGCCTTTCCGTTGGTCTGAGTCCGTCCGATTAGCCAGACGATAGCAGTCGGAGACTGGATTTTTTGTACCCCATCAGGCAGTTTTCCTGTCCAATCGGGTGCCACAATCGCAAAATCGCCTTTTCCGGTTCCTGTGGTTCGTTTACCGGGGGAAGCAAAAACGTTTGTCCACGCATCCAGCATCGGCATTAGATAGTAACGTCCCTTCGTATCGGGAACGCTCAAAACCATGGGTTCAGAAGAAAGATCGAGCCAAGCGGCGGAATAGAGGGTATCCGCATTGGGACTCACCACAGCCGTAAAGGAGGCATCAGGAAAGGCTCTCAAATGGGCAAACTGATTAATGGGGGCTTTAAAACCTTGCGGAGCGGACACCGTCGTAGAAAGAGCTTTGGTGATATCCATCAAGATCAGGGGATAGCCGTAGATATAGGCTTCAATCCCTAATTGGAAGGCTTGGTCTTCTGAAAGTGCAATCGTTGTCATAAAACCTCATGTGTTTTTAATTTAAAAAGAATAATCTACTGTCATGACGGGTTGATAGATTTAAAAATTGAGAGACTTAACGACTACCCCTATAAAACTCACTAAACCAATAATTAGCAAAGCTACCGCCACAATTTCCACACCGTGGGAAGTTATATAGGTATAGCGATCGCTTTCAATTTGTTTGAGTAACTGACGGTATTCCCTCAACCCTAACGCCATTCCTAACATCCCTGTGCCAATAAAAGCTAAGCCCACAATGACTGAAAATCTTATGGGATTAAGATGAGGGCTCAGATGAGTCGCTTCAATTGCTTTAACAATGGTGGGAATCCCGAAGCCAAAACCAATTAAGGATAGAGCGGTGCGTATCCAAGCCATCAGGGTGCGCTCTGCTGCTGCCCGACTGCGGTATTTCGCCAGTTCGGTACGATCTGCCGCTAAATCATTGTTTGAAAGCGGTTTAGGGGGTTCGGGATCAATGGGGGACTGATTCATGAGCAGTTACGCATTTAATTTTTATCGTTTAAGAAAAAGAAATTAAGGAGCAGGAACAACTCGATAGTACACCCCATTTGCCCCATAAGAGGGACTAAACCAGGTTGCACCACACCGATACAAACTTGCGCCATTGACAGATTGATAAATACATCCTTCTGGTAAGCTTGAGTAAATTGCACCGACAGCGTAGGCACTTCCTGCCGCTACTCCTGCTTCGTAAGCATTGGCGGTATTCGCTTGCGCACTTGCTGCTCCAATCGCCGCTCCTGCTGCGGCTGCACCTGCAACTCCCCAGCCGCCACAATTGTAGCAACCCGCTCCATAATAGCTGTTAACGACGGTAGGAGGATGATAAGTGCCGTAAGCCCCCCCATAATAGGCGTGATAACCGCTACCGTAAACAGACGTACCGTAGGCACTCGTTCCATGCCAAGAGCCATCCCCACCCGATGCTGTGCCGCCACGATAGCCTGTGCCACTCCAAGAGCCATCTCCTCCCGATGCGGTACTACCTCGGAAACCGGTGCCACTCCAAGAGCCATTGCCCCCTGAGGCACTGCCGCCGCGATAGCCGGAAGCACTCCAAGATCCGCCTCCACCTGATGCGGTACCGCGATAGCCAGTATGACTCCAAGACCCCCCTCCTGCGCGCATCCAAGCCATTACAGGATAACAAGAGAGCGTTGTCAAAAGAAGACTAGCAAAACCGATAACGAGCGTTTTCATGATTAAATTCTCCTTAATCAGACTAGGTAAAAATTATTGCTCTTTTTGAGGTGAATTAGGGGTAATCGTCGGTTCAGGACGAGCAAAAGGAATAGGAATCGCTTCCGGGAGAGGGGGTGAAGTAAAGGTATTTTCGGAAACAGGAACATTCAGTTGCCATTGCTCAAAATCGACTTGATGGCGTAAACGAGAGGGATCATCCTTATAGACAGCCCGAATTCGACGAGGTAGCTTATCTTCAGCCCCAATCCAAATTTGAGCAAATACGTGATCGTTAACTACCACCACAATATCGGTTTTTGTTCCGCCGACTACCTGAGATTGACCCATCACAAAGGCCGTTTTCAGCCCCTCAGCCATATCCTGATAAGGATTATCAACGACAATATCGGTAAAAGGAAAATAAATATCGGCAGATTCATAAATTTTTTGCAGGGTTGCATCGATTGTGGTTGGGGCAGGAAGGGTAGCGACAAAATTCTCTGCGGGAGAATAAGCCGTTATCGTCTTACCATTGTAATAAAATTGCTGAGCGGGTCCATCTCCCGACGTAATCACCCGTAATTGGTTAGGACGCTTCAATGTGACTTCAGATGTCGTTGTATAAACTAAAGGAGGGCCAATCCGACTGGGACTTTCATAGCTCGTTATAGTAGTAAATTTCAGTGAACGAGCAGATGTTAAGCGATCGCTCATGGCTTTGAGGAGGGCGACGGCTTGGGGTTCAATTTCGGACTTGGTTTCGGATGGGGTTTGAGCCGTTACGGTTTGAGCAAGTCCCAGTAAACTCAGACTAATAAGGGGTAATAAAAGGCGTTTTTTAAAGGAAAACATCGGTAAATAGATAATAAATCTCAATAATAATGACAATCTAACTAAATAGCTCACTCAATAACCAGCAAAAGCCCAATAAAACCTTTTGGGTACCGACTTCATCGGGGCTAGAAAAAGCTAAGGTTTGAGTTTCAGTCAGGATTAAGAGGCGGCTACTTTCCGGAAAAATTAACCAAACTTCTAAACAACCTGAGGCTAGATATTCATCAACTTTAGCAAATAAATCTTCGGCCGCATCAGTTGGGGAAGCAATTTCGGCAATCAGAGGCGGACTTTGGGGTAAAGTGGCATTATTGCCAAACTTTTCTACTAATTCGGGAGTTAAATAACAGACATCGGGACGACGACCTTGACGAAGCGTAGCACAGGGCAATTCTACATAGACTTCGCCTCCCTGTCCTGATTCTAGAAGATACCTTTTCCAATAGTAGGCTAAATTTGCTTGAATTTTGCTGTGTTTAATTGTCATACCTGTTTTTTCGACTATATTGCCGTCGATCCACTCTTTTCCCTCTGGTGGATTAGCGATGAAATCTTCTAGGGTTAAACCTTCTTTGTCTAGGGTGATTGTCATGACTTTAACGTTTTTTAGCTAAGTAGTGGGGTGTTATGGGATCAAATCTCCTAATGACAGGATAACTTGATCCCATAAAAGGGTTACTCGCTTACCCGGTTGTTGCGTTGAGCGGCTTCGAGCTTTTTAATGTCTTCTGGGCTTAGTTGGGGACGATTAATCGTCAGGGTTAATTTGTCGAGTGTGCCGTTAAATTGAAACGGGATTTGATAATCTTGGTCATCTACAGGGGTTCCCGTGTCCGCACCGACATCAAAATTTTCATCCCATTGAAGGATTAGGGGAATTGAGCGTTCCATCGTCTGAGTGGCGACGGTTTGACCATCGACTTTAAGGGTTCCTGTGCCGCTTCGACCAATCCCACTCATGCTATTGAAAGCGAGTGTTCCCATCCCTAACCCATCGTATTTAAAGTCAAATTCTAGGGTGTGTTTGCCAGGGGATAACGTTTCCGTCCCTTCCCAACGAGGTCGTTTCAAATCGACGAGATTCCAAAGGAATACAGGCTTACCTTTGAGTAAATAGAAGCCATAACCCCCAAATCGTCCTCCTTGGGTGACAATCATGCCATCACCTCCGCCCGCCGGAACATCGACCTCTGCTTT
Source organism: Microcystaceae cyanobacterium (assembly GCA_041746575.1). Taxonomy (GTDB): domain Bacteria; phylum Cyanobacteriota; class Cyanobacteriia; order Cyanobacteriales; family Microcystaceae; genus JBGTGT01. Next base: position 20,188 of record JBGTGT010000107.1, read on the forward strand.
AAAGTTGTAGGAAGCGTTAAGAATCGAAGGGGCATCCCCATTGGGTGTACCTGTAATCTCACCCGAATAGGTAAAGACATTACGACCGGCACTGAGGCTAGGCCGTGGGGCAACGAGACGGGTGGCAACTGTATTATCTAAGGGAAGGACTTGATATTTTTCTGCTTCTTGCCAGAACATCGCCTGTAATTCCTTCAATTTTTCAGGATTTTTAGCGGCGACATCCTCAAATTGCGTCCAGTCTTTGGTCAAATCGTAGAGTTCCCAAGGATAATCAGAGGGTTGCTCCTCGACTAACTTAACAATCTCCCACGGTGGACGCATGACTTTGGTACTGGCCATCCAGCCTTCATGATAGAGCGCATGATCCCCCATCATCTCGAAATATTGCGTTTTATGGCGTGAAGGTGCATTGGCATTTTTGGGATCGAAAGTGTAGGCTAAACTGACCCCTTCAATCGGTTTTTGAGGAATGCCATCTACGATTTCTGGTGCGGGGATACCTGTTACTTCAAGAATCGTCGGCACGATGTCAATGACATGGTGGAACTGATTGCGAATGCCACCTTTATCTTTGATCATCTCTGGCCACGAAATCGCCATTCCCTGCCGCACACCACCAAAATGGGAAGCCACCTGTTTTGTCCAAGAGAAGGGAGTATCAAACGCCCAAGACCAAGCAACGGACATATGAGGGTAGGTTTGATCTGATCCCCAGACATCATAGAAGTCCTTGAGTTGGTCTTCGACAGGGACATTGACACCGTTAAAGGAAGCGACCTCATTCGGTGTTCCAATTAGCGTTCCTTCGGCACTCGTTCCATTGTCTCCGTTGATGTAGATGATGAGCGTATTATCCAACTTACCCATATCTTCAACTGTCTGAATCACCCGTCCGATTTCGTGGTCGGTATAAGCGACATAAGCCGCAAAAACTTCCGCTTGACGGATAAACATTTTCTTGTCGTCTGCAGATAAAGTATCCCATCGTTTGAGCAGATCATCCGGCCAGGGGGTTAACTGAGCATTTTGGGGAATGACACCGAGTTTTTTCTGATTTTCAACAATTTGTTGACGTAATTCGTTCCAACCTTTGTCAAACAGGTGCATATTGTGGATTTTCTCAATCCATTCGGGGGTAGGATGATGCGGTGCGTGAGTACCGCCGGGGACGTAATAGACAAAGAACGGTTGATCGGGGGCGACGGCGTTCACCCGATTCATGTATTGAATAGCATCGTCCGCCTGGGCAGTCGTCAGATTCCACTTGGGACTGCCTACATAGGGATAAATCGGTGTGGTATTGCGAAAGAGATTCGGTTGCCATTGGCTGGTGTCTCCCCCCACAAAACCATAAAAATAGTCAAATCCCATTCCTACTGGCCACTGATCGAAGGGGCCGGCTTGACTGGATTGAAACTCTGGGGTATTGTGATCTTTGCCAAACCAAGAAGTCCAATAGCCGTTATCTTTAAGAATTTTGCCAACCGTCACCTTACCACGGGTCATGATACTGTCGTAGCCCGGAAAACCCGTCGATTGCTCCGAAATAACGCCAAATCCCATTGAATGGTGATTGCGTCCCGTAATTAAAGCCGCGCGTGTCGGTGAACAGAGGGCAGTGGAATTAAAGTTGGTATAACGCAGACCATTTTTGGCAATGCGATCTAAAGAAGGGGTAGGAATAACACCCCCAAAAGTGCTAGGCACGCCGAAACCGGAATCATCGGTCATAATCAGCAACACATTGGGAGCATTTTCAGGGGGAACAACGCGGGGTTGCCAGTAGGGTTTGGAGTCCGAAACGTTACGATTAATCACTCCCTCAAATTTTCGGGGGAGGGGGGGAAGTTGTTCTCCGTTAAGGGTCATGGTCGCACTGGGATAACCCGGTATTCCGTGAATTTTTTGGGCGATCGCCTGAATCCCCCAAAAACCGGAGGTAACGACCATCACCAGAGCCAGAATTCCGGCAACTATCGATTGAAATTGGTCAGGTATGAGGCGATTAAGAAGGAATTTTAGGGATCTGAACATGATTACTCCATAGAACAATTAGTTAGAGAGTGATTAAACATTGTCTTTTCTGGGCTTTTTTACTCTACTTTCTCAAGCGAAGATGATCTCTTAAAAACTAGCGAACCCGTTCAATTTCGCTCGGTCGCCAAGATTTATCGAAAAACGGCTCAAGAGGACTGTACAGGCGCAGAATCACAAAATAACCCTTATTGGGCATGGTTTGAACCCAGTTACCCCGTTTGACTCCAGTGGGTTGCTGAGGACTAAAATACACCGTTGTCGAACCATCGGGATTCGGTTCGGCGGCAGGAGAAGGGTAGCTCTGACTCCCTGCGCGAGGATAACGTTGCGGTGTGTCGAGCATCGAGCGCGTTTGGTTATCATAAAGGGTGAAAGACCAGAATTTTCCGGCGGGTATGCCCTTGGGCAGTGTCACCTTATAGGTTTTTCCCCCGTCAAAATACTGTTTGTTCGCATCCAAAGTCGCAATAAGGTATTGAGAACCCACGTCTGTCAGCCGCATACTCATGGCAGGCGTGATGCCTGTGTAACCGTAGAAGAACCATGTTCGTATATCTAGCGTACGATAGCCCGTGGGGGGGAAGGGCTTTGCGCCTTCAGGGGTAATTTGGGGAATCGGTGTCTCAAACTGATAACCGCTAATAAACAAGGGATTCATCCAAGTTGAATTGGAGTAGTATGACCAACTGGGATCGCGAGGATTCATCAAGAGGCTACGAGAGGTGGCATTAGCAACGGCAAGGGCTTCTGTTAGAATTTGCTTCATCCGTGCATCCGGGGCGAAGGGTTTGCCCTTAATAATACCGATCGCCGCCAAGGGACCCATTAATTCGGGATCGAGAGCAGTCGCTGGCTCTTGTTGGACAACCTCATTGAGCATCTCGTAGTAGCTGAAGTCGTTGGGGGGAATGGTGTTCATCACCTTGCCACTGCCTTCATGGAAAACCGTCGCCGGAGGGGGTGTTACCCTGCCCAGTCGAGTCTTACCAGTCAAAAACTCAGCGATACTGGTTCCCACACCACCGACTTCGTAGGGATAAATCTTAGTCCTCTCTTTAATCAACGCAACGGCTGGCTTGGGATCATTGTTCTCCAAAAACATCCGTCCCAGAATTAAAACCCGATTGGTTCGAGCGCGAGCCACGTAAAAGCCCCCTTCAGGCACTGAACCCTCATAATCAGGGGGTAGGATTAGGTATTTACCCCCTTCGCCTCGATCTGGACCGGGGAAGCCGAAATCAATCACCCAACGCCACCACATATCATCGAAAGTGCCAAGGGCTTTAGGGGGAGTCTCTATTACCATTGGCCCTTTGGTGAGGTCGATCGTCCCGACAAAATAGACAGTATCCGCATTAGCCGTCAGAAATAAAGACTTAGAATCCATGAGATCGGAGAAAATAAGAATTTCATTATCTTTCACGCCGATATCCAGAAAGCCTTTGCGAATGGCGGCCGCATTCACGCCTTGGAATGTGTCCACAAATGCCCGATAGGCATGGGAAAAATCTAGATTATCGTAAACTTTTTCTAAAGTGGCAGAGCTGGGTGCGCCATATTTAAATTCCAGCGTACCGAGACGGCTTTCAACTTGATTGGGGGTGGTAATCGAAGGCGGAATGGGAGGGGATGACTGCGTTAAAGACACAGATGTTTGTGCCAGTACGATGGAGGTTGCAAGGATGGGAATAGGATTAAGGTTCTTTACTGGGATTTTCTTCATGTTTTTTGGAAATTTTGGCTAAAAATTTGATATTTTTATGACCTATATTACTTGAAGACCTCGATGCTGTGGGGTTTCCATGTTCCTTCACCCACTGGCAGAATCGAAGGAGGTGTCTCCTTTGTCCAATACATCGCTAAATAGATAGAACCATTAGGCAGGTAGCCAGTTAGATTCTTTGTCTGCACTAGGTGCCTCGTGTTGGATGTAGATCGTCAGCGATCCATCAGGGTTTTTCTTCAGATTGGGTAGCATTGGCGAATTAATCAGGTAACAATTGATCGGATTTTTGATCAACAATTGCGTCTTGCCATCGTACATCGTCACCGACCAAAAGGCATTTACAGGAGGGTACTGTCCAGCAGGAAAGGTCAGCGTGTATTTATGCTTACCGCCGTCAAGGATCTCACCGTTCGCAAGTGTCTTTGTAACAGGATAGGTTGCTTCCTCCACCTCATTGCCGTAGATTTCAGCTTGTGCGCCGATAGGGTTTGGGGAAGTCCCAGTAAACTAAGGCTTATTAAAGCTGTCAAGGAACGTTTTCCAAAATAAATGGGCATATAACTCATATTCAACATATTTTTTGACAATTTAACGATTTTCCTCGATCAAAATCCGAACCTGTGTCGTTAAGTCTTGGACGTAATCGGGATCGCTGGCGACTCCATATTTATCGCTGAGCAAACAGCCCTGAATGGCGGCTTGAACAATTTTTGCCGACGTAATCTTGCCAAATCGGTATTGCTCTTCAAAAACCTGATAGCCCGGAATTCCCTGTTTTTCAAAGTATCCTTGATAAGCCATCATCGCTAAATTGGCAGGCGCAAGATAAGGAGGAACTTCCCCCACACAAGTAGCAGGCGATGGAACAGAGGAAGATTGGGCTTTAGCTAATATTGGCGCGAGGATAAAGATAAATACCATAAAAGAAATTGAAATTGGCGAAAAAAGCGATTTAAGGTATTTCAACATAAGATGCCTTTACGACGAAATTTTACGTTTAAGTTTTAATTGAGGGGAATCAAAGAAAAATCGAGCAAGCGTTCCCTTGCCGAGATAATTATCGATTTCCTTAAAAATATTGTGAAGCAAGAAGACGACTGAGACACAAAGCGTAACCGCAAGAAAATGAGAGAAGTGTTCTGAATTTAAAAAACTGGCGATCGCTGGAACAATCGCCTTGGTTGTCCGATAAGCATGAAAGAGATGTTCGATGAAGCCAAGGGTTAAAACGGCAAGGGTATAGACAAAGGTTTTGTACAAAATGCCGATATAACGGGGAGATTGCTCAAAACGATTCATCCACGGTGTCATATCCATAATCATTACCGCTTTTGCCGCGACTATTGCCCCAATAATCGCTTTTGAGAGAACATAGCTATCAATCGAATACTCTTTTAAAAAAAGCTTCATAATTAACAGAATGTAACCAAATCCAATAAGGAAAAATAGGGCTAAAGACGCTAGCTTTTTGATTTCGCGTTGCAGTGCTGTCATTTACATTAATTAACGGTGTAACCCCGTCCCTCCATACAGGCTGTCCAAGCTTGATAATATTGTTGCAATTGTTGATGCTCTTGAGCATTGGCTTGAGTCGCCGCTTGGTCGGCGGTTCGTTCTTCTTCCCTGCGTCGCATTAGTCCTGACAACGCCCCTACACCTGCCCCAATAGCCGCACCCTCTCCGACATTGCCCCCAATCGCACCTCCAACGACGCCTAAGAGAGAGCCTCGTGCCGCCCCTCGTACTAACCCTCCTTGGTGAGAAGACTGGGCAACGGTTGGGGTGGAAATCTGAGCAGGATCAACGCCTGTTTGCTGTTTTGCCCAAGAATAACAAGCATAATGGTCTTGTTGTTGCTGTTCTGAACTTTGCCCCTTGCTAGGATAGGCAAAAGGTTCAGCTGACTGCGCTAACGCAAAATCGGGGTAAAAAATGGCGCATCCTAGAAGGCTTAGACTGATAGCTTTGATCATACGTTTCATAAAACACGCTCTCACCGTAACAATATCTAGCGGGACAAAAGAAATTGACTAGAAGTTCCCCTTACGTTTGCGGAGGAACTAAACCACACTCGAATAACTTGGGAGCTTTGTAAAGATTTCTTAACATGACTTAAGAATTTTGACCGATAAAATTGTCATTGAACGGTCTTCTAGCCTAAATACTATTGATGGTATTTTCTTGCCATTTTGTGCCAATCTACACTGGAAGAATCATTCTTAATGTTCCTAAAAGATTTAGTTTTCTTTGAGACAATTAACGATTAAATTATTAACAATTATGACTCCCCCTATTCCCCTCTTACGAGTGAGTACCTTTCTCCCTTTCGTTAATTTTTTAGAAGAGTTGGGAACGCCGACTGAAACCCTATTACAACAATGTAAATTACCCGTTTTTGCCCTAGATGATCCTAATACCTTAATTCCACGCCATCAAGTTTTTGCATTTCTCGAAAAGGCGGCCTATCGAGAAGGAATTCTTAATTTGGGGTATTTAGTCGGAGAAAAAACACCTTTAATGACTCTTGGGGCTTTTGGTCGCTTAGTTTGTCAATCTATCACGTTATATGATGCGATTTCTACGGTTATTCATCTGGGAAGATGCTTTAATTCGGGTGAATATTACTGGCTGGTTGAAAAGGGAGAAAAGGCTTATTTCTGTCAAGAATATGTGAATTTAGGGGGAATTGAGCCTGATTTTGCCAGTCATTTTTCTCTGATGCTAATGGTAGATTTAGTTCAGAAAGTAGCGGGAAAAAGATGGTATCCGAGGGAAATTGCCTTGCAAACTCGTAAAATAGCCATATTTTCCCATCATTACCTCAGTCAGGCGACCATCAATTCAGAAATGCACCGAACAGCGATCGCTTTTCCCCGTTCTTTTTTAAGCTTACCTATGCCCTCTCAGTCAAATTTTTATCAACACCAAAAACAGCAAGATTATGAGATATTACAAGCTTCTGCACCCTCCTTGCATTTTTCCTATTCTCTCAAACAAGCGATCGCTCCTCAACTGCGAGAAGGCTACCCTTCCATTCAGTTGGCGGCAGAAATGGCTCAAATGAGTGTACGTACCCTACAAAGAAGGCTCTCAGACGAAGGATTAACCTATTCTCAATTAATCAATTGTATTCGCCATGAAATATCGATATATTTATTACAAGATCTGAGTCTTAAAATCATTGATATTGCTGCTGAACTGGGTTACGAAGATCCCGCCCATTTTACCCGTGCATTTAAGCAATGGACAGGAATACCTCCCCGCAGTTTTCGAGAACAAAATCGTTAATTATTGGCGACCAAATTCGCCATATTCCTTTTTAAATTCTTCGATCGCTTTTTTGACTTTATCAGAGGATGCTCCACTAATAAAATCGAGTTTAAAGCTCTCGTTTTGACTGAGATATTCAGCATAAGAAGATCGCAGATAAGGAAAATAATTCTCATTATTCTGGATATGAACCTCAAAAAAGGCAACCGATATTGCGTCAACATAACTCGCAATTAAAGTCTGACTGGGTAAAGCTAAATGGACGGTCGCATCAAGCGTTTCTTTAATACCGCCATCAAGCTTAGTAAAATTAACATGAGCTTGCCCTTCTACTAATACCCAGTATTTGGCAGGCGTATTTAACCAAGTAAAAGAAGCAGTTTGTTCTAAAGCAGGAGGCGCGACGGGATCGTCGCTTCCGGAAGCCAAAAGAGTCGGAATTTTAATATCACTTAATCCTTTCTGTCCGAAAATAAAACGATTCACCGGATTAGCGGCAAAAACTGCTTTTACGCGTTCATCACGCAATTGATAGATTTGTCGGGGCAATTCTAAGGCGCGACATTCTAATAATAAAGAGACATCTAATCCTCCATAAAGGCGATCGCAAACTTCTTGCAATTCATCAAAATCAAGGGTTGCCCCGGCAATGGCTAAAGTAGTATAACCGCCAAAAGAATGTCCCCCCATTCCTACATTTTCGAGATCAAGCTTTCCCTGAAATTCTGATTGATTGCGTCGCTCTAATTCGTCAATCACAAAGCTAATATCTTGGGGACGATTAATAAATTCATTTACATCAAAGATATCTTTATGATAGCCTTCAAACATTTCTTCTAAGTAAATGATATCACTGCCAATATGTTGCGGTGCAACCACTAAGTAGCCATAAGAAGCAAGGTGATTTAAACTATCTGAATAGTCTTCAGGACGAGAGGATAAGCCATGAGAAAAAACTAAAACGGGAATGTGTTCACTGGACATTTTTTGAGGAAGATAAACATCCATATAAAAGCGACGATTGCGACTTTTATCGGTTAATTGCCAAACTTGTTTTTTGACTTCATATTGACCCGATTGGCGAATATTAGGTAAGTTAGCATAGTTAACGGCAGGGTTCGTTTGCGCTTCTTCTGCTGTCCAAATTCGCATTTTTTCGACAACGGTTTTGGTTGCTAAGGCGACCTTTTCTGTTTCTTTTACTAGCCCCTCTGCTAATTCCCCTTGAATTTGAATATTAGTGGGAAACTTTTTGAGAACATTTAGTAGGGTTAATCCTTCAGGATCAAAAGCCGATTGAATGATCGCACCTCGCATGGCAATTCCTCCGTTACTTCCCCCTTGAATGGTCACGCCTTTCCCTAAACGCACTAGAATTGCTTCTCCCATCGTACTATTAAAAAAGCGAGAAACTAAGACAGGACTAATTTCAAATTTTTGGGTTAAGGCTTTCCTAAACTCAGCTCGTTTTTCGGGACTGACACGATCTAAATAAAAGCCCAAATCTTTATTAATAGTTCCTTCTTTGGCGAAACTTTCTAAGGATTCAACTTTAACAGAAAATATTAAAGAGTCATAAGTCAAAAAGAGCTTTTCTGCCGCTTTAACAGGAATTGAGGTTAAGAACATTGAGACAATTCCTAAGAAAAATAAGGCAATTTTAGCATCAGTTTTTTTGAATTTCATTGGAAACATTGAATTAATTTTCCTTTGATAAAGTAATTAAATTTTGGAGATTAGTTAAATTAAAAAATTAAACCATTAATTGCTCTCACCCACTGCGAATATGAATATCTTGCTGGGGAAAGGGAATCTCGATTTTCTCCTCAGCAAATCGTTCTAAAATTAAGCAATTCAGCTCACTAATCACTCGTTTCCGCATATTAATATTTTCTAACCAGAATTTTAACTCAAAATTTAAGCTTGAGTCACCAAAATTCAGAAAAAAAGCGAGAGGAGGGGGGTATTTCAGCACTTTGGAATGACGATGAGCAATTTCTAAGAGTAAATTCATCACCTGTTTAGCATGAGAATCATAACCCACTCCTACAACAATTGAACAATTAACTAAATTATTGCTCCCTGTGTAAGTGGTTACGTCCTCGGTAAAAAAGGTTTGATTTGGAATGATTTTTTCTGAATTATCTGCTAACATTCGCACCGTGGTTGCTCGAATACCGAGTTGCTTGACTTCACAATTTTGTCCATCGAGGCTAATAATATCTCCCGGCTTTAAAACCTTTTCAAATAATAGTAAAATACCACTGACAAAATTACTAACGACTTGCTGTAAGCCAAAACCAATTCCAACTGATAGACCGCCTGTAATTGCGGCTAGTGCTGTTCCATTTACCCCGACATATCCTAAAATTAATACAACCCCTAATGCAATTAAAAAATAACGAATTAGTAAGGCTGTTGCCTGAATTGCTCCTGCTTCTGAGGGCGTTTTTGCTTGAATAATAGTCAGTATCAATGATTCTACTAAAATGACAATAACTATCCAAAAATAAAGTCCAGCGATCAGCCAAAAAATTGCGCTTAGTGTAATGGGACTATTGAATAATTTAAACGGAGATGATTGAGCAATTTCTTCTAAGTTATTATAAAGATTAATAATTGTTTTGAAAACAAAAAGAACAAAAATAGGTGCAAATAAACGGTAATGATATTCTTTAACTGTTTTAATAGAAAACGTACCATATAAGATAGCCAATAAGAAGCAATAAACGGAATAAACACCTATCAGTTGGATAGCAACTCGTAGAAGCCCCCTTGTCCAATCTTGACTATAAAAAAGTAGCTGAGCGCAATTCAATAAAATTAAACTGATTAAAGGAAAACTGAGACGCTGTATTAATATCGCAAAATATTGAAGCGGCGAAAATCGCTGATCTTCCCAACTAAATTGTGTCCATGCTGGTAACCTTTTTTGTAACCAACGCCAAAACCATTTTGACAATAACCCACTAATCACTAAACAAAAAAAGATGGTTAAGATTTGATTTTGAACATCGGCTCGGTTTAAAAAAAGCAGTTGTTTAGTAATAATGTCCGATAAATTAGGCAAATGACGTTCCATAGAAATTTTAAATTATTCTCCTTATTGCTGATTCACCGATTGATTAATCAAAAGGGTTAACTTTTTACCTGCTTCTACTGAACTAATTTCTCCAGATATTGCTTGCTGATACAAAAACTCTGCTTTTTCAAAGACAGTCGAAAGTCGCTCTAAGTCATCAAGAGAAATAGCAATAGCAGTCCGAGATTGTTTAAGTAACACTGATTGAATCGGTAATAATTTTTCATCTAAAATAATATTACGATTACTGGGAATAAAGCTCTGGGTGTTGACAATTCCTTGCAGTTGTTGCTCAGTATTAGTAACAAATTTAGTCAAATTTAATCCTAAATGGTATTCATTGAGGCCGGCACTATGATTGAATGCCACGGCTCTCGTGTAAAGCAAGGGGGCTGCTTTTCCTTGTGCTTCTTGGGGTAATAAGGCAACTCTCAGATTATCTTTAAGGATATTTTTTAAGTCAATAATTTCACCCGAATTACATACATAATAAGTTAAATTACCTTGAGCGAAAGCATCGTGTAAAAGACTACGATTACGATTAAGAACAAAATTAGGTTGTATCGACGCATTTTTAAGCCAATCAAGCCATTTTCCCCACTCTTCAAGCTGAGGTTGTATTGCACCTTGAGCATTCCAAAATGAACCCCCAAAAATCCCCATTCCCCAAAAGGTATCTTCAAAAGAGGATACCATCCCCACAGAATAGCCTTTAAGCGATCGCTCAATCAAGCCTTCTAAACGGGTAGGAGGTTGACTGAGGAAAGGATCTTGACTCGCTTGCAATTTTGCTTGGTTATAACACAAAACCCGAATTTGTGACCCTAATGGGATACCATAGATTTTTCCGTGGTAGCGAACTTGGTTTAAAGTAGGGGGTAGGTAAGTCGATAAATCAATAACTTTTTCGTCAATAGACTGAAGATGTCCCCGCTTAGCTAATTCGGGAATATGTTTAGAAAAAATAATAATAGCACTAGCCCCTAATCCACTTTGAGATTCCTGAATAAAGCGTAAAGGCAGTTCATCTTGAGGAATATATTCACTCATAAGATTAACGTCAGGATTCAGTTGTTTAAATTCTTGAAATCCAGTGGCAATAAGTTGACTTAAATCTCCTTGTAAAGAGTGCCAAAGGAGCAAATTTCCCTGTTGTTTTTCGGGAAGAGGATAAGGTTGATCAATCAGGCAAGCATTTAGAATAATAGACAACAAAATCACTAAGAGTAAAGAAGATAGCCATTTAACTAACTTTTTATTGTGAAACGCTAAATTCTTATTCATAGATTAATTAAAAATGAAAGGTTGCTGATAGATAGGGGCCGTTTAAATTTTCTGTGAAACCGAAAGCATTATTTCCCGTACCAATCTGATAATCAATACTATAGAAATGGTAAGCAAATTGTAGCGAAAAATCTCGACGCACCCACCAATCTACCCCAAAGAAAACATTCCAACTGAAATCCGTTTCTCCCGCTAATCCAAATCCAGAAACATCTCCTCTTACCCAGAAAATAATCGGATCTGAAATTTGTAAGCCTAACTTTCCACCTAACATCGGTTCAAACCAAGTTCGTCCACCCTCCAATGTTTCTTGAAATGTTCCTTGAAAACTTGCTAAACTACTGCTTAAAGAAAGATTAATGGTTTCTTGAATCGTCACACTAATATCATTTAAACGCACGCCGGCAATGGGTTGAAACCAAACAAGAGGATAAGGACGATTTGAAGGCGTTTCTGGTAATTCGGTTAAGGGAAGCTCTCCAATGTGATAACTTAATGCAAAGTCATAAATGCCTTGGTTAAATTGTAAATCCGTACTTAAATTGGCATCAAACATTTGAGGATCTCGATTGTCAGCAAAATTTTCGATTTCATTAATTGCTTGAATATCTCGATCTACAATGGCTTTAGCATTCTCGACATCGGTTTCTAATTGTTGTAATTCTGGACTGTCTTCAATCGCTCGTAATTCACTAATTTGTTGGCTTGTTTGCTCTAGCAAATTTCGGGTTTTAGCCAACTGCTGTTGAAACGAATCTAAGCTTTCTAACTTCATAATCGCCGTTTCTATTCTTTCATTAAAATTCTCTTGTTCGCTTTGATTATTAAGCGTAATCGCTTGTTGCAATTCTACTTCATTTAAGTTTAAAAATTCTCTCTGTTGTAAGTCAAAATCAACGGCTTCTAATTGAGATTCTCTTTGGTCAACTTCTGCTTGAAAATTCTGTAAGTCTTCCTCTAATTCTCTCAACGTTTGAGCATCTTGAGCGACAGTTTCTTGGAAGGTTTGAACCGTTTGTCTAAGATTTTGAACGGCTTGACTCTCCCGTAGTTCTTCGACGTTTTCTAATCTTTCTACATCTTGACTGAGAAAATGAGCTAGATTTTGCGCTTGAGTATTAACATCTTTACTGAGCAAATAATTTAAGGCATTAATCGTATTGGGCATTCTTTCTACGGCTTTTTGAAAATCAACAATTCCTGTTAAACTTGCGTAATAGCCATCCACAATAAAACCCCAGCGTCCTTTCCATCCTTCAAAACGCCCACTTGCCGCCACACGCAAGTGTTGCAAGGTTTCTCCTAAACTGAGATGATAATCAACAGTACGCCCTCTAACCGTCGATGAACCGTAGATACTCACAGGAACGGTAACATAGGGTTGAAATTTAAAATGCCAACGATTGTCTTCTTCAATGGAGGGAATTTCTATCGGAGGAAGAGGAGAATCGTCTTCTTTAATAATGGGTGTTTCTGACGGGGTTTGGACAAATTCTAAAGAACTTTTAGCCCCCATTAAATCATGAGCGCAGTGACTGGTAGGGGCAGGAAGATGAAGAGCGTTTTCAGGAGATTGAAGGGTATGGGTTAACGGTGAAAAAGAAGGACAAGAAACGGATGAAGCCGAATTGAGATCGGGAGAGGCAGTCGCAGAAATAATACGACCAAAACTCAAATTGCAACCTCCTGCTATCGCTAGGAATAGAATAAGTGGCTGTTGTGAGAATCTTTTGCGCATTCACCCATGACTCCTAACGATAAGACAAAGGATATCATAAAGCCAACAATTCAAATTGTCTTGCCATTTTGTGCCAATTTTTTCATCTAGCTGAAGGCAGAATAAAGAATATAAGTCTTGGCGATGACTGGCGTTGAGAGATTTAATTTGTTTGCATCGTGGCCTACCCTTAAAGGGGCGCAAACCGATGCGCCCTTAGAATAAGGCTATTTTTCCGCAAAAACTGACCCAGCTGCGGCAATTCCTGCCCCTTGAGAGATACCTTCTATTCTCAACTCGATCAGAACGGCTTCTAACGCCCCAATACAGGTTAAGATATCCCGCTCTGAGACGAAACCTAAATGACCTAGGCGGAAAATCTTTCCTTTAAGATGATCTTGTCCTCCTGCTAAGACAATATCATATTTTTTGCGTAAGGTAGAGCGAATGGCTTCTGCATCGACGTTTATAGGAGCAATAGCCGTTACTGCTGTACTGGCGCAGGTATCTGCTGCAAAAAGGGGTAAATCCAATGCTTTCATCGCTGATCGCGCAGCTTGAGTGTTACGGGCATGACGGTTAAACATTGCTGTTAACCCTTCCGCTTTCATCATTTGCAAGGCGACCTGTAAACCGTAGATTAAATTAATAGGCGGCGTAAAAGGAGAACTATTCTCGTCGGTTGCCTTCTTATATCGCTTCAAATCCATATAAAATCGAGGAATTTGCGCCTTTTCATACGCCTGCCATGCTTTTTGGCTGACTGAAACGAACCCTAATCCCGGCGGAATCATATAACCTTTCTGAGATCCTGATCCCACCACATCTAACCCCCATTCGTCAACGGGAACATTAACTGCCCCTAAACTGGTAACAGCATCAACGATAATTAAGGCTTCTCCGTGGGCTTTAACATATTTATTGATGGTTTCGAGATCATTTAAAACCCCTGTTGAAGTTTCAGAATGAGTGACAATCACCGCTTTGATACTTTTCTCTGAATCTTTTGCCAATTTTTCGCGAAAAAGCTCTGGATCTAAGGGTTTTCCCCATTCGGCGGGAATAACTTCTGTGTTTAATCCGTAGGTTTGGCAGATTTTGCCCCATCTATTGCCGAATTTACCATTATCGCCCACTAGGACGCGATCGCCCGGACTGAGAAAATTAATGATTCCCGCTTCCATTGCCCCCGTACCACTGACGGTTAACATCAGGACATCGTTGTCAGTTTGATGAAGCCATTTTAAATTTTCGGTGACTTCTGCGATAATCTTACTAAAATCTCCACTTCGATGCCCAATAGGCGGTTTAGCCATCGCCCGTAATACTTGATCGGGTACAGGAGTTGGCCCCGGAATCATTAACATAAACTTGTCTTCCATAGCGGTATTTTTCCTCATCAACGCTACTTTAAAGGTATCAGGTTTCGGGGGTGAGAGGGTATAGAGAAAAAGGGGTTTAAACCCTGCATTTCATTCTCTCCTGACGGGAAACTCGAGTGCTGAAAATTTATAACAAAATCGATACACAGTCTAGCCAATCCAGAGCAAAAAACGCTACAATATCAAAACTCTTGTACTATTATACTGTCCATAAAATTAATTTTAGAGGCGTTAATGACTGCAATTACGAACAATCCCGATAAAGAAAAAGCCCTGAGCTTAGTTCTCACACAAATTGAACGAAATTTTGGTAAAGGCGCAATTATGCGCTTGGGGGATGCGACGCAGATGCGAGTCGAAACCATTCCCAGTGGCGCATTAACCCTCGATTTAGCCTTAGGGGGAGGATTACCCAAAGGTCGCGTAATTGAAATTTATGGACCTGAAAGTTCAGGAAAAACGACCCTAGCTCTCCATGCCATCGCTGAAGTCCAAAAAGCAGGAGGAGTCGCCGCCTTTGTCGATGCCGAACACGCCTTAGATCCATTGTATTCTGAAGCATTGGGAGTTGATATAAGTAACTTGCTAGTAGCACAACCGGATACAGGAGAGTCTGCCTTAGAAATCGTCGATCAATTAATACGATCAGCCGCCGTTGACATCGTCGTTGTGGATTCAGTCGCCGCCTTGACTCCTAGAGCCGAAATCGAAGGAGAAATGGGGGATATGCAAGTAGGATTACAAGCGCGCTTAATGAGTAAAGCCCTACGAAAAATTGCAGGAAATATTGGTAAATCTGGTTGTGTTGTCATCTTTTTAAACCAATTGAGACAAAAAATTGGCGTAACCTACGGCAGTCCAGAAGTCACGACAGGAGGGAACGCCTTAAAGTTTTATGCTTCGGTACGCTTAGATATTCGCCGCATTCAAACGCTGAAAAAAGGCAGTGAGGGAGAGTATGGGATTCGAGCAAAGGTGAAAGTGGCCAAAAATAAGGTCGCTCCCCCTTTCCGAATTGCCGAATTTGATATTATTTTCGGACAGGGTATCTCGAACGTAGGATGCTTAATCGATTTGGCCGAACAAACCAAGATTATTACCCGTAAAGGGGCATGGTATAGCTATAATAGCGAAAATATCTCTCAAGGGCGAGATAATGCCGTGAAATATCTGCAAGACAACCCCACCATTGCCAGCGAAGTAGAAAAGCAAGTTCGAGAACAATTAGCGTTAGGCTCGCTGAACTTTGCCACTTCAACGGATGATTCTGAAGAAGAAGAGTAACAAAACTCGCTCAATTCTTGACTTTTGGTCATTTTATTGTCATAACGGCCTACATGACTCCACGAGAGTTCGGTGTAGGCTTTTAATTTCGTTAAGAAGGTTAACCGTCCTTCCGCAAAATGAGGGATTATAGAAAAAGTTTGTGAGCAAACACCGTCTTAAGCTAACATGAAGGACATTAGTCAATCCTTATTTATTGAAGACAACATTAACCATTCTGCGCAACCAGAGAGGGACATTCGGCAGATCCTAAAGGACTGTCAAAGCATAGCAATTTGTCAACAAGAAGATCAGATTATTCGTTTTGTCAAGGAACTTCCGATCCTTGATCCCTTGACCCTGTTGCAACAATTTGATTTAACCCATCAACTTAACTTTTACTGGGAAAATCAACAAAAAGAAGAGGCGATCGCCGCAATAGGTGCAATTCTAAAACATCGTATTACGGATAATCATCAAGACCGATTTTTGCAAGTCAAATATCTGATTAATCATTGGCAAAAGCGGATCATTCAGGGGGGAAAAGCCCCAAAATTTCTAACCAAAAGCAACTTCTTTTGTAGCTTTACATTCAGCGATGTTGTGAGCCATCATCTTTATTCTCCTTTTGCCTCAGCAACTGTTTTCCTACCCAGTATACAAATTACTAAGCGGCAAAATAAATGTTTTCTCATTCAACATTTTTTGGTTAAAAAAGAAACCTCTTTTGAAGCACTTTTAGCAAGCTATTACGATCAATTATGGCAAGGAGAACAAATTCAACTGAATGTAACCCATTACTTCGAGGAAAGTCATCTAGAAAAGAAATTTTCTCCCCATCATATTCAACAGGATCTTTCGTCTTTTCGTCAATCGGTGATTTCCGCTTTAAATTCAATTGAACAAAATCAATTTAGTAAATTGGTCATTGCCCACAGTGTGGATCTAACCTCTCCTTTTCCGTTTCCGGTTGTTCAATCTTTGAAAAATCTGCGCAAACAATATCCTAATTGTTATATTTTTGCAGTGGGTAACGGCCGAGGTAGCCACTTTCTAGGGGCGAGTCCAGAACGTTTACTGAGTCTGCAAAATCATCAATTAATGACTGATGCGATCGCTGGCTCTTCTCCTAGAGGAAACACTTTTGAGCAAGACCGACAATTGGGACAAAAACTGTTAAGTAATGAAAAAGAAAAACGAGAACATCAAGCGGTCATCACCTTCATTTACCAGCGTCTTCAACAATTAGGATTAACCGTAAAGATTCACCCGACGACCTTGTTAAAATTATCAAATATTCAACATCTCTGGACATTACTTTATAGCGACTGTCCCCCCTATCTTCACGCTCTTGATATCATTGCGCAATTACATCCTACCCCTGCGGTTTCCGGCGCACCGACAGCCATTGCTTGTCAAGAAATTCAACGGTATGAACCCTTTGATCGCTCCTTATATGCCGCTCCAATCGGTTGGATTGATGAGCAAGGAAATAGCGAGTTTGTGGTAGGTATTCGTTCTGCCTTAGTAACAGGAAACCAAGCAAGATTATACGCAGGTGCCGGTATTGTGGCTGGTTCAAATCCCGATCAAGAAGTCACCGAAATTCAGTTAAAATTACAAGCTATGTTAAAAACACTACTCTGAGAATTTGTTCCATCTGAGGGCAATTTTGGAGCCATTGGTCACAGACGCGAAAAAGGTGGGAATTAACCCACCTAATTAATTATACTGTAACCATCTCTGACGGTAATCGCTTAAAGGTCAATCGTTCATCTTCAACATCTACGAAAATCATATCTCCCGTTTTAAATTCACTACGAAGAATTGACTTGGCAATCGCGGTTTCTAAGTAGCGTTGCACTGCCCGTTTTAAGGGTCTTGCACCATACACCGGATCATAACCGACTTCTGCTAAGAAATCTAAGGATGATTCTGACAGCTTCAGGGCTATTTTTTGCTCCTTCAAGCGTTTTTCGAGATTGCTAACTTGAATCTTGACAATCTTCCGTAGTTGCTCTTTTTGTAATCCGTGGAAAATGATAATTTCATCAATGCGGTTGAGAAATTCAGGACGAAAGTTTTCTCGCATCGCTAACATGACACGGGAACGCATTTCTTCATATTGAGAATCGTCACCAGCCACATCTAAAATGTACTGTGACCCGATATTACTGGTCATAATAATGATGGTATTCTTAAAGTCGACGGTACGACCTTGAGAGTCCGTCAAACGACCATCATCGAGAATTTGTAACATCACATTAAAGACGTCAGGATGTGCCTTTTCAATCTCATCAAAGAGAATCACTGAGTAAGGACGACGACGAATGGCTTCCGTTAATTGTCCCCCTTCATCATAGCCAACATAGCCCGGAGGTGCACCAATTAAACGAGAAACGCTGTGTTTTTCCATATATTCGGACATATCAATCCGAACCATTGCGTCTTCTGTGTCAAAGAGACAGGCAGCTAAGGCTTTCCCTAATTCGGTTTTACCCACTCCTGTCGGGCCTAGAAAGATGAAACTGGCGGTTGGGCGATTAGGATCAGCTAATCCGGCACGAGAACGCTGAATAGCATCTGCTACGGCGGTAACTGCTTCATCTTGACCAATTACTCGTTGATGGAGTTCATCTTCAAGATATAATAACTTCTCTTTTTCCGACTCTACTAACTTACTAATCGGAATTCCCGTCCATTTTGAAATAATTTCTGCAATATCGGACTCTAGGACTTCCTCTCGTAATAAAGTTGTACCTGTCGTTTGTTTTTCTGCTAATTGACTTTCTAGGTCTTTGACTTGGCGTTGGAGGTCAGTTAACTTGCCATAGCGCAATTCTGCGGCTTTATTTAAGTCGTAATCCCGTTCTGCTTGCTGAATCTCTAGGTTGGTTTGGTCGATGGTTTCTTTCACTGTGCGAATTTGGTCAATAACCTCTTTTTCCGACTGCCATTGTGCATTAAGTTGAGACTGCTCTTCTTTTAAATTCGCTAACTCCTTCTCAAGCTTGCTGAGACGATCAAGGGAAACAACATTATCTTCTTTTTGTAAAGATAACCGTTCCATCTCTAATTGGAGAATTTTACGGTCAACTTCGTCTAATTCTTCTGGTTTTGAGGTAATTTCCATTTTAAGCTTGGCCGCCGCTTCATCTACGAGGTCAATTGCCTTATCGGGTAAAAAGCGATCGCTAATATACCGATTCGACAGCATCGCCGCCGCTACTAACGCCGTATCCGCAATTTTGACCCCATGATGCACCTCATAGCGTTCCTTTAAACCCCGTAAAATAGAAATTGTGTCAATTTCACTGGGTTCATCGACTAAAACTGACTGAAAACGTCGTTCTAATGCCGCATCTTTCTCAAGGTATTTGCGATACTCATCTAAGGTCGTCGCACCGATACAACGTAGTTCACCTCGCGCTAACATAGGTTTCAGTAAATTTCCGGCATCCATTGCGCCTTGGGTTGCCCCTGCGCCAACAACCGTGTGAATTTCATCAATAAAGAGGATAATATGACCTTGAGACTCTGTCACCTCCTTGAGAACAGCTTTCAATCGTTCTTCAAACTCCCCTCGATATTTTGCACCGGCGATCACTGCACCCATATCTAACGCAATTAGCTTGCGATCGCGTAAAGACTCTGGCACGTCTCGATTAATGATACGCTGGGCTAATCCCTCAACAATCGCCGTTTTACCGACACCGGGTTCACCAATTAAAACAGGATTATTTTTCGTCCGACGGGAAAGAATTTGAATAGTGCGACGAATTTCATCATCTCTGCCAATAACAGGATCTACCTTACCTTCTCGCGCCATTTGGGTGAGATCACGACCATATTTTTCTAAGGATTCGTATTTTCCTTCTGGATTTTGATCCGTCACTTTTTGAGAACCTCTCACTTGTTGAATAATTTCTTTTAGTTTAGTTTCATTGAGTCCAAATTCTTGAAATAAGGACTTACCCAAGCGATCGTCTTGACAAAATCCAAGAATAATATGTTCGATGGAAATATATTCATCCCCGAATTCTTTGCGGTATTTATCGGTACGATCTAAAAGGGTATCTAAACTGCGCCCCAAATAAACCGAATCACCGGGATTATTAATTTTCGGCTGACGACGAATAAATTCATCTACTTTATCCCGCAGACGTTGCAGACTAATTCCTGCTTTACTGAAGATACTACTGGCAAGTCCTTCTTGTTCAATTAAGGACTTCATTAAATGTTCACTTTCAATTTGTTGCTGACTGTTTTGTTTCGCAATGTCGGGAGTGCGAACAATCGCTTCCCATGCTTTTTCTGTAAATTGATTGGGGTTGGTAGGTTGCATAGTAAGTTTTTATAATTGAGTGACACTCTTTATTGTAAAGGGTTTAATTCTTTAGGTTGAGTCGGTTTCCCCCCCTAATTGAGGAGAATAACCCTAATATCTGTACCAGAATTTAAAGTATTTCAAAATTTTCGGGATAGATAGATTAATGCCATCATCACCTGTTCATCAATCATCATGAAACTTACAACTAATAATAATATCCGTGTCTGTAATCTTATAAACTAGACGATGTTCATCATTGATAAGTGATCGGACGAAATTAATGGCACAAATGCTTAATAACATTGTATTCTATAAATGATGAGCTAAAATCTAAAAAGATTATGATATTATTGAGAGAACTAAATCAAGAAACTGAAAAGCTTTTAAAAAGAATAAGTAGT
>JBGTGT010000108.1:0-32279 GCA_041746575.1 Microcystaceae cyanobacterium
GAGGAATATGAACAATTTTTTTGCCAAATAATTGGACGTCTCGCTCAAATGGACACTGGGGCGGCACTAACTTACAGATAAAGCGCGCTAGGCGAGGATCACGGACGTCCATGTCATCTAACCAGTGTTTGATAGGTTTGATAGGATTGAGGGGGATTTCCGTCTTCTACGTCTTCTTTTTTTCTTCTGTCCAGCAATACTCGATGACACGGTGATTTTTCTTCCTCACTCCAAACAGAACAGCAGCTTAATTAAGGGATGTTTAATAAGATTTAGTATAAGGATTATTCTGTAGCTTACACTAATTTGATGATTAGTCAAACGTCAAGACAATTTTGGATTTTGAGTTCTAGAGGGGAGAGAGGGATAACGGCATAGCTAAATATAATGTTGATCAAGCAGGAAGAGGAACTTTGTATAGCGCCCCATGTAATATACTGATAATAATCTACCTTTCTATTAAAGCAAATTTTCAACCTTATCAACATTATTCAGCACCGCCAAATGATTAGGATACGAACAGACGAAATTGAAATTTGTCGCCGAGTAAATGTTTTAACCTTATTGACCCGAATTTAATTAACCCGATAGATCCCTCGTATGAACTGTATTCAGCGATTCCAATTTTTCAACAATTCTCGGTTTTAATTTTTCAAATTCCGCTTTGAGCATCCGTTTAGTAATCTGGGGTTTTCCTCCCTTCAGCACTTGGCTAGAATCTGCCCAATCCGTTAAGGTACGACACTGATTTGGCGCAATCGTAGAAGTCATCACGTGCTGACACTGTTTTCCTTTTTCAAGGGCAAAAAAGAGGAGTAAATAAGACCCTGATTCTCCTAGTAGGCGGGCAAATCGTTGACCCGATACCGTTTTCAAATCTAAGTAACAAGGTAACCACTTCGACCCATAAATTTGATGGTGAAGCACCGTAATCCATAATAACATCGGATGGGGGCTTTTCATCAATAGAAACTGATTATATCGAATACTATTCATACGGCTCAAAATGTCTTGCTCCTCCAACATAATCCATAGACTGGGAAACTGATAATTTCCGTCACGCACAATATTAGGAAAAACAATTTTTTGTTGAGGTTTATCATTTGGCCAAAGCATTCTGTAACAAATATCGAGATTAACATCGGGTTTCGCCATCGTTGCTGTCTTCGCATTGATGGCAGTCTTATTGATCATCGTCGCTTCGTTGTCATTAGGAACGACCATTGTGGGGGCTTGAGTAAAATCGTTTTTCCCATTATCAATAGGCAAAGGTTGATGGGGTTCAATCACTTCCAATATCTTGAGGACATCGCTGACGGTTTGAGGGCGGTCTCTTGGATCTTTGGCCAAACATCCCCCCACTAACTCATGAAGTTTAGAGGGTAAATTGAGATTTGAACCAAGAGAACGGGGTTTTGCGTAGTGATGGGCTTCGTACCAACCGCCAAAGGAAGAATTTTCTGGAAAAATAGGCATTTCTCCCGTTAGCATCTCGTACATCATGATGCCCAAACTATAGATATCCGACCGATTATCCAGTTCTTTGCCTTCCATTTGTTCGGGGGAACAATAAGCGAGCGTTCCCATGAAGGATTGAGTTTGGTTTTTTTCCTGTTGAACCACTCGTGCAATGCCAAAATCGAGAATTTTCACCAATTCACCCAAGGTTGAATCCTGAATAACCAAAATGTTACTGGGTTTAATATCGCGATGCACTACCTGAGATACTTCTCCTTGGAACATGATGCCTTGATGCGCACAATCCAAACCAAAACAAATTTGACGGATTAATTTTAAAAAACGACCTAAAGATAAAGGGCGAAATTTGATCACTTCGCTCAGACTTTCTCCTTGCAAAAATTCCATAACATAAAAAGGAATTTCCTTCTCATCTATCCCATAATCTCTTACTTTGACAATATGAATGCTTCTCTCCCCCAAAAGCGCAGATATAGTCGCCTCTCCTTCAAATTTCTCTTTCATTCGGCTGCTAAGAAGAGCTTGAGACAAAAATTTAACAGCAACGGTTACGCCACCGAGTAACTTATCTTCGGCGCGATAGACTTGACCCATCGCACCACTACCGATCAAATCGATCAGTTGATAGCGGTTAGCGAGTAAACGACGATGTCTAGAATCTGCGGCCATGGTAATTATAGGGGTAAGGGGATGACAAGGGGAAAATTTGAGATTATGAAATAAACGATTTTTAAGAAAAAATTAGGACATTCTCATATTATTAATCTTGACGTTCTAGAATAGCTTCCATAGTACTGGTGAGATAGTGTCCAGCTAAGATACCGCTCGAAAAGTGATAGGTTCGCTCATCAATTTGATAAAAGGTTTCAAAACCACTACGTCTTTGGCGATCGCCTAATACCCAATACCGTTGAATAATCGAATTTTGAGCAATCCACCCTTCTCCTTCGATCCGTCCTAACAGACTTTGCTGTAAAACGTAGGTGTACTGTCGTTCTTCTTCGTCAAGACGGCCTCGGTATTGAAAAGCAATGTCTTCTCGATCTTCGCTTTCGGGAAAAACCAGTTTTGTGACCATAGTGAACCAATTATCTAAACTCCACGCCACGAGGGTTCGACCTTTGACCAAAAGAGGCATTTGATTGTGTTCCAGCCAATGTCCTTCCACTGTCCAGCGTCCGGCTTCCATTAAAAAGCTGTGCGTCAATTGATTACTCCTTTGTTATTGATGTACGCTCGCTTAGGGGCATCGGATCATTGGGTGCAGGGAGATAAAATCCCTTTCACACGTCCTCCTTTATCTTTCCCGAAAATCCAGCAGAAATAACAGGGGAATCAAGTTTTCCTTAGACACGTGAGTTCGACTTGTGGAGTTAATTTTTGGGTTATTGATGCTATCGTCTTGTTGTCTCCCTACTCTTATAGGACAGACGTCAATCAGTTATCCCCCACTAATTTTAACTTTGTAACCTAATTCTGTTAGTAATTGTAATAATTTCTGGCGATGATCTCCTTGAATTTCAAGGCTATTTTCTTTCAATGTTCCACCGCTTCCGCACTGAGTTTTCAGTTTTTTAAGCAATTGGGAAAGGGCTGAATCATTATGTTGAAAACCACTAATGACTGTAACGATTTTGCCTTTGCGGCCTGCTTTGGTCGCTTGTATTCTAATATTTTGCTGATTCGGGGGTAAATCGGGGGTCCCCCTTTCTAAGGCTTTATTATCCGAAGATTGACCAAATTCTTGATAGACGAGTTTTGAGGATTTTTTAGACATTGTAAAGAGAATGACAACGGGTAACTTTTGAGTAAAATAATAAATAGGCAAACGCCAATCAATTTAAAATTCTCTCATGACCTTATTTCCTGATTTTACCACTTATACGCTACAGACAGCTGAAGGAATGATTCATTTAATAAAAGGGGGTCAAGGATTTCCCTTATTGTTATTACATGGTTATCCCCAAAATCATGTGATGTGGCATAAAATTGCCCCTTTGCTAGCAAAAGACTTCACCGTAATTGCAACGGATTTACGAGGATATGGCCAGAGTTTTAAACCGCAAGGACAATCAGACCATCGCAATTATCGTAAACGGGTAATGGCGCAGGATCAAGTCCAAATCATGAATCAACTGGGCTATGATCAATTTTACCTGATAGGTCATGATCGAGGGGCAAGAGTCGCCCATCGTTTAACTTTAGATTATTCTGAAAAAGTGAAGAAATTAGGGTTAATTGATATTGCGCCAACTTTAGATATGTATCAAATGACTGATCAAGAATTCGCCACCGCTTATTATCATTGGTTTTTCTTAATTCAACCCTATCCCTTACCTGAACAATTAATTTTGCATAATGCTGAATATTATTTACGTCATTGTCTAAGGAGTTGGAGTCATCAACCGGATGCTTTTACAGAAGAGATTATCCAACATTATTTAACCTGTTTTTGTTGTCAGGAAACCATTCATTCTACTTGCGAAGATTATCGAGCTTCTGCTACCATTGATCTTATTGATGATCAAGCCGATAGAGCGCGCAAAATTCAATGTCCTGTACTACTGCTATGGGGTAAACAAGGGGTGATTGAGAAAAAGTATGATGTCTTAAAATTGTGGCAAGAAAGAGCCATTAATCTTCAAGGAAAATCTTTTGATTGTGGTCATTTTTTAGCAGAAGAACTTCCCCAACAATCTTATGAAGTAATTCGAGACTTTTTACTAAAAGATAACTGAGAAGATTGACGATATAATAATGGTCATCATCGGATTTTAATTGACTTTTTACTATCGACTAAAATGATTCACGGTTTTATCCCCCCCCATCGTTTTTTCCCTTATCTGACTTGGCAAGAGATTGAAACTTTACCCAATAAAGAAAATGTGGTGATTATTCAACCTGTTGGTGCCATTGAACAACATGGATATCATTTACCCATTATTGTTGATTCTGCGATCGCAATGGGCATTTTAGGCAAAGCATTAGAGGGATTAGCTTCAGATATTTCTGCCTACGCTTTACCCTGTTTATACTATGGAAAATCAAATGAACACTGGCATTTTTCAGGCACAATTACTCTTTCTGCAACAACCTTATTATCTATTTTAATGGAAGTCGCAGACAGTCTTTATCGTTCGGGATTTCGTAAATTGATCTTAATGAATTCCCACGGAGGACAACCTCAAATTATGGAAATTGCGGCTAGAGATATTCATCAAAAATATCCTGATTTTTCCCTCTTTCCTTTGTTTACATGGCGAGTACCCAATAATGCCAAAGCGTTATTAACACCTCAAGAATTAGAATACGGAATTCATGCAGGCGATGCCGAAACCAGTTTATTATTGTCCTTATTACCCGATCAAGTGAAAATGGATAAGGCAGTTAAAGAATATCCTCGAGGATTGCCGGAAAATAGCTTATTAAGTATGGAAGGAAAACTACCTTTTGCTTGGTTAACAAAGGAACTAAGTCAAAGCGGAGTGATGGGAGATGCTACGGTTGCAACGAAAGAAAAAGGCGATCAATTATTAGCATCTTTGGCTCAAAGTTGGCAACAAGTGATTGAAGAGGTTTATCATTTTCATCAACCCATTTTGAACGGATAGTTAACGCTTATCTTCAAAAGATTGAGGTTTGGATGCAGTTGACTTTGTCCTAAAACTTAATAAATTTTGCTCAGGTACAAGCGTTGAGATGACTTGTTCAACTTGTGCAGCTGAACTCCCTTGATGAAGCCAATAATTAAGCCTATCAAGTACGTTAGAATGGCCTTGGGCTAACACTTCTACTTCTCCGGTCGTTAGATTTCTGACCCATCCCTTGAGATTTAATTGTTGCGCTGTGCTAACGGTAGAGGCTCGAAAACCGACTCCCTGCACTTTACCCCGAATAATCCAGTGTCTTGTTTCCATCAATCAAAAAATTTGTTTTTTATTATAACATACCTCATTAAATCATTTGATGTTTTACTGTCTTTTTTGACTCTCCAAAATTTAGATAAAAATTAGGTCAAATTTCTAATTTCGTAAGACTATAAATAGGGTAATACTAAATAACTTGAGTAAAAAAGGGCAAGAATAAGGGGACAAGAACTCAAACGCGATAAGGCTCGTTATTACAACCTTAAAATTGTGAAAAAATAAGCTGATTATTTTTATAACGCACCGTTTGTTTACCAATAGTTACGAGGGTATTTAAGCCAAATCCTTCAATCTTAAAGTCAGGAATTTTTTCTTTTTGGAGAGTCATAATTACAAAGAAATTATCTCCGCCACTGGCTCTAATTTGTCCGCCTAATTCATTGGGTTGATAGGTCATTTTAACGGATTCAGGGGCAAGAAAAACGCCCTTTAAGGTTGCACCGTTTGCCGATTGAATCAAAAAGGTTTTTTCTGCTTTTTTAAGCGTCACTTTGCCTGGCGTTTGCATAATCCATGTTTTATCCTGAAAGGGTTTTGCTCTAATATCGCCGACAAATTGATCAACTATTACAAATAAGCCCGGACTACCCGACGCTTTACTATAATCTACGCCAAAAGAACGCAATAAACTCATTTTAACAACCGAATCTTTTTGCTTGATAATAACAGGAGACGTGGCTAAACTAACGATGCCTGATCCATTCAAACGAGACTGAAACTTAACTAATTTCGATTCTTTCCATGGTCGAATATGCGGTACAATCACTACATTTTCGTTATGCCAATCGGGTTCGGATAATCCCGCGTTCGCCCACTGTTCTCCTAATCCCCAAATGCGAAAACTACCCACGTCAGGAAAAGACCAAGTTCCGCCTAACGGTTTATGTTTAAGATAAATATTCGCCACAATATCATTGGAATTTTGCCAGCGATTGCGAAAGTTATAAAATCCTTTTTCTGCATCTACTAAAACACGATCATATTGTTTCTCAGGATTTTCGGGTTGAATCTTTTGAGGATAACCGACAAAAGCAAAAACCGCTTCATGGGGAAGATTAATATCAGAATTTTTATCTCCTTTTAAGCCTAAATTTTGTTCAAACAGCCAAAGAATAGCGGGTAATAAGTCAGGAGAACTCAATTCTAACCCCGTAGCAAATAAAGACCTTTCCATGTAGCGGCGATGACGACCATAAGTGGCAATAGGTAATTGACCTTCGTTTGGAATTGCTCTGCTGAGATAATGGGGCAAAATCCAAGCAGGTTTGGCATTTGTAATTAAATCTTGTCCCATCGCATTGCGATAGGCAATCAAAAAGGGAAAAACAGTTAATACAAGGGGTTCTGTCGTGTAATGGTCGCCTTCTGTCCCAAAACCCCGATTACCGATGGCCGTGGTGAAATATCGCTTAATCTGACGCTGTGCCATCATCGCTTGAGAAGTGACGGATAAATGGAGGTCTGTTGGGGGTAAACTGGGGTCATCCATAATCGCTAAAGCCGCTAATCCTGCCGCCCCTTTTGCTCTAGCATTCCAATTACTCCCAGGGTTACTATTCCAGCCATTTTGAGGCGAATCTCCCCGCATTAGGTTGTTGATTTGGCCTTGTAACCATCGTGTGACTTGTTGACGACGGGTTTCTGTCCAAAAGGGGTAACATAAATCATAAGCGAGGGCAATTCCGGCTACCGTTGGGGACTGTTTTAACAAAGTGTCTTCTGGTTTTTGCATTGAATTTTCCACCAGTTGCCATCCTCTGTCGGCAGATGAAGTATCTTGGTTCAAAACGGCAAAAAAGCAGTGACCTGTCGCCTGATATCCTCCATTGGGAACAAAACCTTGGTAATGAGGTGGTTTTTGCAATGATTTCTTTAATTGAGTTAAAATGGCTTGACCTTGGGGTGTTTTTGCTTTTTCCCGTAATGCGGAGAGTTGAGACGAACGAAAAACAAGGCGAGGATGCTCTTGCGACTGAAGCGGTTGATAATGGGGGACAGGAATTGGCCAAAGGGGATTTATTTGGCCGATGACACTACCTTTTAAGCTTTTTTGATTAAATTTTCCTTGGTAACTGCCAATTATTCCGCCTTTATAAGGAATAAGTTTAATTTTATAATCAGCCGGTTGTACCTCTGTTTGCCAAGGATGGGGTTGAATGTTTAAATTAACATTTAACTGCCAAATTGAATCGGTTTTAAGGACTTTTACTGTGCCTAAGTGGTCGACATCTTGGTTATATTTCGGTGCATAGCCCCATGCTTGGGGTTGACATTGACCGCGCTCGCAGACTAAATCTAAGGTCATGTCTTGATAGATAGGTTGCTCTTCCCACAGTTTCCAAACCCCGTGTTTCAAGGTTAAATGAATATTGCCTGTCAGTTTATCTAAATCAAGAGCTTGAAATTGAGGGAAATCAGAGCCTTTCAATAAAAAAATAAAAGGCAATAGAAGAAAATAAGGAATTTTCATGGTTAAATTAGATTCATTCAACGGAATAATAAGACGGGAATCGGACTCAGACGAAGTAATTGCGTCGTCGTACTGCCAATAACGAGATGGCGAATGCGGTTATGACCGTAAGCTCCCATTAATAAAAGACTGATATCTTGAGCTTTGATGTAATCAGTTATTATTTTTTCTCGCTCTCCTTCTAAAAAGCGACATGTTGGCTTAAATCCGGCTTTCTGGGCAATTTGCTTGGCTTCTTCCAGACGAGTTTGGGCAAGCGTATCAGAGACATTTTTAAGAACCGTGACAATGTGTAACTCTAACCCTTTAAAGGCTGATGAAGTTACCAAAAATTGCAACATTTTCTGACAACTCGGACTACCATCATAGGCTAAAAGGAGTCTTTCAATGGGCTTATATCGATGAGAAGTGACAAAGCAAGGTTTATGGCTAGCACGAATAATTCTTTCTAAATTCGCCCCTAAATGGCCAGACGCAAAGTCTGCACCTTCCCCTCGTTTACCGAGAACAATTAAGTCGGCATTCACTTCAAATTGATGAAAAATATCGACGAGGAAACCCGTTTCGTGAATTAGGTTAACTTTATCAAGATTTTTCGTCTCAAAAAAGTGTTGAGCATGGTCTAAAATCAACTTAGCCCGTTGATGATTAAGTTTGGCTTTTTCATGTTCTAACTCAACCAATTTATTAAGTAGTTCTTTAGAAGCATCCAGTCCGATTGTACCACTCAAGTTATTCGTCAAAGCAACTTTCTGACTCCGAAGATCGGTGACATAAAGGACATCAATACAGGCATCAAAGCGATAGGCAAGCCATGCGACATATTCGTACATACTTGGGGCAAAACGTGAACCATCGGTACACAATAAAATTCGTTTCATGTCATTTAAGGTGATGAGTGTCAATAAACTTAAAAGGAAAATAGAGAATCGTTCATCGTTCAATTTTCAACGATACACCTCACTCCTTTTAATAAAAATTTAATGGCCGGATGCTTGATCGAGGGCATTGGGGTTATCATGAATAGCCAGTCTTTTTAATAAAGTTGCACTCGCTTCGTTTAATCCCCTCAATTCGACTTCTGCCCCATTACGACGGAATTTAATCACCACTTTATCAATGGCAGACACGGCAGCTTGATCCCAAAGATGGGCATGGGTTAAATCAATGACAACTAAATCCACCTCTTCATCAAAATCAAATGCTTCTAGAAAATCATCGACAGACACAAAAAATAACTGACCTGCTACGCTATAAATACATTTTGTGCGATCAGAACTTAATACCTTATCTATGAAGACTAATTGAGCGATATTACGAGAGAAGAAAACTGTACTCAAGGCAATTCCAATCACTACCCCGATCGCTAAATTATGGGATGCAATTGTCACTAATACCGTTGTGATCATCACCACTGTTTCACTGCGAGGAATGCGCTTAATATTTTTTAAAGATGACCAACTAAATGTACCAATCGAGACCATAATCATCACTGCCACTAAAGCGGCCATCGGAATTTGTTTAACCCAATTTCCTAAGACTAAAATAAAAAATAAAAGTAGAACGCCTGCGGTTAGAGTAGAGAGACGTTTTCGCCCCCCCGATTGAATATTAATCACCGATTGACCAATCATGGCACATCCTCCCATTCCCCCAAAAAATCCCGTGATAATGTTAGCAATACCTTGACCTTTCGCTTCTTGGTTTTTATCACTGGGAGTATCGGTGAGTTCATCTAATAACGAGGCAGTTAATAAAGACTCCAATAAACCGACAATAGCCATGGTTAGGGCATAGGGGAAGATAATTTGCAGGGTGTCTAAGTTAAACGGGACTTGCGGCACCGTAAAGAAGGGTAAGGTGGAGGGGAATTCTCCCATATCTCCCACCGTAGGTACATCAATCTCGCCCCAAATCGAAGCCAGCGTTAACACAACAATAGCAACCAAAGGAGAAGGCACAGCTTTGGTAAATCTCGGCAAAATATAAATAATCGCCAGTCCAATTGCCGTTATGATATACACTGTCCAAGGCACATTCGTCAGTTGGGGTAATTGTGCCATAAAAATGAGAATCGCCAAGGCATTAACGAAACCTACCATCACCGCACGGGGGATATACTTCATCTGACGACCTAATTTGCATATTCCGAAGAAAATTTGGATAATTCCCATCAAAATCGTCGCCCCAAAAAGGTATTGCACCCCATGATCTTTGACTAAATACACCACTAAAAGGGCAATTGCCCCGGTTGCCGCCGAAATTAAACCCGGTCTTCCTCCTAAAAAGGCTGTTATAACGGCAATACTAAACGACGCATACAATCCCACTTTCGGATCAACCCCCGCAATAATCGAAAATGCGATCGCTTCAGGAATCAAGGCTAAGGCAACGACTGCTCCTGCTAATAAGTCTTGTCGAGTATTAGAAAACCACTGTTTTTGTAACGCCCTTGTGTTCAAATTTACCTCCTATCTGATTCAGTATTGAGTCATTAAACCTCAATTTTCGATGTGCTGTCTTGTCACTTTACCAAACTCTTCTACACATTTGGCGAGTTGTTTTGGTGTCTAGTCTCGCACAATGCGCGCTTTGATTTTTGTCTTTTGGTAATTTGATATTGTCTTTTATTACTGATCAAAGGAAGCCGCTACTTATTTTTCGGACAAAAATTTATGATACTGAATCTAGCGATTCACCCTAAGACAGAAGTTGTTAATTATAATACGGACAGTATGAACTCAACTTAAATATCTTTATTATACAAAATAAACCTAAATTCTCTGAAAAAGCGATCGCCAATTTCACTCAAGTTTATCAGCGGCATCCCAATATTATTCTAGGTCGTCTTCCGTATGATGAGTTAGTTGATTATAAAAATTTACGGAAATACTTAGTCAAAGTTCGCCATTATTTGTACGAAGAGTAAAAGAAACAATATCAGAACTATTGACTAAAGAAAACTAAGTTCCCTTTTCCTTTTTTTTCTTCTCTTTTCCTTTCTGTTTTGCCGCCGCTTTCGCCGCTTTTTCTGCTGTGATTCTTGCCTGTTTTGCCTTTAATCGCTCTTCTTCTAATTTATCTAAATAATAATGATAATCACCACGATATAATTTTAATTCTCCCTCTCGAATTTCAACAATTTTATTAGCAACTTGAGAAATAAAATAGCGATCATGAGACACAATTAATACTGTTCCTTCATAGCTTTGCAACGCATCCTCTAGCATTTCTTTTGCAGGAATATCTAAATGATTGGTCGGTTCATCAAGAATCAGTAAATTGGCCGGTTGTAATAACATTTTTGCTAAAGCAAGACGCGCTTTTTCGCCACCACTGAGGGTTTCGACTTTCTTAAATACCGTATCTCCACTAAAGAGAAATCGTCCTAATAAACTGCGAACTTCTTCATTTTTCCAGTCAGGAACTTCGTCGTGCAAAGTATCCATCACGGTTTTCTCTAAGTCCAAAGCTTCCGCTTGATTCTGTTCAAAATAAGCAGGAATCACATTATGTTTGCCCAAAGTGATAGTACCATCTGTCGGTCCTTCTATCCCCATCATTAAGCGTAAAAGAGTAGATTTTCCCGTACCATTTGCGCCTAAAAAGGCAATGCGATCGCCCCTTTCAATTTCTAGGTTTGCTCCCAAAAATAGAATTTTTTCATCATAAATGTGGGTCAAATCTTTAATTATGACAACTTCTCGGCCACTGCGAGGGGCAGGTTGAAAGTGAAAGCGTAAGGTTTTTAATTCTGATATCGGTGCTTCAATTAGTTCGATTTTTTCTAGTTGTTTTTCTCTGCTTTTGGCTTGGGTACTGCGAGTCGCACTGGCACGGAAACGGTCAACAAATTGTTGTTGTTTTTCCAGATCTTTTTTTTGTCGTTCAAAGGCACTTTGCTGCATTTCTCGACTCAACGTTTTTTGCTCTAAATAAGAAGTATAATTCCCCAAATAAGTCGTAGAAATTCCCCGTTCTGTTTCTACCATTTGGGTACAAAGACGATCTAAAAATTCTCGATCATGGGAGACAATTACCATGGGGGTATTAAGTCCCTTGAGATACGTCTCTAACCATTCAATGGTTTCTAAGTCCAAATGGTTAGTCGGTTCATCTAAGAGCAAAATATCGGGTTCTTGCAGTAAAATCTTACCTAAACTCATCCGCATTTGCCACCCCCCACTAAAGGCACTGACTAAGCGATCGCCGTCTTCGGAAGTAAACCCCATTTCAGGCAAAATCTTCTCAATTTGTGCCTCTAATCCATAACCATCTAACGCTTCAAATTGACGTTGTAGGCGATCTAATTGATGAATTAATCTATCCAATTCTTCGGGAGTTGCCGTCTCCATCTGATGCTGAATTTGATGTAACTTATCTTGTGTTTCATTGGCTTCTCTAAAAACGGTCCAAAATTCTTCTCTTACAGTGCGACTCGGCTCAACTTCAAACTCTTGCGTGAGATAGGCAATCCGAAGACTCGCCGGACGAATAATTTCCCCAGAGGTGGGTTCAGTTTCTCCTGCAATGATTTTTAGTTGGGTTGATTTTCCTGCGCCATTAACACCGACTAAACCAATACGATCGCCGGGTTTAACTTCCCAGTTAATATCTTTTAAAACTTCTCCTGTCGAATAGATTTTACTAACATGTTCAAGTCGTAGCATTTTAATCCTTTTGTTAATCGTCTGTTTTAAGAGGGGCCATAATTCTGATGTTAACTAAATCCGTGTTTCTTTTGCTTCTCCTAGATTATCTTATGCCGAACCTCGTTTTTTTGCCAATCGTTTGGCCTATTTGGGGGTTCTTTGAAAGGGAAAGGGACTTATTTTAAATCTGCTGGGAAGATTCTAATAATTTGAGCGTTTCTAGGAGTTTTTCTCGACTTTTGGCTAAGAGACTCCCCATTTTGTTGCTAAAATAGACATCGACTGATCTCACCTATCTAAACCATGATTGTAAAAGCTTCTCGCTTTCAAGGGCTATCTCCTATTTTTGGCATATTTACAGCTTTAGCGATGATTCTTCCTAGTCAAGCGGCAGAAAAAATTTATTTTATTTATGATTCTCTTAATTTCTCCCTTCCTGTTAAATCCGTTGAACGTTACGCAAAAGAGGGGAAAATTGACCAAAATATGAAATTTTATTTAACTGTAGTGGGAATGGCAGGAGTAGATGCCCAAACCCAAAGCATTTTTCGAGAAGCATTGAACACTCGTGCGAATATTGACCCCGTTTTATTGTCCCGTATTCTTAACACCGATGAAGGAGAACGCCTTTTAAGGTATTTTGGCCGCGTGATTAACGTGCAAGGGGGCAGAAATGGTCAATATATTCTCAGAGGGGCAATGGTACAAGCGGCCTTTGATGAGGAGGGATTAACCTTAGTAAATTTTCTTAAGAAGTTGCCGACTAATATTCAAGTCGATTTGAAGAAATCCATTGAACTGGCCAATAATATTGAAACCATTGTGAATGCGACCTACTATTTCATTGACGAAGTTGAAAAAATGGCTGAAAACGAAGCAAAAAACGATCCTAAAATTAATTACGCTCAATTGCCGGACTTGCGAGAAAAAGGGCCTTTTGCTGTAGATACTAAAGGAGAAACTTGGCATCTAGTAGATGAGAGCCGAAATCGAGCTTTTTATGTGAAAGTGTACCAACCCAAACAGTGGGCAGAGGGAAAAACGCCTGTTATTGTCATTTCTCATGGTTTGAGTTCTCGTCCTGAAGATTTTGCGAAATTTGCGATTCATCTCGCTTCCTACGGCTATTTTGTCGTGCTTCCTCAACATTTGGGCAGTGATATTCAACAGACGAAAGATTTTCTCGCCGGTTACACCGGTCAAATTTCTCAGCAGAGAGAATTTATTGATCGCCCTCTTGATGTTAGTTTCCTCTTGGATGAACTTGAAAGACGAAATGAAACTGAATTTGCCGGAAAACTAGATTTAGAAAACGTTGGCGCAATGGGACACTCTTTTGGCGGTTATACAGTCCTCGCTCTAGCCGGTGCCACGCCTGATTTTGAGCGATTAAAGAATCTTTGTGCCTTAGAATTAGGGGAATTAAATCTTGCCCTATTGTTACAATGTCGTGCTTTAGACTTAGAAGCTGAATCCTATGACTTTCGAGATCCTAGAATTAAAGCAGTATTTGCAGTCAATCCCGTTAATGCAGGAATTTTTGGCGAGCAAGGCTTAGGAAAAATCAATATTCCCGTTTTTATTGGGGCAGGAAGTTATGATCCGGCTACTCCTTTTGTATTTGAACAGGCGGTTTCCTTTCCTTGGCTAAATTCTGATGATAAATACTTACAATTGCAAGAAGGACAAGCTCACGTTGATTTCTCCCAATTAGATGCTGGCTTAACTGATCTTTTGGACACGGTTGATGATTTTACTTTACCCAGTCCTCAATTATTGGATAGTTATACAGAAGCGTTATTGGTTGCTTTTGTTCAAGTTCATCTTCGTCAAAATCAGAATTATCAGCCCTATCTGCAATCTTCCTATAGTGCGTATCTTAGCCAAGACCAACCCTTCAAAGCTCACCTCATTACCAAAGCCTCGTCAGATGCCCTCGCCAAAATTCTCAATCAATTTCGGTCAGAACATAACCTTAAAATTAGTAAACAGGAATAGGAATTAGTCAGCCGTCAGCCGTCCTCATCCTTTCCTCACTTTTGCCTCCTATCTCTTCTCATTCGTTAGGAGAATTATTCCATCGGATTTAAGATGAGAAATTCTCTATAAAACTGACCCAATTTTCCATCTTGGCCTTAGAATAAAGGCATTAAGGTTACATTAAAACCCTTTTAAGAAATTGGTACTTCTAAAAGAACAATGCCCAGCAAAAGAATTTAAGGCAAAAATCCATCTTTTAGCCAATGGATTGTCAGTTGTTCATCAATATATCCCTTCTACACCTGTAACGGTTGCAGATGTTTGGGTGAAAGGAGGAGCGATCGCTGAACCCGAACAATGGCGAGGCATGGCTCATTTTCTCGAACACATGATCTTTAAAGGGAGTAAACGAATTGCGCCGGGAGTTTTCGACCAAATTATCGAAAATCTAGGGGGAATTACAAATGCGGCGACCAGTCACGACTACGCTCATTTTTTTCTGACGATTGCCGCCCAATATCTTCCTGATACTTTACCTTACTTAGGAGAAATTTTATTACAAGCCGCTATTCCTGATCTAGAATTTCTGCGGGAGCGAGACGTAATCTTAGAAGAAATTCGTGCGACTTACGATGATCCTGATTGGATGGCGTTTCAAGCCCTCTGCGAATGTCTATACCAGTACCATCCCTACGGAAAGCCTATTTTGGGCGAAGAAAGACAATTATTGACCTACAGCCCCAATCAGATGCGCTGTTTTCATCGTACTCACTATCAACCTCCCAATATGACTGTGGTAATGGTAGGGGGAATTCAAGAAGAAATGGCCTTAAATCTGGTCGAAAAAGCCTTCTCTGACTTTAGCATTCCCTCCGAGTGTCCTCCCACAACAATAGAAGCAGAACCCCCTTTAATCAGCGTCAGACGCACTCAGGTGTATCTTCCCCTGCTAGAACAAGCTAGACTTTTAATGGGATGGATAGGGCCAGGTATGGATCAAATTGAAGAAGGGTTTGGTTTAGATGTCATAGCAGCACTGCTAACAGGGGGCAGATCGGCGCGTTTGGTGCGAGAATTAAGAGAAGAAAAGCATTTAGTCTTGGATATTGAGAGTAGCTTTTCTCTACAAAAAGATTCGAGTTTATTTACCATCGGAGCATGGTTGGAACCCCACGATATTGAAGCAGTTGAAGCCATTATCTGCGATCGCCTTGACGATTTACAAAAAACAGCCGTAACCGCAGAGGAACTCGCAAAAACGCAACGCCTACTTCTACATGATCATATTTTCTCCACTGAAACCCCCAGTCAACTAGCAGGATTATACGGTTATTATCACACCCTCGCCTCAGCGGATTTATCCCTACTTTATCCCCTTGCCATTCGTCAAATTCAGCCAGAAGATATACAATTATTAGCAAATCACTATCTTTCCCCTGAAAATTACGGTATTTCTATTGTGCAACCTTGTTAAAATCGTAGATAAGTAACCTGTTTACGCTTTACTCGTCTTTTCTTTATCCCTATTCTCCCTATGACCCATCAACTGACTTTAGACAACGGTATAACCTTGATAGTAAATGAAAATCCGACAACGGATTTAGTCGCAGGACGACTA
This sequence comes from Microcystaceae cyanobacterium, assembly GCA_041746575.1. Classification (GTDB taxonomy): domain Bacteria; phylum Cyanobacteriota; class Cyanobacteriia; order Cyanobacteriales; family Microcystaceae; genus JBGTGT01. Next base: position 16,126 of record JBGTGT010000108.1, read on the forward strand.
TTTTTCAAGAATGCTGGATCTCGTTGGGAAAGCCTAGAGAAAGCCGGATTAAGTCATTTATGCGCTATCTTGTTAACCAAAGGAACGGACGAACACACTGCCGTTGAAATTGCGGAGATCGTTGAATGTATGGGGGCGAGTATCGGCGCAGATGCGGCGACAGATTACTTTGTCGTCAGTTTGAAGAGTGTTTCTAGCGATTTTGCCAGTCTTTTAAGACTCACTGCTGAAATTGTGCGAGCGCCGATTTTTCCCGCTCATGAAGTCACCTTAGAAAAAGAATTAACGCAACGCAGTATTCGCTCTCAGCAAGAACAACCGTTTAATGTAGCGTTTAGTCAACTGAGACAGGCTATTTACCCCAATCATCCCTACGGGTTGTCTATTTTAGGCACAGAAGACACCTTAGCGGGGTTAAGTCGAGAAGATTTACAAACCTACCATGCCACCCATTTTCGCCCTGATCACTTAATTATTAGTCTTTCAGGTAATATTGCCGTCGCAGAAGCCGTCAATCTGATAAAATCTACTTTTGGTGATTGGTTAATCCCGAATACACCCTTTACTTCCGGCCAATGGCCATCCCTGACGTCCCAACCCTGTCAACATCGTCTCAAGAAAGAGTCTCAACAAGCGATTATTATGTTAGGGTATCTCAGTGCCAGTGTGCAAGAGGAGGATTACCCCAGCTTAAAGCTATTGAGTACCTATCTAGGAAATGGGCTTTCCAGTCGTTTGTTTGTTGAATTGAGGGAAAAACGAGGATTGGCTTACGATGTTTCTGCTTTTTACCCCACCCGTCTTGATGCCTCAGCTTTCGTTATGTATATGAGAACTGCCCCCGACAACACCGAAGCGGCCATTATGGGATTACAAGCAGAAGCAGAACGGCTTTGTCAACAGGGATTAAATGCAATGGAATTAAAAGCCACTCAAAATAAGCTATTAGGACAATATGCCCTCGGTAAACAAACTAATGGGGAAATTGCCCATCTCAACGGCTGGTATGAAACCTTAGAATTAGGGTTGGATTTTGATCAATATTTTCAAAAAGCGATCGCCACTTTAACCTCAGAACAAACCCATCAAGTTGCTCGAAAATACTTACAAACCCCCTACATTTCCCTTGTGAGTCCGATGGCTTAAATTGTTATGTTTTCCATCAGAAAGGAGGGATAGTTCGCCCGTTATAGCTTGACTATCAGGACTTTACCGGCGGTTAGGACAAAAGCATTTAAACCAGAAGGATCTAAACGAGGCGGATGAGAAATCCACCCACTTCTCTGAGTCGCTTTCTGTACTATCTTTGAAGAAGAAACATCCAAAATTTCCTGCACTTCGTCAAAATAGCGACAGCAACGGTAACGCTGCTTCCAAATTTTCGGGGAATTGTACGATTTAACGTGAGTTCGACGAGGGCAATTATCTTAATCCTTTTGTTCATTTTAGTTTATTGGGATTAGGAAAAGAAAAACAAATTCTTGATTGGGGGACTAGCCCCCCAAACCCCCCAACGGGGGACGGAGTGCCTCCCCCGCACCCCCTGCACAAAAAAATTAAATAAAGAGGTCTCGTAGATTTTTTGATGGTCGAACTCACGTGATTTACTCTTATCGTGGAATTTATGATTAATATTGATAGAGGTGTATTACCTAAGATTGACCCATCTTGTCTTAGGATATTCACTAAGAGATTACCGATGAAATGAATCGTTACACTGAGGTTACACGAATTTTTGAACAAATGAGAGTGAAGCGATAAACTATAAGATAAAATGCCCGAAAACTGCCCAACTGTCCTTTAGCATAATCTCTCATTCAAAAGTGTGATTGAGCAACAGATAACTCTACTTCTAATTGATGATGATCCCATTTTTCGCCTCGGACTGTTAACGGCTTTAAATGGGTTTGAAAGTTTTCAGGTGCAAGATCAAGCGGCTAGCCCCACAGAAGCCCTAGAAAAACTCTCTACAGAATCTTTTGATATTGTAATTATCGAACCCGAATTTAGTAATTCTTCTTTTAAAGGCTGGCGATTATGCCAACAAATTAAACAAAAGTGCCCGACTCAAAAAATTTGTATTGTCAGTGGGACTCAAGACGTTCAACAATTATCTTTTGTGCAAAATCAAGGCATTGAAGGGTATTGTCCGAAAGGATATGCAATTTCTCAATTGGTAGGTATTCTTCAACAAATTGCTCAAGGAGATACCTATTGGTCAAGTTTATTTTCTGAAACCACAACACCCTCTAAATTCTCCCGTCGCCCTTGGTTTTCTCGCTTACGTCAATCAGGAATTGAACAAATTAATTGTAATTTGACGCCGATTAACCAACATTTAAAAAATTCGCAAATTTCGATTATAGATCGTCTGTTTTGGCAAGGAAGAAAAAGAGAATTATTAACGGCTCGTTGGTTAATTCAGCAGATGTTGCCTGTTGAAGTTATTGCTGCCTCAGAATTCCCAGCTTCAGCCGATACATTACCGTCTATTGAGGAAGAAAAAGGGTTAGTTCTCCTCAATACTACTCCCCTGGCTGTCCCCTCTTTATCTGGCGTAGTTTCTGATTCAAGTGTTTTTCAAAATACTTTAAATAAAATTCAAACAAATCTCAATAATAAGACCGAAATTCCTCTGGAAATTGACGTTCTGCAAACCTCTAAAGCCCGAATCTTATTAACGATTATCTTAACGCAATTTCAGCAACTCATTGAACAACTTCGTTACAGCGAAATTACCCTTAATCAATTACCTGAAAATCTTGCCGATTTACTCAATCCCCTCTGGCAAAATGCGAGTTTAACCTTTTTAAGTAAATTTTTTCTAGCTAATAGTGCTTATACGCTTGATGATCTTAAAGATATTTTAGAAGAAGATCAACAAGTAATTCAAGAAGAAATCTTAGATAAAATTCCTTTTTTAGATGAATTATTTGCTTATCTTTTGTTTGGAACTCCTCTATCCATTCAAGGTGTTAATTATCGTTCCGAATCCCCTGAGTCGATAGAAAAAGCTGAAAAACTCTTGCAAAATGTGATGATTCGCTTGGCTAATGCGGTCATGATTTTTATTTTAAATAACTTTTCTGAACAGGAAATAATTAAGAGTCAATTGTACAAAGATCAATTACTTTCCTCTAGAGAAATTGCCAAATTTCGCAATGAATTGTCTTGGCAATATCGTCTCAATCAATACTGGGAAACCCCTAAAGATATTTTTGAAGACCGCTATCGCATTTATGCGCTGGATACCCAAGGAATTCACAGTCTGTTCTTTTATTGTCCCCGTCAAGCTCAATTAAAACAACTGCAAGGAGTGCCTTGGCTCGTTACAATAATATTAGAAATCCGAGATGCGACCGCCCCTCGTTTTCGTTCTGTCACGGGGTGGTTAGGAGAAGGATTAATCTACGTTCTTACTCAAGTGATTGGACGTGCCATTGGCTTAGTCGGTCGCGGTATCATACAAGGGGTGGGAACAACATGGCAAGAAGCCCGTTATGGCAAAAATGCCCGTCAGGACAAGTAAAGATTGAAATATCAATTCTTTTATCCTTAAAAATTCACCCATTTATGTCAATTAAAGGAAACCTAACATGAAACAACGGTCTGGATCAATGATTGGGAAGACGAACCCAGAACGCTATCCTCCGCAAGGGGTAACCTTTTCGCTTCGTCGCCTCGCTACCTTGGGAATGCTGATCCAAACCCTCTTGATCGCGGCTCCCGTCTTAGCCCAAACAGAAACGATTAGCCAAGGAATCTCAGATAAACAAGAAGAAGTCAAGGAAAAAGACAAAGAGAATAAAAAAGGAAATAATGAGCTAAGTTATAGTCAATTATTGACTTTAATTCGCCAAAAGAAAGTGACGGACGTTCAGGTTGATCCCGTACTACAGGAAGCAAGGGTCACTTTAACCGAACATTCTGAGAAAGATCCCCCCCTCAAAGTCCCCCTTTTTAAAAATAATCCTGAACTGATTCAGGCATTACGGGAAAATAATATCCCGTTTGAGGTGAAGCCAACAGCAGATAACTCGGCGACAGTGGGTTTATTGGTTAACCTATTACTGTTTTTAGCAGTTTTAGGCTTCTTAATGATGATTATTCGTCGTTCTGCTAATGCCTCAGGACAAGCCATGAATTTTGGCAAATCCCGCGCCCGTTTTCAAATGGAGTCCAAAACCGGCATTCAATTTAGTGATGTAGCTGGAATTGACGAAGCCAAAGAAGAATTAGAGGAAGTGGTTATTTTTCTGAAACAACCTGAGAAATTTACGGCGGTTGGCGCAAAAATACCCAAAGGCGTTCTTTTAATTGGTGCGCCCGGAACGGGAAAAACCCTTCTAGCAAAAGCGATCGCTGGGGAGGCAGGGGTTCCCTTTTTTAGCATCTCAGGATCAGAATTTGTAGAGATGTTCGTCGGGGTAGGAGCATCCAGAGTTCGAGATTTATTCAAAAAAGCGAAAGAACACGCCCCTTGTTTGGTATTTATCGACGAAATCGATGCAGTTGGTCGTCAGAGAGGCGTAGGCTACGGCGGAGGTAACGATGAACGGGAACAAACCCTCAACCAACTGTTGACGGAAATGGACGGCTTTGAGGGGAACAACGGTATTATTGTCATCGCTGCTACGAACCGTCCCGATGTACTAGATATGGCTCTACTGCGACCGGGTCGCTTTGATCGTCAAATTACGGTAGATTATCCCGATTATAAAGGGCGTTTGGGGATTTTAGAAGTTCACGCTCGCGATAAAAAAATGGCCCCAGAGGTTTCCTTAGAGGCGGTTGCCCGACGAACACCGGGGTTTACAGGAGCAGATTTAGCCAATGTTCTTAATGAAGCGGCGATTTTCACCGCCAGACGACGCAAAGAGGCTATGACAATGATAGAAATTAATGATGCCATTGATCGAGTAGCAGTTGGCATGGAAGGAAAGCCCATGATTGACAACAAAACAAAGCGGATGACAGCTTATCATGAGCTAGGCCATGCGATCGTGGCAACGCTATTGAAAGATCATGATTTCGTCGAAAAAGTCACCCTCATTCCCCGAGGACGAGCTTTAGGGATTACTTGGTTTACCCCAGATGAAGAAATTGGCATGGAAAGTCGGGCTAAGATTCTAGCGATGATTGCCTCTTCTTTAGGGGGAAGGGCGGCTGATGAAGTCATTTTCGGGAGAGACGAAATCGATTCAGGGGCTGAGAGTGATATTAAACGAGCCACCCGTCTAGCTAGAAGAATGGTGACTTTGTTTGGCATGTCAGAATTGGGATATTTGGCCCTAGAACAAATCAATAGTCAATTTAGCGGCAATGATGGCAGTGAGGAAGGGTTTGACTATTCTCAGGAAATTGCGACCAAAATCGACCAGCAAATCCGTAAAATTAGCCAAGAAGCCTATGAAAAAGCCCGAAACATCATTCTTGCCCATCGCCCTCTAATGGATTATCTAGTAGATATTCTCATTGATCAAGAAACCATTGAAGGAGATGAATTTCGGCGTCTGGTAGAGAAATATAAACAAAAACCCTTACCTATTTCCCAAAAACCTCTACCCGTCGTCAGTTAAGGGTGATCGCCTGAAATCAATGACAACAAGGACTAAACCCTCGGCACTTCCAAAAAGCTAAGAGGTGGGGGAAGGGTCTGATTTCTGTCGTCATTCCTGCTCAGAATAGGGAGAAAGATCCAGATTGGGGAAATTATCCTCTACAATTAAGCAGAATATATTCGTAAATTCATCGGACACTTTCAATTACCCTAGCAGAATCATGCGAATACTAACCCTTATCCCCGGTGGTATTGACGAGCAACTTTTCTTCTTTCCGACCTTAGCGGCTCTTCAACAACACTATCCTCAGGCGCTCATTGACGTATTGGTCGAACCTAGCGCAAAACCGGCCTATCGCATTTGTCCCTACGTTCATGAGGTGTTAGCCTTTGATTATCAAGATCGCAATGGATTAGCGGATTATCTTAACTTGTTAGGGGTGATTCGCGATCGAGAATATGAAATTGCCCTCAGCGCAGATGATCAATGGCTCATTGCCTTGCTACAGTGGCTTAATGGCATTCCTATCCGAGTGGGCTACGAAAATCAATCTGATTGGTTTATTAATCATCGAGTAACCCAGAAAACAGCACAATATCGCCCTTGGATGTACTACGATTTGCTGAAAGGGTTAGGCATTCATTCCCCTTGTCCGATGCCCAAGCTCGCCCTCCCTAAAGAAGATATTCATTGGGTTGAATCGACGCAACAACAACTTGATCTAAAAGATAGGGGTTATATTCTGCTGTATGGAGAAATTAATGAAGATAAAGGGAGTACCTATTACCCTATTCATCAATGGAAAAAAATTGTTGACGATATTCAACAAAAACAGCCCGATATCCCCATCGTTCTTTTGCAATTAGTCGAAGATGTCCCTTGGATCACTAAAATGAAAGAAGGCTATCCTCAATTAAAGGTGATCCAACCAATGGATATGGGGAAATTAGCGGCTACCCTCGCTGGGGCAAACTTAGTGATTTGTCCGCCAAGTGTACCGATGCAGTTAGCGATCGCCTTGGAAACTTATACGGTGGTATTTTCTACCCGGCAGGACAAAATGACCGATTTACCTCCTGAAGGAGATTCCTATAGAGTAGTTGAATCTAGTAGCGATAAAATTGCAGATATTCCCCCAGAAACAATATTAGAACAGATTTGGCGTGGCTAAACGAGCAGTTTTTTTAGACCGAGACGGGGTTTTGACGGTTGAAGCCAGCTACCCCTATACTTCAGAGCAGATAACCCTTCTTCCTGATGCCGCAAAAGCAGTGCGTCGGCTTAATGAGGCGGGGCTATTTTGTTGCTTGATTTCTAATCAATCGGGTTTGGCTAAAAATGACTACACGGTTTCTCAAGTTGAAACCCTGCATAAGCGTCTTCGCCGTTTGTTGAAAAAGGAAGCTGGGGCAAAACTGGATGCCATTTACTATTGTCCTTATTTGAGTCCTATTGATGGGGGGGTTAATCCTCAGTTATCCCGTTGGAGTACTTGGCGTAAGCCGAATACGGGAATGTTGGTGGCCGCCGCTTGGGAACACGGGTTGGATTTAAAAACAAGCTTTTTGATTGGAGATAAAGCAACCGATATTGATTTAGCACATAATGCAGGTTTAAAGGGAATTTTAGTCAAAACAGGTTACGGTGACCAAGTTCTTAGGGGAACGTTTCAACATTCTACCCGACCGGATCATATTGCGATTCATTTAGGGGAGGCGGTGGCTTGGTTATTGTCTCAGTGATCGTTAAACGCAGAAGAAAGATAGAAAAAGGAAGAATTTAAAGACTTTCAGGAAATTGGGTTTAGTCATTGCCTGAAATGGCCAATATAAACGGTGTCAAGCAAGAAAACAATACGCTATGATTTAATTTGAATCCGTTTGGGTGTCTAAGGAGTGAGTGAATGATGAAAACAGTCTTAGCGATCGCTGCCTTGATGGTATCTAGTTTTGGCATTGCAACGTCCTTAATGCGGGAAGAAATGCGCTGTTACTTGGGTTTGTCTTCTCCCCCTTGTGCGATAACCGAACAACCGACGCAACCTTCCTCTTCTTTGAATAATATTAAGGAAATTAGCGAAAAAACACTTAGGCCTATTATTTTACCAGAAAATATTCGAGAATCTATTTTAAATCCTCAGAATAATCCAATGCTTCCCGAAAAGAAAAATTCGATCCCCAAAGAAGCGGAATCCTTTACCCCTTCCGATGAAATTCCTGTGGAGTCTGTCGGTATTATTAAGTCGGACAAAAATGAAAATGAGGAAATTCCTCATCCTGTAAGCGAAGGGATTCCCCTTGAAGTGATTCCTTTTGATAATCCTGAGCAATCACCCTAATTTAAGCGAACGTCTTTTCATTCCACCCCCATAAATAGCCTTTCGCATCGGTAAATTCGATATACGTCCGATTGGAGGGTATGCCTAACTGTTCGGCGATGACTTGACAAAAGTCCTGACTCATGGCAATCGTTTGTTCGGGTTTCATTGCTCCCACACTCTTGATTTCCAGATAACATACGGGATCAAACGTTCCAGCAAAGGTCATGGAAACATCTGCCTCAAAGGCTGTCATAATATAAGACTCTGGTTTGCCAAGGTGTTTGGCTAATTTTGCCGACAAAATAGTTAATAATGCTTTTACCGCTTGATTATCAGGATTTTTGATGGAAGATTGGATTTTTAGATAAGGCATTTTAACAACGATCACAAAACAAATAATTCACTTTCTCCGAGTGTAACAAGAATTTTAATCTTAAAAAAACCTGAGAAATGATGTTAAGAATTGTAAATGACGCTAATATAGGGTTAAGATAGTCAAATAAAATAGTACAAATGTCTCATATAAACCCCACCGAACAAGAAATTTTGAAAACGGTTTTAGAACCCTTGCTGGAAGATTTCCATTTTTGGTTTTCCCGCGCTCGTACCCTACTCGAATCTGAAGCGATCTCCTTTTTATCCCCAGAAGAGCAAAGTCGTTTATTAAAAAGAGTTAATCAAGCTGACCAAGAAGTCAGTGCCGCCCAGATGCTATTCCATGCTACAGACAGACAAGTCGGCGTAGATATGAATGCAATCATCCCTTGGCATAAATTAGTGGCTGAATGTTGGCAAGTTTCGATGCGCTGGCGTTCCCTTAAACAAAATGACTAATTCACGCTTAGAAAATGATAAGGATTGCCCTCATCTCAGGTAATCCTCCTATTCACTTTTCCCTCTTCTTGGTAAGCTGATGGAAGAATCTGTATTTTCCGTGATCCCTCTCCTTCCTTCCTAGTTCCACCCCTGTTATGTTTTTAGAGGATACAGCAAGATGTTACACCTACTTTACATATTAGCTTTTACGATTATTGCTTTTTTAGCGGTTAGTAACTTAATTCGCAGTTTAATTACAGTCAGTATGGACTCTCAACGGCGTTATCCGGCTAATGATCCTAGAAGTCGACGTTTTTCTTACTCCACAGCGCAAAATAAACCCATACACCCTGAATTACTGGATGACGATGGTCAAATTCTAAACGAACCCCTTTTGGTGATTCGTTCGGTTTCGGTGGAAGACGCTCGCCTGCAATTAGATAAGCTATATGAATCTTCCCCCAGTGTTTCTAACAATCAAGATATCGAAGAAGATGTTTAATGTTTGCTCAAAACGATCCATTTTCGGCTTGTCAGACGTGATGAAACTTCTTGTTCAATCTTGAAACCATTTGACCCTTTTTTTTTAAATTGACCGAGTCAGCTACCACTGATTGTGATGGAAGCGGCTCTGGTTTTACATTTTTTTTCTAACGGGAAAATATACAGTTTAAATGAAAAAAATCCCCCCGATTCAAAAGCAAGAATTATTATTACAGGCATTAACCCATCGTTCCTATGTTAATGAACATCCTGAAGTAGAACACAATGAACGATTAGAATTTTTGGGGGATGCCATTTTAGGATTTATTATGGCGGGGTTATTGTATGAGCATTATCCCCATTTGAGTGAAGCTGAATTAACCCGTTTACGATCTAAATTAGTCGATGTTACCCAACTCTCTCAAGTTGCACGACAGTTGAAAATTGGTCAATTGATGAAATTAGGAAAAGGTGCAGATAAAGATGGGGGTAGGGAGAATCCTTCCTTATTATGTGACACTTTTGAAGCGATCATTGGAGCGTATTATTTAGATGCTGGAATTGAAGCGGTGCAAGCTTACGTTGAAGTGCTGTTTCAACCTTTTTTGGAAATCTTAGTTTTGCCAAAATCTCAACAAGTTTCTTCAAGCGTTATTGATGTAAAAAATCGTCTTCAGCAGTGGTCTTTGGCGCATTTTAATATTATTCCTGAATACGTTTTAGTCGAAGAAAGTGGCTTAGATCATGCTAAGGAGTTTACTTTTGAAGTGTGGATTAATGGTCAATACTTTGGGGCAGGTAAAGGACGCAAGAAGCAAGATGCAACCAAAGAGGCGGCGCGCATGGCCTTAAATTTGATTGAGACTCGTTCTGCTTTTTCCCAGAGTTTTTCTTCATCCGATCAATAAATTCATGGAATGATTTAAGCGTGTTAAACTTAGTTATTATAGATTGCGGTACAGCTAGTCTAAAATGGCCGTGGAAAGGGTTCGCCCACTGACTTTGCTTGTTCAACAATGGCTGAGACCTATTCACCAGAAACCTATAGTAATCAATTATATTTCATCCCAACCCGCTAAGCCAGAGGACATGGTATAGTTGGTAACGGTTGCTTCAAAAAAATTGGCTTTAGTATTGCCTTCTTTTTTGGTATCCGAAAATCGTTCAAGATGGTTGTAGGGACTTTTACTGTATTTTTCGTCTGTATAGAGGGGATCTAATCCGATAGCACGCAGACGAATATTGGCTAAATATTTGGTGTATTGCTCTGTACTAAATTCAGTAATCCCCAAGATATTATTACCAATAATATGATTCGTCCAACGGCATTCGTATTTTACTGCTGTATCAAACATTTCGTAAATTTGATCAACAGAATGGGTAAAAACGTCCATCGCTTCAGGAATCATTTTTTGATATAATCGGACGTGACTGAGTTCATCCCGATTAATCATTTTAAAGATGTCCGCAGAACCGGGCATTAACATTCTAGAGGCTAAGTTATAAAAATAGATAAAGCCGTTGTAAAAATAAAGACCTTCCAATAAATAATCAGCCAGTAACGAAATAAAATAATTTTCTGACGTCGGATAGTCAATATACTTTTGATAGAGGGTAGCAATAAATTTACACCGTTCTTTTAAAATATGATCAGTTCGCCAAAAATCATAAACCTCATCCCGTTTTTCGGCAGGGATAATACTTTCGATCATGTATTGATAACTCTGATTGTGCATTCCCTCTTGAGAAATTTGTTCTGCCATACACAAGCTAATTTCTGGAGCAGTAACACAGCTTTTAAGATGAGGAATATTACAGGTTTGAATCGAGTCTAAAAAGGTTAAATAAGATAAAATACCATCAAAAGCATAGCGTTCATCGTCAGTCAAATTCCAGTAATCGGTTACATCTTGTGTAATATCTAATTTCTGTGGAATCCAAAAATTTTCACGCATTTGTTGATACAAACCAATCGCCCAAGTATAGCGTACATCATTTAATTGCATTAGGTTGGTTGTATTGCCAAACCAAATAGAACGATTTTCGATTCTATCATCTCCATCGGGATTAAAAATAGGATTAATGGGCATTTGGATCAAGGCATTTCCTGAAGTGAGACTCATGGTAAATTGGTGCAATTATTTAACGCTACTCAGTATATCCTAACTTTCAAGTTTATGCCAAGAAGTTAATGAAGATAGGGCATTTAAACGACCATGAAACTAATCTATTTTCTCGCTCCTTTACTTCCGTCAGTCTCTTGAAAACTCCGGTAGACTCATCCTAGATAAACCATTTGAGAAAGAATAAAATGCTATGATTTAATAAAATATATTTGATTCAATCAACAGGAATATTTTATGTTTGGATTAGGTTGGCCAGAAGTGATGCTCATCTTACTTGTTATTGTTCTCATCTTCGGACCCAAAAAATTGCCAGAAATCGGCAGTTCTCTAGGTAAAACCTTACGGGGGTTTAAGGAAGAAATGAAGGATCAAGAAACCTCTGACGATTATACCACAGAGGATGATTAAGATAGCTTTAAATAAGCGATTTTACTTCTCATATTTATCTTTTCTTAAGGCTATTCTCCAATACGCTTATTCTGCGTTTAAACCGATTATTTCTCAATAATTAAGGGACGAAAAAACTGAATTTCTCGTCCCTGTTTACTAGGTGGTTCGGATGATCGCTCTAAGCAATGGGAATTGCTGTCAGAATGTTCTTTGTCCATGTGAGGATTGAGTGATTAACGCCAGTTGGTGACTGAGGAATCGGACGATTTTCAGCTTCTGCCTTGGGCATAAGTAAGAAATCAGAAGATCGCACCATTAATTTACCTTTTTCGAGATCGTCCCGCAATTGACGACCTGTTTTCCAAGAATGGTACTTTTGGACGTCCCAACGGGGATTTAACGGTAATCCCATAAAACCTGAGCGCAAGGCTGCGTGTTGTTCTGGAGGAATCGTCGTATTGACCAAAATGTTATCTTTAAGATCAACCACCCTTGGGTTACGATGGTGAAACGCTTTCAACATACACATCACCCCCTTTTTTGTATTTTTTAATACGATCTTGCGTTGCTTTCCTCAGTATATTGCGAAAAATAACATTCTGCAAGAATCTTGACCGGCTTTTTCCTTTGTCTGATATCATAGAAAAGTTTTTTGACAAAATTTTAGGGTGCCGTTAAACGTTCAGTCAGCTATTGATTATCCTATTCATGCCGTTTTTCTCCCTTCAAACCTCTCATGAGCGATATTTTTCGAGATTTACTCAAGAAAATTGGTAGTGGTCCCCACACGGGGGCAGATTTAACCCGTGAAGAGGCAAAATTAGCAACAACTTTAATGTTGACTGAGGCCGTAACACCCGCTCAAATGGGTGCTTTTATGATGGCTCATCGCATCAAACGGCCAACCCCAGTAGAATTAGCAGGAATGATAGACGCTTATCGAGAACTGGGAACGCAATTAACCCCTTTACCAGGGCAGAAAGTTGCCGTTTTTGGGAATCCTTACGATGGACGCTCAAGAACGGTTTCTGTTACCCCCATTACTGCTCTTCTGTTAGCGGCAAGTGGGATGTCTGTCATTCTTCATGGCGGAGATATCATGCCTACCAAGTATGGTATTCCCTTAATTGCCCTTTGGCAAGGATTGGGTCTCGATTTTTCGGAATTGTCTTTAGCTAAAATTGAGGACATTCTGGCAAAAACAGGATTGACGTTAGTTTATTCACCGAAATTATTCCCCCTCACTCAAAATCTTATCCCTTATCGCGATCAAATTGGCAAGCGGCCCCCTATAGCGACCTTAGAATTAATGTGGTCTCCCTATGCCGGAGAGGCGCATATTGTGTCGGGGTTTGTGCATCCGCCGACGGAAGATCGTTTTCAAACAGCCTTTAAATTGCTCAATATTCGTTATTATACGACCATTAAGGGCTTAGAAGGCAGTTGTGATCTCCCTTGTAGTCGTACGGCGATTATTGGGTTGGGGAATGGGGATCAGGAGGATAATTTTCGACGATTGACCCTAAATTCCCGTGATTATGGTTTTTCTGCGGTAGATACGCCCCTAGCATCTCTTGAGCAAGCCCTAGAACAAATAAAAGGGGTTTTACAAGGGAAATCGGTTGAATTAAAAGACGCAGCTATTTTTAATGGGGGATTTTATCTATGGCGGTTTGGTCAAAGTGAAACCTTAGAGCAGGGTTTTGAAAAGGCGGCTCTAGTGATTGAAAAAGGTCAATTAATGGATAAATTAAGAGAAATTCAAACGATGGACTTTTGTCAGATGAGTGTTGATTGATTACTGCTCATTAATATCAGGATTACCGAGAGGAATTCCTCGATATTTTCGGATGAATTTGGTATTTTCAGCTTTTTCAAGTACAGTGTTATTTGATTCCCAGTGTTTACCCCGATAAGTTCCTTCTTTTTTGTAATCCTGTTCGGCAATCTCTTCCTTAATGTCTGTCGCATAGGGAATCCCGCGATAGGTTCGTTGAGGAATATTGTCAATCAGATTATCCATTTGAGGGATAACTTGTCGTTGGATTTTAAGCCATAATGTGCGAGCGGCGATAAACCCAAAAACTAGAATAAGTAGTTGGATTTGCCAAGGTGCAATCAATAAGCACAAAATTAAACAAATTGCTGCTAACGCTCCGGTTAAATAAGCAATTTCATCCAATAAGCAGTAAGAAAGATATCCTGACATCAGACCGGTTGCCAAGGGAATCAGAAATAACCAGTGCATGACTTTGACCTTATTCTTAAGGGTTTTGAGGTGAATCGAACTGCCCTCATCTGAAAAGATGGGTTTCAAACTCTACTCTCAATCCTATCGCTCATTGCCCCTCTTGTTACACTTCTTTTCTGCACTCTGTTACGGTTACCTCAAATTAAGTTGACAACTCATACTCATTATGACTACACTTAATATAAGTGATACGGACTAGGAGTTTAAAGCCATGACTACAGCACCGACAAAACCCTCCGCAAAATCCCGTTTTTATGCCACTCGGATTGATTTACCGTTAGAAACCCGTCAAAAGGTTGTAGCAATTCTTAGCTCAACTCTTGCCACCAGCTTAGACTTAAAAACCCAAGCAAAACAGGCACATTGGAACGTTAAAGGCCTTGATTTTTATCAACTCCACGAATTATTTGATGAATTAGCTGGAGAATTAGAAGGATATGTGGATATGGTGGCAGAGCGAATTACTGCTCTAGGAGGAACAGCGTTAGGGACTGCTCGAATTGCAGCAGAAACGTCCGTTCTTCAAGAGTATCCTTTAGATATCATCACCGGAGTGGAGCATATTACCGCTTTGGCTGATCGCTATGGAACGTATGCGGCACATTTACGCCAAGGTATCGATGCAACCGATGAACTTGGTGATGCCGATACAGCAGATCTTTATACCGAAATTTCCCGCGAAGTCGATAAGCGTTTGTGGTTCTTAGAAGCCCATCTTGTTTGAGTATAGCGATCAACCTCTCTTTTTCAAACTCTCAGAATTGACTGGGAGTTTTTCTTAATTGAGTTAACGTGAGTTCGACGGAGCAGAAGTAGCTAAAAGAAAGGCTGAGAGGTAAACTTCAAAATGCTAGTAACGAAGGCCATTTCAGCCATGACCTGTATTATATCTCGCCTCGACTTAACGCCAATCTTCTGTGATGTAGATGACTTTTAGCAATCTTTCGCAAGAAATAGAGAAAATCAGCTTCAATTGCCCTCAGATGACCGACAAAAACCTTGTTCATCTCGTCTCTGGCTGAGTGAAGTGATGAAGATTGTGATAGCCTTTCAGGGTTCAGGATACAAAACCTTCCAAGAATTTTACCTCAAGAAAGTGTTTCCTGACTGGCGGGGAGAATTCCCCAATTTGGTCAATTATAATCACTTTGTGGACGCTGGGTCGTTGATGCTATTGTCTTGTTTTCTGACGACTCGTATGGGAGAGATGACAGGAATTGCTTTTATTGATTCAACCCCCATAGAAGTCTGTCATCCCTGTCAGGCTAGAAGTCATAAAGTCTGTGGGGATTTACCTCAATGGGGTAAAAACTCAGTGGGGTGGTATTATGTCTTTAAATTACCTCTGATTATTAACGATAAAGGCGAATTATTAGCCTTTAAACTGACTCCTGCTAACACCGATGACCGAAAACCTGTCGGTGACTTAACTGACGGCTTATTAGGTAAGTGGTTGGGCGATCAGGGTTACATTTGCGCCCCTTTGTTTGAAGAACTCTATCAAAGAGGACTACAATTGATTACTGGTTCTCGTAAAAACATGAAAAATAAGTTGATTCCTCTAATTGATAAAATTCTATGGCGAAAAAGAGCTATTATCGAGTCGGTTAATGACCAATTAAAGAATATCTGCCAAATCCAGCACACTCGACATCGGAGTATCTGGAATTTTCTGGTTAATCTTTTGGGGGGTTTAACCGCTTACACTCACTAACTAAAAAGTTCTTCTCCGGATTCTCAATCAGCCCATCTACCAAAATCAAATCGGCCAACGCACCCTCCTGCACGACGCCAAGCTTACCCGGCCGTATATGGATGGGTTGCGCAATCCGGAAAGTGCCAGCAGCTCGGCATTGTTTGAGCTTGTCATCCGCAGCACCTCAGCCGACGTAAACCACCGCTCCAGTTTGGCCAGTTGCTTTCCTTGCTTCACCGCCAAGGTGGCATCGAAAAGCGTGTCGGTACCCCAAGCTGTCTTGATATTGTAAGTAGTAATGCAAAATAAGTTACATACTTAAACTCAGAAAAGAGTTAAGCTAAAAGCTAACCCAAGAGCTAAAGCAGCCATGAAATTTATTTCAGATCTAAGCCCAGAAACGATAAATATATTAAAGAGGATCTACAAACAAAGTAAACATCATAAAGTCAGACAAAGAGCGCATTGTATTCTTTTAAGTTTTCAAGGGTATAGTTTTGCCCAATTAATG
>JBGTGT010000109.1:0-3774 GCA_041746575.1 Microcystaceae cyanobacterium
AACGTGAGTTCGACCCTCAAAAAATCCACAAGCCTTCTTTATTTGATTTTTTTGTGCAGGGGGTACGGGGGAGGCACTCCGTCCCCCGTTGGGGGGTTTGGGGGGCTAGTCCCCCAATCAAGAATTTGTTTTTCTTTCCTAATCCCAATTAGAATAGACAAAAGAATTAAGATAATTGCCCTCGTCGAACTCACGTTAAAAGAGATAAGTAGAGAGGTTAAATAGACTTTTATGAACAGTCAGCTAAAAAGATTGAAGCTCAACTTTTCCGTTCTAAACTTTTAGGATCAAAAGCATCTCTTAAACCGTCTCCTAATAAATTAAATGCTAAAACCGTGAAAACAATTACAAGGGTTGGTGACCAAACTAACCAAGGTTGTAATACTAAAATAGAAGCATTGGTGGCGAGAGAAAGTAAATTTCCCCAACTGGGATCAGGTTGTTGAATCCCTAATCCAATAAGACTCAAAACCGATTCAGCGACAATAAATCCCGGAATTGCAAGAGTTGCTGAAATGATGATATAAGTTGCCGTCTGTGGTAAAATATGACGAATAATAATACGCCAAGGACTCGCTCCCATTGCTTTTGCCGCTTGCACAAATTCCTGCTCCTTAATTGCCAAAACTTGACCTCGAATAACCCTTGCTAATCCTGTCCAACTAATTAAAGACGTAATCATCACAATTAATAAGAAGCGTTGGGTATTGGTTAAGCCACTAAACGCCAATAAAAATCCTGATAACGCCACCAATAAATAAATGCCCGGAATCGTCATTAATACTTCCACAAAACGCATTAAAACCCCATCAATCCAGCCTCCGAAATAACCCGAAATCCCGCCAATAATCATGCCCAAGGGAAAGGAAATTAAAATACCAATTACGCCAATAAAAAGACTTACTCTACCGCCAAATAACAGACGGCTAAATTGATCTCTTCCTTGTTCGTCCGTACCTAATAAATTAATTGTCCCTTCCCCTATTGCACCCAATAAATGACGATCAAAGAGAATACCGGGGAAAATGACGACTTCCTCAAAGCGAGGGGGTAAAGGCAACTTAAGCTGAAAGAATCGATAAGGCGTACCTTTAACAAAAAGACGAAGAGGGGAAGGTTGATGATAATTCACGATTAAATCCCGTTTTCCCGTATCTAAGTGCGTCGGCGTTTGTCGAATGGGATAAACATGAGGACCAATCCATTTTCCTTTATTTTCGGGCGATTGAGATTGCCAATAAATAGGAGTGGGAGGTAATAAAGATCCATCGCTCTGAGAAGTATAAGCCCCATAGGGCGCGATAAAATCGGCCGCAATCACTAAAGTATAGAAAAAAATTAGAATAATTGCTCCAAAACGAGCAAGATTGTTTTTTTTCAATCGTTGCCATTGTTGGCTGTTACCGAGATTTTGCCACCAAGTCATGTAAAATCACTCTTTTAAAAATAATGTCGAAAACGAATCGTTAAAAACTTATAAATCTCACACCTTATCATTAAAGCTTAAATTTTATCCTATTATCTCATATTTTATGTCAACCTCGATTTAAGCAGGAATAGTTACCGTTTCCTTACCCGCTAAAGCAAAGGCATCATGCACCGCCTTTAAGGCTTTTTGGCCTTCATTTTGTGGCACCACACAGCTAATTTTAATCTCAGAAGTAGCAATCATTTGAATATTAATATTCTCTTTGGCTAACGCCTCAAAAAAGGTCGCAGCTACCCCCGGTTGATCTACCATTCCTGAGCCGACAATACTCACTTTGGCAATATCGGTATTGATGATAATTTCTGCGAAACCATATTCTTGCGCCAATTGTTTTAAGGTTTCTTCTGCCGTTTGAGCATCCCCTTGGGCAACCGTAAAGGCAATATCCCGCTTAGGTATCCCCTCAATAATCCGACAACGTTGGGATTGAATAATCATATCGACGCTAACATTAAGATCCGCCATCGCTTCAAAAATCCGTGCCGCCATCCCCGGACGATCGGGTACATGACGAATCGCCACTTGAGCTTGATTGAGATCCAAGGCAACCCCCCGCACAGGGGGCGCATTTTTCACCCGTAATCGTTCATTAACTGGGGAATGATCCACACCAAAGGCTTTACAAAGAGCAGTAATTGCTTTGTCCCCGTCTGTCTCCTCAATGACACAGCTAACCTTCACCTCTGAAGTCGAAATCATTTCAATATTGACTCCCGCCTCAGCAAGGGTTTTAAACATTTGCGCCGCAATTCCCGGCCGTCCAATCATCCCTGCTCCTGCAATGGCAATTTTCGCCACCCGTTTTTCTACCATTACCTCTGCTTCTGTATTGTTCGCAGGGTGACTGCGTAGAGAAGGGGCGATCGCTTCGGCTACTGATTCCGCTTTACTAAGAACCCCTTTCACCACACTAAAGGCGATATCGTTGCTATTTCCCTCATGAATAGACTGAATAATCAAATCAACATCCACCTTCTGACGAGCAATTTCCCCAAACAACCGCGCCGCTACCCCCGGTTTATCAGGAACGCGCAATAAGGCAATTTTCGCTTGATCAGGGTCAAATTCCACTGCATCCACTGCTTTTGTCAGTTCTAAACCTTCTAAAGGACGAGGTTTGGGCATCGGCGAAATCACTGTTGTTCCCGCATCACTTGTCCAACTTGAACGCACCACCAAAGAAATACCATAATTACGGGCAATTTCCACCGCCCGCGGATGTAACACTTTTGCTCCTAAGCTGGCAAGTTCGAGCATTTCATCGGCGGTAATTTCAGTCATTAATTGAGCTTCCGGTACAATACGGGGATCAGTGGTGAGAATACCCGGCACATCCGTGTAAATTTCGCAAAAATCCGCTTTTAAGGCGGCGGCAAGGGCAACAGCAGAAGTATCTGAGCCTCCTCTGCCCAATGTCGTAATTTCCAGATTATCCCGACTGCTAATCCCCTGAAAACCTGCTACGACGATCACTTTTCCTTCTTTGAGGTGTTTTTGTAAGCGATCAGGGTTGATTTCTAAAATACGCGCCCGACTGTGTTCGGCTTCCGTGACAATACCTACTTGCGCTCCTGTTAAAGATATCGCCGTCTGCCCTAACGTTTGCAAGGCAATACTCATCAAAGCGATCGAAACTTGTTCCCCAGTGGATAACAGCATATCCATTTCGCGGCGACTGGGATCAGAACTCAAATCATGAGCAAGCTTAACCAAAGCATCCGTCGTTTTTCCCATCGCTGAAACCACGACTACAACTTGATTACCGTCTTTAACCGTCTGCTGAATGCGTTGAGCAACTGACCGAATCCGTTCAACTGAACCAACGGATGTACCACCGTACTTTTGCACAATAAGGGACATAATCGCTCTTGTCAGGGTATCGCAAATTTGTTCACCCTATAACTTAGCAAATTTATGAAGAGAGGGATTTTTTTTTGTTACATTTGTTCAACGATAGTGATTTAAGATCATTCTCTCCTTTGCTCTGTATTGATAGATTACCCCTCAAATTCTAACCAGCTAAATAGTTCACTGGTAAACCCACCGTTGGCCATTTGACGCTCTAAGTATTAATAACCACCCAAAATCCCCGTCATTCTCATCTTATGCGATCGCCAATAAAAACAAAAAGAGAAAAAGCACCCAAAATTTTTGAGAAGAGCGAAAAGGGAGGAGAAAGTCAAAGGGTTATGGAGAGGGGAATGTAGAGGGGCGAAAAAAAGATTGAAGAAAAGTATTGACAAGTCAAGTCGGTTTAGATATATTGGTAAATGCGCGGTTGAAAG
>JBGTGT010000110.1:0-26892 GCA_041746575.1 Microcystaceae cyanobacterium
AATGAGTGTCTTCTGCCTTGCCTGCGACGATAATCGGGCATTCCCTCAAAGGCTTGAACAATTGCTATGTCAGACATTTATTTAGTTTGATTCTATGTTACCACATCCATTCTACAGAGTAGAATGAAATAGCCCTGCTAAACCTCAAACTCGATGGTTATATCAACTTCCTGCAATTCTAACATTTTATGCAGAAAACCAATTTTAACTTTAGAAAATCATATCAACCCCCTCATCATTAACAACTTAAGGTTTACTGATGTCAGAATTAATGTCTTATCCTGATTATCTTTGGTGGGTTATTCCCGAAAAATTAGCAGGAATGCCTCGTCCTCCCCTTGACGATTTACCTCAACTTTATCAAGCAGGATTACGGGGAATTGTCTCGGTTATGGATGAACCTTCTGGTATTAAAGAATATCAAGAAGCCGGATTTTTCGCCTTATGGTTGCCCGTTACGGGAGGAAAAGCACCAACCGTTAAACAAGTTCAAGAATTTGTCGAATTTGCTGATTCTTTCTTGGAAAAAAATCAATCAGTTGCAGTACATTGCACCAGTTGTAATCGGAGAACAGGGACCTTATTAGCAGCCTATCTAATTGTTAAGGGAAATTCTCCTAAAATAGCGATTGAATTGATTCAAAAAGTTCGCTCATCGGCTGAATTAAGGGAATTTCAAATTAATTTTTTATCAGAATTATCTATAAATCTTAATAAAAATTAAAACGATTTAGTCTTGACGCATCAAGAAGAGTTGCAATATAGTTAATATATCAAAAAAAATTGATATATTAACTATATTGGAGTAACAGATCCAATCGAAGGGAAAAAGATGAATAGTGGTCAATTAGCCGTTAAAAGAATTTTTCAAGCCGTATTTTTCGTTTTTGGACTGGTTTCTTGCGCCTCTCCTAACCTGTCTAAATCAATTTTTATTGATGGGTCAAGTACCGTCTATCCCATTACTCAGGCAGTGGCTGAATCTTACCGAAAGGAATCTAAAAGTCCCGTGGAAATAAGCATCGAATTTTCGGGAACAGGGGGTGGATTTCGCCAATTTTGTCTAGGAAAAACCGATATTAGCAATGCGTCTCGTCCCATTCAAAAAGATGAAATGAGCTTGTGCAACCGTTACAATGTACGTTATATCGAGCTTCCTATTGCTTTTGATGCCTTAACAGTAGTTGTCAATCCGCAAAATAACTGGCTAGACAAAATCACGACTCAAGAGTTAAAGAAAATCTGGCAACCTGAATCTGAAAAGACCCTCAATCGCTGGAATCAGGTGAAGTCTAACTTTCCTAATAAACCCCTTAATCTTTATTCACCGGGGAGAGATTCAGGGACTTATGATTACTTTACTGAAGCCATTGTCGGAAAAGTAGGTTCAAGTCGCTCAGATGTCCTTTTTAGCGAAAATGACGATATTTTAGTGCAAGGGGTGCGTCAAGATCCCAATGGGTTAGGCTACTTTGGTTTCGCCTACTATGAGGCTAACGCGAAGGATTTAAAAGCGATCGCCATTGATAGTGGCAGAGGGGCTATCTTGCCTTCTCGTGAAACCGTGGAAAATACCCAATATCAACCTTTATCCCGTCCCTTATTTATTTACGTTAATTTGGCTTCAGCGCAGAATAATCCAGCTTTAAGGGACTTCATTGACTTTTATCTCGAAAAAGCTCCAATTATAGTGGCAGAAGTCGGATATATCCCCCTTCCGAGAGAAGGATATGATTTAGCTAGGGTAACTTTTCATAAAGGTGAGGTCGGAACCGTTTTCGGTGGAGAAAGTGTCTTTGATTTAACAATTCCCGACTTATTGCGTAAGCAAGCTCAATTTTAGTCAGCTCAATCGCGCATATTGAGAGATTTTTCCGCTTGACACATCAAATTAATTTGATATATCCTAAACTTATCAAGTTCTTTTGATAGATAGCCATGACCAATCGCCTCAATCCCAAAGCCGTGAAAGCAGGGGGAAGCCTCAGTTTTTTTGAAAAATACCTAACAATTTGGGTAATTCTTTGTATTTTAGCAGGAATTGCTTCAGGTCGCTTGTTTCCTAGTATTGCCCAAACCTTAGATGGAATGAGTATTTATAACGTCTCCATTCCTATTGCAATCTGCTTGTTCTTCATGATGTATCCCATCATGGTAAAAATTGATTTTTCTCAAGCCGTTCAAGCGGCTAAAGCTCCAAAACCCGTAATTTTAACCCTAGTAGTTAACTGGTTAATTAAACCCTTTACGATGGTGGCATTTGCTCAGTTTTTCTTAGGTTGGTTATTCCGGGATTTACTCAGTGCGACAGAAGTTATTCGAGGAACAGAAGTTACTTTAGCGAATTCCTACATTGCAGGTTGTATTTTATTGGGAATTGCCCCCTGTACAGCCATGGTCTTGATGTGGGGTTATTTATCCTATAGTAATCAAGGTCATACGCTTGTGATGGTGGCGGTTAACTCCCTAGCGATGTTATTTCTCTATGCACCTCTAGGCAAATGGCTATTATCGGCAAATAATTTAACCGTTCCTTGGCAAACGATGGTTTTATCTGTCTTAATCTATGTTGGTCTTCCTTTAGTTGCGGGAATCTATAGCCGATATTGGATATTGAAGCATAAAGGAAAAGACTGGTTTGAACAACAATTTTTGCATTGTCTCAGTCCCATTGCTATTACGGCGTTACTGTTAACCTTAGTATTACTGTTTGCCTTCAAAGGGGAATTAATTGTTGACAATCCTCTGCATATTTTTCTGATTGCGATTCCTTTATTTCTTCAAACCAATTTCATCTTTTTTATAACCTATGTGGCAGGTTTAAAACTGAATTTAACCTACGAAGATGCGGCTCCAGCGGCTTTAATTGGGGCAAGTAATCACTTTGAGGTTGCCATTGCCACAGCCATCATTTTATTTGGTTTAAACTCTGGTGCCGCCTTAGCAACTGTGGTGGGGGTATTAATCGAAGTTCCTGTCATGTTAATGCTAGTTGAAGTGTGTAAAAGAACCGCTTTTTGGTTTCCCCGCGAACCGGAGAAAGCCACCTTACTTGACCCCCGCTGTTGTCAATGAGTTGATTCACTCGAATGGTTAAGAGCAATTTCACGATGAGTGAGTTGTCGATAAATGCCTTCGATCCCAAATGCTAGACCTACCATTAAAACCACGACCCAGAGATTTTGGGGATGGGTTTGTGCGGTTTGATTTAAAAGTACAATGACCGCAGCGAGACAAGCGACAGTACCCAACAATGAAATGAATTGATGGCTATTGGTTCTTTGATGAAGTCGGACATTAGCAAAGTTGACAGCAGCAAAAATGAGTAAAAAGCCTGAACTACCCATGGTAGATATTCCAGAAATGTCAAATAAATTGGCAACAATTAGGGTTAAACCACTGGTAATAAGGAGTCCTTCAATCGGCCGATTCCAGATCTTTTTTTCTAAGGCATCGGGTAACTCTCCCGATTTAGCAATGATGTAACTCAGACGTGATGTGCCGTAAAGTGTGGCATTGATCGCCGAAGCCGTTGAAAGTAAAGCCGCGATCGCAATTAAACTAAAACCAGCCTGTCCCATGAACGGTTTCGCCGCCGCCGCTAGGGCATATTCTTTAGAATCAACGATTTGTTCCGTTGGTAAAGAGCCAACGGTGATTCCAGCAATCAGAACGTACAGTAACAGGACAAATATCACTGCTGAATAATAAGCACGAGACAATGTCCGCTCAGGATGCTTTACATCTTCGGCGGTATTTGCCATTAATTCAAACCCTTCAAAGGCTAAAAAAATGATCATGCCGCCTGAAATGACAGAAAGAGGAGAAGACCAAGTGGAGGGTTGTAGCCGTGAAAAATCAACACCTTGAATACCAAAGCCAATAAATACGCCTAAAATGATGAGTTTAAAGACAACAATCCCCTTTTCAGCCTGACCAATCAAATCTGCACTGAGAAAGTTAAGCCCAGTGATGCTGATAATGATCCCACTGATCAGCAGATGCCTGACCCAAAAGTGGGCAGATTCTGGCACAAAAACAGCACCATAGCTGCCAAAAGCAGAAGCATACAGAGAAAGCATCACGATGTAGCTAATCCACAGCAACAGATTCATTCCCCCCGTGAAAATCCCTGTACCAAACGCTTTGTTTAAGAAAGTGACAGTTCCCCCTCGACTCGGAAAGGCAATTGAGAGTTTTACGTAGGCATAGGTGGTGAGTAACGCCACAATACCTGCGATCGCAAACGCTAAAGGCGCACCTCCTTGAGCTAATTGTACTGATAACCCCAAAACAGCGAAGATTCCACCACCAACCATCCCACCAACACCCACAGAAACCACTGACCAAAACCCTATGTTGTTTTTTGCCATTTTCTTAATGTGCCTCTTAAAACTGCTATGGTTATCGCCTAGTTAATCACGATCTCAAAGATGGGTGCATCTGTCTATAGGATTCTAATCTCTACGTCTAGCCACTTAAATAATCGTTGATAGGTGCATATTGCTTGACATATCAAATTTAATTGATGTATATTTAATTCATTAAAATTGCTGAATGAACTTAATCTTAATAAAAGCCTAAACCCAATTACCTGAAATTAGCCATGAAACAAGTTATGTTTGTGTGTAAAAGAAATTCCTGCCGCTCCCAAATGGCAGAAGGATGGGCGAAAATATTAGGAAAAGGTCAAATGGGCGTAACCAGTTGTGGTCTAGAAGCCTCACGGGTTCACCCTACCGCCATTAAAGTGATGGAAGAGATTGGTATTGATATTACGGCACAAACTTCTAATTCAATTACTGAATTTAAACCTGAAGATTATGATGCTGTTATCTCTTTATGTGGCTGTGGTGTGAATTTACCTCAAGATTGGGTACTAAGAGAAATCTTTGAAGATTGGCAATTAGAAGATCCCGATGGCAAGCCATTAGAAACCTTTAGAAAAGTTCGAGATGAAATCAAAAAGAAAGTCAGCCAACTCATCATTCAACTGCAACCCTAGTTGATCGCTAATTCTAGAGACAATCCCTCTCTCGCCATTAAAGTATGGGGAAAAACCCGTGCAACTTCTTCGCCAATTTGATCGAGAAAACTATCATTATGGGCTGGATCATGGTGAAATAAGACTAATTGCTTAACCTTTGCCGCTTTAGCAATTTTCACTGCTTCTTGCCAAGTAGAATGACCCCATCCTACCTTACTACAACGGGGATCATGATATTCTTCATTGGTATAAGTTGCGTCTATAATTAAAACATCAGCACGATCTGCCAAAGCTAAGACATTTTCATCTAAATGTTCGGGAAAATGTTCGGTATCCGTAATATAGACAGCATGACGACCTCGCCAACTAACTCGGTAACCCAAGGCTTCCCCCGGATGGTTAAGCTTTCCCGTTGTAACAGTTACTTCTCCGATGTTTATCTTTTCATTTGCTTCAATATCATAAAATGTCAGATTCCCTTGCATAATTTGTAGAGGAACGGGAAAATTAGGATGGAGCATCTGGTCGTGTAAACGTTGCTTAATGGTTAAGCCATTGGGGGAGGGTGCGCCATAGATATGAAAGTGATTGCCTTTAACGAAAGCCGGCACAAAAAAAGGAAATCCTTGAATATGATCCCAATGAGAGTGGGTAAAGAAGAGATGAGCCGTGAGAGGCGACTGGGGCAGCAGGGTTTCGCCCAGAATCCGTAATCCTGTTCCTCCGTCAAAGATTAAGCGTTCTTTAGAAACTTGCATCTCAATACAAGAAGTATTGCCGCCATATCGCACGGTTTCGCTACCGGGACAAGGAATACTGCCTCTTACTCCCCAAAACTTAATATGAAATCGCTGTAATGCGTTAGACACCTTTGACCGTCGTCACTTTCCAAGCTAACAAATTGCTATTTCTATCATAACGGTAAGTTGTCAGTTGCTGGACGAATTAACCCTCTCCACGCTTGGAATGTCTCTCTTGAATCGGTTTATGTACGGGTTGTGATTGACGGGAAGCTGTGTAGGGAAGTTGTCCCGCTTTGAGAAGGCTAGCAGCGACAACAGGAATAAATGAGATTAAATGATTTAAAAGAGCGGTTTCCTGTTGTTGTCTGGCTTGGTTATGCTAGAATTAATCATGAAACTCCTTAAAAACCCTAAAAACAATGGTAGCCGTTAATCTTAAACAAGAGATTATTTATCCCAGTTCTGATGGTGAACCCTTGGCTGAAAGTTACGCTCATTTATACGCAATTTTAACCACTTTAGAAGTTTTAAAACAATATTTAGCGAATCATCAAGCAACGGTACTGGCAAATCAGTTTTTATATTATAGCCAGGGATTTCCCAAGATGAGAGTTGCCCCTGATGTCATGGTCATCTTTGACGTAGCATTAGGCGGAAGAGATAACTATAAAATATGGGAAGAAGGACAAGTTCCTCAAGTAATTTTTGAAATGACTTCCCAAGGAACAAAAAATCAAGATCAAGAATTTAAAAAGGTGTTGTATGAACAATTGGGCGTAGCAGAATATTGGTTATTTGATCCTAAAGGAGAATGGATTACCGAAAAATTAAGAGGTTATCGTCTCAGAAAAGGAGAATACGAATTAATTAACAATAATTATAGTGAACCGTTACAGTTAAGGCTGCAGATTGAGGAGAATTTAATCGGATTTTATCGAGAAGATACAGGAGAAAAGCTCTTGATTCCTGAAGAATTAGCGCAAGTATTACAACAAAAGAAAGTAGAGTTAGAACAAAAGGGAATTGAATTGGAACAAAAGAAAGTAGAGTTAGAACAAAAGAAAGTAGAGTTAGAACAAGAAAAGCAAAAAAATATTGAAATGGAACTGTTGTTACAAAAGTATCAAGAATAATTTGGTGAACTGTAAAAAAATTAAAATTCAAGCAATACTGCCGCGTTTTCTGGCCTCTTTATAGGAAACTCCCACATTTCTTAAACCTGCGCGGATCATTTGTTGTTCCAATAAGGCAAAAAAGCGAGCGCGATCGCCCCCTCTAATTACCGCTAAATTGTGAGATTCTGCCAAAGCAACGGGATATCCATATCCTTTACTCACTTGCGCTAACATGATCCCTAACGCTTGATTTAATAAGGCTTCATCCTCCGCTACCCAAGCAGGGAGTTCTACCCTTGCAATTTCTGTTCCCACGTGGACATAACAAAAGTAAATCCATTGCTGTTCGGGATAAAGATGTAAAACCCGTAAAGAACTTCGGAATAAAGCACTTCTTTGACCAGGTTCGAGTAATTCTGCCCATAAAGTGCTATCTCTGAGGGGAGCAAATACTTGACAAGGGGTGTGATCTAATTCTTGATCACCGCAGTGTTCGTAACAGTTAGGATGATCATAAGGACAGGCAGGCAAGCGCAAAAAGTTCACTGCCTCAATACTACGGGATGCACTAATATACCCCATGAGCGGAATTTTTGCTTCTCTTAACTGTTCCCATGCCTCTAAAATGGGCAATAAAATGAGATCACGGGCTTCTGTGGGCAAATTTTCTAAAAACCAATAAATTAATGAGCCATCCACCATTGCTAAGTTGGGTTCAAAGTGCGCCCCCGGTGGTTTGACCCAATTACAGGCGATTTCCCCAAGAATTTGCGCTTCTAACACGGTCCGACGATATCCCATCCACTCTTCCGTCCGAATGCCCCATTGTCGCGATTCATAAAGGTCTTCAGTGCGATAATAAACAGAGGGTAAGCTATCAAGCAAAGGGTGGAGGTTCTGTCCGTAATGTAGCATAACCCTACCGACGTTAATGAGGTAACAATAGGCAATTTCGTGATGAGAGGGGGCTAATTGCGATCCATCAGTGGCAAATACGCTATGGCGTTCAGCTGAGGTTTCAATGGGAATACAAGTATCAAGGGGTTCAAGGGGAGTGGCGGCGGTAAAGAGGGAGTGATCGCGCCATTTCTCTTGGATATCTAACCATTTTTCCAGATTGTTCTGGACTTTTGCTAACAGAGTTTGGGCTTTTTCCAGTCGCTGATAACTAGCCGTTGCCTCTTTTTGGAAATGCTGACTAATCCCCGGTAGTTGTCCCGCTAATTTCGCTAAATCAAGCATAATTCAGTCGATAGGTGTCAAAGAGTTGAAATATAGGGTTTTAAGGATCATTAATCCTTGTTTATAACGAGGCTTCTGCTTGATTAGGCAAGGGTAATGGGGTATCAGGAAGGGGGCTGGCAAGGGGAATTTCTTCCACTTCTGGCAAAGATTCAAGGATTAAGCGGGAAGATTGCGTTCCACCGGAGAGTCGTTTTAGTAACTGCGGTCGCGGATCATGGAGTAAATAGATAATTTCATCGCCAACTTTCCAATCTTCCGAGGCTTTAACCGCCTGTAAACTACTATTGCGTTTTACCAGTAACGGAATAAGCTCTCCTGCTCGGATTAACGCCTGAAAATGCACCTGTTGTAAGGAAAAACTGGGTTCTTTAAACAGAGTCCGCCCTAATTTGACTTGATTATCATGAATATATTGATTCCAATCCTTAATCGACAAAGAAGCCATAAAAGCGGCATTGACCTTATTAGTATTGGTGTTATTTTGCGCATTTTTCTGACTATTTTGCGGGAAAATAGCATAAACTCGAGGTGGCTGGAATTCTTCTAAGACTCTTTGCGCTAAAACGAGATTAACCTCGCCGTTACTCGTCAAGGCCATAAATGTTCCCATTGATTCTAGCCCAGCCTTCTCTAACACCTCATAATCTAGCGCGCTACTTTGAAACACCGTTAAATTATCCGCTTCAGCTAACTGACAAGCTTCGGCATCCGTATCCATCATCACCACGGATTCTCCTTGTTCTTGGAATAAACGACCGATTAAACGTCCAAGGGGATTACAACCAACAATGACTGCCCCTGTTGCCTCAGAGGAAGTAACTTTCAGCCATTTTGCTACCCACCGCGCCGTTAACCCTTGCACGAAGACAGT
Source organism: Microcystaceae cyanobacterium (assembly GCA_041746575.1). Classification (GTDB taxonomy): domain Bacteria; phylum Cyanobacteriota; class Cyanobacteriia; order Cyanobacteriales; family Microcystaceae; genus JBGTGT01. Next base: position 8,962 of record JBGTGT010000110.1, read on the forward strand.
CATCAGAATGGTGAGAAAGACAAGGGCTTTGATAGAATCTCCCCCATTAATCCCTTTTTGAGTCAGTAAGATTGCGAATAAAGAAGCAACAGAAGCAGAAACAATTCCTCTTGGGGCAATCCATGCGATAAAGAGCTTATGTCGCCAAGTTAGATTACTATTAAAAGTACAAAGAGCAACACTAAGGGGACGCACCAGCAACATTAAGGTTAAAACCGTGAACACACTGCCCCAGCCCAAGACAAAAACGCTGGCAATAGATAAATCGGCGGCTAAAAGAACAAATAACACTGAGACGCAGAGAATAGTCAATTGTCCCTTAAATCGCCTTAATAATCGTTCTTCGGGCAAGGAAGAGGCTCTGAGAACCAAACCGGCGACGACCGTAGCCATTAATCCTGATTCACTGCGACTAATTTGCCCTAGCCCAAATAACCCCCAAACGCCCGCTAAAACGACTAAAACTTTGAGATCTTCCGATAAAAATTGGCAACGTTTCAAGATAAACCCTAATAACCAGCCGAAAAAGCCACCAATTAAGGCACCAATCCCTAAGCGGAGTAATAAACCACTGCCAATCTCGAAGACACTGGCATTACTGTTTAAGATGGTATCGAGAACAACAACAGCTAAAATTGCACCGACTGGGTCAATTAAAACCCCTTCTCCTTCTAAAAGAGTAGCAATACGCTTATCTACTTGAACTTGCTTCAGCAGAGGACTAATGACGGTGGGTCCGGTCACCACCACTAGGGCAGCATAGAGAAAGGCGATAGACCAAGGAAATTCGGCTAACCAATGGGCAGCTAATCCGCCACCAATAAGCGTAATCAGCGTTCCAATTGTGACAAGATTACGTAGGCTATTAGAGACTAAACCTAACTCTCTTAGGCTTAAATTTAAGCCTCCTTCAAATAAAATGATCGCAACAGATAAGGCCACCAAGACTTCTAAACCAACCCCTAATTGATGGGGATGGAGTAAATTTAAGCCATCATGACCCAGTGCCATTCCTGAGAGAAGCAGTAGGACAATACTGGGAATTTTAAAGTATTCGGCGATCACTTGGGCGGTAATACCTGCAAGTACGGCAACAACGATTTGAAGCGTAATTTCAAAGGCACTATCCATAACTTACTTTAATAAGGAGGTCATTGAGGCGACGTTCGTCTTGACTGGCCGTTCATTGGCATTACGTCAGAAAAGTCAAGCCCATAAAAGGCAAGGATTGGAGGACGTTCAGTGCGTTAATGGTTTTTTTTTGATAAACATTAAAAAATTATCAGAAAAATATTCCTATTTGTCTTGACTATTTTAACATCATATTTAAGGAAAGCCATGAAGCGGTGAGGCGTGGAGGGGTCACTTGGATCAAGGGTCGCCCGTTCGATAAAATTTATTAATTTCGATAAACTTTATTAGTATAGTCTCTTAATCGTCATTCAAAGCCAATGAGTCGTTTGCTTTTCGCTTGGGGTCAATCTAGAAATCAGCTACGCCCAAAAAGGGACTGGCCAGAAATTGGGCAAATTATCGGGTTATTTCTGGCGGCGTTAGTCCTTTGCTTGGTTAATCTCAATACCACCCCTCTTTTGCCAGATGAGCAAATAGTTTTGGATAGCATTTTATCTTTTGGGGGTGATTTTAAACCTGAAATACAGTATTCCTTAAGTTCATGGCAAGAAATCAATTTTAATACTGTAAAATCGCAATTTTTTATTTATTTAACGAATTATCCTTGGTTATTGCGTCTTCCCAGTGCTTTATTAACGTCTCTTTCCATTCCCCTATTGTATCGGTTGGGTCGAGAAAGTTTTAAATTACATCTTCCGGCTTTATTTTCTGCCATTATTTATCTAACTTATCTTCCTGTCATTAGTTATGGTCGTCTGGGAACTGCTTACGGCTTAATTCTTTTTTTGGAAATTGCAATTTTTTGGTGTGGGTTACGGGTGCGTCGGGATTTACGGTGGGCGTTGGTCTTGGGATTGAGTGTCGGAATCTTGATGCTGATTCATTCTTGGCTGTGGTTACCCATTATTTTGGTTTTAACGGGGTTTTGGCTTTGGGATACTCCTAGACTCATTACTTCTCCTTATCTATGGCTGGGGGCATTTTTGGGCTGTTTTCCTGCTTTTATGCGCTACGGTATGGGAGGACTAGCCACAGGAGAATGGGTGAATTTAACGCATTTAATCGGTTTATGGGAAAACCATCAACTGATATTAATAAATTTTTCGGTTACAAATCCTCTAAAATTCATTTTTCTCGCTTTACCTTGGTTAATATTTGCTGTAGATGGCTTTAATCTTGCTTGGCGGGAGCGGTTATGGAGTTGGGCGAAATTTTTGCTAGTCGGGACGATTATTTTTATTCCTTTAGCCTTTGTCTTGAATTTTAACGATTTTAAAGAATTACTGTTAATTTACCCTATTTTCTCTTTAGCGGGCGGAATTGCCCTTGCCAAAACCCATTATCCCACCCTTAACTCTTCCTATCCGAAAGTTTGGGGGGTTGCCCTTCTGAGTTTGATGTTTCTCTGGTTTATTGGGGGTTTATCTTTATATTTTAATCTTTTTCCTTTATTCCCCTCTCTGGCGGTATTAGCGGCAAACAATCAATTTATCCTGCTAGTTGGTGCGATGATGATCACTTTGACGACGTCTAGCGTGCTGATTTGGCGAGGAAATCCGCAATTTATTACGATTCTTGCTTGGGGAATGTATGTCTCATTAATTTTATGGTTGAGTTCCCCTTACTGGCTTCTCATTCTATAATGAGTGAAAACGCTTAATCTCGCTTAAAAAAAGAACGGGCGAAACTATGTCTAAGATTGAAACGCGCACTGAACCCATGGTACTGAACATGGGACCGCATCACCCCTCCATGCACGGGGTTTTACGGTTAATTGTTACCCTTGATGGTGAGGATGTCGTTGACTGCGAGCCTGTAATTGGTTATCTTCATCGAGGAATGGAGAAAATTGCGGAAAATCGGACAAATATCATGTATATTCCCTATGTAAGTCGTTGGGACTATGCTGCAGGGATGTTTAATGAAGCAATTACTGTTAACGCACCGGAAAAGTTAGCGGATATTGACGTTCCTAAACGCGCCCAATATATACGGGTGATTATGTTAGAATTAAACCGCATTGCAAATCATTTATTGTGGTTAGGCCCTTTCTTAGCGGATGTTGGCGCACAAACGCCTTTTTTCTACATCTTTCGGGAGCGCGAGATGATTTACGACCTCTGGGAAGCGGCTTCAGGGATGCGGTTAATCAATAATAATTATTTCCGTATCGGTGGGGTGGCAGTTGATTTGCCCTACGGTTGGGTGGATAAATGTGAAGATTTTTGTGATTATTTTACGCCCAAAGTTGACGAATATGAAAAATTAATCACAAAGAACCCCATATTTCGCCGTCGAGTCGAAGGAGTCGGCACGATTACCCATGATGAAGCGATTAATTGGGGATTATCGGGTCCTATGTTAAGAGGGTCTGGGGTAAAATGGGATCTACGTAAGGTGGATCGCTACGAGTGCTACGATGATTTTGATTGGGATGTGCAGTGGGAAACCGCGGGCGATTGTTATGCTCGTTATTTAGTCCGTATTCGCGAAATGCGAGAATCTATCAAGATTTTACGTCAGGCATTGCCAAGATTACCCGGTGGACCTTACGAAAATCTCGAAGCTAAACGTATCGCTGAGGGCAAGAAGTCGGAATGGAATGGCTTTGATTATCAGTATATCGCTAAGAAAGTCGCCCCTACCTTCAAAATTCCTGCCGGCGAACACTATGTTCGTTTAGAGAGTGGAAAGGGAGAATTGGGCATTTTTATCGTGGGAAATGATGATGTTTTCCCGTGGCGATGGAAAATTCGCGCTCCGGATTTTAATAATTTACAAATTCTGCCTTATCTCTTGAAAGGGGTTAAAGTTGCTGATATTATGGCAATCTTAGGCAGTATTGACGTAATTATGGGATCAGTTGATCGATAATAATTATCTGGGTGGGTTTATCTATGTTGAACTGAAACGAGAGGATTGATTACCCACCCCACTTCATTTAAGGTTGATCTAAAATGCACTGACTGGAAACAACTAACCAATCATTCGATTTAAAATCTGTGCAGTTTTGCCCTATCTGCCAGAGTATAGAAACTTTGCCCGCTTTTCGTTGTTTTTCTATTTCTTGAGCGATATCTTTCCACTGCTTAAGCCACACATTACTTTTTATAAACTCTGGGGAAAACGTTGATTCTCTCATCACAAAAAAATCGATGCTATATTGCTCGATAAATTTTTTAAGATGTGAAAGGTCATCGGTATAGTGAGCGTTAATTAAGTCAGTGGTTTTTTGTTTAATAGGGATATAATATTTGAGATGATAAGGCACTGTAAACTCTCCTCCAGTTAGGACAGAACGTCGAGAAAAGGTAGGAATATTGTTGCTGGGAAGTTCCTCTAAAGAGGCAATCATAATATCTTTAGGTTGCTTAGTAAAAAAGCTTTCAAGACTGGGATTATGATAAAAAGCTCTGGGTGATTTTTGAAATGATAAATAAAAAGGATATAATAAACAGTATCCTCCTAATAGAGTAGTTATTGCTATAACTGCTATCTTTCTAGTAATTACCGGAAGGTGTATATTAAAACTTAACCAACACCAAATTGATTGAAAAAGTATAAATAGAGATAAACTAGAGGCAAAAACAATGACAAAACTAAGGGGAAATCTTGTGTATCTATTTGGAAAGTAAAGCTTAAAAAAAACAAGATGAGCCAACAGATTTAGAGTCAATGAAACACCGACAATTTGAAATAATACTAATACATCCTTTCTGACTTTACTTACTAAGGGAAACATGGATGAAAAGCAGAGAATAAAGGGCAACCCAAAACTTAATAAGCTAATTCGAGTTGAAGACTTTAGTAATTTTCCTGGTTTTAATCCACTCTGCCACCCAAAAATATATGTATCTAGAATATTATCAGAATAATAAGGTGTTCTGCCATTAGGATACCAAAATTCGGGCATTTTTATTGCTTCTGACCCTGGAGTGCTAGGAAGAAATTGTTGAGATGATATGACGTAACATAGAATGGGAATAGCAGCGATTAAGATACCAATTATGCTAATGGTATAGTCGCGACGATTATCTGCAAATACAAACCTTCCTCTTTTCCATTGAAACAATCGAACGATTAATAATCCTATTATTAAAAAAAGAAAAGGAGTATAAAATAATCCTAGTAAAATAATCGCTCCTAATAATAGTAATAGTTTATCTCGAATGAGATAATATAAAAAGGCTGGAAAAAGTACTAAGAAAAATGATCGGGGTAAAGGATCACTTGGAAAAAAGGTCAACCATGATAAAGTGGTTGTTAAAAAGCCAAATGTTATGATTGGCAAAATTTCTAGAGACAATAAAAAGACATATGCTGACGAAAATATAATAATAAATAGTGGAATAATTTGCATGACCAGTAATGGCTTGATTCCTAATTTGGACAAGATAAAGAATACAAAAGTATAGCCTCTAGGAGTTACAGCTTCAAAATAGTTAGCAATTAAATCATTAGGAAATAATTCTGGATCGATAAAGCGATTTAACCAAAAATAAATTCTAATATCATCATTGAAAATTTCTCCTTGATATTGTCCGGTCAAAACACCCTGATAAACAATAAGCGAGCAAAGACTGATAAAAAGTAAAGTAAAACTTAATCCTATTTTGACTCTCTGATTTTGCTCTGGAGAAATGGGTTCAAATAGAAAATAAGATAGTCGATCAATCATACTCTTTGTTTAATGAGTTATTTGAATTAGAATGTCCGCATAGCATAGCATAGTAATACGTTTTAAACAAGTTCGAGACAAGGGCAAACGAAGACAAAAAAACTCATTGAATGAGAATAAAACCATAATTGCAATATCTCAAATTAATTTGATCATCCATCCTGTATGATGAAGACGAATACTCTCTTTTAAGAACCTTATTCCGACTCATCATGTCAGATCTCTATGTTACTTGGGAACAGTATTACCAAAAGATTGAACGATTAGCCGACACAATTTATCAATCAGGTTGGGAATTTGACCAAATTATCTGCTTAGCACGGGGAGGGGTACGAATTGGGGATATTTTTAGCCGTTTGTACCAAAAACCCCTAGCCATCTTGTTTACTTCTTCCTATAATTCGGAGCATAAACGGACAGAAATCCAATTTGCTGAATATTTAACGATGATAGGAGAAAATTTAGGAAATAAGGTCTTGCTCGTCGACGATTTAGTGGATTCCGGCATTAGTTTAGAGAAATCGATTGATTGGTTAAAAAATCGCTATCCGATTCAAGAGATTCGAACTGCCGTCATTTGGTGCAAAGGTTATTCTACTTTTAAACCTGATTATTATGTGGATTATTTAGTCAATAGTCCTTGGATTCATCAGCCTTTTGAGGTTTATGAACAAATAACGCTCGCTGATTTGGTCAACCGTTACGAAACATAATGAGGGAGAAGGGGAGATTGGGTGACGTCACGGTTACGAATGGCTAGGTCAGGAAATTGTTAAACTGGTTACTAATGATGGGTAGGGCGCAAGCTTTATACCCTCTACAAGTTACTGATTACTGTATGACCCTTTCTGAATCTTCTCATAACGCCTCATTTTTTAGTAATATTAATCAAGGCTTTCGTTATCTTCTTAAAAAAGTAGCGAATTTGCGTTTAGCGATTGTTTTACTGCTTCTGATTGCCCTTTTTAGTATCAGCGGGACTGTCATTGAACAAAATCAGTCCATTGAATTTTATCAAAGTAATTATCCTGAAGATCCGGCCTTATTTGGCTTTTTAAGTTGGAAAGTTTTATTATTTCTCGGTCTAAATGATGTTTATCGAACATGGTGGTTTTTGTCTCTTCTTGTTCTTTTTGGCGTTAGTTTAACTGCCTGTACCTTTACCCGTCAATGGCCAGCTTTGAAAGCGGCGCAACGATGGAAATTTTATGAAAATCGTCGTCAATTTGAAAAATTAGCTCTCAGTGTTCAATTAGATAAGACTTCTCAATCAGATTTGATTTCACTTTTACAGGCTAACAATTACAAAGTCTTTCAAGAAGGCAATAAAATTTATGCCCGCAAAGGCTTAATTGGACGAATTGGCCCTATCATTGTTCATGCGGCTATGTTGATTGTGCTGATAGGTTCAATTTGGGGGGCATTTGGCGGCTTTTTTGCGCAGGAACTGGTTTCGGCGGGCAATACCTTCCAAGTTCGCCATATTATTGAAGCAGGGTTACTTTCTCAGTCTCAGCTACCGCAGGATTGGGGAGTTAAAGTCAATCGGTTTTGGATTGATTATACGCCAGATGGTCATATTGCTCAATTCTATTCAGATTTATCGGTTGTTGACCAAAAAGGAGAGCAATTAAAACATAAGGTTATTCGGGTTAATGATCCCTTACGTTACGATGGTGTAACCTTTTATCAGACTGATTGGGGGATTGCCGGTATCAAAGTTAAGATCAATAATAGTCCGATTTTTCAAATTCCCATGGCGCAAATTCCGACTGAAGGGGAGGGCCGTATTTGGGGAACTTGGATTCCCACGAAACCGGACTTAAGCGAAGGTGTTTCTTTACTTGCTAGAGATTTGAATGGAACAATGGTTGTTTATGACCAAAAAGGTAACCTTAACAGTGCTATTCGTCCCGGTATTCCTCTCGAAATTAATGGAGTCACTTTAAATATTTTAGAAATCATTGGTAGCACAGGATTACAAATTAAGGCAGATCCCGGTGTTCCCATTGTTTATACGGGGTTTGGGCTAATTATGGTGGGGGTTATCTTCAGTTATTTCTCTCATTCACAAATTTGGGCTTTAGAAGATGACCAATTCCTGTATCTAGGGGGGCGAACTAATCGCGCTCAAGTGACCTTTGAACGGGAATTATTAGGGATGTTGGGGCAGATTGACGGTAAAATATGAGTCAGTCGAATAAAGTGTGAGGAAGGGCTATCATGACCTTATCAGAATCAGAAGTGACCAAACTTTGGGAAACCTTTCAAATTTTTGATCAAGATGGCAACGGGGCAATTTCTTTGGCAGAATTAGAGAAAATTACCCAATCTTTAGGGCAAAACCTCAGTCAAACGGCCTTGAAGGAAATGATTCGGGAAGTGGATACGGACTTATCGAGCAGTATTGATTTTGAGGAATTTCAAGCTTTAATGATATCCCACCAAGGGGATAGAGGGAGTCGTCTTCACTTAGCTTTTAGTGTCTTTGATGAGGATAATAGCGGCGAAATCACCGTAGAAGAATTAAAATCAGTGATGAGTCAGTTTGGTTTAACAGAAGACGAATTAACCCCCATGTTACAGGAAGTGGATCATGATGGGGATGGTTCAATCGATTTTATAGAATTCAGCAGATTAGTGCCGCAAGAGTCCGAAATTGCCCACGGTTATCAGGATGTTTCTAAAATTGTCCCCCTTCAGCCCCTGCCCTCCCCTGAGGTTACCCCTGCCGTTACGCCGACTGTCGCCCCTCTTCTGTTGCTACCCTACAAAAATCGAAGTTTGACGCCGGAAAAGGAACATCTCGCCTGCAAATGCAAATCGGAATGTTCAGATTGCTTCAAGGGGCAGCTTATCGCTGTTTTCGGGAAAGTTTTTCAGCCCATCATGAAACCCATCTTCGGGTGAAAAATCTACCTTATCGTATCTCGGATTTTGTGCCTTTTGTGGAAGCGGCAATAACATTATATAAACATTTGGGAATCGTTGAAGCGGCTTGTTATCCTGTTTTAGATGCGGTGGTTACTTCAATTAAAGACGAATATGTCCGTTTATTAGATAGAATCGAAAATTGGGCAACGATTGAAAAAAAACCTGAAATGTTGGCAGAAGCTAGAGCAATGGAAGCCAATCGTCATAAATCCAGCAAAATTCGGGAAAAGTTTGCCGCCGGAGTAGAATTTGCCATTACTCTGAAGAAAAAACGGTTGAGTTTTCGGGATGTGACGGAAGGCGTGTTAGCGGTGACAGAGTTAAATCGTTTGCGACAGTTGGAATTAACCCAAGAATTTAATCACGAACAACCGAGTTCTTTTGAGTCTGCTCAAGAATATTTAGGTAAATGGAATCGTGTGATTATGGGAAGCGCAGAAGAAACAATTGAAGGCGCAATGATGCCTGTTTCTTACTGGTATGAAGATTTTATGCCTAAATTACTGGCCGCTTTTAGTGTCAGTCGGGTAGCAGATATCACCCCGAATACCGTTGCAGACGAAACCGACTTAAATGATTGGTATGCAACCGTAAAATCGTCAGGGGATTTGGCTAAATATGGAACTGACGTATTGGAAGGATTTTCCCATTGTACGCCGTCTCAAAAATTGGCGGTTCAACAAGCATGGCGATTAACCCATCATTACCTCAATGGGATTCAAAAGCGACGAGAACGTTTAGAATTTGGGCGAGAGACGGGGTTTTTGTCACAGTATGTGTCGTTTATTGATATTTACTTAGGACGTAATGATATTAAGAATGCAGAAATGCGCGTAAGTTTCCCTTATTATATAGGACCGGCGATGTGGCGTTTCTTTCACACAATGGCAGAAATCGTTGATATGAAGTCTGCAGAAGAACAAAGAGAATTAGTGGGTTTATTTAAAGGATTTATTCAGTTTTTTGCTCAAATGTACCCTTGTCCCTACTGTCGCCATCATTTTAATGCCTATGTGATTCTTAATAAAGAAGTAGATATGTACCCAATGGAATATCTTTTATTAGGGCGGGACCCAAATTTGACGGATTTTGGTGTTTATCTGGACGCTAAGCTTTCTACCATTACAGATGGTAATAGTTTACGTCTTTTCTTCTGGAAACTTCATAATACGGTATCTTCCTCCATTGCTCGTTCTGAAGAATGGTATCATAAAGATGAAAAGGCGTTTTACACCACCCGTTATTGGCCAAGTTTAGATTCAGAATTAGCGAAAGCAAAGGCATTAGGACAATATGCTATCGAATTGAAAAATTTAACCAAACTTTACGGGATTTTAAAGCCGATTTCTCAGTTAGCAGCTGTCAGACAAAGATTGGGGGAATTAGTTGAAGCAGGGAATACAGAGAAAATTCGGGAAGCTTGTCTTCTTTGCGAAAGATATATTCAACAGTTGGAAGAGAATTTGAATGTAAGCGAGTTTTTGCAAGAAATGTATCACTTCAATCCTGCTTTAACCGATGAAGATCCTTTTTTTACCCCAGAAGAAGAAAATTTTGCCCGTAGTGGTCAATTTGTGGAAATCCGTTAAACTCTAGGGCAGAATTGGGAGAATAAAAACATAATTTGCCAAAAAACTTGTTTTTCAAATTACTTAAAAATTTTATTAAGTTTCGGACTCAATTGGGGTAGTTTGCGACTTATTGATCAAAAAATTAAGCCTCCAAAGTTTCTAACCAGTCTCTTAAATCTTTAACGGTGGAGAAATCTAATAATGCTTCTCCTAATGCTTCCACATCATTAATATTTAACCCAATAATGTCAGTTTCTAAGGAAGGAGGCATTTCACCTAACTTTCGTTTAAGGAGACGCAAAATCAGCATTTTTTCTCGTTCAATACCTTGTTCAATACCTTGTTCAATGCCTTGACGCATCCAACTGGTAGTAATTTGCATAACTCCCTCCTGTGTCGCTTGACTAAACGTGCGAATCTCTTCTTGAAATTGTATCTCTTCTGAACGATTTAGGTTAAGATAAGTATCGACAAAACCAGAAATTAACTGCATTCTAGCAGGATCTAATTTTAAAGTTACTAATAAACGCAAACATTCTGCCTTAACTTTCGGTCTATCCTTAAGCTCAATACTCATTTTAGCCATCAAAGCAGAGGCGATGGGATTAGATTGATTGAGAAAATCTCGCCAATTTAACCGATTTAATTGAATCACTTGATAGTGAAATTCCAAGACTTTTAAATCAGGAAAGTTAACCTCATATCGGTCAATAGCTTGTTTTTTAGGTGTACGATAGGAAAAAATGACAATGGGATAAACGGGTAAGGTAAACTTTATCATGAAATCGAGCAAAATAGGTAAACATTCGCCGATTAAATTCAGCTTTGGCACTTGCTTGTGCTTCTACATGAATTAGGAAATAAGCATCCCTTTCTTGAAATTTAACTTGTGCGATTAAATCACTTTCGTATTTTTCGCTTTCGGTGACATTAGTAAACACTTCCTTATCTAAGAATAGAATAGAATTCCTATCTAAATAAATCATTACACTGGGGAAAAATAACTCAAGAAACTCGACAAAAAAAGTTGAAATGAGTTCTTTAAATAAGCGGTCATGGTCAATCATTGAGATCAGCTGTTAAATTGCTTGATGACACGGAAAGGGAGAGAAAGGTTAAGCGTTTGTACCCCATTTATCAATAAGTATTATAATTGCACATTAGCTTATTGAGCTACATTTCAGAATATCAATCTTATCATTTTTAATCGGGAGTGGTAACGAATTCAGAAGATTCGGCATTCCTTTCTTCTTCAGAAAAGGGGTCATTTACCTCTAGTTTTTGGAATTCTTTTTCAGCCAATAGTTTGGGTTCTAAATAAAGATTCTCTACTAAAACGCCAATTCCTGCCACCCAAGGCGGTAAAATGAGCGCGCCGAGAATTCCTAATAATTGAACGCCACTTAAAACCGCTAATAGCTGATATAATGGTGGCACTTTCACTGATGATCCCACTAATAAAGGATCTAAAACATAGGTTTCAACATTCTGAATAATGACAAATAATAATAACACCCATAAAAATGTCCATCCTCCTTGAACAATCGCAACAATCAAAGCAGGAATTGAACCTAAAACGGGTCCAAAAAAAGGAATTAAGTTAGTAATTCCAGCAATGGTTCCCAAGCCCAGCGCAAATTCGGAAATCCCTAAAAATCTTAAACCAATGCTAATCACTAATCCTAAAATAAAAGACACTAATAATCTACCTTGAATATAACCTCCCATCCGGCGACTCATGGGGCTGACTTGTGCGGCTAATCGTTCATCCCATGGTTTTGGGAAAAGACTCACCATCCCATTAACTAGCTTTTTTGAACCTGATAGCATATATCCCGAGAGAAGGAGGGCTAAAATTAGATTTAAAACGCCACCAAGTATGGTTAAAACGCCTCCCAAGAGTCCCCTTGTGCGAATTAATAATTGTTGACTGAGACGTAACCCCCAATTCGTTAATGTTTGGACATCAAACAGTTGATTGAGTCCATTAAGCATATTGGGTTCAGTCACCCCTAAACGCGTCATGAGATTTCTAATTTCTATCTGTAATATATCTAAATAGCCGGGTAATCTTTCTCCTAACCGTTGGATTTGGGTGATAATTGTTGGACCTAGCAATAAGCTAACTCCCGTTATAATGGTTATTAAAGCTAAATAAACCAATAAAACAGCTAACCATCGGGGAATATGTTTATTTTCTACACTTTCTACCACGGGAGCTAAGGTAGAGGCGATAATCGCCGCAATCATTAAAACAACCACCAGACTTCTTAATTGCCAGAGTAATAGCAAGATAAATCCTGCTGTTGCGACTAAGAAAAGACTAGAGAGGGAAAAGGAAATGCGTCGTTCTATCATTGCGTCAGGACAGGGAAAAAGAAAGTAAAGACCGTTTATTACCTGCGTTTATCTTAATGCAAAAAGCAGACTCCCGACAGCGCGGAGCTTATTGAGGTCAATTAACCTTCATGGGAAAAACGGCTGATTGCTGGTTTTGGTAAACTGTTACAATGCAATTCAAATGGCGTAGAGGAGTGATGAAGATGAGGATCAAACCGCAAATGCTATGGAAAGATCACGGGGATAAACTGTTATTTTCCTTTGCTAGTCTTTATTTTTTGTTGGTTTTAGCTTGGTTAGTCAGTAAAGATAGATTATTCTTGCCTTTTGTAAATCATCCCCAGACAACCGTAAGAGTGAAACCGCTTTCCGCCGACGATAAAGCATTTATTGCCTATTTGCAAGCGCAGTTAGCAATGATTGAAACGCCGTCTTCCTCCTCTTCAACCCAAAATTCGACACAAACGCCAACGATTCAGAGTGATTTGCCCTCTGTGATGGTTCTCCCCCCATCTACACCCTCTAAACCTCCATCTCCCTCGGTGATTGAACGAATCTACATCCCTTTATATCCTGAGATTCCTGAAACCGTGCAACCGTCTCCTCCGCCTGTGCGATCTGTAATTGTGCCTTCACCAGTAACACCGAAAAAAGTCGCGGTGATCTCGCCTCCTCCGCCAAAAATTACCTCTGTTCCCGTCTTGACTCCTCGTAGCTCCCTAAATCCTGAAATGACGGCGACGGTTTCTCCCTCCGTTCATAAGTTGGTGGGCACATTGGCAGATGGCGATCGCTCTTATGCTATCTTTCAAGTAAAGGGAAAACCGAATCAAGTTCGCATCGGTCAAATGATTGGTCAAAGTGGTTGGATATTGACAAAGGTAGAAAATCAACAAATTGTTCTGCAAAAAAAGGGAAATCAACGAATTATCAGTGTAGGAGAGGAATTATAAATAGTTAATGAAGAATGATGATTTAAAATTTATACAATAATCCCCTAATTATTTCAATTCTCGAAGTACCAATTAAGGAATATTAAAATCATGGGTCTATTTGATGATATTAACCGCTTTCTCGAAATCAGATTAGAGGAATTTTTACGCACTAATCCTCATTTAGAATTTCAAGCTTTGCAAGAACAATTGCGAGAACAAATGCAAGATACCTCGAAGTTAATAAGAGATTTAGAAACAGAAAAACAGGTCTTAGAACAGAAAATCTTAGATTTAGGTCAAGAGATCAAAACATGGCACTTCCGCATTGAAAAAGCCAAGAACGCGAGCAGAGAAGACTTAGCCATTGCCGCACAAGAAAGAGAGGCAACATTACTGCGTCAAGGCAATCAACTTTGGGGACAAATGGAAGGGGTTAAACAACGCTTAAATCAAGCCAAAGATTTATTAGCACACATTAAACAACGACAGAAAGAAATGAAAGAACAGGCGGTTCAATTTCAAACTAATGTTAATGCGACTTCTAGTAATTGGGATACGATTGGTTGGAATCAAGGGACAAATTATCCTTCTCGTCCTGCTGTCGACCCATTAGAAACGGAATTTCAGAAAATTGAATTAAATGATGAATTAGAACAACTGAAACGAAATCTGTAAATTTAATGATAAACTTACTTGATCAAAAAAGCCTGAATTGTCAGTTTAGATTAATTTTCACTATTTAAATAACGCTACTGACGGTCAATGGTTACCTTTGGCTTTCTCATCGGGATTCTGCAAAAGCGAAATCACTGTAAAATAATCAGACATTGCACAAAAAAGCCGCTATGGTAGGGTCACGAGACGGATTAACGTTTCTAGCGTCAATGGGATTTACGGTCCTGTTTTCATCTCCCTATCCCTTTAAACCGTAATCAATGAACGATTTTCATTGAGACGATGCGCTATGGTGAGCAATGGTTTAGCCATAGCAATGCCCTTGTAAACCCCATCAAAAGGATACAATCATTATGGAAACGTATGTTCCTCAAAGCGAGAATAAGATTTCTGGAGACGTTTGTGTCCCTCAGATTCAAGTCGAAGATGATCGCACAGGAATGAGCAAAGAAACCCTAAAACGAGCTTTTCTGGACAATTTATTTTATGTTCAAGGGGTAGATCGCTCAGAAGCTAAAGCATACGATTATTATGTCGCCCTTGCTTACACTATTCGTGACCGTTTGCTGCACCGTTTTATTAAAACCATCAATACCTACAAAAAAGAACGGGTCAAATTGGTTTCCTATTTATCGGCAGAATTCCTCATGGGTCGTCATTTAGGCAATAATTTGGTCAATTTGGGGATTTTCGATGAAGTTAAAGAAGTGGTTAGCGAATTAGGCATTGAATTTGACGAATTGATTGAACAAGAACCCGATCCCGGCTTAGGAAATGGCGGTTTAGGTCGTTTAGCGGCTTGTTTTCTTGATTCCTTAGCATCTTTAGAAATTCCGGCGATCGGCTACGGCATTCGCTATGAATTTGGCATTTTTCATCAACTTATCCAAGACGGTTGGCAGGTGGAAATCCCTGATAATTGGCTCAGATTCCGCAATCCGTGGGAATTACCGCGACCCGACGAAACCGTCGAAGTCAAATTAGGCGGCCATACCGAAACTTTCCCTGACGAAAGGGGAAAGCGTCGTAGTGTTTGGATTCCCGACCGTACTATCTTAGCCATTCCTTACGATACCCCCGTTCCGGGTTACAAGGTCAACACCGTTAATCCTTTACGACTCTGGAAGGCAGAAGCCAGTGAAGACTTTAACTTTGAAGCCTTTAATGCCGGATTATACGATAATGCCGTCGCCGAAAAGATGGATGCAGAAACCATCTCGAAAGTCCTTTATCCTAACGATAATACACCAGCCGGTCGAGAATTACGGCTTGCACAACAATATTTCTTTGTAGCCGCTTCTCTGCAAGACCTAATTCGCATTCACTTGAGAACTCACCCCAATTTAGATGATTTCCACGAAAAAGTCTCTCTTCAGATGAATGATACCCATCCCACTGTTGCAGTGGCTGAATTAATGCGTCTGTTAGTGGATCAATATAACTACTATTGGGATACAGCGTGGGATATTGCCCAAAAAACCTTGTCCTACACCAATCATACCTTGATGCCGGAAGCCTTAGAAAAATGGGAAGTGAGCTTATTTGAGCGACTTTTACCTCGTCACTTGGAGATTATCTACGAAATTAACCATCGTTTCCTCGAAGATGTCCGAACATGGTTCCCCAATGATGATGAACTTCTTAGTCGTCTATCTTTAATTCAGGAAGGAGAAGAAAAACAAATTCGTATGGCTAACTTAGCCTGTGTAGGAAGTCATGCCATTAATGGAGTCGCCGCTTTACACACAGAATTACTCAAAAAAGACACGCTAAACCAATTTTATAAGCTTTGGCCTGAAAAATTCTTCAACAAAACGAATGGAGTTACCCCCCGTCGTTGGATTTTACTCAGTAATCCTAAATTGGCAGCTCTAGTTTCTGAAAAGATTGGTGAGGGTTGGCTCAAAAATTTGGATGAAATGCGTCGTATTGAGAAATTTATAGACGATCCGGACTTTTGTGAACGATGGAGAGAGATCAAACAAGAAAATAAACAGCATTTAGCTGATTATATCCTTAAAACTCGTAATATCTCTGTAGATATCAATTCTCTATTTGATGTGCAAGTCAAGCGGATTCATGAGTATAAACGGCAGCATCTCGCCATTATGCACATTATTGCCCTGTATAATCGCATCAAACAGAATCCTAATGTGGATATTCTCCCCCGAACCGTTATTTTTGGCGGAAAAGCCGCTCCTGGTTACTTTATGGCGAAATTAGTCATCAAACTGATTAATGCTGTAGCAGAAGTGGTCAATAAAGACCCCGATGTCAGAGGTCGCTTAAAAGTCGTCTTTTTGCCTAATTTCAACGTTTCTTTAGGGCAACGCATCTATCCGGCGGCTGACCTATCCGAACAAATCTCTACTGCTGGAAAGGAGGCTTCTGGCACAGGAAACATGAAATTTGCCATGAATGGGGCGTTAACCATTGGTACACTTGATGGAGCAAATATCGAAATCCGAGAAGAAGCGCATCCTGAGAATTTCTTCCTCTTTGGCTTAACTGCCGAAGAAGTCTATGAAATGAAAATACAAGGCTATAATCCTCACGATTTTTACAGCCATAATGGGGAATTGCGTCAGGTTATTGACACCATTGCCAATGGTTACTTTAGTCATGGCGATAAGAAATTATTTCAGCCCATTGTTGACTCTTTGATGTACGATGACACTTATATGTTATTTGCTGATTTTCAGTCCTACATTGACTGTCAAAAAGCCGTTAGTGAAGCCTACCGAAATCAACAGAAATGGACAAGAATGTCGATTTTAAATGGGGCGCGGATGGGTAAATTTTCTAGCGATCGCACTATTAAAGAGTATTGCGAACAAATTTGGAAGATTGACCCCGTTAAGATTGAGATTGAAGAATACAATCCGAATCTTTCAAGTTAATTTGGAAAGGGTGGGTTTTTCCCACCTTTTTCGTCAGTCTTTTATTATCTAATTAACTTAATTTTTTATTTATTTTTTTTCATTACATCAATATTTGAAATCCTGCTTGTTAAAAATGCTTATCAAATGTTAAAACTTGAGTCATTTCTAACTCAGACATAACGACAAAGGACACACAATCAACTCATTCCCATTTCTTGTCCTAAAATTTTTTAGATAAATTAAATGCTTGAATAAATAACTGAGGGGTTAAGCAAACAATTTCAACACTATCAGAATCATAAAAGTCTTGTATCGTTGCGATCGCTTTTTGTTTAGAATGGCGAACAACAGCATTGCCTAATTCTAATAATACACCACTAATAATAGATAATAATATCTTTTAATATAATAAGAATAAAGACATAAATTAGTGGTAAAAAAGTAAATGAAATCCCAAGAATCGAGCTAGGAGGACGAAGATAAGACACTATTGACTGTCTTATAACTGGATTTTTTCTCTTGATGATAACTAATGAATTGATCTAGAATTTTAAAGATACTTTGATAATCTTCTTCAAATTGTGGAGACGGCGGTAACTTAGCCTCATAATTAAGCTTCATATCTATAATTTACGCCTAACAACGTGAGTTCGACCATCAGAAAAGCTACGAAACTTCTTCATTTAATTTTTTTTCATTTATTTTGTGCAGGGGGTGCGGGGGAGGCACTCCGTCCCCCGTTGGGGGGTTTGGGGGGCTAGTCCCCCAATCAAGAATTTGTT
>JBGTGT010000111.1:0-9037 GCA_041746575.1 Microcystaceae cyanobacterium
AGATAGGAGACCGTAGTGGAAAGACTTTTGAAAAACTCTGGGAAAGAGTAAAAAAATGGGACAGCCGAAGGTATTTAACTGATGGTTATTGTGTTTATGCTAATTATATTGAGCCAGAAAAACAGGCAGTTTTGCCTAAGACGAAATTAACAAGAGTAGAAGGAGAAAATACAAGATTAAGGCATTACTTAGCTAGATCACATCAAGATACTCTATGTTACTCGAAATCGCTAAAAATGTTATGGTGTTCAATCTGATTATTGATGTACTACTTAAGATTTAATACAATACCTGCAATTGCTTAAACCACTGTCTATTCAGCAACGCCATTTAATATGACTTCCTTTTGGATAAAACTAACGAATTTTTATAATCATCCTTTATTAAAGTTAGGCAATGCGTTTATTTCTCTAAATGCAATTATTTCTTTTATCTGTTTATCTATTCTCCTTATTTTACTGGCTCGTGCCATTAAACTATTGTGTAAAAAATGGTTATTGGCAAAATTGGGTTTAGATGTTGGCAATAGAGAAGCCTTTTCAACTTTAATCGCTTACTTGATCGGAATACTGGGTACAATTGGCATTTTGCAAGCGACAGGCATTGATTTCTCTGCTTTAGCCGTTATTGTGGGGGGATTGGGCATTGGGGTTGGTTTTGGCTTACAGAATCTAACGAAAGACTTAATCAGTGGTATTATTTTACTCTTTAATCGCAACATTAGAGTCGATAATTTTATTCAATTTGGTAAAGGGCAAGACTTTTCAGATTTGAATGGAACAGTGGTTAATATTCGTTTGCTCTCAACAGTCGTTCGCTCTAAAGATGGGGGTTGCATGATTGTACCGAATAGTTATTTAGTCGAAAAGCCGATTTTAAATTGGAACTACGATAACGAAAAAAACCGTGTTAAAGCTTCTTTTTATATTAACAAAGAAAGTGATTTGGTTTTGGTGACTGAAGTTATTTTAAATGCCGCCTATAACGAAGTAATGGTTAGCGATTATCCTTATCCCGTTTTGCAATTTAAAGGACTCAGGGAATATTATTGGGAATTTGAATTACAGGTTTGGATTAGTACATTTCGAGATGAAGATATGGTAAGAACGGCCTTAAATTATGCGATTCAATATCATTTACAACAACAGGGTATCTCTCTGATTTATCCTTTTGAACAGTTCCTCAAAAAATTAGAAGATTTTCCGACATTACCGATTGCCTCAAGTCCTGCGCCCGAAAAAAGCCTATCTC
Source organism: Microcystaceae cyanobacterium (assembly GCA_041746575.1). Lineage (GTDB taxonomy): Bacteria > Cyanobacteriota > Cyanobacteriia > Cyanobacteriales > Microcystaceae > JBGTGT01. The sequence continues at coordinate 1,252 of JBGTGT010000111.1, forward strand.
CTCCTAAGAATAAACCGATTACAGTTCGTCAATTATTGCCACAAATTCAGTATTTTGCCCACTTAACAGACCTTGAATTAAGACGTTTTATTGAACTGGGTAAACGTCAACGATTACGTCAAGATGAAATTCTTTTTAATGAAGGGGACAAGGGGGATAGTTTTTATATTATTTTAGAGGGAGCAGTAGAAGTATTTGTTCCGAAAATCAATAAACATTTGACAACGTTAGAAAAAGGAGCATTTTTTGGGGAACTATCTTTACTATTAGGCATTCCGAGAACGGCTTCAGTTAAAGCAGTTGAATCTTGTTTGTTATTTGCGATTGATCATGTTAAGTTCAAAAAATTAATGCAGGAATATCCCGAAGTGGCGATGGTAATTTTACAGGAATTAGAAACCCATCAAGATGAACTTTTACAACGAAAACAACAGCTAAGAGAATTAGGTTTACTCGATGATGATGATAACGAAAATAGTATGATGCTTTGGATTCGTAAACGATTTAATCAACTTTTTGCTTAAATTAAGAAAAGATAATTTGCGAACCTGGTGCGTTAATTTTAAGAGATAAAACTTGACGATTTGCAAATGCCGTTTTAAGTTGCTCGTGACAATCAGGAGGTGCAAAAAAGAGCATGAACCCCCCTGCGCCTGCCCCTAAAAGCTTTCCACCCCATGCTCCTGCTGAACGTCCTAATTGATAGATTTCGTCAATTTCTGAATTAGAGATCCCTTGATCTAGACTTCGTTTGGCTTGCCATGCCTGATGTAAAAGATAGCCAAATTCTGCAAAAGAACGATTACTGGTGAGGATATCCCATCCTTTATCCACCATTACTCTCATTTGCTTTAAAACGTCTCGATTATCATTCACACGCTTTAATTGTTTTTCGACGACATTCGCTGCTTTGCGTTTAATCCCTGTGAAGACAACAAAAATGTGTTGTTCAAATTCTGCTAACCGTTGCGGCGATAAAGGGACAGGAGTGACGATAATATCATCTTCTGTGCGAAACTCAACCAAATTAAAGCCTCCTACTGCCGCCATCAATTGATCTTGACATCCGACTTTATCTTCCACCAAATGACGCTCAACGTAAATGGCTTCATAGGCCAAATCGAGCGGACGCACAAACTCCCCTTTAAAACTGTGTAAAGCATGGAGTAAGGAGACTGTAAAGGCAGACGATGATCCTAAACCTGTAAAAGCAGGCAAATCTGCCACATTGTGTACCTCAATATCCTTCTCCAATCCACAAAATTTTAGGCATTCACGGTACACTCGATGTTCAATTTCTGACACCGTTTTCACTAATTCTACTTTACGATAAGAAACACGGATAGAATAGTCAAATAAATGACTGGGAAAGGGACTGGCGGTAATATAAGAATATTTATCAATAGCTGTGGCTAAAACAGCCCCCCCGTGTTGTAAAAAGTATTCAGGGTAGTCTGTACCACCACCGAAGAAACTAATTCTAACAGGGGCGCGGGAAATTAACATAAGGTTACAGGGATAAGAACGACGAGGACGTTATGGATTGAATGAACGCTTCTGCTAAGGGAAGGGAGTCTGGCGTGCCGATATCTAAGAAAGGTGCAGTGACAACATGAACTTTGATTTGGGCATGATGGCTTAAAAGAGCAGGAAAAACATCTTCTTCAAAGGAAAGAGGCCGTTTTAAGGGGAATTGTTCCAAAAGATGCGATCGCAACAAATATACCCCTGCGTTAATTATCCCTGATCCAGCACGTTTTTCAGCAAAAGCCTGTAAATTGTTCTCTTCATCAAAACTTAATGAGCCATAGCGGGATGCGTCGTCCATTTTTACCCCAATGATAACTCCATCTATCGATTCATCGTCTAAAAAAGCGAATAATAGAGACAAAGGGGTAAATACCAAGGAATCCCCATTCATTACTAACCAAGCATCGGGCGTTAAGTGAGATAGCTCTGTCGCTTGTAGAAATCCTCCTCCTGTGCCTAGAGGCATCTTTTCTCGATAACAAGCTATTTTGGGGTTAGGGAGGGGATGAGCTTGAAAATAGTCTTCAATGACATTTCCTAAGTATCCTGTAGAGATTAGGATAGAGGATAATCCTTCATGGGTCAAATAGCGAACGATCCACTCAATAAAGGGTTTTTCAGCGACAGATGCCATTGGTTTTGGAATATCAGGCAAAAGATGTTGAATACGAGTGCCAAATCCTCCCGCTAAGATGACAGGAATGATCAAATTTTTCATAAAAAGAGACGGCTTAATCGAATTTCAGAAGGAGATAGCTTTATCTTAAATCATTATGATTTTTCGTCTCGATAGATCGTTCCGTCGGGTAAAATCGCCCCCGTTAAGATAACACCCGTTAATTTAACCATAACGCGATTGCCTGAACCAATCTTAGCTCCTCGTAAGTCTGCTTCCCTCAAATCTGCTCCACTTAAGTCCGCCCCAATTAAGTTACTTTCTTGTAAATTTGCGCCTCTTAGATTCGCTTGTAACAAGTTTGCCCGAAATAAATTGGCTTTATAAAGATTTGCTTCTTCTAGATTCACTTTGTGTAAAAAACTATCACTCAAATCGGCGAAGCTCAGATCAGATCCGGCTAAATTTCGCCCTGATAAGTCTCTTTCCTTCAAATTTGCTCCTTTAAAGTCAGATCCGCTCATATCAGCTTGATAAGGACGGTTGGTTTTAGGGGGGGGAGGAGGGGGGGGATTAGAATACTTAGGTGCCGATTTTTGACGATTGTTTCCTGATTTACTCGCTGTTTTGCCCAATTTAACTGCCCGAAGTTGATCTCTTGCCTGATTAATCTGTTGAAGTTTCGCCACAGCTTTTTCTAATAAACGGGGATTATCGGTCGGAATACGGTCAGGATGCCAAATAAACGCTAAATCTCGATAGGCTTCGTTGATTTCCTCCCACGATGCCCCAATTTCTAACCCTAAAATTCGGTAAAATTGATCGATGTCTTGCTTCATTCTGACTGAATTGACCCCGTGTGCTAAGTTTATGCCATAAAGCCCTTCGTTTTATGCTAACTTAAGGATGAATTAACGATATAGCAATTCTCGCACAGATGAGGGACAGCATTCTCCGTTTTAGGACAGAGACAAGGGCAGACTTTGCGAAAATAGACTTCATAACTTCATTAAAATGAAGCACCTAATTAATGATTAAGATAAAAATGTTTCATGGCCAAATTAGAACTTCATAATCTCAAAAAACAATTTTCACCCCACTCAATTCCTGTAAAAAATGTCAGTTTAACCGTTAAGGATGGAGAATTTTTATCTCTTCTTGGCCCTTCTGGTTGCGGCAAATCTACCTTATTACGTCTTATTGCAGGCCTCGAAAATCCCACCCAAGGACGAATTATGATTGGTAATAAACTGATCAATTCTTTACCCCCCGGTGATCGCAATATTGCCATGGTTTTTCAAAGTTATGCCCTCTATCCTCACCTAACCGCCGCCGAAAATATTGCCTCGTCGTTAAAAATTCGGAAACTGCCCAACGCGGAAATTAAACAGCGCATCCAAACAGCCGCTAAGCAATTAAAACTGATTGACAACGACAAAAATTGGCTCAGTTATAAACCTGCTCAATTATCCGGTGGACAACGACAAAGGGTTGCCTTAGCTAGAGCATTAGTTCGCAATCCTGATGTGTTTTTATTAGATGAACCATTAAGTAATTTAGACGCCTTATTACGGGAGCAAGTGAGAGCAGAATTAAAGCAGATTTTTGAACAACAAAATCGTCCTGTGGTCTATGTTACCCACGATCAAACCGAAGCAATGACCCTCTCTACAAAAGTCGCTGTTTTATATGATGGACTTGTTCAGCAATTGGATACCCCTCAAGGGATTTACCGCCATCCTGCTAATCAATTTGTCGCCGGATTTGTCGGAAGTCCTCAGATGAATTTACTGCCTTTACCTTGCCAAAATCATCAAGCCATTTTAGGAGATTTTCAAATTCCCTTACCCAAAACGAATTTTCCCTTTTCCCATATTATTTTGGGCATTCGTCCTGAAGCCATTTCCGTCACTCAATCCGAGGTAGAAAACGTCATTAAAGGCCAAGTGATTTTAATTGAACCCTTAGGCAAAGATAATTTAATTACGCTAAAGGTTCGAGGCTCAGAAATTAACCTGAGATTTTTATTACCGACAGATAATCAGAGCTTAGCAGAAACCTTAACAGTGACCCTTCCCCCCAGCCAAATTCATTGGTTTAATTGGAATGGAGATCCAGAACAACCTTTATATCAACGGGATTACTTAAATCAAGCGATCGTCTAGAATTAAACTCATTTTAGTTTGATTTTTTTACCCTGACAAAAGAGGGATATTTCTGTTTTTCTCCAAAACTCGTTAAGATAGAGACAGTAGATCATTCTGCCTTATCCCATGACTGTTTCTTCTCCCCCGTCGCCGACCACCATTCGACCTGTAACTTATTGGGACTTCGATACTCTTACCCGTCTAAGGGAGATGGTACAAGAGACATCCCAAAGATCCAGCTTAGGGGTCACTTATCAGTCTATTGTCCCAGAAAACCCTTGGTATCGTCTGCTGAAGTTCTGTCAGTGGTTTAGTCATCCCTTACAGTCTAATCATTCCCTCTACGTTGCCGAAAATAGTCATTCAAACACTGAATTACAGGGATTGATACAGGTTTCGCCGTTTAATCAAAGTCGTAGTACATGGCGAGTCGAACGCGTACAAGCGGTTAATCAGGATATTGGTTGTCAACTACTGCGTCACTGTTGCGAAAAAATTTGGGAAGCGCGGACATGGGTGCTAGAAGCGAATGTGAATGATAAAGATACCTTAGCGATTTATCGTCATAATGGGTTTCAACCGTTAGCACAGATGACCTATTGGTCAATTGAACCCAATTTGTTGAGTAAATTAGCTGAAAATGACCCCGATTTACCAAATCTTCTGCCTGTTAGTAACGCAGACGCTCAATTACTCTATCAACTCGATTGCGTTTCCATGCCTCCTTTGCTGAGACAGGTGTTTGATCGCAACCCAGATGATTTTCAGATGGGATTTTTAGACAATTTATGGTCAAAATGTGAGCATTGGTTTCAAAAAAGTCAATCTGTAAAAGGATATATCTTTGAACCGCAACGCAAAGCCGCTATTGGCTATTTTAATCTCAATTTATCCCTTGATCGCTCCCGTCCCCACCAAGGCGAGTTAACGGTACATCCCGCCTATACTTGGTTGTATCCAAAGTTAATTTATCAAATGGCGCAAGTGGTTCAGGCTTATTCCCCTCAATCGTTAGAGGTGGTTTCCGCCGATTATCAACACGAACGAGAAGAATATTTAACCAAATCAGGCGCACAACCCGTCGAACATACTTTATTGATGTCTCGCTCTGTTTGGCATAAATTAAAAGAGGTGAAAAAAGAAGGGCTTCAACTTTCAGAAGTATTGCAAGGATTACAACCTATTCCTCGGACACCCATTCCCAGTCGGATTAGCGTCTCGGATATGTCTTTAAATTCTACAGAAACCTCTCAAAATCATCAATTTAATAGCAATTCCTCTGATAATGGAAACCGCCATCAAGAAAAACCAGAATGAAGCGAATTTCGGCATTAGGGTTAGATGTCGGCAAGAAACGTATTGGGGTAGCCGGATGCGATGGATTAGGGTTAATTGCGACAGGATTAATGACGATTGAACGAACTTCATGGCAAAGAGATATGGCAATTCTCAGTGATTTAATTGCAGAAAGAGAGGTGAAAATATTAATCATTGGTCTGCCTTACTCAATGGATGGAAGCATTGGTTTTCAGGCTAAACAAGTGCAGAAATTTGCGCAAAGAATCGCTCGATTTTTTAACTTACCCATTGAATATGTTGACGAACGTTTGACCTCTGTTGAGGCAGAAGCGCAACTGAAAACCCGTAAAACCTTTTCACCGATACGAGATAAAGGATTAATTGATCGCCGTGCGGCAACGATTATTTTACAGCAATGGCTAGATCAACAGCGCAGCGATCGGGAAGCAGACGGCAAAAGGACGGAAAAAGGAATCAACTTTTATTCATAAAACCTTCTCGAATCAGCGTAAAATAGTTGTACCTAAGGTCAGTTTTTATAGGATACTAAAAAGATAAGCTAACCTTGGTAAAACCATTCGTTAGGCTAGGTTTGAAAAAGTTAACACTCAATCCAAAACTTAAAATCCAAAATTAAATTAAGGAGTTCGTAAAATGCGAGTTTTAATCATGGGGGGAACGCGTTTTATTGGGGTGTATTTAACCCAAATTTTAATCAAAAAAGGACATGAAGTTGTTTTATTTAATCGCGGTAATAACCCTCCTCCGGTGGTAGGCGTGCAACAAATTCACGGCGATCGCAAAGATGTTGTTCAACTTAAAGAAAAATTAGGAAATGAATCTTTTGACGCAATTTTTGATAACAACGGACGAGAATTAGCGGATACTCAACCCTTAGCCGAAATTTTCGCCGACAAAGTCCAACATTTTGTCTATGTTAGTTCGGCAGGAGTATATTCAAAATCCGATGAAATGCCTCATTATGAAACGGATGCAGTGGATCCTAAGAGCAGACACAAAGGAAAATTTGAAACAGAAGACTATTTAGCAAAATCTGGACTTCCTTGGACATCTGTACGTCCAACTTATATTTATGGATCTCAAAATTATAATGATTTAGAAGCATGGTTTTTTGACCGCATTGTGCGTAATCGTCCCATTCCAATTCCCGAAAATGGCTTACATATTACTCAATTTGGTCATGTTGAGGATTTAGCAAGAGCAATGTCCTCTATTCTGGGCAATACTCAAGCTGTCGGTCAAATATATAATATTTCAGGGGAACGATTCGTCACTTTTAACGGATTGGCTAAAGCTTGTGCGATCGCTGCTGGAAAATCAGCAGATGACATCAAAATTGTACATTATGATCCTAAAAAGTTCGATTTTGGCAAGCGTAAGGCCTTTCCTTTAAGGGTTCAGCATTTCTTTGCTGATATTCATAAAGCCATGAATCAATTAGATTGGCAACCTCAATATGATTTGGTTTCAGGTTTAAAAGAGGCTTTTAATCAGGATTACCTTGCTTCTAATCGTCAAAAGCAAAACATTGATTTTTCAACAGATGAGGAAATCTTCAAATTCCTATCGCCTAAAGGCTAAGAATATATAAACGAAGCCTGCCATGGCAGGCCTTTTTATCTTCTTTTAAAAAACGCTTTTCGCTAAACTACAACAAATTGCGAGTTAAGATCATACACCTTTGGCGCAAACTTTGCACCCCTACCATCAATCATGTCCCTCATCAAGTCGCAAAACGCTGTAAAAGAATACTTCCTTAAAAACTAAGATAATGTTACCTCACGAATTTCAACGCCTTATTCCTAAATCGTCCCCAGAAACAACAGAGATTCTACAATCTCATCAGTTGGCTTATGATTTTTATCGAGAATTAAAGCACCGTCAAGCTTTCGCAGAATACTGTCAATGGTATCATGAAACGGCGCAAAAACATCAACAAGAACTAACAAAAATGTAGACTGATATCAAGATTTTCCGATGGTTTTTTGGAGGTTAACAATATACAATTATAAAAATAACGTGAGTTCGACCGTCAGAAAATCTACGAGACTTCTTTCTTTAATTTTTTTGTGCAGGGGGTGCGGGGGACGGAGTGCCTCCCCCGCTGGGGGGCTTGGGGGGCTAGTCCCCCAATCAAGAATTTGTTTTTCTTTTCCTAATCCCAACGAGGATG
>JBGTGT010000112.1:0-6419 GCA_041746575.1 Microcystaceae cyanobacterium
ATTACTGTTTCCCCGCATCTGGTCTTTAGAGTCGATCTTGCATTGGTCATTTTGGCGCAGAACCCATCAGGCTGTAGCTCGCTATTATCACTACTGCAAACGTGCCCAAGCCCCCTAATTTCTATCTACAACTGTAGAGCTCAAGATGTAAAAAGATCGAATTCTCCTTATTGCGTTGGATTGACCTCAAATAAGGGGAACACCCATTCAGAAAAATGAGTCATGAACGATGATTATCTGTGACAAATTAATAAACTTAAATTAAAGTATCTATAAAATGAGTAAGTAGGGAGACATTAATGATTATTGCCGTAATGGCCTTAAAAGGAGGCGTGGGAAAAACAACCACATCTATTCATTTAGCCGCCTATTTACAGGAAAAAGCCCCTGCTTTGCTGATAGACGCTGACCGCAATCGCTCAGCTATTATTTGGTCAAAAGAAGACAAATTGCCCTTTTATGTCGCCTCCCAAGCGGGTGCAACCAGTTTGATTCGCAAATATCCCCATATTATTGTAGATACCAGAGCAAGACCCGAACCGGACGAAATTAAAGATTTAGTCGAAGGGAGCGACTTACTGATCTTACCTACAACGCCTAACCATTTAGATATCGATGCAACATTCAAAGCTGTTGAACAATTAAAACCCCTTAACGCAAATTATAAGATTCTTTTAACGAAAATAGATAGTCGGACTAAAAATGGTCGAGAAGCCAGAAAATTACTAACCGAAGCGCAACTGCCTATTTTTAAACCTGAAATCCCGCTTTTGGTGGCGTTTGAACGAGCTTCGCAACAAGGAGTAATTGTCAAAGATTGTGGAGATGCTCGCTCATCTTTTGCTTGGAAAACCTATCAAGCTGTCGGAAAAGAAATATTACCTTAGTCACCCATTAAGATAAAGAATTCCTAGCTGTAAATGCCTTTTTTGTCTTGGACTAAATTTTAGTTTCATTTAAGCAAATGGTAATATTCGCTTGAGTGGCTACTCCCCTAATAAGGATAATATGATCACCTGTTTTTGCCGTACGATAAGCAAACTGAGAGGTGGCATGATTGGGTAAAGATAGGGATTGATAGGGCGGTATAATTTTTCCCCCAGAAACGACGGCCACTTTTAAAGTATTATCAGCCTTGACGGTAAAGTTACGTTTATTTTCTACCCAAAAGGTAAAGGCTTTTTCATTATCGATTCCACCGTGATAAACAGCACAAGTATTACTTTTCGGGAAATAATAATTGGGTCGAATAGCGGCGGTTAGAGGCAGATGAATGGCGAATAAAGATAGAGCCGCTAAGACGAGTGGCGGTCGCAAAAAGTTCCAGTTCATTGATTACTTGAATTTAGGGTCAATAGTCATCTCCCGTTTAATGACGAGGGATGAGATATTAGGTTTCAAAGATTATTGATGAACGGGTGAATTGTTGAGAGGGAGGTGAGCCTTATCTTTAAATTTTTATGCTTTTGCGAGTAACTTTTCTTCGGTAAAATCGTAACCCCTTTCTTCTAATTCAAGGGCTAATTCTTTACCGCCACTGGTGACAATTTGTCCATCATACATCACATGAACATAGTGAGGCTCAATGTAATTTAATAAGCGTTGATAATGAGTAATGAATAAAAACGCATTGTCCGGGGTTGCCAGTTGATTCACGCCGCTAGCGACAATTTTAAGGGCATCAATGTCCAAACCAGAATCAATTTCATCTAAAATAGCTAACTTAGGTTCTAATAAGGCCATTTGTAAGATTTCATTGCGTTTTTTCTCGCCCCCCGAGAATCCTTCGTTCAAGCTTCTTTCTAAAAAGCTAGGATTCATCTTAACAACGTCTAATTTATCTTCAATTAAATCCTCAAAGTCAAAGGTATCTATTTCTTCTAATCCTAAATACTTACGACGCGCATTGTAAGCAACTCGGAGAAAATCTAGGTTACTCACCCCCGGAATTTCTAGGGGATATTGAAAAGCTAAGAAAATACCCATTAATGACCGTTCATCAGGGTCTTTATCGAGTAAATTTTCACCTTTATACAAAATTTCACCCCCCATTACTTCATAGGAAGGATGTCCGGCAATAATCTTAGAAAGTGTACTTTTCCCCGAGCCATTTCTGCCCATGATAGCATGAATTTCCCCTGCTTTGATGTCTAAATTAACCCCTTTTAAAATGGGTTGGTCATCAATATTTGCCGTTAGATTTTTGATGGATAAAATAGAGTTAGTCATTGTCAATTTTGGATTGGAGATTGAAGATTTTAGATTTTGGATTGCAACAAGGTAGGATAAGCTTCTAGCTTGTTATCGGCAGGATACCTGTCTTACTTTTTGTCAATAGTTAGCTCATTAATCCTTATTAACTAGCCGACTGTGCCTTCGAGTTTAAGACTTAATAACTTGTCTGCTTCAGCAGCGAATTCCATCGGAAGTTCACTCAAAACATCCTTGCAAAACCCACTTACTAGCATCGAAATAGCGTCTTCTTCAGAAATTCCTCGTTGGGCAAAGTAAAATAATTGATCTTCGCCAATTTTCGAAGTAGAAGCCTCATGCTCCACTTTTGCGGTGTTGTTATCTACCTGAATATAAGGGAATGTATTTGCTTGAGCATTATCCCCAATTAACATCGAATCACATTGAGAGTAATTTCTAGCTCCTTTTGCTTTCGGCCCCATTTTCACTAACCCACGATAGCTGTTTTTAGAGTTTCCAGAAGAAATTCCTTTAGAAATAATGGTACTTCGGGTATTTCTACCAATGTGAATCATTTTTGTCCCCGTATCAGCTTGTTGCATATTATTAGTCAAGGCGATGGAGTAAAATTCCCCAACGGAATGATCTCCGACTAAGACGCAACTAGGATACTTCCAAGTAATCGCTGAACCCGTTTCTACCTGTGTCCAAGATATCTTAGAATTTACCCCTTTACATAACCCTCGTTTTGTCACGAAGTTGTAAATTCCGCCTTTTCCGTTTTCGTCTCCGGCAAACCAATTCTGCACGGTGGAATATTTAATTTCTGCGTTGTCTAACGCCACTAATTCCACCACTGCCGCATGAAGCTGATTGCTATCATACATTGGCGCAGTACAACCCTCTAGATAGCTAACGGATGCGCCTTCTTCGGCCACAATTAACGTCCGTTCAAATTGTCCCGTGTCACCACTATTGATTCGGAAATAAGTTGAAAGTTCCATGGGGCATTTTACCCCTTTTGGAATAAAAACAAACGAGCCATCACTAAAAACGGCAGAATTTAAAGCGGCAAAGTAATTATCTGCTACGGGAACGACACTACCGAGATATTTCTGCACTAAGTCGGGATATTCTTGCAATGCTTCAGAAATTGAACAGAAAATTACCCCGTCTTCTGCTAATTTCTCTTTAAAAGTCGTGGCAACGGAAACACTGTCAAAAATAGCATCCACTGCAACATTGCTCAGTCTTTTTTGCTCAGACAAAGGTATACCCAATTTTTCAAAGGTTTCCAATAAAGCAGGGTCGACTTCATTTAAACTATTCAATTTTTCGGATTTCTTCTTCGGCGCAGAGTAATAGATTATATTCTGATAATCAATCGCGGGATAAGTCACATGAGGCCAAGTCGGTTCTGTCATCTTTAGCCATTGCTGATACGCTTTGAGACGCAAATTCAGCATAAATTCAGGCTCACTCTTCTTAGCAGAGATTAATCGGATAATATCCTCATTAAGTCCACGGGGAAGGGTATCCGCTTCAATATCGGTTATAAAGCCGTATTTGTAAGGTTGATTGACTAAGGTTTTGACAGCGTTAGCACTCATGGGATTTTGTGTTCTCCAATCGTTAATTTAACTTATAAGGAACGCATCAGTCTTAAAAATAAAGTCTCAAGGATGTTGGCGGCTGACTGAATGCAGAAAGATAAAACAACCAGTTGGTTGCTCTTAAGTCTATTTTACAATAATTTAGCAACATTAGTGTTGTTAAAGTTACTGGATCTCGAAATTCAGAGCATAAATTGTTGAAATCAAGCATTTTAGAGCAAAATAAATTAAATGATTAAGGAAGTAAAATATCATTACGACGACGAAAAGGATGACATAATTGTCCCCAATAGCTATTGGGAATCGCTTCTTCTAAGCCATAATCTTGAGGTTGTTCTCCTTTGGGCAAGAATAATGTCCCAAAAAGACGATCAAAAATTAAAGTATGAGGTGCAAAATTGCGATTCATCGCTCTAAGGTCGGTACAATGATGCCAATGATGAAATTCTGGCGTAGCAATAATTCCCTTTAAAAAGCCAATATTCACTCGAATATTAGAATGATTTAAAAAGCCATGTAAACCGAGAAAAATAATATAAGCAAATAACGCTTTTTGGGCAAAACCGAAACATAAAACGGGAATAAATTGCGCTAAATCACCCAAAACTTTATCCAGAGGGTGGAGACGCACATTTGACAACCAATCCATTGGTCTTGCACTATGATGAATCGTATGTAATCGCCACAAAACGGGAGAATGATGAAGAAGACGGTGAATCCAATAGGCAAAAAAATCTGAGATAAGCACAATTTCAATAAATTGTAACCATAGGGGTTGAGACTGAATCGGTTTTGTCCAAATCGGACTCAAATTTGCCCTTAAAATCCAAGCAGAAACGGCAAAACTAACGGCATCGGTGAATAATCCGATACAGCATCCTAAGACATAATGAAGGGTATCGGTCGCAAACCCTAAGCGTAATGTGGGTTGGCGATGAACAGGAAATAAGCGTTCTAAGGAAACAAAAAGTAAAGCTAATCCAAAGAAGCCAATAAAGATTTGTTGTCCTAAATTGACTGACATTGCTCAACGCCATTGATCAAGAATTCTGACTTATTGTAACGTCAGTAGCTAGGGTTCTACTTCTTCATTTTTCTTGATGCGTTCAGCGATACCCCCAAATCAGACGGCTGTCGCTATAATAACGGCTAATGTTTCATCCTTTACTCGATCATGGTTGAGCAAATTAAACCCCAGTATTCTATTGCTTGGATACAAAAAATTGCAGAAATACCTGAATTTGCTTGGGATGCCCTAGCAAAACCCTTAAAAACTCCTTTTTTAGAGTGGCAATGGTTAAATAACTTAGAAACATCGGGCAGTGCTACCCCAAAAACAGGATGGCAACCCTGTCATTTGACGGTATGGCGAGATCGCCAGTTAATTTCGGCAGCACCTTTATACCTTAAAAGTCACAGTCACGGAGAGTTTGTTTTTGACCATCAATGGGCTGATTTATCTTATCGTTTAGGCATACCCTATTATCCTAAACTATTAGGAATGACACCTTTTACCCCTGCGACAGGTTATCGATTTTTAATGGCAGATGGGGAAAATGAAACTGAATTAACGCGCTTAATGATTGCCGCCATCGATCATTTTTGCGATCGCAATCAACTCTCAGGATGTCATTTTTTATTCGTAGATGAACAATGGCGTAAATTAATGGAAACTTGTGGTTTTACTGCTTGGTTGCACCATAGTTATATTTGGCAAAATCAGAATTTTACACAATTTGATGATTACTTAAATGTTTTTAATACCAATCAACGACGCAATATTAAACGAGAAAGGAAAGCGGTTAATAAAGCAGGATTAATCGTCAAAACTTTGGCAGGAGAAGAGATTCCTCATCATTTCTTTTCTTTGATTTATCGCTTTTATGGCAGTACCTGTGATAAATTTTATTGGGGTAGTAAATATTTAACTCGTCGCTTTTTTGAACAGTTGCATCCCCATTATTCCCATCGAGTTGTTTTAGCGACTGCCTATGAAGAAGAGAATGATCATCGTCCTGTCGGTTTATCTTTTTTATTAAGAAAAGACGAAAATTTGTACGGTCGTTATTGGGGAAGTTTACAAGAATACGATTGTTTACATTTTGAGACTTGTTATTATAAACCGATTGAGTGGGCAATAGAAAATGGCATAAAAATGTTTGATCCCGGTGCAGGAGGCAGTCACAAACGTCGCCGCGGTTTTCCCGCAACATCCAATCATAGTTTGCATCGTTTTTATAACCCAAGAATGAGTCAAATATTACGAAATTATATGCAAGAAGTTAATCAAATGGAACAAGAAGAAATAAATGCTATTAACCAAGAACTACCCTTCACAAAACGAGAAATTCAGTGGGATGAATCCCTTTTTTAAATAGCGTCAGTTCCTTGATAAAGTCTGAGAAAATCCTGTTCCTTCTCATTTTCTTAATAAATGATTAACTTCAGAAAATAACCTCAATAGATTTGTTAAACGTGAGTTCGACGAGGGCAATTATCTCAATTTTTTTGTCCATCCTCGTTGGGATTAGGAAAAGAAAAACAAATTCTTGATTGGGGGACTAGCCCCCCAAGCCCCCCAGCGGGGGACGGAGTGCCTCCCCCGCACCCCCT
>JBGTGT010000113.1:0-90016 GCA_041746575.1 Microcystaceae cyanobacterium
TTTTTCTTGTCTAAGCAGTTGTTTGAGTTCTGCTTCGCTTTCTGATATGTCTATCCGATAAACTCCTGCCATATTTTTTCTTGAACTCTCCTTAGATATAATCTACACTATCTGTAGTCAAAATTTCAAGAATTGGTATTACAAATATCGTTGCTTCAACCGAAGATAGACAAACCACCCATTTTACAACAGAAGAATCTATCATTTTATGAACGATTAGAAGTGATGAAAACTATCGTAGTACCCAACACTTATTGATGAAACTCGACTCTTTGCATAGATACTGTAAACTGAAAATTAAGCTTCTTCCTCGAACTGCTGAGCATAAAATTGAGCATAACGTCCTTCTTTCGCCAATAATTCGCTATGATTGCCGGATTCTATTATTTGTCCTCCTTCTAAGACGAGGATATTATCCGCTTTGCGTACTGTACTCAAACGATGGGCAATAATAAACACCGTTCTGTCAATCATAACTCTTTCGAGGGCTTCCTGCACCAATGCTTCTGATTCCGAGTCAAGGGCTGATGTGGCTTCATCTAACACCAGAATACGAGGATTTAAGAACACAGCACGGGCGATCGCAATCCGTTGACGTTGTCCTCCTGATAGGTTAACCCCCCGTTCTCCTACCCAAGTACAATAACCTTGAGATAATTGACTGATAAAATTATGGGCGTTGGCAATCTTAGCGGCAGCTTCCACCGCTTGTAAATCGAAGTCAATTTGACCATAAGCGACGTTTTGGGCAATTGTTCCGGAAAAAAGCGTTGTATCTTGAGGAACTGTACCAATTTGGTGCCGCAGACTGGTTAAAGTAACCTCCCGAATATCTAATCCGTCAATCAAGATTTGTCCTTGTTGAGGATCATAAAAACGAGAGAGTAAGTTAATAATCGTGGTTTTTCCTGCACCAGAATGACCAACAAGAGCAATAATTTCCCCAGGAGAAGCAATGAAGCTTAAATCTTGTAGAACGGGTTGATTCTTATGATAACCAAAAGTAACATGATTGTACTCGACTTTTCCTGTAATATCGGTTAACGTAATAGCATTGTCTTTCTCTGGTAATAAAGGTTGAATATCTAATAACTCAAAGACGCGATCAACAGATGCCTCTGTTTGTTTAAACTCATTATAATTACTGGTGACTAAATCGATGGGTTGCAATAATAAAGCCACTGCCGCTAAGTAACTAATAAATGCTTGAGGGGTTAATTGATTTTGAGAAATTTGCCAACCCCCAATTAAGAAAAGAATCATAATACTGATAGCTTCTAAAAATCCAACGACGGGATATTGAGTCGCTTTCAAACTTTCGGCGCGGTATTTTGCTTGACGATTGTGTTCAGCTTGTTGAGAAAAACGGCTCACTTCATAATCAGATGCGGCAAAGGCTTGTACGACTCGAATTCCACTAAAAACTTCAGTTAATAATGAGGCTAAATTAGAAATTTGATTTTGACTTTTATGGGATAATATTAACAATCTTCTGCCAAATTCTCCGATTAACCAAGCCATCAAAGGAGCTAAAACTAAGCCAGCAATCGTTAATTGCCAATTAAGGAAAAACATATAAGCAGGAATAACAATTAGTTGCAAAGCACAGGAGAGAAACTGATGAGATAGTTTGTCGATAACTTCACCAATACGATCAATATCTTCCGTTAAACGATAGGTCAAATCTCCTGTTTTCGCTTGAGCGAAATAATCAAAACTTAGTTTATGTAAATGACGATAGACATTTTTTCTTAGGCTTAATGCCATATTTAAGGCCGCCGCAATCATCCAAATATTTTGACCATATTGGAATGCCCCCCGTACCAAAAAAACAAGAGCGGCAATTCCTAACCAATAAGCAATTTTTTCGACATTTCCTGCTCCCATATATTGAGCAATTTTCCCTGTGATAAAAGGAAGTAACACCGTTGTTAATACAAAACCAAGAATACAGATAAACCCTTGTAAGAATAATCTCCAGTGAGGGTACATAAAGGGTAATAGTTTCCAGTAGTTTGAGCGTTTTTGTTCTGTTTTTTTCATCAGGTTTAGAGACTTAGTTTTGCGATAGATTGTATAAGTTAGAAATGAATTACTTTTCTGAATCAAAAATTTTAATTAAGGATTGCCGATCAGATCAAGCCAAAAAGTTTTGCAAACCCTCTAAGATAGTCACAATCAGTCCGACTAAAACACTTCTACTGACAAATTTTGGGGTTTTAAGATGTTTATCTAATTCGTAAAAACGTTCATCCATTTTATCCAATCTTCTATCAATTTTTTCTTCAAATTTATCTAGTTGTGTCTTAGTTTTCCGATCTAGTTGGTTGAATTGTGCTTCAAACTTTTCTTCTAGTTGATCCAGTTTAACTTCAAACTTTTTATCTAAGTGAGTTTTGCGATTATCAATTTTATCCAGTTTTTGATCAATCTGACTGAAGACTTTACCGAATTCTGTTGTAGTCGTAATTGGAGAATTAGACATTGTTTTTGATTTAAAAGAATTTTGCTAAAGGGTTGGGATGTCAAGTTTCAGATTTGACAATCCTAAAGAATAACTCTTCACTATTAACTATCTAAGTAGTCTAGCAAAGTTTGGCTAATTCTTAAGGATGCGCCTGACGTACCTAATCTTTCTTGTCCATTTTTAAGACAGTTTTCTAAATAATCAGTATTCGCTAACGTTTTCGCTACAACTTGCGCCGCTTCTTTTAATATCTTTAAATCAGCCGGTTTTGTACCAACGGTTTGAGCCGATAATCCCAAAAGACGAGTCTGCGCTT
This sequence comes from Microcystaceae cyanobacterium, assembly GCA_041746575.1. Taxonomy (GTDB): domain Bacteria; phylum Cyanobacteriota; class Cyanobacteriia; order Cyanobacteriales; family Microcystaceae; genus JBGTGT01. The sequence goes on from JBGTGT010000113.1 coordinate 2,784, forward strand.
CTGCGAAAGCGTAAGTAAACTGAGGACCTTCTCCCGGCACTTGAATGACAGGTTTTCCCAATGCTACCGCTTGATCTACTGCCAATCCTGCCATTCCTAATACTAAATCTGTTTGATGTAAAATATCACTAAAGGCATCGCTGTAACAAATTACTTCTATTTTTGGTGAATTGAAGATTAATTTATTATTATTTATTATGAATCTTGTTTCTTCGGCAATTTCTTCTATTTTCTCCATCAGACGAGGGACTAAAGCCGCCCGAAACTGTATTTTATCTTCTCCCATAACGTTAACAATCTCTTGTGTCCATTGCAATTGAAGTTTAAAGTTACGAATCGCTTCGGGTAAACGGGATCCCGGTAATAAGGCAAGCATGGGAATCGCTGGGTTAAGTTGTAAATCTTTACCAGCAGGAGACAATTTATCTAAAGAAGGAATTCCTCCAAATTTTGCTTTTTTAAAGCCTTTTTTAACCAAATCTTCGGCAGTATAGGGATCACGAGTAAAGACATTAAGACAACGAGGCGATCGCAATACATGACGAATAATCGGACCTAAATACAACGATCCTTCATATAAAGCAGAAAGACAAGAAATAAAAGAAACAAAAGGACGATAAGTCAAATAAGCAAAAGACTGAGATGTCGTATCTCCAGTAGCCATAATTAAATCACATCGAGGAGCATAGTCCAAAACGGCTTGTAGTTGCCGCCACGTTAAGCCAATTAAGCCCGATTGAATATCTTTCAATAACTGTAAGCGATCCATATAAGAAAAGCCACCAGAAGGCATATTTTGAGTAGGACCAATAATCGGGATATTCAGACGACGATAGGCATTTCCTTCGCCAATTAGCGGCATAGCAGCGATATTGAGGGATGGACGCAATTCTAGAAGTGTTTGGATAATATAGGAGGAGTGATTGTCCTCGCCATGACCATTACTAATAAACAGGAGACGCTGGGCGGATGACATAGAAACTCAGTTATTTTAAGATGAATTAGGCATCAATTTATTATCAGGGATTCAGTCCCTTATCACAACCAAAATTTTATTTTTTATGTCTGCGATGCAAACCCTTGAACAATCTATTGTTATTAAAGCGAGTGCCATTATTGTTGAACGATGTATCACGGATTTAGACTTAATGCATCGTTGGTTAAATCCCCTTTTACAATGTAATCCTATCGGTCAATGGTCAACCGAAGTAGGGGGAAAAAGTCGTTTTATGATCAAAGTTCCCTTGATAAAACCCACGCTTAAGAGTGTCGTGATTGAACGAGAACCGGGATTAATTGTTTGGTCATTTGATGGCTTTTTTCAGGGATGCGATCGATGGGAATGTCACCCCACGATTAACGGCACAAAATTAATCAACCGTTTTGAATTTTCGATTCCCAATCCACTCGTTCAATGGGGATTTAATCAGTTTGCTTCTCGCTGGACAAACCAAGATATGCAAGCGCAATTAAGACGATTAAAACGGGTTGCAGAAGAAATCTATCAACTCGAATGTTCACAATAGAGGTTGTTAGTCAACAAGAAATTTTCAGTCCCTTACCGATGAATCGCCGAATTGCTGAAACCTTGAGTTCGGTCTGATTTTTTTAACCAAGGACGACGTAACCATTGATAGAAATTATAAATATAAGAAAAGACCACGGGAACAACCACTAAAGTCAGCAACGTAGAGGTGGTTAATCCCCCAATCACCGCAATAGCCATCGGACTTCGGACTTCCCCATCTGCACCTAAACCGAGGGCAATCGGCATCATTCCCGCAATCGTCGAAAGGGTCGTCATAATAATCGGACGAAAACGGGATACACCTGCCTCTAGTAGGACATGAAACAGTTTTTTCCCCTCATTGGTTGCAACTAGAGCAAAATCTACCAATAAAATCGCATTTTTGGTCACTAATCCCATCAGTAAAACAATGCCAATCAGGGCAAACAAGGCCAGTTCCTTTTGCGCTATCATCAAGCCAAGTAAAGCTCCGCCGATAGACAAGGGCATAGAGACCATAATTGCGAAAGGATAGAGAAAATTGCTATAAAGTAGTACTAAAATGGCATAAATCGCTAATACAGCAAGACCCAACGCACTGCCGAAACGACTAAAAATATCCCGCATGATTTTGGCATCACCAAAGGGAATTTCTTTGACATCTGGCGGCAAAGGAGTCATGGCAGGAAGGGAACGAACTTGAGTTAAAGCGTCTCCAAGCGCGATTCCTTGTAGATTTCCGCCGATTTCGACTTGACGACTTCGATCAAAGCGTTTTATCTCCGCCGGACCACTGCCTAGGCGAATATTAGCCACCGCACTTAGGGGAACCAGTGTTCCTTGAGAACCGGGAATACGTAAATTACGAATCGTATCAATATCTTCCCGCTCGCCGGATTGAATTTTGACCCGTATGGGAATTTGACGGTCAGGGAGGTTGAATTTAGCTAGATTGAAGGCATTATCTCCCAAAAACGCTAGAGATGCAGTACGAGCAATCGATTGTACCGATACGCCCAAGTCCGCCGCCCGTACTGGGTCAGGTTCGATGACGATTTCGGGCTTAACAAGGCTTACGCTAGAAGTAACATCCGTTAATCCGGGCAAAGCTCGCATTTGCTCCTCTAAAGCAGTGGCCGTGCTGGTTAAGGATTGAGGATTTTCACTGGTCAACAAAATAGAAACATCCTTACTACTTCCGCCTGCCCCGCGACTAGCAAAGCTCACCCTTGCGCCCGGAATCTGTTGAAAAGTTGGCCGCATTTCCGTTTCAAATTCTTTGAGAGAGACTGTCCGTTCAGCTTTAGGGATCAGTTTAACGTACATTGTGGCGGCTGTTACGCTTTCACTGCCAATATTTCCTAAGACAGAGCGCACCGCCGGATTTTTCTCTAATGCTTGACTGGCTCGCAAAACCACCCCTTCCGTTTCCTGTAAGGTTGAACCGGGGGGCAATTCCACGTTAACGGTACTTAATCCTTCATCACCTTCCGTAAATAACCCCTTAGGAATATAAGGAACAAGTTGCAGGCTACCGATAAAAAAGACAAGAGCTAAAATCACTGTGATAATGCGGTGACGTAATGCCCACGTTAATAAACTGCGATAGGGGGTTATACGACGCTTAGAGGATGGACGGTGACCATTAACGTTCTCTTCTACCTGATTTTTGACTTTCGGCTTTAATAAATAAGCACTTAACATCGGTGTCATGGTAGTGGCTACCAAGGTGGAAAACATGGTCGAAACCGCCACTGTCACGCCAAACGGTTGGAAAAATTGCCCCGGAATTCCCCCCATAAACGCTACAGGTAAGAATACAGCCACAATCGTCGCTGTTGTTGCTACAATTGCCAAACCAATTTCTACTGCCCCATCCCACGCCGCCTGTCGAGGCATTTTGCCCATTTGCAGATGTTTATCGATATTTTCAATCATACAAATAGCATCATCTACCAAATTTCCGATCGCTAAAGCCAACCCCAACAAAGTCATGCCATTAAGGGTGTAACCCAAGGATTTCATTACCCAAAAAGTGGGTATAATAGATAAAGGTAACGCCATACCCGTAATCAGAGTGGCGCGCCAATCCCGAAGGAAGATTCCCACTACCAACACCGTTAATACACATCCGGCAATCAGGGCATCAATCGTCCCTTTGTAGGTTTCTTTGATATAGCCGGCGCGGGTAAAAATTAATTCAAATTGAATATCTTGGGGCAATTCTTTATGTAATCTCTCAATTTCTTGCCTGACTGCTTCTTCGACCACCGTTAAGGTACTGCCTGTACTGCGTAGCACTGAAAAACCGACCACAGGTTTCCCATTCAAAAAGGCCGACTGTCGCGGATCTTCATAACTATCTTGGACTTCTCCTAAATTAAAAAGAGAAACCGTGTCGCCATTATTCAGAATAATGGGATAATTCCGTAAATTATTAACCGTTTCCGCACTGCCTAAGGTTCGCACATTTTGTTCACCCCCGCCAATTTCTGCTCGTCCCCCCGATAAATTAATATTAAAATTGCGAATCTGATCATTGACTTCAGTGGCGGTAATACCGTAAGCTAATAGACGACTGGGTTCTAAATCAACCCGAATTTCCCGATTGACGCCCCCTACTCGATTAACTTGGGCTACCCCTTCAATATTTAATAAGGTGCGACTGATTCGCCGATCTACCAAATCACTGAGATATTCCACGCTACGCTGGTCGGAAGCCACTGCATAGGTCACGATTGCCCCCCCAGCGAACTCTACCTTCTCAACAGTGGGATCATTGATATCTTGGGGCAAATCTTGGCGGATTTGAGCGATCGCATTTCTGACATCGTTGGTGGCTTGATCACTATCCGTTCCCAAGAGAAAGAGAATGGTCGTCACTGTTTTACCATCCGTTACGTTGGAGGCAATACTGTCAATATTGCCCAATCCTGCCACTGCATCTTCAACTTTTTTCGTGACTTGAGTTTCTAATTCTGTTGGACCTGCCCCCTGTTGCGTTACCGTTATCATAACGGTCGGAACATCAATATTTGGATTATTATCAATTCCTAAGCCTAAAAAAGAGAGAATCCCTACAATCCCTAGAACGAGAAAAGTAACCAGAACAGCGACCGGATTTTTGATTGACCAAGTGGATAAATGGAATGACATGATTTTTAATATCAGATTTTAGGGATCAGCTAGAGAAAAAAAATAACTTACTCATGACCAATATAACGAAGACTGAACACTGACTTCCTCTTTTCCCTTTTCGCTACTTTGTAAACCCCATTGAGAATTATTGCGGGTTATATAGCAAAAAGGATCCTCAGTAGGGAGAACCCTTTAAAAAATTAAGTAATCTGACGAATTATTGACCGTAGTAACGTTTTTCGGCTTCTAATTGCTTAATGAGAAGGATATTACCCGTATCATTAGCGGTTGCCAAACGATGCTCCCAACTTTTGACCAGATTATCACGATGCACTTTTTGGGCGGTTTTAGATAGATTTGTCATAGTAATAGCGTCTCCCTGCTTATTCTTGTCCAATTTCTTCTGAAGAGCGTTGCAACATAGATAATTGACGATTCTGTTGCGATGCACGATGTTGGCGCATCAGAAAACGCGCTTGACGATTAATCGGACGTAAAGACTGGGTGGGTTGATTTTGGAAATTCATAAAATTCACCTCTTATGGTTTGTAGATCACCTGAGGTGCGTTCCTTCGGAAGATAAACTTCCTACTGCCGTCTGTACTGAACAGATGAACGATTTATCCTTATTTGCCTATTACTAATATAACAGATGATCGCTTTTTTCGGGGTACGGTTTTCCGATGATTGAATCAACAAGCGTTTTTTTGATCATTTGTGCTTATCTTTTTTTCTTGCCAATTTAATCCGTTACCCTATTAGAAAATCCTGTACTCTTTGCCTTTCTACATCAATGCTGTACCTCAGTCTAGTTAGACAGTTCTAACATTCGTTGAATCGGACGTAAAGCTCTCTGTTGAATAGCAGATGGAATGGTAATTTCTGGGGTTTTATTTTTCATGGCTAAATATAACTTTTCGAGGGTATTGAGTCGCATATAAGGACACTCATTACAGTTACAGTTATTAATCGAGGGAGCAGGAATAAATCGCTTATTGGGGGCTTCTTTTTGCATTTGATGAATAATTCCTGGTTCAGTCGCTACAATAAAGATATTTTGCTCACTTTGTAAACTGTATTTCAATAAAGCGGTGGTTGACCCAATATAATCAGCATGATTTAAAACCGTTTCTTCGCACTCAGGATGGGCAATAATTTCGGCTTCAGGATGGGTTATTTTTAGCTGAACAATTTGCTTTTCTGAGAAGGTTTCGTGGACAATACAACTTCCTTGCCATAAAACCAACTCTCTACCCGTTTTTTCCATCACATAACGTCCTAAATTGCGATCTGGCGCGAAAATAATCGGTTGATCTTCAGGAATTTGTTTAACAATTTTGACCGCATTAGAACTGGTGCAAATAATATCACTCATTGCTTTGATTTCTGCTGTGCAATTAATATAAGAAATCACCAAATGAGCGGGATAGTTTGCTTTGAATCGAGCAAATTCTGCGGGCGGACAACTATCGGCTAAAGAACATCCTGCGTCTAAATCAGGCAATAAAACTTGTTTATGGGGATTTAAAATTTTCGCCGTTTCCGCCATAAAGTGAACCCCCGCAAACACAATCACATCCGCTTGGGTTTGAGCGGCTTGTTGGGAAAGTCCAAGGGAATCGCCAATGTAATCTGCAATGTCTTGAATGTCAGGGTCTTGGTAGTAATGCGCTAAGATAACGGCGTTTAGTTCTTGTTTTAATTCATTAATTGCCGAAAATAGGTCAAGAGGCAAATCGAGGGAGGAGGGAAAAGTCGGTCGAACAGTCGTAAACACCAGTCGTAAACACTCCTAAGCAAAAATTATAGTTGTTTTTACCATTAATCTTATTATAGTTGATTTAACCAAAATTGCCCACTGCTGGATAGGATGAGGAGACGGGAAGAATTAAGGGATGGCTGTTTACGGTTTGACGAATTACTGTTTACAATGGAGAATCGGTTAATCTTATCTAGGATTTCCCTGTTCGTTAGTTCATTTTTCCACTAAGCTAATCTAGGATGAATCCGACTACCAACCCAATGGCCGACGCTCAAGCCAATTTTGATGATAAACCGATCATTTTGCATATTTTGCCTGATTTTCCGATTACAGGCGCAAGAAGTGCTGCTCATATCCAACAGCACATAGATTTGATTTTATTAACGATTGAAGCATTGGACGTGGGAGCTTCAGAGTCCATGTTACAGTCCACACAACAGCTTCAACTGGACAAAATTATTAAAAATCGTATTGCGCTTTGGCGTTTACGCTGTAGTAACCCTTGGCGACGGTCTTATACCCGTAAAATCTTGACGCTGGATCAAGCAAAAGCACTGGTTATCCTAGCGCATCATCGTGCTAAACAGTTATCCATGCCGATTCGTCAACTGTTACTAGAAGAACAGAAAATGCGGGCCAAAAATCTGCCGATTACAGGAAATTTTCTTTTATCTGACTATTTAGAGCGGTTTCGTTCTCATTTCTATAGTCGGATGAATCCCCGAAGAGCAAAAGTCGCTTTCTTTTTAGAAAATGAAGCTGAATTTCATGATTTTGCGTTGTATATGTTAAACCAAGTCTTATTCTTAACGGGAACGATGGGTTTACAGCGTTTTTGGGTTAGTTTATTTGATGGAGAAGTCCGATGAGCAATGTGAGACGACAATATAGTTTACCGAATTGTACTCTCGTTCTCGATGGACTAGAGGGGGAATCTTTGGGGACTGATGGGGGAGATAATCGGCCGATATTAGATATATTAACGAACATGGAGTGTTATTTTAGCGGTTTATCTCAAAAGATGGCGGGAGGACGAACTTTACTCGAAAATTTAGTTAAATCAGTCAATTCTTATGCCCAAGAGTGCTTAAGTGGCCTTCCCCATGAGCAAGAATTAGGAACAGTCGAAAAAGTTGATCAAGTCAAATTAGAAAGAATTGAAGCCAGTCATCTGCATCGTCTAACATGGTGGAGTGAAGGTTTGGAAAAGCCCCAATCCCTTGACTTAACGACCGTTCAATTATTCGATCTCATTGAAGCCATCGATCAATTTGTAGCAGATAATCGCACTATCCCCAATTTATCGGTTTCCTTAAACCCTTTGCCACGCCGTTATCGTCTATCCGAAGAATCTCTGCCACAACGGCTTGTTCCTGCTACCGTCGGACTGCTCAGTTTATTGATTGTCGCTTCACTGGGTTATCTATTACCGATTCCAGAAGTCGAAAAACCAACACCGACTCCAACACCGATTCCCACGCAAAGCACTCCTGACAGTAATTAATGAGCGTTGGAGATAGTAGCAGTAGCCCGATTGGGGTCAATTATCATTGATAGCCACAACAATAATCAAGGCCTAGACTATCTAAAATTAGCTCACTAACGGCATTGGCGATCGCGAATTCACTGAAAAAGCTTTCACGGAAGTCAAAGGCTTGCATTTCCGTTATAATGGCAATGACTAACGATCCTAAGTCATTTTCCCCTTCTAATCGCTGTCTGACAAAGATTTGGGCGGCACGGCAAGCGATCGTTTCATTAACGGATTCTGGAATAAACTCTTGATCAAGCCATTTTTGTAAAGAAGTTCGTAACCATTCTCCTTCTTGTTGAGGATCTTGGATTGGTGGTAGAGTAATAGGAGGAATAGGGTCAGTTTTCATGATTGAATCTACGGGAATCTGATCAACTGAGCTTAATTTAACGACTTTAGGAAACGTTTAAAGATTCATGAACATTGGTTCGATTGGGTCTATTATACAGGCTTACGCTCAAGGTTATTTTTTGATGGCAGATGAACAGGGGCAACTTGGATGGTACACCAGTCGCCAACGAGCGTTGATTCCCCTAGATGGGCGTTTTCGCTATCCCAAGTCTCTACAGCGTGTTCTCAATCAAAATCGTTTTACTGTTGCTATTAATCGGGATTTTAAAGCCGTCTGTGAAGGATGCGCCAATCGGGAAATTACATGGATTTCTCAGGAATTAATGGAGGTGTATCTGGCTTTAAATGAAGCAGGATGGGCATATAGTTTTGAAACATGGCAGGACGATCAATTGGCAGGGGGGATCTTGGGCATCGTCATTCGGGGGGCATTTATCGGCGAGTCTATGTTTTTTCGTATTCCCGAAGGCTCAAAAGTGGCGATGGTTAAATTAGTTGAACATCTACGCCAACGCCAGTTTATGTTATTTGATGCTCAATTACAAAATGAACACTTAGAACGGTTTGGTTCTTATGTTGTGAGGGAGAAAGATTATCAAATTTTATTAAAAAAAGCGTTAGCGATTCCCTGTCAGTTTCCCTAAAGAAATAGAGGTTTAATTGTCTTGCTTTTCTTCGTCGGGTTTCATTTCTGGGATAAAATCAGGCCGTTTTGTGTTTTCCCAGCCGGCAGGTCGCTTTGAGTTGTACCAGGCAACCGAACCGATGGTAACCGCCGCAATAAAGCCAATGACATAGACAGCTACAAAATAAGTTGGAAATTCTCCAGCAACGCCTAAAAAATATGGCAATATGTTCATTTTTAATCTGTCCTAATTCATTTTAGTTAACGCTATTTTATCAAAAAAGGTTCAGTTACCGCAAACGATCGCTTGGTGTTAGCCCTTTTCTACCCTTTTGACTATCCGCCCGGTTTACAAACATTGTAATCTTCATGGGAAATGACGGCTTCTGGCACAAGTAAGCTTCCTTGATCTCGACAAATTAGTCGATAATGACGAGTGACAGGAATACTAATAATAAAGCGATCATGACGCAATCGCTTACCTCGAAAAGCTCTATAATTCTGCTGATTTTGCAACCCCTGAATAATTTGCCTAGCTTTTAGGACTACATTTCTGGGTAAATTGTGTAAATCAATAGGATCTTGGTCGAAAGTGGACTCCCACGCCTGCTTTTCCTGTTTTTTGATCTCCCAGTCTGATTGTTCTTGGGCGCATCGATGACAAACTTGACCATAACCTCGATGACCACAGGGAAATTGTTTTTTTTGTCTCCTCGCCATATTGCCATCACCCCTATCAGCATTGTTCAATGACTGCGCAATAAGCAGTTAAGACATTAATCTTTCTGTTGACAGATAACGAAGGATTTTATTCTGAAACTGCTTTTGATTCTCCTTTCAGCATACTAGAAGTATTCTCCCTAACCAAATGACAAATTGTTAAAGAGATATTAGGTTTTTATCTTCCCTCTTAATCCCGATGTTATTATGGGATTTGAAAGAGAATTTTAGCAACTAAGGTCAGAAAAATGACGGAAAATTTACAAAAAAACGATCCTAACGCTGAATTTCGTGACTTAGATTCTGCTGACCCCGTAAAAAGAGCCGTATGTCGAGAAAAAGCCCAAGACATCATTGCCAGTCCTGAAATTAATCTCGAAGAAAGAGCGGCCGTCACAGACCGACTTCTGGAAGCAAATCAAACCTTAACCTTCAAAAATGTCACGAAAGATGAAAGTTACTAGGTGAAAGTGTGAAATACGAGGTTTAATCTTGACATCCTTAACCCCTTATTTTCTTTCTCCCCAATTTTTCCGACCGCCTGCCGATCGTCATTAATAACGCCAAAAAGAGATGATATGATGGTAAGGTTTACCCTTTTTGATCTCCGTGCGGATAGAGAATGACTGCTAGTTGGATTTGTCGTGCTGATCGTTTATTAAATCTCCCTCCCTATGTTTTTGCCCGTTTAGATGAATTAAAAGCTAAGGCAAAAGAACAAGGACTGGACTTAATCGATTTAGGCATGGGTAATCCCGATGGCATGGCACCTCAACCGATTATTCAGGCGGCAATCCAGGCGATGTCCATGCCTCGCTATCATGGATATCCTCCCTTTGAAGGGACAGCTAGTTTTCGTCAAGCGATTACAAATTGGTACAAACGCCAATATGACGTTGACTTGAACCCAGACAGTGAAGCCTTACCCCTATTGGGATCAAAAGAAGGACTAGCGCATCTTGCTTTAGCTTATATTAATGCAGGAGATACGGTCTTAGTCCCTAGCCCCTCTTATCCTGCTCATTTTCGGGGTCCCATGATTGCAGGCGGCAAAATTCACCCGATTATGCTCTCTGCTGACCAAGATTGGCTCATTGATCTTTCAACTATTCCCGAAAGTGTCGCCCAACAAGCGAAAATTCTTTATTTTAATTATCCGAATAATCCGACAACGGCAGTCGCACCTAAAGCATTTTTCGAGGAAATTGTGCAGTGGGCGCATCATTATGAAGTGATTCTCGTTCATGATCTGTGTTACGCAGAATTAGCCTTTGATCGTTATCAACCCACCAGTCTTTTGGAAATTAAAGGCGCAAAAGAATTAGGCGTCGAATTTCATACCTTATCGAAGACTTATAACATGGCGGGTTGGCGAGTGGGTTTTGTCGTTGGCAATTCCGACTTAATTCAAGGATTACGCACCCTCAAAACCAATATGGATTATGGCATCTTTTCAGTGGTGCAAGCGGCGGCAGAAAAAGCATTACAGTTACCCCGTTCTTACATTGAAATTGTCCAAGAACGCTATGCAAAGCGACGAGATTTTATCATTAAGGGGTTAGCAGAATTAGGTTGGCAAATTAAGCCCTCTCAAGCCACTATGTATTTGTGGATTCCTGTGACAAGGGGGATGAATTCAACGGATTTCGCTTTGGATGTTTTAGAAAAAACGGGCATTGTTTTTACTCCCGGTCGTGCTTTTGGGGAAGGGGGAGAAGGGTATGTTAGAGTGAGTTTGATTGCTGATTGCGATCGCTTAGGGGAAGCCTTATCTCGTCTCAAGCAAGCCGGAATTCGCTATTAAGCTCTACAGTTGTAGATAGAAATTAGGGTGCTTGGGAACGTTTGCGGTAGTGATAGTAGCGGGTTGTAGCCCGATGAACAGACGGGAATATTGCCGCTTTAGCTCGTCATCTGAACATGAGAAAAAATGCGCTCTGGTTATGATGTAATGGAAAAAATCAGCCTTCTTTAGAAGCTTTATTGAGGATTTGCTATCAATTAAAGATAAAGTTGATGGAGCTATTACTAAATACAGATTACTCTTTGAGTTAGAAAAGCCTTTCAAGAGGCTAGAGAGCGTTTATGTAATCCTCGTTTATCATTAAAGGAAGCATATCGTTTCCGTCATCAAAATAATATGCTTCCCGTCTCAAAAATTTTAGAACAAAAAAACCTAAAATTAAATGGAGGTTAGCGGACTTGAACCGCTGACATCCTGCTTGCAAAGCAGGCGCTCTACCAACTGAGCTAAACCCCCTTAGGATGGAAAAATCTTTGAGCCAATTGGTTCAGAAATTTATTCACCTTTGCTATTATACACACAGACGCAAAAAATGATCAATCTTTTTTATTGAGAATTTGGTTAACCTCATGACCCGAACTGTTGCAACATTCTACCAATTTGTCTCTCTACTGGATTGTGAAGCTAAAAAAGCAGAAATTAAAGCTTTATGCCAGCAATTAAACCTAAAAGGAACGGTATTACTGGCAGAAGAAGGAGTAAATGGCACAATTGCTGGTTTTCAAGCCGATATCGAGCAGTTTTTTGGGCAGTTGTCATCGGATCATCGATTTTGCAATCTAGCGATCAAATTTTCCTCAGTGGAATTTTGCCCCTTTGAGCGGTTAAAAGTGAAAATCAAGTCAGAAATCGTTACCTTTGGTCAACCTCAAGCGAATCCTACTGAAAAAGTCGGTATTCACGTTTCTCCCCAAGAATGGAACAACCTCATTCAAGATCCCGATCTAGTGGTCATTGATACTCGTAATAATTACGAATTCGCTATTGGTAGCTTCAAGGGAGCGAAAAATCCAAAAACCCGCACCTTTCGAGAATTTCCGGCTTATGTCCAGCAAAACCTCGATCCACAACGGGAGAAAAAAATTGCTATGTTTTGCACAGGGGGGATTCGGTGTGAAAAAGCGTCTTCTTATTTGCTTAATCAAGGATTTGAGCAGGTTTATCAACTTGAAGGCGGAATTTTAAAATATTTAGCAGAAATTGATCAGCAAGAAAGTTTATGGGAAGGAGAATGTTTCGTCTTTGATGAACGGGTTTCAGTGACGGAAAAGACAGCAGTGGGTCATTATAAATTATGTTTAGGCTGTGGTTATCCCTTATCCCCCCAAGAGACGCAATTGCCGCAATATGAAGAGGGAATCTGTTGTCATCATTGCTACGCCGAATTAACCCCCCAAAAGCGTCAACGTCAGGTCGAAAAATTTAAACAACATTTGAGACAACAATCCGCAAACAACAGACTAATCTCTTGATCCCTTTTTCTAATCATGAGATAAAAGGGAAATTGTATGAGTATCGGTAAGGGGAAGCGGAAGAGGACAGAAGGCGCGTTCTTGATATACCACTAAATCAAACCAAAAAGTTGTTCCTATACCTACTTCACTAATTAGATAAATTTGACTGTGGTGTTTTTGAATAATATTTTTAACAATTGATAAACCTAAACCCGTTCCTTCTAAGGTATGTACCCGATTTTCCACGCGATAGAAGCGGTCAAAAATAGCGTCTTGATCTTCTTGATCAATGCCGATTCCTGTATCTGAAATTTCAACTCTAACTTGAGGGTAAGAACGCAGATCAGCAGTTTCAAAATGCGTTGGAATTTGATAGGCACGAATCGCAACTTTTCCGCCTGATTCTGTAAACTTTAAGGCATTTCCTAAGAGGTTAGTCATCACTTGTAAAAGTAAATCATAATGACCTAAAACCATTGGTAAATCGGATTCAATATCTTGAATTAATTCTAAATTTTTGTCCTTAGCATTGAGTTGATAGGTGCGCAGGGTTTGTTCGATGAGTTGCCCTAAATCTACTTGATCTAAGTGGTATATTTTAGAAGACTCTAAGCGGGATAAATCGAGAACATCGTTGACTAAACGAGTCAGGCGATCTGTTTCGTGATTAGCCGTCGCTAGAAATTCTCTGCGTTCTATTTCTGTTAAATCTTCCCCAAATTCAGATAGCGTTTCAATGAAAGATTTAATATTAAATAAAGGAGTTCTTAATTCATGGGAAACATTACTAATAAATTGACTCTTTGCCTCGTTTAATTCAACTTCGCGCGTAATATCTTGCACTGTCATCGCAATCCCTTTTGGATTTTCTTTATATTGATCCAATACCTGCGTTAACATAATACGAACTGTTCGAGAATTCGGCGGTTTTAGGTGAATCCGAAATTCTCCGGTAGAAGTCTCTCCTTCTGTTTCAGCATTATCTAGCATTTGATGCGTCTTTTCTTCATACTCTAATTTTCTAAGCGATAATTTTTGCAGAGAATTTTTGATTTGATGAATAATTTCGGAAGGCAAATAATCCAAGATATTTTGACCAATCACCTCTTGATTTTCCCAATTTAGAATTCGTCTGGCTGTCGGGTTGACTAAGAGAAGATTTAAGTTAGTATCCAACAAAAGTGCGCCATCAGCAATAGTCGAAACCAATGTTTCTAATTTTGCTTTTTCGGCGGTCATTTCTTCAATATTTTGCTCTTCATAGTTAGCCAATTTTTCAGCCATTTCATTAAAACTAACGATCAGTTCTCCTAGTTCTCCTCCAAAGGGCAAACCAATTCTTTGCTTGAAGTTTCCTGTCGTAATGTTTTTAACCCCGACTAAGAGTTCTTTAATCGGTTTTGTGATGGTTAGCGCATTAAAAACACCTCCCAAAATGACCATCGCCCAAATTGAGACAAAGACAGCAATCGTTACGTCGCGAGTGAGATTAGAAGAAGCAACAACCGTAGGATTAGGGTTAATCCCAATAGCTAAAACGCCGAAGTCTTTTCCTCCCTGTTTTAGGGGAACAAAAACATCGGTTACTTCCCCATCTGGACTTTGATGTTGACGCACGACGGGTAGATCAGCATGATTAGAATTATGCTCGGGAATTTCAATTCGTCTTTCTAACGTTAAAGAGTTATGAACTTCAGCTTGAGAATAGGGAATACCAAAAAAGATTTTACCTTCAGGATCAGCATAAATCAGGTAGCGAACGCTAGAAGTACTCTCAAAAAAACGGCTAGAAAAACGGGCAACTTCAGTTAAATTATTTTCGACAATTAGAGGAGTAACATTTGAGGCAAGGAGTAAACCCAAATCTCGGCCGAAACGAGTATCACTGATACGGGCATCCTCTTGTATCGTATTAACTGCCCAAAAAGTAAGGCCACTCATCAATAAAGATACAGCAAGGGTTGCGGCGGCCATCAGTTTCGTTTGTAAGGTAAATTCAGACCACCAGCGAGCAAGGGCTTCTCCCATGGTTTGAAATAGCGTCAACAAAATCTATCCTACACAGTTATAATGATTACAGGGATTTTAGCGTTTCTTAATTATATCGTTTCTGTTGTCTTTACTGTAAATGATTCATCCCTAACCTGTGAGTATTCTTTAGAAAAAACTTTTTCTCTCTCATTACTTTGCTTAACGCTTCATCGATTGATTATCGTTTAAAGAGATTAGAAGTCTATTAGATAAAATTAGCTCTTAATTGCAGTTTAAGACCTTTTTTTTTTATTTATTCAAATTTAGGACGATTTTTAACATTATAATTTTAATCATTCCATTATGAAATCAAGATAGTTGAACTCATGAAGCTTCTCTCTCTAAAACTCTGTAACTTTCGACAATTTTATGGGAAAACCCCAGAAATTAGTCTCGCCGCAGAAAAACAAAATACCACGATCATTTATGGTAATAATGGCGCTGGAAAAACCACTCTTTTAAATGGATTTACATGGGTTCTTTATGAACAATTTACGAACGCTTTTACCTCCCCCCATTTATTAGTGAATAAACGAGCCATCACCGAAGCAGATTGTGGCGCATCTGTAGAATGTTGGGTGGAAATTCATTTTGAACATGATCATAAACGTTATCAAGCAAAACGGCTTTGTTATGCCTGTCGAGACCAACAAGGTAAAATTCAGTATAGTCAGTCCCAATTTTTTATGTTAGTCGGTGACGAAATGGGAAAATGGTATCCTCCCCTCGAACAACCAGCAGAAATTATTAATCAAATTTTACCTGAAAGCCTGTATCAATATTTTTTCTTCGATGGTGAACATATTGATCATATTTTTCGTAGAAGCGACCGCAGAAGTATTGCCGAAGATACCAAAGAATTATTAGGAGTTAAAGTATTAGATCGCTCAATTGAACATCTTCGGAAAGTAAAGCGAATATTTACAGAAGAATTGGGACAAATAGGAGATATTAATATCAAAAATCTTTTGCAAAAACAAGTTGAATTAGAACAAAAAAAAGAGCAATTGATCCAAAGAAAACAAGTTTTAGATCAGCAATTAAAACAACAAGAAGAAGCAAAAAAGCGTCTAAATCAACAACTTTTAGAATCAAGAGGTTCAGTCGAGCTTAAAAAACTCAAGACTAAACTGGATAAACAAGAAAAAGTACTTCGTCAAAACTTGGCAAATGCAAAACAATGGGTCAAGCAACTAATTTCTAGTCAAGGTTATACTGTTCTCTCTTCAAGTATCATCGACAAGTTAGATTATTTCATGAGAGAATTGCGACAAAGAGGAGAATTATCTAGTGGAATTAAAAAGCCTTTTGTTCAGCAATTATTAGACCGTCAACGTTGTATTTGTGGTCAAGAATTAAAGGAAGGCAATCATTCCTTTAACGAAGTAAAATGCTGGATGAATAAAGCAGACTTGGCCGATGTTGAAGAAGCGGCTATTCGCTTAGAAACCCAAACGATTAATATTAAACATCAAGCGTCAGAATTTTGGTCAGAAATTGATCAACAACAAGCAAAAATACAACAATATCGCCTTGAATTATCCCAAGTTGAAAAAGAGTTAGATCAGTTGAGTCAGCAATTTAGAACTTATCCTGATGAAGATATTCAAATATTGCAAAAAAGAATTGATAACTTGGAACAAAATATTCGAGAATGCGTCTTAGATCAAGGAGTAACCCAACAGCGAATAGACAGTCTAGAAACCAAAATTAATCAACTGAGTAAACAGATCGCTAAACAAAAACTGAAAGAAGATAAACAAATCTTAATTCAACGACGCATTAAAGCAACCCAAGAAGCAATTGAATGCCTTCAAGAGGTTAGAAGTCGCTTAGAAAAACAATTTCGTTTATCGTTAGAAAAGCGTCTTCAAGAAATTTTTAGTATGATATCTTTTACGCCTTATATCCCGCGCCTCAACTCTGAATATGAATTAACCCTCGTCGAAAATACCTCCGGCATAGCCATCCCTGTTGCTGCTTCAACGGGAGAAAATCAGATTCTAAGTCTATCTTTCATTGGGGCGATTATGGATAGGGTTCGCTTATGGAGTCAGCAAAATACCTTAGTAGGAATTGATAGCAGTACCTTCCCCATTGTGATGGATTCTCCTTTCGGAAGTTTAGATGAAATTTATCGAAGACAGGTTGCCAAAGCCATTCCCACTTTAGCAAATCAATTAGTGATTTTAGTAACAAAAACCCAGTGGCGTGGCGAGGTTGAAACTGAAACTAAACCCTACGTCGGCAAAGAATATGTTTTAGTGTATTATTCTCCTAAAGCAAATTGTGAAGAAGATAAAATCACTCTTGATGGTGTTGTTTATTCTCTGGTTAAACAGAGTTCCAACCCATTTGAATATACCGAAATTCAAGAAGTAAATCGTTGTAGAACTTAATTAAAAAAGGACAGTTTCATTTAGCGAATTTCTGCAGAAAAATTTTCAAAAATAGCCTCTGTCAGTGCTTTTTGAGCTATTAAAGCTTGTTGATCTTCTCTTTGCAACTGATTGAGGGTTTCTAAAAAGTCTTTAATGCCTTGAAATTTACCGTAAACTGAAGCGAAGCGAATATAAGCAACTTCGTTTTCATGACGCAAATATTGTAAAACAATTTTGCCAATTTCATGGGTAGGAATTTCCCGTTGTCCTCGTTGTTGTAATTGAGCTTCAATAGTATCTACAATTGCCTCTAATCGCTTTAAAGAAACTCCTGTTTTTTCACAGGCACGAATCATTCCTCGCAAGACTTTTGATCGATCAAAAAACTCTTTTTTTCCATTTTGTTTAATGACGGTAATCGGAACTGATTCAATCCTTTCGTAGGTCGTAAAACGATTTTTGCATTGTAAACATTCTCGACGACGACGAATGCTTTGACCATTTTCCGCCGAACGGGATTCTAAGACGCGACTATTGGTATGCTGACAAAAAGGACACTGCATAAGTCATCAAACGATTTGAAGAACAAGTAAATGCGGAAACCCGAGCCGTTATCTGATTTATCCTAAAAAAGAATAAATAATAGAAAATCGGCTCAGAATGATGTAATATTTACGGAATTGATTGAATTTAAAAGAAAATGATTATTTTTCGATGCGGGGAGGTTCCCGAAAAGCGATCGCAAAAAAGAGAACCGCTAAGGACATCGTTAAAACTAGAATGTAGGCTGCACTTTCCATGTTAAAACTTCCTAAAATTATGACCTTGACACTTTTATAGTTTAACAACAAATTGACGGTTTCCCTCGTTAAACTTTAAGCTAAAATCAGGAATCTTGCTGTGTTCGTAGGTCAACCTTGATGAATTCAACAGATCAAATTACGATTCAAGTCAACGGAAGAGAAACAAACTGTCAAAAGAATCTAACCTTACCGCAGTTTTTGCAAGTAAATAATCTAAATCCCCGTTTAATCGCTGTAGAATACAATGGGGAGATTTTGCATCGTCAATTTTGGGAAAAGACGCCATTGCAAAATGGCGATCGCTTAGAGATTGTCACGATCGTAGGGGGAGGATAATTCAGTGATCATCGGGGAGCGTCAATGTTCCTTGACTCACCAAAACCGTCGCACCACCGACTCGAATTAGCGTTATTTCCCCTGCTTTTTTGTCAACTTCCAATCTCAAAAGACTAGGTCTTCCCATTTCAAAACCTTGTTCAATAACCCATGTTGAGGTTCCCGTTTGTAACGGATCTCTAACCCCTAAATATCCGCCTAACGCCGTAACTGCCGCTCCTGTCGCTGGATCTTCTTCAATTCCCATAATCGGGGCAAACATCCGCGCTCTAATATTCGATTCAGGTAATTCTGGGTCTTCTGTCAACAAATAAATTGAATTTGCCCAGTTTTGACGAAGTAAACTCTCCCAAAGAGAGACATTTAACCTTGCTTTCTGTAACGCTTCCCGATTCTTTAAAGGAATAAAAAGAAAAGGCACACCGCAGGATACCGCCTGAGGGGACATTTCCCCTGTTAAAACGTCCGTAGGGGCTAAGTATAGCATAGCGGCTAATTCTTCAATCGAAGGAAGACTGCTATGGAATTCTGGCAATTGTGCCGCCGTCAACTCAGTATATACGGGTTTTTGGTTCATGGTGCGAATTTTCACAGGGACAAGTCCAATTTTTTCCTCGAAAATTATGTCAAATTCTGTCTTTTCAATGGGTATTATGCCAAAAGCTGCTAAAATATAAGCAGCTCCTACCGTGGGATGGCCAGCAAAAGGTAATTCGGTTTTTGGGGTAAAAATGCGGAGTTTTTTTGTTCCTTGAGGGGTTTGAGGAGGGAAAACAAAGACTGTTTCCGAGAGGTTAAATTCTGCCGCAATTTTTTGCATGGTTTCAAAGGATAACCCTTCTGCTTGGGGAAAAACAGCAAGGGGATTGCCACCAAAGATTTGATGGGTGAAAACATCGGCAGTATAAAAAGAATAATTTGTCATCAGGATATTGCCTAAATTAACGATATTGATCGCCCTAAAATTAATATTTTAACGGTTAAATCTGTCTTAGGAAATCTTTTTATCTTTGAAAAAAGACAGGAGGCAAAAGACAAGCGTTTTTTATCTTTAAGCTATCTATCTTTCAGAAGAATAGGGAAGTCGCCTTGAGTAACACTTTATGGAAGACACAGTGTTGATCGAAATCACTCAACTTGAGGTGGAAATATCACTGCTGAGAGGTGAATAATTTCTTATCTTAGAGGGAATATTCTAGACACCAATTTCCTTATCTCGACAACGTTTCTGTTGGAGGAGTAATCTTCATGGAAAATCCATTCGATTCCTATAAATATCGAGATAAATTTTTACAGTGTAATTATTCTTTAATTGCATGGTTTGCCCTGCAAAATTTAGAAGGAAAAAGAGGGGTTGTGATAATTGATGTCAGCGATCGCACTCATCCTCGCTTTATTTTTAAACACTCAATTGACGAGTTTGCCAATCTGCCGCCGTTGCTGAAACAAACTTGGAAAAATACTGATATTAATAAAAAATTATTAGTCGGTTTTCAAATTCATTCAACGGCTGATCCCTCTTATTATCATGCCATTGGCTCATCTACTTTTCCTGTTACTGTTGCCGCTTGTTTTGCTCAATGTGTATTTGAGCAAGAAATGTACAGCAATGAGGAAAATTCAGAAGCGGCTTGATATTGATCATTAATCAAAGACAAAGCTTTCTTTCGGTATAGGCAGTCAATTAACTCCAGTCTTCTTGATCCCCTTGTCCACTTCGATAAACTTTGCCCGTAGCGTGAATTTTTTGGGTTTGTGTAAATAATTCTGCTTCATTGAGTTGCCATTTTTGCAAAACAAAATCGAGATCCCGTTGAATATCTCTTGCTCCCGGAAAATTGCGATAGCGAATCCGCAGACGGGCTAATTCTACTAAGTGATAATCGTCGGGTTGTGCTGTTAATAAACGATTAACGACGTCTCGATCAGGTTTTTCTTGGGGATGTTTTTGCTCTTGAGGCATAGCTTCTCTAATTATTTAATTTGAAACGTCAATTGCTTTAATTACCAATTATACACTGTTCCTAATAAAGTAAAAAGTTGCTGATTATAAGGCTCATAAAAAGACTTTAATAATTGCTTAACGCTTTCAGGAATTTTCTCTTTTTCGTTACTTTTACGAGTAACCACAGGAGTAAAAATGAATGTCTCATCAATATTTAAGAATATACACATATTTTTAAACACCGATGTTTGATTATTAAGAAGTTGGTCGTGAGAAATAATAAATAAGGATGAGCGGGAAAAGTATTGAAAGTATCGGGCTAATTGTTCTACATAAATTCCTCGCTTAACATAAGCTATTGGGTCTTTTTGCCAATGACTTTTTTGAAGATGTTTAATTTCTTGTTTAACTGCCTGTTCAAAATTTCTTTTGTCTCCTCGATTTTTTTGTTTAGGTCTTTTGATTGACTAAAATGATGGTACATTTGCCAAGCAGAAAAAGAGCGGGCAACCGGTTCTCTTAGAACAACAATCAATCGCATATCGGAAGAATAGTCATAAATCTTGGGGGGCATTCAGGATAATATAAATAACTGGGACTAGCTTCAAAAGTGATTTTATTAGGCTTTAAGTGGTGAGGCAAAGGAAAGCAAGTGTGATACTGCCAGTGTGGCTTTTTATAACGCAAACAAACATCATCAAAGTAGTGAAGTTCTTTCCTTTTAGGAGAGACAATTTGAGGATGTTGACACAGGATTCTATAGAGAGCAGTTGTTCCTGCTTTTTGCGCACCAATAATCATAAATACTGGCTTTGAATGATAGCCGAGACGAACGAGCCGATGCTTAGGAACTAGATCCAATAGATGATCCATTTAATTTATTCCCAATAATACTTTTAAAAGGGATAATTCTTTGCTTCCTGTATAAAGGAAATGGCTGAATTAGTTATATCGTCAGATAGAGAGTGAATGAGCCTACAAAAAAATGCCTATTTTTTTTCTTCAATAATGATATCATCAGACGGTATTACGGGATTTTCATCAATTGGTGTTTTTTCGGGTTCTGTCTCTGGTTTAAGGGTCGGAGCAATAGGTCTTAAAGCGGTCATTTCAATTTCCCAAAGGTTAATCATGCCTGCAAAATCACCACTCGCTAAATAGCGACCATCAGAACTAAAGGCAAGGGCTTGCACCCAATCTTTAGGGTAGGTAAAGTATTTAAAAAGCCGTTTTTCCGGTAAATTCCAGATGCGAATTCCATCGTCACTGGAACTAGCCAATAAGCGACCATCTGGACTGAGGGCGATCGCTCTGATCGTATTAGTGTGTCCTTCAAAAGTATATATTAAGTCCCCCGATGCAATATCCCACACTTTAATCGTCCGATCTTGACTGGCTGAAATGAGTTGTTTGCCATCTGGAGTGATGACTAAGCCGGTAATCGTCTCTTGATGAGGAAAAAACTGAGAAATCAACTGAGCTTCTCGAATATTCCAAAAACGTACCCTTCCTCTTTCGTTGCCACTGGCTAAGATATACCCGTTGGGATGTAAAGCCATCGCATAGGCGGTATCTCCAAAATCCGTCAGTTGATACAGGAAACGAGAGGGGGTGACAGTCCACACACGAATCCCATCAAGGCCACCACTCACCGCAATACGGCTATCGGGAGTCACCACAAGGGCTAAAATATCACTGGTGTGATCGAGAAAAACGGCTTTGTTTCGGCGAGTTTTTAGATCCCAAAAGTGTATATCTTCATCTTCTCCACTGGTGACCACTGTTTCTCCATTAGGAACGACAGCTAAAGCCGAAATTGCTGAACTTTGCGCCCTGACTGCTCCGATTTCTCGGCCGTCCGTCACTGACCAAAATCGCATAATCGGTTCGTTCGTACTGCCCCCACTGACCAAAATTCTGCCTTGAGGCGCAAAACCGAGGGATTGAACAGGAGTTTTATAAGCTTTTATAGTATGAATGAGTCGGAATGTTGTAAATTCTGAACCCAGAGATTGACTGTCTTCTATTATTGGTGTTTCGTCTATAATATCTGTCGTTTGCGCTCCGATTGAGGAGGAATAAGCCCACGTGACTAAGCTTGCGGCGATCGCCATTACGTCTCTAAACCGTCGCCATCGGCGTTGTTTGCTCAATTGTGGTCGCTCCATGCTTCACTCCCAAGACCCTTAAATAAATTGATTTTATCGCAAGAACGGTAGAATAGTATGGAAAAACAAATAGGTCTCTCGAACCTTAACCTGAATCTGGATGGACAATAATAACTATTTAGAGCGAATTTTAACAGCAAAAGTTTACGATGTTGCTCAAGAAAGTCCCCTTGAATTTGCCCCCATTCTATCGACTCGTCTTCAGAATCTCTTGTATTTAAAACGGGAAGATTTACAGTCCGTTTTCTCCTTTAAACTGCGGGGGGCTTACAATAAAATGTCGCAAATTTCAGCAGATTTGTTGCAAAAAGGAGTGATTGCCGCTTCTGCAGGAAACCATGCTCAAGGGGTTGCTCTAGCGGCGCGTAAGTTAGGCACAAGAGCAATTATTGTTATGCCTGTTACAACACCTCAGCTTAAGGTGAACGCAGTACGGGCCAGAGGGGGCTTAGTAGTGCTACACGGAGATAGCTTCGATGAAGCCTATTTTTATGCGCGTGAATTAGAAATTTCCAAGGGATTGACCTTTATTCATCCGTTTGATGATCCTGATGTAATTGCAGGACAGGGAACGATCGGCATGGAGATTTTGCGACAACATCAAAAGCCAATTCACGCCATCTTTGTTGCGATTGGGGGAGGGGGATTGATTAGCGGAATTGCCGCTTATGTTAAACGATTGCGACCTGAAATTAAAATTATTGGTGTTGAGCCTGTTGATGCGGATGCCATGTATCGCTCCCTCAAGGCGGGAAAAAGAGAACGTTTATGCCAAGTTGGGTTATTTGCTGATGGGGTGGCGGTGAAGGAGGTGGGAGAAGAAACCTTTCGTCTTTGTCAGCAATATGTAGATGAAGTGATTTTAGTGGATACTGATGACACTTGTGCGGCGATTAAAGATGTTTTTGAAGATACTCGTTCAATTGTAGAGCCAGCTGGGGCATTAGCGATCGCTGGGGCTAAAGCGTATGTCGAACGAGAAAAAATCACCGATGAAACCTTAATTGCTGTGGCCTGCGGTGCTAATATGAACTTTGACCGACTGCGCTTCGTTGCGGAAAGGGCAGAATTCGGCGAAGGCAGAGAAGCGATCTTTGCCGTAACCATTCCCGAAAAACCGGGCAGTTTACACCAATTTTGTCAATGTATTGGTAAGCGAAATTTAACAGAATTTAACTATCGCATTGCTGATGAGAAAGAAGCTCATATCTTTGTGGGGGTACAAATTGAAAATAAAGCACAAGCCGCAGAAATGGTCGAAAAATTTACACGAAATGGCTTAAAAACGCTGGATTTAACCGATGATGAATTAACCAAGTTGCACCTTCGCCATATGGTGGGAGGTCGCTCTATCCTTGCGGAAAATGAATTACTGTATCGCTTTGAATTTCCTGAATATCCGGGGGCTTTGATGAAATTTGTCGCTTCTATGAGTCCTAACTGGAATATTAGCCTATTTCATTACCGCAATAACGGTGCAGATTATGGACGAATTGTGGTAGGCGTACAAGTTCCCCCCAACGAAACCAGCGAATGGCAAGCGTTTTTAGAGACATTGGGCTACCGTTATTGGAACGAAAGCGATAATCCTGCTTACCGTCTGTTTTTAGCTTAATTCTTGTAGTTGTAATTAATATTACAGTAAATTGCAAGTCAGGCACCGGCACACTTCACTTCTTTTTTAGACGCTTCGCGAAAATCGGTGACATAGACTTAAGAATCTATTAGGATAGAAGGGATAAAAGCTTGCAGGAAGACTTATGGAGATGACCTCAGAACAACAAGTTAAACACTACCTTGCCTGTTGGTTTCTCTTAGGCAAAAAAGTGTTATTACCCAGAGAACAAGATGCTATTTGCCCTCGTTGGGTTTTTAAAGGGGAAAAATATTCCCCCGAATTTGAGCAATGTTGGCAAAGACTTATTGAAGGCAATAATCAGGATTCCTATTTAGAAGGAACAGAACAAACGATTCGAGACCTTTTATCGACAAAATGGGAAATTGTTGATTGTGCCAAATGCCAAATGCCCGTCCCTATTGTTTCACTAGGATCACAATCCAATGGTTGTCCTTGTTGCGACTTAGAATTTTGGCCGAATACCGAACTCCCTCAACCGAAACGTCCTGTTAATGATCAAGCGCAAATCAATCGCATTCGGGAAAAACTAAGTCAATGGGGTGAGCAAGAATAATCGGTTTTAAATTTTTATTAATCTTTTTCAACTTCAACTGCCCGAAGTGAGTCGTCGATTTAGGTTGCTTCTGACTTTAAGTGGCTGACTTTTGCGGTAATTGTCCCCATAATATCGTGTCGAATCCACCAATAAGATCCTAAACCCACGGCTAGATTCGCCACTAAAGTCGCCCCGAAAATTCCTTGAATTCCCCAGATCCAACTGCCTAGATAAGCTAGGGGAACATATAATAAGACCATTCGCGTAAAATTAATGATCATTGAGGGAAAAGGCTTTCCTAAGGCATTAAAAGTGGCGGCCGATACAAAAATAATACCCGATGCGCTATAACTAACAGGAACGATTCTGAGATACTGAGAAGCGATCGCAATGACATCGGCATTCTGATTAAACAAAACTACTACAGAAGGGGCAATCAGGGCTAAAATGAGAGCCACGCTGAGTCCCCACGCCAAAGACCAGCGAAAACTGATATTAATAGATTGACGGACTCTCTGATACAGTTTAGCTCCCCAATTCTGTCCAACAAAGGGGCCAATACTGGCTGATAACCCCAGTAACCCTAATAGGGCAAAAGCTTCTAGACGCGAAGCGACACCAAATCCTGCCACCGCTT
This sequence comes from Microcystaceae cyanobacterium, assembly GCA_041746575.1. Taxonomy (GTDB): domain Bacteria; phylum Cyanobacteriota; class Cyanobacteriia; order Cyanobacteriales; family Microcystaceae; genus JBGTGT01. The sequence goes on from JBGTGT010000113.1 coordinate 28,154, forward strand.
CTGCACCATAGCTGGCCATCAGTTGGGTGATAATTGCCGCCGAAAAAGGACTAATCATATTAGTGGCTGTTGCCGGTAAACCAATTGCCAGAATATTACGCCAACAGGCTAACAGGTTCGGCCACTGAGGACGTTCCCACAGCAGTAAATTTAAGCGAAAATGCAAAAACCAAATAGAAACAACTAAAGTAATCGCACGGGCAAGAACTGTGGCGATTGCCGCTCCTCTTAATCCCAATCCGTCAAAATTGCCGATTCCAAAAATGAATAAGGGATCAAGTACCCCATTGGCAACTGCCGCCACCGTCATGGTTAAGCTCGGAATTAGAGTATTACCAGCCGCTCGAATTGCACTATTCCCTACCATCGGCACCACGAGAAACATCATCCCCCAGTACCACGGGGTCATGTATTCGTGAATTAAGGGCAAAATCTGCTCATTTGCTCCTAATCGGCTAAAGAGGGGGTCAATGGTGCTTAGACCGACTAATGCAAAGATCACGACCACCAGAAGCGATAAACTTAAACTGTGGGTTGTTAACTGTTTGACTTGGTGGCGATCGCCTTCCCCAATGGCACGAGCAATCACAGAGGATGCCCCAATTCCTAATCCCATGGAGACACTGCCCAAAATCATAACAACGGGAAAGGTAAAACTAATAGCGGCTAATTCTTGCGTGCCTAACTGACCGACAAAGTAAGTATCGACTAAATTAAAACCAATGACCGCAAAAACGCCCCATACCATCGGCAGGGTTAAGTGAAGTAATTGGGTATTGACCTTCCCTTGGGTGAGCGAACTTTTCATTAAGTTTTTTTACAAAGTATTGACATGCTCGCATTTTAACCCAAGCAGTAATCGGTTACCACTCATCGGTGGACTGATCGTCAATAATCAACAGAGGTTGAATCCATGGGGATATCTTCGTCTCGTGGCTCATTGGAAACGCGGTTATCGTCCCTGTTGAGTAATAAGTCTAAACGGGGGGGCATCTGGAGATTAAGCTGATTTAAGGCCCATCTTGCCGTTGCTTTGACTTCTTCGTCTTGGTCGTCAATGGCGTGACACAGGAGTTGACTGACTTGGGACATCATATCGTAAAGACGCGTAAGATCCCGAATGGCATTTTTGCGGACTTGAGGATTTTTATCTTGTAAGGAAAGGGCTAAAGCCTGATTCATGGGTTTAATGGTGCGGGCACTAATCTGCGAGAGGGCTTCTAAGATCAAATTACGCTCAAACGAGTCGCTATCAATCATTAACTCGACTAAGGGTTTCATTGCCCGGGAATCTGCTTTTTGGGCTAGTTTCCAAATGGCTTTGCGCCGTCTTTTGGGATCGGGATTTTGTAATTCTCGAAGCAATTCTTCGACGAATTCTGGGGTGGGAATACGGGTCGTTTTTTGGAGGGGAAAGGCGGACTCCCCCATCTGAGATTCTTCGTCCCTGTCCTCAGGGGAAAAACGGGTTTCTTGGGAAGGAAGGGGCAAATGATGCTCAATAACCTCTTCTTTTTGGAATTCAGGCGGTTTTGCCTTCGGCTTACGATTCAGAAAATAGAGGACGGCAGCGATCGCACCAATGAAACCTACTCCACTTAAAATTATCCATCGTGGATCTTGTAAAAAAATAGGCCACGAATTTCTGGGTGAGCTTAAACGTAGCACTTCGACATTCTGAATCGCTTGTTTAGCGTATATATTATCGGGTTTGACTTGTAGGGCTTTCTTAAAACTTTCTAGGGCTTTATCATAATTTCCGGCATCTGTTGCGGTATAACCTTCCTTCATGTATGTGTCATAACCTTTTGGATTAAGGATTTCAAGCGGATCAACTTCAGTAGGAGCAGGAGCAGAATCTTGAGCAAAGTATTGACTTGCTTTTACTTCATTTACCCTATTTTCAGCTTTAGATGACTGAATTTGTTCAAACATCACACTCCAACCGGCAAAAGCGGTCGCCACGAACATCAATAAACGGTAGTGAATCATAAGGATTTAATTATATAAAAGCGGCAGATAGAGGGAGGTGAGAAAAGTAAGGCTTTGTGACTATTTTATGAGATGAATTTTATTATGTCCCTATTGGTCAATAAGACCTTGGTTAGTTGGCTTTTGAGTAAGCTCTACCGTCCATTTTTTAGCATATTGTGAGTTAGAATACAAGAAATTTGATTAATACGATGTTTAATTAAGCAATATTGTTTTAAATTTCTCGCTAAAACCTTCTTTTAATTAATCGGACTGGTGTCCCAATGTTCTCCCTTAATTAGCGTGTGAACTTGCCATTGAGCGTCGGTTTTAGGGTAATCTAAACGATAATGACCTCCTCGACTTTCTTGGCGAAATAGCGAGCTTTTTAGGATCAAATCAGCAATATCGAGCAAATTCATCGTTTCAGTCCCTAAGCGAACCGATAATTCTTCTTGGGGTGATAATAACACAACGGTCTCCCTCGAATGACTGAGCATCTGACGGAGAAAAGTATGTTGAAAAGATTGGTGCCATTGGGATACTTGGGTGATCGCTGTTTCTAATCCGATTTGGTTACGGCATATTCCGGCTTTTTGCCAAATTAACTGGGGTAAATCTGCTCTTATCTGTTCAAATTGTTGAACATCAGCTTCAGAAAACTTGAAAGTTCCTCTTTTTAGGGTTTCTACTTCAGCTTTATTTTCTAAGGTTAGGGGTAAATAAGCCAATTGCGCCGCAAAGACGATACATTCTAATAAAGAATTACTCGCGAGACGATTCGCCCCGTGAACTCCTGTACTAGCCGTTTCACCGATGGCATATAATCCGGCAAGGGAGGTTTGGTTCATTTGATCGGTCATCACGCCCCCCATCCAATAATGAGCCGCCGGCGCAACGGGAATCGGTTGCTGCAGAATATCAATGCCCCACCGTTGACAAACCCGAATAATATTGGGAAAGCGGCGACGGATGGTATCGGGAGCAATGGGGCTTAAATCTAGATAAACTTGATGGGAATCCGTTTTTTGCAGGTGGTCAAAAATGGCACGACTAACTATATCTCTAGGGGCTAATTCCCCTGATGGATGGTAATCAAAGGCAAAGCGGTAGCCAGTGTGATCAATAAGGTGTGCGCCCTCTCCTCGTACTGCCTCACTGATTAAAAAACAGGGTGCGCCTTCTTTCGTTAAAGCGGTGGGATGAAACTGCACAAATTCCACATCTCGAATTTTCGCCCCTGCACGCCATGCTAAAGCCACCCCGTCCCCTGTACTTACCTTGGGGTTGGTGGTTTGGGCAAAAACTTGGCCACCCCCCCCTGTGGCTAAAATAACCGCCCTCGCTTGCACCCACCGAATTTGACGCTGATAGAGGACTTGAACCCCTTGACAGGTGGAATTGTGCCGATTAAGCCAGAGATTTAACACAAAAGCTTGGGGAAAAATCTGAATATTTCTTCTTTCCAGCACTTTTGCGGTTAGGGTGCTAATAATCGCTTTGCCTGTTGTATCAGCCGCGTGTAGCACTCTCGGACGGGAATGGGCGGCTTCTAAGGTCATGGCTAAATGATCGTCTTTGCGATCAAAGGCTACGCCGAACTCGACGAGGGAGGTAATGGCATGGGGGGCATTTTCGACTAAAAATTTTACGGCTTGGGGATCACAAAGACCTGCCCCTGCATTGAGGGTATCTTGAAAGTGCATCAATGGGGAATCGTGAGGATCTACGGCTGCGGCAATCCCACCCTGCGCCCAATCACTCGCCCCGGTTTTTAGGGTATCCTTAGTCATTAAGGCGACTTGGTAATGAGAAGGTAAGCATAACGCTGCATACAGTCCAGCCGCTCCTGAACCAACGATAATGACGTCAAATCGGCAGGAAAGGGGTTGTTCGGGGTTCGAAGATGAATCTGAAGAAGTCAACAGGGGGGTTAGGTCTTTTTGTCTTAAATTTATTAATCATAGTATAAAAGATCAAAACTGATCATGAAAATTCAAGTGAAGGTCAAACCCAACGCTAAACAGCAGAAAATCGAAGAAACCGAAAAAGGGGGATTGATTGTTTCTTTAAAGTCTTCGCCTGTTGAGGGGAAAGCGAATCAAGAATTAATCCAATTATTGGCCAAAAAATATCATGTTCCTCGCTCTTCGATTACGATTAAATCCGGTGTATCTTCTCGGCTGAAGTTAATTGAAATTGAGTAGATTATTCCCGTTCGTCTGGGGGGCGATTTAAGAACACTCTCTTTATAAAAAAAGACAAAAGCAAAGAGCATAAGTATCTCCTCCCTTTTGTCCCTTAGATAATCAAATGACAAGGCTATTTTTTGCCTTTTTTACCTTTTCCTTTCGTTCCTCTAGGGGGTGCTTTAGCCTCAGGTTTCGTTTCCGGTTCGGGATCAGCCTTAACTTCAGGTTCAGGTTTCGTTTCCGGTTCAGCCTCAACTTCGACTTTGGGAATTTCTGTTACTTTTTGACCCGTTTGAGCGGCGACTTCATCAGCAAAGTTAGTGACTTCTTTTTCGATGCCTTCTCCGAGAACAAAACGGACAAAGCGACGAACTTGAATATTTTCGCCAAGGGTGGACACGGCTTTTTTCAGTAACTCATCGACGGAAATGCCTTGATCTCGAATAAAGGGTTGATCCATAAGAGATAAGTCCTTTAATCCCTTGTCAATTCGACCCTGAACGATTTTTTCTCGAATATTTTCTGGTTTATTCGCTAAATCGTCCCGGCCCATTTCAATTTCTTTCTCTTTGGCGATGACTTCGGCAGGAATATCCTCGACTTTAACGTATTCCACATTCGGACAGGCGGCAATTTGCATGGCTACATTCCGAACGAGTTCTTTAAACTCATCACGACGCGCCACAAAATCAGTTTCACAGTTAACTTCCACCAGAACGCCAATTCGCCCTCCGGTGTGAATATAACTATCAACCAACCCTTCGGCGGCTACGCGACCTGCTTTTTTCTCGGCGGAGGTAATGCCTTTTTGACGAAGCCACTCAATGGCTTTCTCGGTATCTCCATTACTTTCGGTCAGTGCCTTTTTGCAATCCATCATGCCGGCACCGGTTTTGTCACGGAGGTCTTTAACTTGTTTTGCTGATATCTCTGCCATGTTGACTTCTGGTTTCTACTCTAATGTTTATCTTAGTCCAAATGGGATAACGCGCTAGTTTTCATTCGTTTCGTCATCGTCATCCTCATCGTCGTTGTCGCTATCGTCTGCTTCGTCGTTGAAGTCTTCTACGGCGTCGACGTCGTCTTCGTAATCGTCTTCGTAGTCATCTCCTTCGTCATCCCCAGCGAGACTTTCTTCAAATTCCTCATAGTCTTCATCACTCTCGAGTTGACCATGGCGACCTTCATAAATGGCATCTGCTAGTTTACCGACAATGAGCTTGACAGAACGAATGGCATCATCGTTAGCTGGAATCGGAATATCGGCATAATCAGGGTCACAATTGGTGTCTAATAGGGAAATAATCGGAATTCCTAATTTTTGACATTCCTGAATAGCATTGTACTCCCGTCGTTGGTCAACGATAATCACGATATCGGGAATCCGACGCATGGTTTTGATGCCACCCAAGTATTTTTGCAGTTTAGCCATTTCTCGGCGCAAAACCGCTCCTTCTTTCTTGGGACGTCGGTTAATATTGCCGCTTTCTTCAAGGGATTCCAATTCTTTGAGTCTTTCGACGCGATTTTTGATGGTTTCCCAATTCGTTAGCATTCCCCCTAACCAACGCTGGTTGACGAAATATGCCCCGCAACGAGCGGCTTCCTGTTTAATAATTCCGGCGGCTTGACGTTTTGTCCCCACAAACAGGAATCGTTTGCCTTTTTCTGCGGACTTGCGCACAAAATCATACGCATCTTCCAGTAAGGATGCGGTTTGGACGAGGTCGATAATATGAACCCCGTTTCGGGCAGTGTAAATGTAGGGATCCATTTTGGGATTCCAGCGACGGGTTTGGTGGCCAAAATGGACCCCAGACTCTAGCAACTCTGCAAGGGTAACGACGGACATTTGTAATTTTCTCCTTTATTCGGGTTTTTCCTCCATTCAGGGGATTTCAGCAGTGAAACACCCGAAAGCCTGAATGTGCGAAATTTAGACAACTCTCCTAGCATAGCACAAAGTCGGCCTTGCTTACCGTTTCTTGTGCCGTTTTTTGTGAATTCATAGGGATGGACAAGCGAATGTCATTTTTAAAATTGCGGCTCTCAAAAAAAATTGAATCGATTGTCATCAATAATAATGGGAGGCAACTTAACGAATATGCAAAGCGGGAAAATCGGTAAGAGCCAGCGAAGATTTAACAAGGTGCATTCCTGCATCGGCAAACCGTTGAAAGGCGGCATCTGCTTGAGGGGTAAAATCAACGATATTGGGGACAACCACGGGAGAAGTACAGTCTTCTAAGAGATAAACTTTTTGGGCTAAATTGGCATCTTGTACTAGAATTTCTCTGAGTAAATCATCAATCGTCCAGGCGACACAATGACTCTTAGCTTGTCCTGCCACAATGATGGCATCAAAATCTAGTAATCTTTGGATAAAACGGGTATTTTTCTGAGCAATAGAACGACCTTGATTATCTTCTAGTACTTCAGGACGTAACGCAGAATAGTTTTCAGTTAATGGGTTTCCTCCTTTTATGGCAAAATGAGTTTGACTATAACGGGTAAGATTGTGGAAAAATAAGGCTTCTTCAATAGATGACACTAAACTATGACCGATTCCGCCTAATAGGCCATGATAAGGCCAAATTGTTAAAGGATACTTTCCTTCATCATGGAGTTTTCTAACATAATGAATAGCATATTGTTGCAACTCATCCTCCTTTTTGTTGGCGACATTATGAGCAATAGCAGGATTGACTTTCCATCTTCCTTCTTGAATATCTTCAACGTTAATTATGCTATGGGGTTGAGGGTGTTCTCCTAAATCATTTATCCAAAAAATAGAATGGAAAATTTGCATGACCGTATGGGTATCCATGGTTGGCGTAATTTCTGTAATTGCATTTAAATTACGATAAATAAACTCACACAAGCGAATGTTATCATCGATCGCTCCTCGTCCAGATTGTCCCCTCACAAATAGTTCAAAATCAGGAAGGCAAAAGGTATTTTGGACATCAATGATGACTAAGCAAATACGAGTTTTATCTTGTGCCGCAGGTTTAATTTGATATTGTTTTGCCCAATTTTGAGCATCTAATGCTCTAGCTTGATAAGAAACACGCCAAATTATTTCAACTTTTTTAAAATCAAAAAAAGTGGGAACTGGCAAGTTTTTAAGGGTCACAGACATGATCAAAATTCTCTGAGGAAATAAATATAAAATAGGAAATACGCTTTGAATTCAAACCCTTTATTCTAAACAAAAGCTTTTTCTTTTCGTTCTTTAAGATAGGCAAAAAATTCTCTTCCTTCTCGTAAACGACGGACTAACATTTGAGGGTCTTCCAACATCTCTTGTACGATCGGAATAATTGCTTTCGGACGAAAATAGAAACGACGATACATCTTTTCTACGGCATTCTCAATTTGTGTAGCAGAGAGATTTGGATAGGCTAACGTCGATAATTGAATGCCCGAAGACGTAACTAAGTCTTTGCTCGTAAACCAGCCATTTTCTTGCGCTTGGTGGTATAATTCCGTTCCAGGATAAGGCGCGGCAATCGACACTTGAATAGTATGAGGATTAACCTCACAAGCAAAGCGAATGGTTTCTTCGATGGTTTCTTGATTTTCGTTGGGAAGACCAATAATGAAGGTTCCATGCACTTTGATGCCCAATTTTTGGCAATTTTCCATAAATTTACGGGCAACTTCTAATTTAATCCCTTTACGAATACCTTCAAGAATGTCCTGATTTCCCGATTCAAAGCCGACTAAAAGTAGCCTCAAACCATTATTTTTCAGCGTTTTTAGGGTATCGTAATCTAAATTGGCACGAGCATTACAACTCCACGTTAAGTTTAACCGCTTAAGATGTTCACTAATGGCGATCGCTCTTTGTTTATCGATAGTAAAAGTATCATCATCGAACATATACTCCCTAACTGTATCTTCAAAGAGGTATTTCGCTTTTTCCATTTCTTTTCCCACGGCTTCGGGACTTTTTGCCCGATATTGATGCCCCCCAATGGTTTGCGGCCATAGGCAAAAGCTACATTTAGCGGGACATCCGCGCCCCGTATAAAAGGAAATATAAGGATGAAGAAGATAACCAATGAAATATTTTTTAATATCAAGATCTCGTTTATAAATCGGTAATACGCTTGGCATAGCGTCCCAATCGTGGATTAATTGCCGTTCTGCAGTATGTTGAATCTTCCCTGTTTGATCTCGATAGCTTAATCCCTTAATGTCATTGTAGGGCTTTCCTTCGGCTAATTCTTGACAGGTATAGTCGAACTCATTGCGGCAGACAAAATCAATGACTGGGTTTTCTTCTAGGGTTTTTTGGGGTAAAACTGCCACATGCGCCCCAATTAAGCCAATTTCAGTGTCTGGCTTGTGCGCTTTAATCGCTTCTGCACATTGAATATCATTGAGTAAAGAAGGGGTGCTGGTGTGCATAATCACCAATTCGTAATCCTTAGCAATTTGTAGGACATCTTCTACACTTTGATGATGAGGGGGCGCATCAACGAGCTTACTGTCAGGCACTAAGGCAGCAGGTTGTGCTAGCCATGTCGGATACCAAAATGATGTGATTTCCCGTTTTGCTTGGTATCTTGCCCCTGCACCACCATCGAAACCATCAAAAGAAGGAGGACTGAGAAAGAGGGTTTTTTTCATCTTAATTTTTTTTCACAACCGTACCCAATGATATAATGATAAATGATCAATGGAGAGACGTTATAATTTTTTCACCATAAGAAGGGTTAAAAAAGTTGCAGAAAACCCCCAGAAAATACTCATTAGAGTATAAATCATAGATAACAAATATTCAGAATCTTTCACCAAAGCATTATTCTCCAAAGCAAAAGATGAAAAAGTAGTAAATCCGCCACAAAATCCTGTAATGAATAATAAATTAAAGTAGGGACTTAATAAGTATCTTTCTGATAGTCCGGCAAAAATTCCAATTAGAATACAGCCTATTATATTAACCGTAAAGGTTGCCAAAGGAAAGTCCGTGGCTACTTTAGTAGAAATTAGAAAACTCAATAAATAACGGGTAAGACTGCCTAATCCTCCTCCGATAAAAATAATTAATAATTCAACGAATTTCATTCCTTTAAATAAATAGGGTTTCTACCAGAATACTAAAACTTGAACTTAATAATATTGAGATAAAGTTACTTTGACTGTAAGCTAGGTTATTGAAGCCGAATTATTGAACAATTTTTATTACTTAGCATTATGGCCGGTCATAGTAAATGGGCAAACATTAAACGCCAAAAAGCCAGAGTTGACGCTAAAAAAGGCAAAACCTTCACTCAAATATCCAGAGCAATTATTGTTGCCGCTAGAGAGGGATTACCCGACCCAGACGCTAATTTTCGCTTAAGAACAGCCATTGACAAAGCGAAGGCGGCCGGTATTCCCAATGATAACATCGAACGGGCGATCGCTAAGGGAGCAGGAACATATGAAAATGATAGTCAGTATGAAGAAATTCGCTACGAGGGTTATGGTGTGGGAGGAGTTGCCATTTTGATTGAAGCCTTAACAGATAATCGTAACCGTACTGCTGCCGATTTACGGTCAGCTTTTAGTAAAAATGGTGGAAATCTTGGAGAAACAGGGTGTGTAAGTTGGATGTTTGAACAAAAAGGGGTCGTACAACTTGAGGGAGACATTGATGAAGAGAAACTACTCGAAGTCTCCTTAGAAGGAGAAGCTGAACGTTATGAACTTTTTGATGATGAAACTGAAAAAGGGGTAGAAGTCTTTACAGAGGTCGTAAATCTTGAAAATTTAAGCAGTACCTTAGAAAAAAAAGGATTCAATGTCACTCAAGCGGAATTACGCTGGATTCCCAGTAATATTATTAATGTTGACGATGAAGAGATGGCGCAATCCTTAGTGAAATTGACGGATGCTTTGGAAGAATTGGATGACGTGCAGAATGTTACCGCTAATTTTGAGTTATCAGACAATTTCATTAAAAATTATGAATTATAAATTTTATCTGAGATATTAAGGGAAACAAATAAGGGAGTAATGGCTATATTATTATTGAAATAAAAGGCTTAATGAGATCTATTGAAATACCCAAATAACTTACTCTTTAATCAAATTTAACCCTTGCCATTAAATAAGCATTAACATATTTTCCTTGACGAAAAGCAAATTTTTTAAGGGTTCCTTCAATGACAAAATTATATTTTTTATAAAGTGAAATGGCTGATTCATTATCACAATAGACAAAGAGTTCTAATCGTTGTAAATTTAACCAATTTTCAGCTAAATTAATTAAGGATGCTAAGAGTTGAGAGCCAATTCCTTGACCCTGATAATCATCACGAATAGCCATCCCTAACGCGGTGACATGAGAGCGTCTTCCTTGTTGAGTTTCTAAGCTACCGATTCCAACGACGGTATCTTGATAAATCGCCACTAAACCATGACCTTCTGTGGCAATTTGTTCAGTTTTTTTACGCAATTGATCCCGAGAAGTATAGGGAATTTGGAGGGTTCCCCATTGACAACGAGGAGAAAGAAGTATTGTCGCAATATCTTCCCAATCGGTACTTTCTACGCCTCGAATCACAATAGAAGAAGGTTGATGTTGAGTATCCATAAAATAGCTAAGGAGTCAGACCAAAATTTTATGATTATTCGGTTAAGAAATAGAAAAATCATCGTGCCTTTTTTAATCCCCTTGACTCTGATCAATAAAAGTCTGTACTTTTTGCCGATAATCTCGTAAGGATTGATCTACCCATTCGCGATCTTCACTATTAGCATAAATATGAACTAACGGTTCACCGCCATCAGGTAAGATTAAAACCCAATTATCATTTTTTGGATTCATAATTTTAACGCCATCGGTTAATCTTAATTGTTCGGGGGTATGAATTTCTAACATATAACGCATCACCGCTCCTTTCACTTTCCACGGACAACGAATCGTACAGGATTTATGACAAACTTTGGGGAGTTCTGCGCGCAGTTGCACTAAAGATCGCCCTTGAATCGTTAACATTTCTAATAACTTAGCAATACTAAACATGGCATCGAAGCCAGGGTGCAATTTAGGGAAAATAAAGCCGATTTCTCCACTTCCCCCTAGCACTACATTGGGGTTATTTTGGGCGACCTCCATTAAAGCCGTTGGGTTCGCTTTGGTGCGAATAACACAGCTATCGTGGCGACGGGCAATCTGTTCAACCGCGCTAGACGCATGGACAGGAACTACCACCGTTCCCTTGGGATTTTCCGTGAGAATGACACTGACCATCAAAGCTGTCAACTGCTCCCCTCGCACGCTCAGCCCTCCTTCATCCACTAAAATAAACTGTTCTCCGTTGGCAGACACTTGTACGCCTAAATTGGCTTTCAAGACTTCCACCACTTGCCCCAGTTGCAACAAAAGCGTTTCTTTTTCGACAGGAGACACTGCCGATTGACGGAGACTGGCATTGAGAACAACGGCGTCACATTCAAATTTGGCAAGAATTTGCGGTAAAATTGCGCCTGAAACCCCATAAGCGTAATCAAGAACGATTTTTGTCTGACTGTTACTGATCGCGCTAATGTTCAATTGCGTTTCAAAGACCTTACGGTAAACCTCAATGACCTGTGCGGGATAGGACATATCCCCGATGTTTTCTAGTCCCACCCGTCGTAAATCTTCTTTGAAATAAGCTCCTTCGATTTTTTTCTCGATCGATTTAGAGATATTAATCCCTTTTTCGTCAAAAAATTCAATTAAGATGTAATCTGGGCGGTCTGGATGCGCTCTGGCGTGGACTCCCCCAATGACCCCTAGACGAGGGGCAAGGGTGCGAGAAATGGGTAAGGCGGTCGCTTGGAGGTTCTGTATATTGACGCCCACCGACATTAAGCCGGCAATCAGGGAACGACTCACCATACGAGAAACCCCGCGTTGGTCACGGGAAACAATGACTTGAGAACCGATTTTGAGGGTTGAACCGTAGGCTGCACCAAGTTTTACGGCAAATTCTGGGGTAATATCAATATTGGCTAATCCGGTGACCCCTCTCTGCCCAAAAAGATTACGGTGAGCCGTGTTTCCCCATATCAAATTAATATTAAGGATTGCCCCTGATTCAATGCGCTTACTTGGCCAAACTCTGACATTCGGACTAATTTGCGCTTCTTCACCGACGGTAGAAAGGGGTCCAATAACAACCCCTTCTAAAACTTGAGCGCGACGGTCAACCCGAGTGCCTCTCGCAATGACACAGGCAGCTAAATAGGCTTCATCCCCAATTATCACCCCATTCCAAATAATCGGGCGTTTCAGGTCGGCACCTGCTCCAATGGTGACATTGTCCCCAATCACCGTTCCCCCTTCAATAATGACCCCTGCCCCAATCCGACAGTTATCGCCAATAATGGTGGGGGATTCAACGATGGCACTGGGATCAATATAGGTATTGTGACCAATCCATAGACCGGGCGACCGTTCAGGATAGGCAACATCGAGTTGCACTTTGCCGTATAAGGCATCATATTGGGCTTCCCGATAAGCATCAAGGTGTCCTACATCGCACCAGTAACCCTCCGCAATAAAACCATACATCGGCTCTTCTTTTTCTAGTAATAAAGGAAAAAGATCCTTAGAAAAGTCACATTCTTCTGAGGAAGGTAGGTAGTCCAAAACGGACGGTTCGAGAATATAAATGCCCGTGTTGACGGTGTCAGAAAAAATTTCACTGGCGGCAGGTTTTTCCAAAAAACGGCGAATTCTTTGGTCTTTGTCGGTAATGACGACCCCAAACTCAATAGGATTGGGGACACGGGTTAAAACGAGGGTCGCCTTTGATTGTTTTTCGTGGTGAAAAGCGATCGCCGCTTGGAGGTTAAAGTCAGTAATACTATCACCACTGATTACGATAAAGGTATCCTTCAACCATTCTTCAATTTTCTTGACACAACCGGCGGTCCCCAATGGTTGTTCATCTTCTACTGAATAGCGGATACTTAGACCAAATTCTGAACCATCTTGGAAGTAATCCTTCATCGTATCGGGTAGATAATGCAGCGTTGCAATAACTTCGGTAATTTCGTTTTTTCTAAGAAGATTAATAATATGTTCAGCAATGGGACGATTGAAAATGGGAACCATGGGTTTAGGAAGATCACACGTGAGGGGTCGTAAGCGAGTTCCTGAGCCACCTGCCATTAATACTGCCCGCATTCTATCCTCCTTATGCTTTAATTTTGTTAAATTTTCCTTCGTTAATCATCTTTACTTGTCTTTGTTAGGAAGAAAATCATCACTTTATCTTAGCATTGACTTTTAAAGCCGGAAATTATAAAAAAAAATTATCTTTATCAAGATCAATAATATTTATTTTTAAAGATTGTCAGGAAATTCTGATTTTTAGTGACTCAACGATAGAATAAGGCTTTCAGACTTCATCTTCTCAACGAAATAATTAGGGTTTTCGCCTGCCGCTTGAAAAAACATTTCATTTTTATGATATAATACAAGTAAAATAGGGTTATAGTGACTTTAAAAATTAAACAAAACGAAAAACCGTTACTGTACAAGGGTTTCGAAAAAAGCCCTCTTTTTTTTGTCAACAATTCTTAACTTTTGTAATGATAATTTTTTCAAATATGCTTTTAAGTATTTAATCATTTAAAATCATACATTTATTTTTTGTATGACCGAACTTTCATTTAATCTAAATAATCTAAGTAACTATAAAAATTTTCCGTAACTGCCTGTGACTACCATTCCCCCTGTTGACCTAGCCCGACAATACCAACATATCCGCCAAGAAGCAGACATAGCAGTGTTAGACGTTCTCCATTCTGGCCGCTACATTGGGGGTCAAGTGGTTAGCGATTTTGAGGAACAATTTGCCGCATATACAGGAGTTGACCATTGTTTAGCTTGTAATTCTGGAACAGACGCTCTTTATCTTGCGCTCAGAGCGTTAGAAATGGGGCAAGGGGATGAAGTAATAACCTCAACCTTTACCTTTATCGCCACTGCCGAGACGATTACCCTAGCAGGAGCAACCCCTGTTTTTATTGATATTGATTTAGAAACCTTCAATTTAGACCTCAATCAATTAGAAAAAGCCATCAATCCCCGTACTAAGGCGATTATGCCTGTCCACTTGTTTGGACAACCCGTTAATATGACTCAGGTGCAAGCCATTGCCGAGAAATATCACCTTTATATAATAGAAGATTGCGCTCAAGCGACAGGAGCGACATGGCAAGGTAAAAAAGTCGGAAGTATCGGTCATATTGGCTGTTTTAGCTTCTTTCCAACGAAAAACTTAGGAACATGCGGCGATGGAGGAGCAGTTACTACCGATGATCAAGCGATCGCAACAAAAATTCGCACGATTAAAGAACATGGTAGCCAAGTGCGTTACCGCCATGATGTAGTGGGCATTAATAGTCGTTTAGACGGCGTACAGGCGGCAATTTTGCAGGTTAAATTACGCTATCTAGACCAATGGAATGAACAAAGGGTCAAAATTGCCCATACTTACCAACGTTTACTAGAGCCGTTGCCTCACATAAGTTTACCTCAAGAAATCGTTGGGGGTGACCACGTGTGGAATCAATATACAATCTTGGTTAAAAATCAACACAGTCAAGATCATTCAACTAGAGATCAATTGCGAGAAAACTTACAGAAAAAAGGAATTATTTCGATGGTTTATTATCCCATTCCTTTACATTTGCAACCTGTCTATCAAGGATTAGGTTACCCAAAAAGATGTTTTCCTAAAGCAGAAAAAGCCTGTTTTGAAGTATTATCTTTGCCGATGTTTCCCGATTTAACCTTTGAAGAACAACAACAAGTGGCTTATGCTTTGAAAGAATTAATCTAAGTTAACATCATGCCTAAAGGACGAGTCGAACAAAGACAAAGAAAAATGATAAATACGTTGTATTGTAAAATATGACTCAAGAATATATCAATCAGATTGACTTAGATCTCTATAATCATTCTAACTGCGAAGAATTGGCAACTCAAGCGGTTAAAGGAAGGCATTTGAAGCTTTTATCCTCCTCTGTTAACGCCGCCCTTCAAATATGCCTATGTGAAGACCAATATCAGGCATGGTTACCGCAACCTCAGTTAAGCTATCTTCAACCCACGAATCAAACGTATCAACCCGTTTCCTTCACTCGTTCACAAATTGAAGCGAAAATTCCCGAAATTATTGCTTTTACTGAAGCGGCAAAGGCTGTTCCCAATCAATACTTATGGGGAGGCACGTTACCCCCCCATTATGACTGTTCGGGATTAATTCAGTCTGCCTTTGCCTCCGTTGGAATTTGGATTCCGAGAGATTCTTATCAACAGGAAGCATTTGTCCACAAAATCACACAAGAAGAGCTAGAAGACGGGGATTTGATTTTTTTTGGTAAAGAAAAAGTAGATCATGTTGCCCTGTATTTAGGACAAGGCCATTATATTCATAGTTCAGGCGCAAAAGAAGGACGTAATGGCATTGCGATCGATCCTTTATCCCCTCAAGGTGATCAGATTAGTCAGCATTATTACCGTAAATTGCGGAGTTTTGGCCGAGTAGTGCAGAGTTTTCGCCAATAATTTAAGATACCCGTTAATCCTACCTACTTCTTTTCAGAAGGGATAGAGGTTAAATTCAACAAGAATAAAGCGGCTCTTTGCGCCGTTGCCTCAGATAATCGGATTTGTTTAAGGGTAACAAGACCATCTGTCCTAAAAGAATCTCGAACAAGGGCTTTTTCTCCCACATTAAAGCTTGTTTCGTAAAAAATAGTCTTAATTCCCGCCGATATGACCAACTTTAAACAACTCAAACAAGGTTCGAGGGTGACATAAATACTTGCTCCTTGGGTACTAATACCATGTTTTGCCGCCTGTGCGATCGCATTTGCTTCTGCATGAACAGCGCGAGACGGTAACTGACTTGAAGCGTCGCAACTACTCAATCCCGGATAACAAAACCCTTGTGCCGTACAATGAACCGATCCCGACGGTGACCCATTATAGCCTGTCGCCAACACTTGACGATCTTTAACAATGACTGCGCCAACCGGAAAAGCTAAACACGTCGAACGAGTGGCCGCCAGTTTTGCCATCATCAAAAAATATTCATCCCAAGTTGGCCGTTGTTCTTCTAGATTCATTGAGGTATTCTTCAGCATTATTTAGACTTTTACCTCAATTCCCGTTGATCCAAAGCCTCCTGCACCCCGTTGGGTGTCCTCAAGCTGGATTACGTCTTGAATTTCCACCCGAATAATCGGACAGATTACCAATTGGGCAATTCTCATCCCCTTATTGATTTTAAAGGTTTTTTGACCATGATTAATCAAGATCACGCCGATTTCTCCCCGATACCCTTCATCGATAGTGCCGGGGGTATTTAGCACCGTAATTTGATATTTTAAAGCCAATCCACTGCGAGGACGAATTTGTGCCTCTGTTTGTGGGGGTAATTGAATAGCGATTCCCGTACGAATTAAGCGACTTTGGGCAGGTAAAAGCTCTTTATCTTCAATTGAGATCAAATCTAACCCAGAATCATCAGGATGCTCGTATTGAGGAATAACCGCATCGGGATTCAACTTGAGAATTTTGAGGTACATTTTGAGTTTTAGATTTTAGATGATTATCCTACTGTTTACTGTAGTCTTGTGGCCATTGTCATTAGTCCCTGCTGTCCGAGTAATAATTCCCGTAACAAGGTAATCAAAGCAACCCAAAGAATCGGACTAATATCTACGCCGCCTAAAGGAGGAATCAGCTTACGCATCGGAATTAATAAGGGTTCTGTCGTAATAATCACTAAATTGACAGGAAAACGCTGTAAATTAATCGGGGGATACCATGTCAAGACGATCCGAATAATCAAGAGAACTGTCATTAAGCTAAAGAGTAGCCCCAAAAAAAACATGGCCAAGGGAAGTAAGTTCATCGAAAATTCAATTACAATTTGTTACAGAATCTAGATTTATTTTACTGTTATTGTGAATTTTGCGGGACAAGACGATGGGTTAACCATGACCAAAGAAACTTTGATTGAAACCCCTCAGCAACAACCCTTATCAGAACAAATCCAAGGGTTAGGACTGAATCAGATTCAACGCCATTTGTTTCTGTGCGCCGACCAAACTAAACCCAAGTGTTGTACGAAAGAGGAAGGGTTAGCGGCATGGGATTATTTAAAACGTCGTCTCAAAGAACTAGAATTAGATAAAGTCACAGAAGCTCACTCTCACCTTGTTTTTCGTACTAAAGCGAACTGTTTGCGTGTTTGTATAGCCGGCCCAATTTTGTTAGTGTATCCCGATGGCGTTTGGTATCGTCAAGCCACCGCCGAAGTCATTGAACGGATTTTGCAGGAACACCTTATGAAAAATCAAATCGTCGAGGACTACGCTTTCGTTAAAACGCCCTTACCGATAACTCTTAATTTTTCTCAAGCGTCGGAGAAATCAGCGCAATAAAGCTTAACTTTCCAAAAGGTTAGAACATCAATAGAGTAAACTAACATAGTTATTAGAGAGCTAATCGCTGATTGACTGATGGGTGTTTCTGTTTCTCCTGAATCAAGAATATCGTCTTTTCTGTCTTCTACAAGAAATGACCCTGCTTAACTTTGTAATGTGATGTATTATGAAAGATAAAGATAGCAAAAGTCTCCTTTTAGTGGATGATGACCCCAATTTAATTTTGTTGGTGAAGGATTATCTCATCTATCGAGGCTATGACGTTCGTACGGCTGATAATGGACGAGAAGCCCTAGAAATCCTCGAAAAACAAATCCCAGATTTGATCATCTGCGATGTCATGATGCCAGAGATGGATGGTTATGCCCTCGTCGAAAAGGTTCGTCAAGATCCGCGAACGAATTGGATTCCCTTTATGTTCCTATCGGCGAAAGGACAGAGCCAAGATAAGATCAAAGGGCTTAATGCGGGGGCTTATGTCTATATGGTAAAACCCTTTGAACCCGAAGAACTCGTCGCTCAAGTTGAATCCTTATTAAACGTAGTACAGAAAAGACCTTTACATACCGTAAGCGATGAAAGTCGGATTCATGTGCCAAGTTCCGTTGAATTAACCCCTACTGAACTCAAAGTGGTGCAATTAGTCGCTCAAGGGATGGCCAATCGTGAAATTGCAGAACGTTTAAACGTCAGTCAACGCACCATTGAAAGCCACGTCTCGAATATGCTCAATAAAACCAATTTGCATAATCGCACAGAACTGGCACGGTGGGCAATTGAAAGTAACCAAGCGTAAAAATGGTTTTATGCCTTGAATGTCCTTTAACTAAGCACAATAAACTTTAAAAAGGAACTTTCATCCTGTTCTCGAAATTTGCTATGCTAGATCAGGCGATTTTAGAAAGCTTAGAAATGCCTGTTTAGCTCAGTTGGTAGAGCGGCGCACTTGTAATGCGTAGGTCAGGAGTTCAAGTCTCCTAACAGGCTTTGAGTTATCCCAACAAAACCCTCGTAGTTCGGCAAGTATTTTTCCGTAATTTTGTCTATTTCATGCTCAAATCAGCATTAATAGTTCGTTTACGGGTTAAAATATCGAAAAAGTTTTGTATTGGAGGCCATAGAGAATGAGTGTCGTCCTAAAAGTTGGTGATCAATCCTTTGAAGAAAAAGACTTATACCCCCTTTTGGGAAAGTACCGCCTTTTACCCCAATTAGCCAAAGAAATTCTCCTCGATCAAGCGATCGCTGATGTGATTTGTTCTGCCGAAGAAGTGCAAGTCACCCGTCAACAACTCTATCAACATCTGCAAATTACCACCGATGCTCAACGACAGGTCTGGTTAGAACAGAATGGGATGACGCAAGAACAGTTAGATGAATTAGCCATTCGGGAACTCAAAATTGATAAATTTAAAGAAGCGAAATGGCATGACCAACTGAATAACTACTTCCATCAATGCAAAAAACAACTAGATCGGGTGGTTTATTCCCTCATCAGAACCAAAGATAGCGGAATTGCCCAAGAATTGTATTTTCGCATTCAAGAAGAAGAAGCGAAATTGGCAGACTTAGCGCGGGAATACTCCGAAGGAGCAGAAGCTCAAACCGGGGGATTAGTCGGTCCTGTTGAATTAAAAGCCCCCCATCCCCAAATTGCCCAATTGTTGTTCAATAGCCAACCCGGTCAACTCTTACCTCCTACCCGTATTGGAGAATGGTGGATTATTCTACGCCTAGAAAAATATATTTCCGCAGAACTCGACGAACCCACCAGTAAACGGTTGCTAAATGACCTCTTTCAAGGGTGGTTAATGGGACAAATCCAGCAATTTGTCTATTTTTCTCCCCAAACCCTTGCTTTACCCGAAGCCCCCCCTCTCAATCACCCTAACTAAATCTAAAAATATCGCAGTCTAGTGCAGAGAAATCCGTAAGTGAGTCGGTTTTCCGACATCCCCGCTTAAAATCACACCGCGATGATTGGCCGCTAAATGGCGCACAATCTTATAAACGGCTTCAATTTGAGTCGCTGCCCCAGCTCTTTCTGCTAATGTTTTTAAATCTAAGGGAGAATCAGCCGTTTTTAAGACCGACATAATCTGAGCTTGTAAGGTCAAAACAGAGGCGGCGGCCTTTTTTCCCGCTTCTACTCCAGGCTGATGATAAGCATTAATATTGACCAAAGCCGCATAAAAGCTCACTGCCCGCTCATAAAGGGCGATTAACGCCCCGACGATTCGAGGATTCACCGTTTTTATCGTAATCGTGATGGATTCTCGTCCATTTTCAAATAACGCCTGACGAGTTCCCTGAAGCAATCCTGCTAAATAGTCTCCTGCCGTTACCCCCGATTCAACTTCCACCGATTCCCCTTGACGATCTTGTAATACTTCAATAAAAGTTACAAAAAAATTGGCAACCCCTTCTCGCAATTGCTGAACATAGGCGTGTTGATCAGTAGAACCTTTGTTCCCATAAACGGCGATCCCCTGATGAACGACTTTCCCATCAAGATCCGTTTCTTTACCCAGAGATTCCATGACTAACTGCTGAAGATAACGACTAAATAACAATAAACTATCTTTATAGGGCAAAATCACCATATCTTTTTCTCCCTTACCCTTACCAGCATAATACCAAGCCATCGCCAATAAAGCGGCAGGATTATTTTTGACGGCTTTAATTCGGGTTGACTCGTCCATTTCTTTTGCCCCCGCCAACATGGCATCGATGTCAATCCCTTGTAAAGCGGCAGGGAGTAAACCAACGGCGGATAGAACGGAAGTTCTTCCTCCCACCCAATCTTGCATAGGGAAGCGTATTAACCAATTTTCTGCCACTTTATCCAATTGACTACCGGGCATGGTCACTGCCACCGCATATTTCTTAAAATCAAGTCCTTTTTTCTCATAGGCGGTTTTTACTTCGATCATCCCGTTGCGGGTTTCGGGCGTGCCGCCTGACTTACTGGTGACAATGACTAGGGTACTTTGTAAATTACCCCCTAAACGGCTCACCCTGCGATCAATGCCTGCTGGGTCGGTATTATCGATAAAAAGCACTTCTAAAGGCGGAAAATCAGGGGATAACGCTTCTGCAACAAATTGAGGACCGAGGGCCGAACCCCCGATACCAATGGAAAGAACATGGGTAAATTTAGCGGCGGTGGGGGGTTTAATGATGCCATTGTGAACCTTACTGACAAAATCCTTAATTTTCGCTAAAGGTTCTTGGATTTCTTGTCTAATATCATCATTGGGGGCTAATTCGGGGGCGCGTAACCAATAATGTCCCACCATCCGATTTTCATCAGGATTAGCGATCGCGCCTGCTTCGAGATCGTCCATTAACTGAAAAGCATGGTCGAATTTGGGCTTAAGCATTTGAAAAAACGAATCATCAAAGCCCATACGGCTGATATCAAGATATAAATCTAAATTGTTTTGATAGTAGAGCCAATCTTGATAACGTTGCCATAGCATTGCTGTGTCCATAATGAATTCAGTCCCCAAAATGAAAAAAACACAAGTAAAATTGAAGGGAGATCGATATTCTCTCACTTATTAACGCTTTATCCTAGCAAAATCCGAGCAATCAGGAGGCTTGAAAGTCGCTAGATGGGGCAGAAAAGGGAGATTTAAGGGGTTACTGTTCATCGATACGATAGGCGCGAATCATCGCCGGTGTCCCTTGTTCGTCTCCTCCCATGCTTTGTACCTGTTTAAATAGGGAATTTGCTAATTTTAAACCGGGTAAGTCTAAATCTCCCATACTTTCCTGAACTAAGCGTAAATCCTTAAGAATGTGTTTAATCATAAAGCCGGGGGCAAAATCAGACGTCGCAACTTTTTCCCCCAAATTCGCCAAAGCCCAAGAGCCGGCTGCCCCACTACCACAGACGTCTATCATGAGATTAGGATCAAGATTGAACTGTTGCGCCAGTTGCATTGCTTCACATAAGGCCACCATGTGCAGAGAACAGAGGACTTGATTACAGAGCTTGACCGCTTGTCCGCTACCTTGTGAGCCACAATAAACAATTTTCTTGCCCATTGCCCCTAATAAGGGTATAGCTTCTTCATAATCAGCTTTTTCGCCCCCCACCATGATGGTCAATGTGCCGTTTTGTGCGCCAATGTCTCCACCAGAGATAGGAGCATCTAGAAAGCGCAATTTTTTATCTTTCAAAGAATCGGCAATTTCGAGAACGGCTGAAGTTCCAATGGTACTAAAATCAATGATTAAAGCACTAGGGTGCGCATGTTCTGCAATTCCGCCTTGACCCAAAATCACCCTTTTAACATCGTCAACATCACTGACGCAAGTACAAATAAGGGCAGTATCCTCCTTAATAGCTTCAGCAATAGAAGGGGCGAGATTGACGCCATTTTCGGCGGCTTGTTGTACCAGTGGACGGTTTGAGGTACGATTCCAAGCTGAAACGGGGTAACCTGCTTTAACGAGGTTTTGCGCCATAGGACTCCCCATTACGCCTAATCCGATAAAAGCAACATTTTTCATGCTGATTTCTCCCTTTAAATTCATCATTTATCAAGATAACAGGGAAAGATGCTATGAAGTCCAGACTTATTAAATAACTAGCAATAAATCAATAAATTGATGCCATGTTAAAGATTCATATCCTGTTTTATGCTTTAAAAACTTAATTTCTTGAGGGAATAAAGGAGGTTCTCCTACGCTCTGCAAAACCCGATTCATTTCTGCTGAATCGATTAACCCGTCTTCATTATCATCAATAGGAATAAAATAAGTCACCAATTCATTATAGTTAGTGGTTAAGCGTTGGTGTCGTAAGATTAATTCTCCAAATTCTTCAAAGTCAATTTTCCCACTATTATCAAGATCAATACTGTTAAATAAGTCGTTAATTTCAGTATCTAGCAGCGTGTCATGGGCAAGTCTTAAGTAGGTTTTTAATTCTGATAGTGAAATTTTTTCATTGCGATCACTATCAATAGCATTAAAAATATATCGGAGGTCTCCTTTAAGTTCAGCACTCGCTTTTTGAAAGAGCAAAAAAGTTGTTTTTTCTACTATCGCTTCTTGAAGTTGATAGCGAAAACTGACAATAATCTCTTTGGCAATTTGATAACGTTTATAATGTTCTTCAGGGCAAGTAATTGTATAAAGTGCAACAGGAACTAGAGAAGGAATCGAATGTTTTACAATGAAAAAAGCACCCATCGTTGTTATCGTAAATGCTAAAGCTAATGGCGGTAACCCAAGGGGAGCAAAAACCAGAAGTAATTCCCAATGTACCCACGCACAAACGAAAGAGGCTAACAGTGCAATGCCAATACTGCGAGGTAGCGGCGCATAAAAAATTCCTCCCAAGGCAATCGCTGTCAAAACTGAGTTCAATTCCCATAATCCTAGATAGACAGATTGTAAGTCAATACCCAGAGCGATCGCTACTATAGCACTTATCAAAGCCCCCATTAATCCCATTCCTGCACTAATAGGAGAACAGATAAAAACCCCCGTTAGAATTAATAAACTCGAAATCAGGTTTAGACTAAACAAGATACTGCCAAAGCTTCTGGGAAAAGAGAATAATAATTGTAAGCCATCTAGCGAAGTAATCGGCGGGCTTATTGGGGGACTTCCTAACTCAAATAATGGCTGAGGAATATATAATATTGCGCCATAAAAAAGAAGCGTTATTAAATGAAATGGAATCCCTAAAATCGAAATTTTAAAATAGGTTGTAATCCAAACTCTCAAAGTATTCGCTAAAATAGTGGTTAATATCGCTAAAATAATAACGGCAAATGCCCATAGAGGACTACCGTTTCCATTGCCCCACAAGCTAAATGTTCCGACGGCTAATCCCCCTAAAGTTCCATTAAAGCCCCAAACGCCATTCCGAATAGCGTCTATATTGACTTTTAGGAAAATAGCGGTTATTGTTGATGCGATCGCTCCTAATAATCCGCAGAGTCCAACCCAAGGAGAGTGAATAAAAGTTGCCACTAAAAATATTAATCCAGTCAAGGGATTATTGCAAAAAATGACCTGACCTATGCCGCGTAATGTAGCATTAATTCCGTCGAAAAAAGAGGATGGAACTAACTGCTCATTTAGCCATTGCATTGTACCTGTAATCGGCAGAAAGCGACGAGTTGAACTTTGAGCAGGAGCATCCAAAATTTTAGCCAGTAGCGCTTGCAAGGATAAAGATTGATGATGGGGGTTTTCTGTCGAATTTGATTCACTCATTTTAAAATTAGAAATTGAGAATTAATTTAGTTTAGTGTATTATGAAAAGCTTGACTGAGTGCAGGTAATATGTTATGAAACAAGACCAAAGATTATATGGCAAGACAATGACTACTTTACCGTTATACCTCCCTAGACCTAGAGAAGCGGAAGGCACTTATTTAAGAATTGTGTCTATTAATGATGTTTACGAAATTAAAAACTATCCTTATATTGAAACTGTAATTCAAGGACTGAAGCAAACAGCAGAAGATGCAGTGGTCATTGCTTCTATGAGTGGGGATTTTCTCTCTCCTTGCCTGCTAACATCTTTGGATGGTGGGAAATCCATGTTGGATGTTCTTAATGTTGTCAATATCGATTATATTTGCTTTGGCAATCACGAATTTGATATCAATTTAGATGTCCTGCACGAACGGTTTAAGACCTATCGAGGAAAATGTCTAAACGGCAATATTCCTAACTTATCTATCGTTGATATAACAGGTAATCCTCTGCCCAAATACGATCTTGTAAAAATAAAAAAACATCGAGTCGCCTTCGCCGGATTTTGTACCAACAATACTGATATTTTTCGACCGGGAACCAATTTAACAATTCTGCCAATTTTTGAGGCTTTAAAACAAGTTTGGACTGAGTGTAAAAATGAAGCAACTATGTTAATTCCACTGACCCATCAAACCATTGCTGAAGATCGGGCATTAGCAATTCAAATTGCAGAAGATGACGAACTTCGAGGCCATATTCCGATTATTCTGGGTGGCCACGAACATGAAGTTTATATTGAAGAAATCGCCCAAAACTTTATTGTCAAAGCGGGCTCTGATGCTAAGAATGTTGTAGTGGCAGATGTGTGGTGGACAGCAGAGGATAAAGTACAAAGGGCGGTTCATTTATTACCAGCAAGTCACTTTGATGCCGATCCCCATGCTCAAATATTCGTCGAAAAAACGCAAAACTTTTTGGGTTCGTTAATAGATGTAGAGATTTTTCAAGTCAAAGAAACTATGTCTTCTAAGAGAACACGCTTCCAGCCAGAAAAAGTTGCCTCAACCCTCTGTTCTTATATTAAAAAAAGTTTACAAAATATAAATATCGTTATATTGCAAGGAGGATGTGTCCGAGGCAATCGTGACTATCAAAAAGATTCATCATTTACCTATGGCGATTTGTTGGAAGAATTACCTTTTGATACGCAAATTGCCGTGATTAAAGTCCCCGGAAAAGTCTTGCAGGATGCCATCTCTTTAACACGAAGTACACCTGAGCAAGAAGCTCCCAACTTTTTACACGTAGATCTTGATACCATTATTGAAGACTATCCCCGTTTAAAAATTGTCAGTATTAACCACGCACCTTTTGACCCTGAAAAGATATACAATGTTGCGATTTATCAATTTTTGCTGACAGGTTTAAACGAGATTAAGCCTCTGCTAGATTATGTCAATACCCAAGGCAGTATTCCCTCTTTAGAGCAGTGTATTCCGGGGAAAAACTTAATTCTAGAAGCTTGTATGAAAGATGCTTGGCGAACCCTCGTTAATTTTGAGGAATGGGATAGCAATGGAGATGGAAATATTTCTAAATCCGAACTCGAACAAGCTGTTAAAAAAGCCTTTGCCTTTCTAGATCAAAACCAAGATGGACACATTTCACCCACAGAGCTGCAAACTGCAATTATCGAAAAAACAGGGAATCGAGATCATGGCTTAATTAATATGATGTTTGAGATGCTTGATGCCGATAACGATGGTATGGTGTCAATGGAAGAATTAGCATCTTTAGCGATATAAACCGTGTGCCTGTTCAAAACACTCACTTGTGAGAACAAGGAAGCAACGAGATTTTTTAATGTTAGGAAACGAATTGTTTAAAGAGTTGTAAGAACTTTTGAGTATCAACATCAAAACAGGCATCAACATTAGGGGGGTTTGCCAATTCATCACGCCGATTGCGTAAATCTGCTAAAGATAGCCCTTTGGTAAAACGGCCTTCCGTTTCCACTACCATATAAAGGGGTTCTGTTTTTACTAAGCTTGGATCGAGCACAACTGCTATCGCTAAAGGATCATGTAAATAACAGCCATAAAATCCCTCATTATCCCGATAAAATGCCATATAAATTTCTGTACAATCAGCAATAAACTGAGTGATTTTCGATGGAGAATTCCGTAAATTTTCCTCCACAACTTTACGATGTAAAGGTGCTTTTATCGCAACATCTAAACCCACCAACGTTAATGGAATACCCGATTCCATTACCAATTGTGCGGCATGGGGATCAACAAAAAAATTAAATTCGGCAGCAGCTGAAATATTGCCCGGAACATTTACGGCTCCTCCCATAATAATAATACGCCCAATTTTTTTCAGGACTTCGGCATCTTTTTGCAGCGCAGTGGCAATATTTGTGAGGGGACCTAAAGCAACAATTGTTAAGTTTTTACCGTATTCCTGTGCCGCATTGAGAAGGATATCAATAGCACTTTCAGGAGAAAGTTTTAAGGCTAATTCAGGATAACGAGGAGAGCCATTTTTTTCTTGAAAACGGTGTAATTCTCCCAAACCATCCGCACCGTGAATTCCTGCCGCATCAAAGGGAGGATTAACTAATGGTTTTTTACAGCCTTTTGCCACCGTTGGCATTTTATTAGGAGCGACAACACTAACCACACGTAAGACATTTTGAGCCGCTTGCTCAACATTAATATTACCCGCCAAAACGGTGATCGCTTTCAGATCAATTTGTGGTGAATTTAAGGCCATAATCAAGGCTAAAGCATCATCTACTCCGCCATCAGTGTCAATAATTATAGGGATCGAGGGATTGGGTAAACTCGCCATAGTACTCAAAATTTCCTAAAATCTGCTGTATCTGCTTTAATAGAAATATTAATAATTTGAAGTTTACCATTCAATGGATAGCTAACTCGCCAGCGTGCAATTTTAGGCAGAGTGCTCACCAATTTGTCGTTGGACTCAATCAACTGCCATCGATTCGAGAATAGTCCTTAAATCTTGACATTCACACCCGTATTCCCTTAGAGCCATGGAGTACCCCAGAAAAAGCCAGAGAATTACTGGCTCAAGAACGGTAACATGACCACCAAACCCCTGAAAAAATGGTTAATCGGGTGGTCAAAGAAGAGCAATCGCAACAACAAGAACTTAATAAAAAAGCACGGAAATTACTAACCCAAGATCGTCAACACAAACAAAATCTTGACGAAAATATGCTAAGTCGTGCTGAATCCGAACTTCATTAACCAGAATCTCTCACCATTGATTCAGGAAATATTAAAGCAATATGGCTATTTTCTTCGATCTTTTGCTTTTCTGCCTTTGAAACTTCTCCTTACAATCAGCAAAAAATCCTCCTAACGTTACGCTCGATCAACCAAAGATGCTACGATTGACCAGAGAGAAAGAAACGTGATAGAAAAGGATAGACGCTTCATGAAGGAGTTTGAGAAGTCCATCTCTTTTGACGGGAGAGATATTCGGCTAAAGATCGGAGCATTTGCCCCCCAAGCCGGGGGAAGCGTTCTGATTCAGTCTGGAGACACCGCAGTTTTAGTAACTGCAACCCGTGCAACCGCCAGAGAAGGCATTGATTTTTTGCCCCTAACGGCAGATTATGAAGAACGTCTGTATGCAGCAGGACGTATTCCAGGTGGATTCTTACGTAGAGAAGGCAGACCGCCCGAAAGAGCCGTTTTAATCAGTCGTTTAATTGATCGCCCCCTCCGTCCCCTTTTTCCCCAATGGTTACGGGATGATCTTCAAGTAGTAGCGACAACTTTATCCATGGATGAAGAAGTCCCCCCAGATGTCTTAGCGGTAACGGGGGCATCTGTAGCGGTTTTGTTGGCAAAAATCCCCTTTTATGGGCCGATGGCTGCTGTCAGAGTGGGATTAGTCGGGGATGATTTCATTATTAACCCCACTTACCGAGAAATTAACATTGGCGATCTCGATTTAGTGGTGGCCGGCAGTCCCAATGGGGTGGTGATGGTTGAGGCGGGTGCCAATCAGTTGCCCGAACAGGATATCATCGAAGCGATCGATTTTGGTTATGAGGCAGTGCGGGATCTCATCCAAGCGCAACACGATGTAATTAAAGAATTAGGCATTGAAATTGTCATCGAAGAACCGCCGTCGGTTGATGAAATGCTTGAACAATTTGTCAGCGAAAAAGCGACTCCTGCGGTCAAAAAAATCCTCTTACAGTACGATTTAACCAAGCAAGGTCGAGATGAAGCCTTAGATGTTGTTAAAGCTGAAGTTGAAGAAGCGATCGCTGCTTTGCCTGAAGATGACCCCATTAAGGCAACTACTAGCGAAAATGGCAAAGCATTAGGCAATACTTACAAGGGTTTGACCAAAAAACTGATGCGGACGCAGATTGTCGAAGAAGGGGTGCGGGTGGATGGTCGTCAACTCGACGAAGTTCGTCCGATTTCTTGTGAGGTCTCCCTGTTACCGCGACGGGTGCATGGCAGTGCCTTATTCAATCGGGGATTAACCCAAGTGCTGTCTTTAACGACCCTCGGCACCACAGGAGACGCTCAAGACTTAGCCGATGATCTCCATCCGGGGGACGAAAAACGCTATCTCCATCACTATAATTTCCCGCCTTATTCTGTCAGAGAAACCCGTCCCCTCCGTCCTCCCGGACGACGAGAAATTGGGCATGGTGCCTTAGCAGAACGGGCGATTTTACCCGTTTTACCCTCTCAAGAAGAGTTTCCCTATGTGGTGCGGGTGGTTTCAGAAGTCCTCTCTTCCAACGGCTCAACGTCAATGGGATCAGTCTGTGGTTCTACCTTATCCCTGATGGATGCAGGCGTTCCTTTGTTAAAGCCCGTTAGTGGAGCGGCTATGGGACTAATCAAAGAAGGCGAAGAGGTGCGAATTCTCACGGATATTCAAGGTATTGAAGATTTCTTAGGGGATATGGACTTTAAGGTCGCTGGAACCGATGTGGGCATTACGGCGTTGCAAATGGACATGAAAATTACGGGATTGTCCATGAATACGATTGCTAAAGCCATTCAGCAAGCCCGTCCGGCTCGTTTGCACATCCTTGAGAAGATGTTAGCGACACTTGAGAAACCCCGCCCTGAATTGTCGCCGTTTGCCCCCCGTCTGATGACGACCAAAATTGATCCTGATATGATTGGTTTAGTCATTGGTCCCGGTGGTAAAACGATCAAAGGCATTACGGAGCAAACCAACTGTAAAATCGACATTGCTGATGATGGAACGGTGACGATCGCCGCAACGGATTCAGAAAACGCTAAACGTGCCAAACAGATTATCTACAATATGACCCGCAAACTCTCAGAAGGGGAAGTTTATTTGGGTAAAGTCACCCGCATTATTCAGATTGGGGCATTTGTCGAAATTTTACCCGGCAAAGAGGGCATGATTCATATTTCCCAATTGGCCGAAGGCCGAGTCGGTAAAGTGGAGGATGAACTGGCCGTCGGGGATGAAGTAATCGTCAAAGTTCGTGAAATTGACGGAAAAGGACGGTTAAATCTAACCCGTTTGGGAATCCATCCCGATGAAGCCGCTCAAGCACGCCGTGCGGCATCTAACCTTTACTGATCTTTGCAATGGGGTAAAGTACAAAGCTTCTAAACCTTGAGAATCTAACCCCTAACTTCTCAAACTTGAAACCGAAAAAAGACCATGAGCAATGTAATTGGGATTGATTTGGGAGGAACGGCCATTAAATTTGGCCGTTTTTTGCGAAATGGCAACTGTACAGCGACTTTAACCCTACCCACTCCCCAACCCTCTACCCCCGAAGCCGTCAGAGAAACCTTAATAGCAGGGATTGATCAACTCAATCTTGACCAGCCATCTTGCGCCATTGGTTTAGGAACACCAGGGCCGGTAGATGCTACAGGACGTATTGCCAAGGTTGCCATTAATTTAACGGGATGGCACGATATTCCCTTAGCAAATTGGTTGGAAACAGCGACAAAATTACCAACTGTTTTGGCCAATGATGCTAATTGTGCCGGATTGGGAGAAGCTTGGTTAGGAGCAGGGAAAGGGTATAATGACCTTATTTTGTTGACGTTAGGAACGGGGGTTGGAGGCGCAATTATCCTGAATGGTCAATTATTTACAGGTCATCAAGGGGCGGCAGGAGAATTGGGCTTAATTACGCTGAACCCAGAGGGCGCACCCTGTAATAGTGGGAATCAAGGTTCATTAGAGCAGTATTGTTCGATTCAAGCGATTAAGCAACTAACAGGACGAGATCCTGCTGAATTAGGCAAACTAGCTAAGGCAGGTGACCCCACGGCTTTGGGTTTTTGGCGGGAATATGGTCAATTTTTAGGGATTGGCTTAACCAGTTTAATTTATGTGTTAACGCCTCAGGCGGTAATTATTGGAGGCGGCATCAGTGCTAGTGCCGATTATTTTTTACCCGCCACCCGTGCGGAAATCACTCAGCGCGTGTTACCGAGTTCTCGGCAGGGGTTGGTTATTTTAAGAGCAGCCTTAGGCAATCAAGCGGGAATGGTGGGGGCGGCAAAATTAGCATGGTCTAAGATGAATTAACAATTCGACGTTAATTTTGAATTTCTAAGACCGCCTTTTTTAGAAGTCTATCCTGACCCATCCCATTGACTTTTGTTCGACTCGAAAAATAAGAGCACGGGCTAACCCTAATTCTTGGACAACGGCTTGTAAGATTAAAGATTGTGCTTTGGTGGATTCCAAAAAAGTAGGACATTGGCTAAAATCTAAACATAAAACGGTTGAACAGTCCCAAGGCTCTCGAAATACTCGACAATTACTGGGAAGAAACGTGACCAACGCCCGAAAGCGACTAAGTGCCGCCTGTTCAAATTGCGTAGCGGTACAATCGGACGGCAAAGGTTGATTGCTCATAGAATCCTCATCAAGGCTCGCCATGCTTATTGTAGATTGCTTCCCCCTTCTTTGCTGAATTCCTCAATAAAAGCTTAATGACTCAACCCTTGACCAATTTGCCGATTTCTGTATTGCTAATTGACGACCAACCGATGATTGGGGAATCTGTTCGCCGAATGTTAGCGGAGGAAAGCGATATTGTCTTTCACTATTGCCGAGATCCGACCCAAGCAATCACTATGGCACAATATACCCAACCAACGGTTATTTTACAAGATTTGGTGATGCCCGATCTGGATGGATTGGTATTAGTGCGTTTTTTACAGGCTAAAAATGCGCCAACCCGCCATGTTCCTTTGGTGGTGTTATCGAGTCGTGAAGACCCAGTGATCAAGGTAGAAGCGTTTAAATCGGGAGCGAATGATTATTGGGTAAAATTACCGGATCCGAAAGAATTCATTGCCCGTATTCGTTATCATTACTAATGCTTAGATTAACTTTCTTAAACGTCAAGAAGCAGAAGAAAAATTAAAACAAGAAAATTTAAGATTGAGTGCAGAATTAGAAGTTACTCGCCGTCTGCAACAGATGATTTTACCCAAAGATGAAGAACTGCGTCAGATTTCGACTTTAGACATTGCCGGTTTTATGGAACCGGCTTCGGATGTGGGAGGAGATTATTATGATGTTTTACAACACGATCAGGCGGTTAAAATTGGCATTGGGGATGTTACCGGCCCTGGCTTAGAAAGTGGAGTAGTTATGATAATGCTACAGACAGCTATCCGAACATTGATGATGCAAGATCCCGTAAAGTTTTTAGATGTTATCAATCGAACGATTTATGATAATGTTAAACGCATTAATTCTGATAAGAATTTAACCTTAATTTTGCTGAATTATCAACAAAATTGTCTTCGTTTAAGCGGGCAACACGAATCTGTTATTGTGGTGCGATCACAAGGAGAGATTGAACTCATTGACACCATTGATTTAGGATTTTCCATCGGTTTAGACGAAGAAATTATAGATTTTATTGCCGAAAAAGAAATTTACTTAAATACAGGAGATGGCGTTGTTCTTTATACTGATGGCATTACAGAAGCCGAAAACGAGGTAGGAGAATTTTATGGATTAGAACGATTGTGTGAGGTTATTTCTCAACATTGGTCAAAGCCATCTCAAGAGATCAAAAAAGCGGTGATTGAAAACCTTAGAAATCATATTGGTCGGCAAAAAGTTTATGATGATATTACCTTACTCATTCTCAAGCAAAAATAATCTATCTCATGATATTTTAAGTTTGATTTTTTATTTTGCCCCTTTTCAAGTCGCCAACAACAAAGTAATTATAACCGTCTCAGCGATGAAGAACAGGCGTTTCTTCCGTGGGATGATCTATAATAAAAGGCGATCTTTAAAGATGACCCGAAATTATGAGCAACATCGAACAACAAATTGAAACGGAACGTGCTAACGCCAGAGCAGTTTGTAGTACAGAAGGTGCAAACTCTGGCGACTGTGCTGCCGCTTGGGATGCCGTTGAAGAATTACAAGCAGAAGCCTCCCACCAACGGGAAAGTCATCCCGAGAAAAGCTCTTTTGAAAAATATTGCGATGATAATCCCGAAGCAGCAGAATGCCGTATTTATGACGATTAAGCTGAAATACTAATCGCTCGATCAGCGGTGGAATCGGCTCGCTTGCTGAATTCCACTGCTTTTTGCTGATACGACCCTTTTTTCTTTTAAACTTAGCTTAGATTATCTCTATCATTTCATTTTTTATGGATATTTGGTTTAATCCATTGGTTTGGCTCGATTATCGTTTAGCTTTTATTTTTGCCGTCATTATTCCCTTAATTTTACTGATTTGGTCAGCTTTTAGACAAGTAGAATCGATTCAGCGTCTTTTAATTATTTATTGGCGTGTGGCAAGTTTATTGATGATTACGGTTTATTTGCTGATTCCCCTATTTCCCGATGGGGACAAAACAGGTTTATTTCCCCGAATTCTCGCTTATGGCTTTGTAACTAGCTTTTTAGCGAGGGTACTTATTCCGCTATGCCTGTGGTTTTGGGTGGATTTGAATGATGAAATTAAAGATTTGCCGATTACGTTATTAAAACTGGTGGTGACGTCGTGGCGTTGGGCAATTACCCTTTATTGTATCTTAGGAGCGATCGCCACCCTTCCCTTTGTAGCCTGTACCTTTTCCCCCCCTCAATTAGTGACGCCTTACTGTCAAGTCTGGTTACAAACACCTTGGCACTATAAGGAATGGTTTCACCCCAATATGTCGGCTGGATTCTTGGGTTTTTTGGGAATTATAGGCTTGGTTGTCTATTTTCTTTATTTTTTGACCTTTTTAGTCTTTCGTTTAACCAAAAATGGTCGCTCAGCCTTAGAACAATAAAAGCAATTGCTCCAATATGAGGGGACGGGATAAAATACGAAAAACGGATAACCCTAGTTCTTTCCTTGAGAGAAAGACACAAGGGAAGGGGTTGAGAGTTTTTTAGCTATACTATTAAGTCAGATGAATCAAAAAACACCGTCAATTATTAACCATCTAACGATTAACGCTTAATGGAAATCAGTGAGGTTAGCGATCTTTTTCCCTTATTCAGTACCACCAACACTGAAGTAATCGAATGGCTCTTATCAGTGATTGAAACCGAACAATACGCCCCCGGTGAGGTAATTATCCGAGAAGAAGATTGGGGTAAGTCCGTGTGTTTTATTGTATCAGGTTGGGTTAAGCTAGAATCTTACATGGGCAATCAGGATATTACCCTTGATGTTCGTAGTAAAAGCGACTATTTCGGTGAAATTGCCGTATTGGATGAACCGATTCAGGCGACAGAGGCGATTGCTTTATCGGCGGTTTCTCTCCTCAGTTTATCAGCCCAGCGTTTTTTACAAATGTTATTCAAAGATCCTCAATTACAGCACAAAATTCTTCACTTAACGGTGAAAAGAATTCGCCACTGTTATCATCTTTCCCAAATTGCTCAGCAATCCCCCCAATTAAAACTGATTAAAACCCTCATTAATTTAGCCGAAATTTATGGACAATCCACAGAAAGAGGCATTGAAATTTTCAATATCCCTTCGCCCGATTTAGCTGATTTAGCGAATATTAAGCTAGAAGAAGCACAAGAAATTCTAATTAAGTTACAAAGCAAAGGTTGGGTTGAAGTCAATTCAGCCGCTCAAATCTTGTCCCTTCCCAATCTTAAAAATCTAAACCATTTTGTTAACCAACTTTTGGCTTAATCCCATCCTTGCGCCTGATGCCCTGTCCTTTTATTGATGTGTCTATTAATTTTCAAGATGACTGAAGCGACTGCCCTCAAACCGACAGAAAAAAGGCAAAATAAGCCTCGACTATTCTATCAAGTCGAGATGCCTCAACCCACATCTCACCTATTTGAAGTAACCTTAAATATTACCCAGTGGCAGGGTTCGACTCTAAACTTAAAAATGCCAGTTTGGACACCGGGATCTTATCTTGTTCGAGAATATACTCGCCATCTTCAGGATTTTATTGCCCTAGAATCTCCGACAGAAAAGCCCTTATTTTTTCAAAAAGTCAGTAAAAACCATTGGCGAATTCAAACTGAAAAAATCTCAGATATCATCGTTCGCTATCGTATTTTTGCCAATGAATTAACAGTACGAACCAATCATTTAGATAATAGTCATGGATATTTTAATGGTGCGGCTTTATTTTTCTATATTCCCACTCTTGAAAAAGAGCCAATTCAAGTTGAAATTATGCCCCCAGACGGTTGGCAAGTGGCTACTGCTTTACCGAAAGTCTCGAAGACAGATTATCTCTATCAAGCCGAAGATTTCGATACATTAGTGGATAGTCCCTTTGAAATCGGGTTACATCAGTCTTATCAATTTACGGCTCACAATAAACCCCATCAATGGGTTATTTGGGGAGAAGGAAATATTAATCCGCAAAAAGTCATTGAAGATACCCAAAAAATTATTGAAGCAGAAGCCTCCCTCTTCGGTGGATTACCTTATGAACATTATCTTTTCCTGCTTCATCTATCAGGAAGTGGGTATGGGGGACTGGAACATAAAACATCTTGTACGCTTAACTATCCTCGCTTAGGCTTTCGAGATAAAGACAAATATAACCGATTTCTTCAGTTAGTTGCCCATGAATTTTTTCATCTCTGGAATATTAAGCGTATTCGCCCTAAAGCCCTAGAAATTTTTGATTATGATCAGGAGAATTATACTCCATCTTTGTGGTTTTTGGAAGGCGCAACCAGTTACTACGATACCCTCATTCCTTTGAGGGCAGATATTTATGATCAGACTTTTTTCTTGAAAAATTTAGGCAAAGAAATTACCCGATTCTTACAAACCCCAGGTCGTTGGGTACAACCCCTGAGCGAATCTAGTTTTGATGCTTGGATAAAACTCTATCGCCGAGATGCCGACAGTGATAATTGCCAAATGTCTTATTATTTAAAAGGTGAATTAGTCTGTTTATTACTCGATTTATTAATTCGTTTAAATACTAACCATCTTCAATCCTTCGATACGGTGATGCAGGTGATGTGGCAACAATTTGGTAAGGCAGAAATTGGCTTTACCCCAGAACAATTGCAACAAACAATTGAAATCGTGGCTCATCAAGATTTATCAGACTTTTTTGATAATTATATTCATGGCCTAACAGAACTCCCCTTTGAGCAATACTTCGAGTCTTTTGGTTTGCGACTGAAACCCATTTTTGATTTGGAGCCTTATCCTGAATTAGGCATTAAAGTTCAATCAGAAAATGGCAGAGAAATGATAAAATTCGTCGGAATGAATTCCCCCGCCTCTCTAGCAGGAATTAATGCAGAAGATGAACTCTTGGCGATTAATGGCATTCGCCTCAGCGCAGATCAACTTAATGAAAGGCTTAAAGATTATCAAGCAGGTGATATGATTTCCATAGCGGTGTTTCATCAAGACGAATTGAAAACCTTCTCAGTTCGCCTCGGAGAACCGCAACCCCGTTGCTATGAAGTGATAGCGATCGCTAATCCCTCTAAACGTCAAAAACACAACCTAGTAACGTGGTTAAAACCGAATTAATTTCACCCTAATACGCTTAAATTTCGATCCATTCTTGTTTAAAAAAATGCACAGCTTCCTTCCTTACGCCTATTTCCAAAATCAATTTGTCCCCTTTGAAGATGCGAAGTTATCCATTGCAACCCATGCGTTACACTATGGAACAGCCGCCTTTGGTGGACTTCGAGGCATTCCTAATCCGAAAAATTCACAACAAATCTTACTATTTCGCCTAGCTCGACATTGTCGCCGCCTTAGTCAGAGTGCCAAGTTTCTTCATTATGAAATTTCTCCTGAAAAAATTCAACAGGTGATTACTGATTTCGTGCAAAAAAATCGCCCTGAAAATTCTTTTTATATTCGCCCTCTCGTTTATAGTTCAGGGTTAGGCATTGCACCTCGATTACATAATATCGAAAAAGATTTTTTCGTCTATGGATTAGAAATGGGAGAATACTTATCTCCCGATGGCATTGCTTGTCGTATTAGTTCTTGGTATCGTCAAGAAGACCGCAGTTTTCCCTTAAGAGGTAAAATTAGTGCCGCCTACATTACCTCTGCCCTAGCCAAAACAGAAGCGGTAGAATCGGGGTTTGATGAGGCTATTTTAATGAATTCCCAAGGTAAGGTTTGCGAAGCAACAGGAATGAATATTTTTATCGTTAGAAACGGTCAATTAATGACTCCCGGTTTTGATCAAGATATCTTGGAAGGAATCACAAGAGAGAGTGTTTTAGCCATTGCTAAAGATTTAGAAATTCCCATTCTAGAACGTTCTATTGATAAGTCAGAATTATTCATTGCTGATGAGGTCTTTTTATGTGGCACCGCCGCTAAAATTGCCCCCGTCAAACAGATTGAAAACTTTACCTTATCAGATGAACGACCGATTACAACAAAACTAAAAGAAAAATTAACTGCCATTACAGAAAATCGAGATAGTAAGTATAAAGATTGGATCTATTCGATTGATTTAGCTTAAGAGTACGGTTTTAGACACAATGCGATTTCCCCCCTATCTTAAAAAAGGCGATCGCCTCAAAGTGATTGCTCCCTGCGGGGCATTAAAAGAATTAACTGCCTTTGAAAGGGGGTTGGATATTTGGCGATTACGGGGATATGAGCTTGATTTAGCCCCCCAGTACTCAGAAAAATACGGTTATTTAGCTGGAGAAGATGAAACTAGACGAAAAGCGTTAGCCGATGCTTGGAGAGAGCCAGACTATAGAGCGATTCTTTGCGCTAGAGGGGGTTATGGCAGTACGCGACTGCTTGAGCGGTGGCAATGGGGAGAAAGTCAACCCAAATGGCTGATTGGTTTCTCTGATGTCACTGGATTATTGTGGAGCTTGGCAAAAAACGGTATTTCAGGGCTTCACGGGGCAGTTTTAACCACAATTGCTGATGAACCACTTTGGTCACAGGAACGTCTTTTTTCTTACCTTGAAACAGGCTTTCTCGCCCCTTTAAAAGGGAAAGGATGGGGTAACGGTTACGCAACAGGAACGTTACTGCCGGCTAACCTTACGGTGGCCACCCATCTTCTAGGAACATCGCATCAGCCTTGCTTAAACGGGGTAATTTTAGCCTTAGAAGACGTGGCAGAAGCTCCCTATCGCTTGGATCGAATGTTAACCCAGTGGCGAATGCTAGGGGCATTTCAGGGAATTGCTGGTATTGCGCTAGGGCGATTTAGTCGTTGCGAGGGAACAAACGGCAGTTGGACGGTAGAAGAGATGTTAAGCGATCGCTTAGGTGATTTAGGGATTCCGATTGTGTCTGAGTTACCTTTTGGTCACGATGGGGTGAATGCGGCACTTCCGACCGGAATTAAAGCAAATTTAGATGAAAATAAGGGTCTATTAAGTTTTAATTAGCCAACGTGAGTTCGACAATTAGAAAATCTACGAGACTTCTTTCTTTAATTTTTTTGTGCAGGGGGTTTGGGGGGCTAGTCCCCCAATCAAGAATTTGTTTTTCTTTTCCTAATCCCAATGAGAATGGACAAAAGGATTAAGATATAGAGAAGATTATAGCTATGGTTACAATGAAAAGAAGAAACGCTTTCATGCGCTAAAGAACGGGAGGAGACAAGGGCAAGTTAATATGATTGCTACTGGGTGTAATGGGAGTTTATTGGCCTCGTTTACTATTGAGGGAGCTTGTAACCGAACTGTGTTTAAAATTTGGCGGGAAACTTGTTTTATACCCTCACTAAAACCTGGACAAATAATGATAGCCGATAATGCCACATTTCATCGGGACGGACGAATTAAAGACTTAATTGAAGCGGCAGGTTGCCCGTTTAAATACTTGCCACCCTATTCACCTGACCTTAATAAAATTGAGCGATGCTGGTCATAATTAAAGAGTAGAATTCGTAAACAAATTATTCAATTTGACTGTCTTCGGGATACCATGGAAGATGTGCTTTGCACAGCGTCTTAACCGCCTTGGCGGTTGCTATACTAGAATCCCTAGCCCGACAATTCCGTAACAAATGAAACTTCTCATCCCCGTTACTAAATTAAAGTCAAACGGGTGAGTTTCCGCCAGAATAATGACAGTTTGAGGACAAAGGTCTGCTAACATTGCAGATGCGTTAGCATAACGGTCATTAGCATTTGGTTGAATTGCCTTATCTAAAATCTGGCACAATTGAGGACTAATATGAGTCGCATATTGATGCCAAAGGATTTCGCCTGTCATGGGGTCTGAGTCCAATTTATCAGGCGTTTTTCCCGTTAACCAGTAAATTGCTGTTAATCCTAGCGCATAAATATCACTAGCTAAGACAGATCTGCCTCGAGCTTGTTCTGAGGGGATAAAACCCAGTACACCCATCAAAACTGAACCGAGTGCTTTCGGTAGCCTGTCTGTATCAAACAAAGATGATGACAAGAATATGCTTAATTTAGGAGATTTGGGGACAATAATATTAGTTTTAGTAACATTTCGTTGTTATTATGTCGCTTTTCAAGCTGAGACAACAAACTAATCAGTAAACATTTAACCTGTTGTTCAGAAAAGGCTTTTCTGTTTTCGATTAAAACGATTGGGTGGCGTTTGACTGGAACTGAAGGAGAATGAGGTTGTTCAACAGGTAAATTCATATTTTTACCGTAATGTCGCACAAGCGTTACATTTTCATTGTTCCCAGATCCTTTCGATTTCTAACACAAAGTATCATTTCTCAATTAATGGTTGAAGTTTTTCTGGAACGAAAGAGATGAGAATAATCGGGATGATAGAGTCCAGAACGATAATTCTTGAGCGGATCTAAAGCGGGACTAATAATATAAAGGGTAGTGCGAATCAGCTTTTCTTGTTGAGTGATTTCTGCCATTTTTTCTAAGGGAACAACCCAAATTTTTTCGTCTTCCCATCCCACTCGAAAACAAATTGCCACAGGGGTGTCAGGGGAATAATGTAACAGTAATTTTTCTTGAGCTTTATCCGCTTGGCGAGCAGTTAAATAGAGGCATAAACTCGCTTTATGACTGGCTAAACTTGATAATTCTTCCGCATCAGGTACAGTAGAGGCATTACCGCCCATTCGTGTTAGAATAATCGTTTGGACTTCTTCTGGAATCGTTAATTCAGCTTCTAATTTTGCGGCGGCCGCTTGATAAGCACTAATTCCCGGAATTAATTCAAAGGGAATATTGTGTTTTTTTAAGGCTTGAATTTGTTCGTAAATTGCACTATATAAACTTAAGTCGCCAGAGTGTAAACGAACAACAGATTGATTATTTTGAACGCCATTCACCATCAGGGGAATAATTTCTTCGAGGGTTTTATTTCCTGTTGCGATAATTTCTGCATCTGGACGGACATCCTTTAACATTTGTGAAGGAACGAGGGAATTTGCGTATAAAATAATATCTGCTTGAGAGAGAATTTTAGCCGCTTTTAGGGTTAATAAATCGGGATCACCAGGACCGGCTCCGATAAAATAAACGATGGGGGATAAAAGAGAATGGGTCATTGTGAGCAATCAGAATAAAATAGATTATATGCCAGTCTAAATAAAGGGTGGAAAAATAGAATAAGCTTCTAGCTTGTAACGACAAGATGCGCTGTTACGGGTTCACAAACGATTTAGACTTTTTACCTCGTTATTATATTAACCTAAAATTAAGAATAGATCGGCTGGGAACTTTTCTAATGAAGTTTCGTTGTTTATTTCTTTTACGGTTACAAGGAAAATTATAATTGTTAAAATGCCCTGACTAAGAGAGATTAATTCTTGCCGATCGCTGGTAAAATATTTATCAAATCTTTTTATCTTTTATCATTCCTAACGTCTCTTGTGTCTCTCAATTAAGTCTCTGCGATTACCGAAATTCTATTAAATACCAAGCAAGCCCTAGGTCTCTCTTTTACAGACCTTAAACAAATTATCGGTCGAGATGAAGTTTGGATTACAACGGTCATTTATCGCTAGGCTAGTGCTTTAGAAGAGGAAGCTTGTAAGCTTCTAGACGCATTGCATTTAAAGCACGAATCGTTGACCACTTTAACCGATTGTCCCACAAAAAGATTAAGTTCCATTGCACCAACTGACCCTTTCATTTACCGTTTTTATGAAATTATGCAAGTCTATGGTACGCCGCTAAAAGGGGTTATTGATGACAAGTTGGGAGATGGTATGATGAGCGCAATTGATTTTACCCTAGATGTGGAAAAAGTTGAAGATCCTAAAGGCGAGCATGTTAAAGTCATTATAAATAGCAAATTTCTTCCTTATAAAAAATGGTAATTTTCTGATGGAAACAAGACCTCCTTTACCTCCTTTTACCCTAGAAACAGCAAAAGCAAAAGTTCAGACAGCAGAAGATGCTTGGAATACGCGCAATCCTGAAAGAGTGTCTTTAGCTTATACTGAAGATTCAGCTTGGCGTAACCGGACTGAATTTTTTACCGGACGCCAAAAGATTCAAGAATTTCTGACTCGCAAGTGGAATAGCGAACTCAATTATCGCCTTAAAAAAGAACTTTGGAGTTTCAGCGATAACCGTATTTCTGTTAAATTCGAGTATGAATATCATACAGATTCAGGACAATGGTATCGTGCCTACGGAAATGAACAATGGGAGTTTGCACCAAATGGTTTAATGCAGCGTCGAGAGGCCAGTATTAACGATTTACCGATTCAGGAATCAGAACGTAAATTCTGTTTTTAAGGTTAACTTTAAGAATAACATCGAGGCGGTCAAATCAGAATTTCTGAAATTGCAGAGCCAGTTGTGATAAAGTTAAAAATAAAAAATTTGTTGAACAGTTTGGTTTAATAATTAACGCTATCGAGTTCGTTACTTTTTAAGATGAATAAATTGCTGAAACAGTTAGGGTTAGCCACTTTTATTTTAGGGATAACTTCCTTAAATTTACCCATTCAAGCAGCGCAATATCAACATTGTTTTAATGTAAAAAAATATCGTACCGTCAGAGATTCTGGGAATCATCCTACTGCTTATAATGATGGTTATCGAGAAGGTTTACAATCAGCCAGAAAGGGAGAGAAATACGAACCAAGGAGTACAGGAGGAGAATTTGCGAGAGGGTTTGATGATGCTTATTATGGACGAGTTGCCACAGGACAAGAATATATAGTTCAAGATCGCCAAGAACCTTACACAGCTCAAGAATGCCGACTTTATTACTATAGTGAAAAGTATTCAATTGATCAGATTTTACGGCAAGTTTTAGGAGATTTTGAACAGGACTTAGAACGTCAATGGAATATTAATGATTAGTAGCTTAAAATTAGGATTGATTTGTGTCAATTTTAGCAATGCCTTAGGAAGGAGAAAGCAAAGAGAGATCGTGGAAAGCAAATTCTTGATAAATGTCCCATTGTTTGCCATTATGTAACAATAAAGTGAGGTGAGAAACGGTAAAATTAAATTGCAAACATTGATCTTGATATTCTTGCCATGCGGAATGAAAAGCTGATTTTTTTAAATCTCGAAAGGCGACAGTTAAATGAGGATGAAAAGGACGATGTTGGGCAACCTCATGAACAATATTTAAGTAAGTTTCTAAATAATCACTTAAGTCTTTTTGTAGCCGTAATAATTCGGGTGTTTTAACCACATTAATGAAAATGACACGGGGTTTAAATGCACTAAACCCATCCAATGTCATTGGAATGGGAATATGATTTTTCGCAAACGTTGTTAAAGCCTGACTCAGTTGAGAAACGTTATCCCATTGCCATTCAAAAGGGGGTTGTAACGTAACATGAGGTGGAGATTTCTTAGCCGCTTTACTGTTATAAGTTTCCGCAAAATGATCTTTAATTTGATTGGCAACATCTTGCACTTCTTGAGAGGGTAATAGGGCGATAAAAAAACATTTATTTTGATTTGAATCATTCATTTTGATTTAAAAAAAGATTATTTATTATCTAATATTGCTATAACCTCGAATAATTGTTCTTTATTCTAACTCACTATTCTAACTCACTTTTTCTTCAGGCAATGTCCCTTTCAAATAACTTACTATTCAATTAAACGCTCTAAGTGCTTTTAAAGTTTTTCATCACCTCTAACCCTTGGACTAACACTTTTTTTGCTCCTAGAATAAATAGTGTATAATTAAGGATGGATTAAATTTAAAGATTCAAAAAATTTCATGAAGTATTTAATTATTTACGATGGCAATTGTAATTTGTGCGTGACTTTTACCCGATTGCTAGAAACCTTTGATCAAGGGAAACTCTTTAATTATATCCCCATGCAAAATGAGAAAGTTTTAAAACAATATCATATTACACCAGAAGATTGTGAAATGGGGATGATTTTAATTAACCAAGATGTGCCAAGTCAACGCTCACAAGGGAGTGAAGCGGCTGAAGAAATTGTCAATTTGTTACCGATGGGACAAGCCTTTATCTCAGCTTATCGTGCTTTATCAGGTATGAAACTATTAGGCGATCGCACCTATGAACAAATCCGAGATAATCGTTATCAATGGTTTGGTAAACGTCAAGAAACTTATCATTCTTCCTTTGGTTGTCATCAAGAAAAATGTTCATTTTAAGTATCTCTTTATTCTAAATTCTAACTTACTTTTTCTTCAGGTAATCCCCCTTTTAAATGACTTAACCACTCAATTAAACTCTCTAATTGTTTTTGGGGTTTCATGACGCCTAATCCTCGCACTACTACTTTTTTAGACGTATAAACGAAACGAGTTTGTAAATATTTTGGTAAATTTTCTGCTAACAATTTCCATGCCGGCTCTTCCATGGGAGTTTCTAAAATAACGTGTTGTTTTCCTTCAGGTTTAATACGCGAAAATCCCACTGATTTCGCTAAGAATTTCAATTTAATCACCTGTAATAATTGTTGCACAGGAGACGGTAATGCGCCGTAGCGATCGCACCATTCTGCCGCAATTTGAGTTAATCTCTCCTGAGAATCTGCTGTCGCCACTTGTCGATAGGCGGCCATTTTTTGCTCTAAATCGGTGATATAGTCGGCGGGAATAAAGGCTGTTAGGTTCAAATCGATGCTGGTTTCCTCAACTTTAGGAATTTCTTGTCCCTGTATCTCATTAATAGCTTCTTGCAACATCTCCATATATAATTCAAAGCCAATCGCCGCCATTTGTCCCGATTGCTCTGCCCCTAAAAGGTTACCGACGCCGCGAATTTCCATATCTCGGGTGGCTAGTTGATAACCTGACCCCAATTGACTAAACTCTTGTAAAGCGCGCAGTCGCTCCCTTGCCGTTTCGGATAAATCTCCTTTACCGGGATAAAGTAACCATGCGTGAGCTTGAGTACCAGAGCGTCCGACGCGTCCTCGCAGTTGATAAAGCTGAGATAAGCCAAATTTTTGAGAATCTTCGACAATAATGGTGTTTACCCTCGGAATGTCCAAACCCGATTCAATGATAGTGGTACAAACCAAAATATCCGCTTCTCCGTTATTAAACGCTAACATGGCAGTTTCTAATTCATTGACTTCCATTTGACCATGAGCCATCATAATCCTAGCACTGGGTATCATTTGCTGTAACTGTCCGGCGATTTCTTCAATTCCTTCCACTTTAGGAACGACATAAAAGACTTGTCCTCCCCTGTCTAATTCGTTACGAATAGCAGTGCGGATAACATCGGTGTTGTAAGTAGAAAGATGGGTTTTAATCGGACGACGAGAAGGGGGAGGGGTAGTAATCAAACTCATTTCTCGTATGCCTGAAAGAGACATGTAGAGGGTTCGGGGAATCGGTGTAGCGGTTAAGGTTAAGACATCAACTTGAGTTTTCATTGCCTTAATTTTCTCTTTTTGATTGACACCAAACCGTTGTTCTTCGTCTATTATAAGTAATCCTAAGTCTTTAAACTTAACACTTTTTCCTAATAATTGATGGGTTCCCACCACAATATCTAATTCCCCCGTAGCAAGGCGTTGGATTATATCTTTTTTCTCAGAAGCAGTGCGAAACCGATTTAACAAACCAATATTAATCGGATAGGGAGCAAATCGTTCTTTCAAAGTGTGATAATGTTGTTGAGTTAGAATCGTAGTAGGGGCGAGAAAAGCGACTTGTTTATGTCCTGATGTAACAGCTTTAAAAATAGCTCGAATAGCGACTTCAGTTTTACCAAAACCCACATCCCCACAAACTAGCCTATCCATCGGGCGATCGCTTTCTAAATCTCTTTTAACATCCTGTGTGGCTTTTAATTGGTCAGGAGTGGGTTGATAAGGAAAGGAGTCCTCCATTTCTATTTGCCAAGGCGTATCTACGGGATAGGTAAACCTTGTCAATTTAGAACGTTTCGCATAAAGATTTAAGAGATCAACCGCTAATTTTTTAATTGCTTTTCTGATTCTTTGTCGTGTTTTTTCCCATCCCTGCCCTGACATTTTATCGAGTTGGGGAGGACGATTGCTAATATTACGATAGCGAGATAAACTATCTAGATTATCAGCAGGAATACGCAGAATTCCATCGGCATATTGCAGAACTAAG
This sequence comes from Microcystaceae cyanobacterium, assembly GCA_041746575.1. Taxonomy (GTDB): domain Bacteria; phylum Cyanobacteriota; class Cyanobacteriia; order Cyanobacteriales; family Microcystaceae; genus JBGTGT01. The sequence goes on from JBGTGT010000113.1 coordinate 72,991, forward strand.
TATTCGCGAGTAGATAGGGTTTCTAACTGAATAAATTTACCGATGCCATGACTTTTATGAACAACATAATCTCCCGGCGTGAGTTTATTGACATCTACCTGTTTTGAAGTGGCTTTTCGTCGTTTACGAACATATCCTGTTACGGCTAAAACGTGTTGACCAAAAAACTCTCTATCGGTCACAACCACAATACGAAAAGTGGGTAAAATAAAGCCTTCTAATTCTGCTAAACCGGAATATTTTAAAGCAATATTTGTGCCTTGTATTTGAAGTTTTTCGATGGCAGGATAATCTTTAATATTGGGAACGAATTGAGAGGGACAATCGTGTTCTTGTAAGAGTGAAACAGTGCGAGAAGGTTGAGCAGAAATTAACCAAGTAGCATACTTTTCGATAGTCATTCCTTGATAAATTTCCCGCTTTCCTCTCAGAATTTCAGCCATCTTCGCAAATTGATGAGGAGTGGTGGGCAGGGGACGGCTGGATAAGTTAATAGCGGCTTTATCGGTTGCTTCTACTAATTCTGATAAGTAGAGAATAGGAAAGGCTTGAAATTGTTGAATTGTTTGATCAAAAGCTCGGTGTATTTTTGGTAAAAAGGCTTGAGAATTGAATTCTTCCCATTGATCTTGCACATATTCTAACCATTTATCGCTATGGGATTGACACTGCTCTAATTCATCAATTGCCCATAAAGTATCATCAGGCAAATAATCCAGAAGGGAACTCGGAGACTCAAAAGCAAGCCCCAAAAAACGCCCCATTCCTTCAGGAAAGTTACCCCTTTCTAAATCGTCTTGTTCTGCTGAAGAGAGGAAAGAATGAATACGATTTCCGGTTACTTGAAGCTGCTGAGAAATAATCGGTGCGAAGCTAGTCGGAGTGACCACAATTTGTTCAATTCTATCTAAAGATCGTTGGGTTGAAGGGTCAAATTCCCGAATTTGTTCTAATTCATCACCAAACCATTCTAATCTTAGGGGCAATTCCGCAGAAACAGGGAAAATATCGACAATATCTCCTCTACGACTCCATTGTCCTTCTGTTTCCACTAAAGACACCCTTTCGTAGCCCAGTTGTGCCAATTCCTGCTCTAATGCTTTGGCATCTTGACTCATGCCCGACGTGAAGGTAAGGCAGTAACGTTGAAAGACATCTGGGGGAGGAAGATGAGGCTGTAACGCTTTTTCGGTGGTAACAATGGCGAGTTGTCGGGTAACGGATAATGGGTTATGGATGACTGACAAAACCTGCATCTGTCCCCAAATCATCTCGGATTCTGGGTTAAAAGCTTCGTAAGGAGACGCTTCTGAGGTGGGATAGAAATTCACGCTTTTCCACCCCATCGTCTCTAATTGTGCCGTCCAACGGGAGGCTTCCTCAAGGGTGGCGCAAACCACTAAGAGATTTTGAGCTTCAGCTTGGGCTAGACTAGACGCAAGGAGTCCTTTAACGATGCGAGGGATTCCGGTTAGGTGTAAGGTCTTATTTTTAGCTAATTTTTGCTGTAATTCTGCACTGAGGGGCGATTTATTGAGGTGACGAATAACAGAAGAAAAAACCATAGGGAGGAAGCATCAAAATTTTAAGCGCAATTTTATATTATATAACCATCTCCAAAAGTCTTAAAAACTTATCTTTACTTCATTCGTAATCTTGCAAAATCTAGCTAAATAATCCTCATCCAATGCTTTATTTACCCTCAATAGCTATCAGCCGCTTTCAGTGATGACATTCAAGTACTGCGTCATTTTTTCTCCTGTCAAATTCTTAGAATTCATCCACAGGGGTTGCCAATCCATATTTTTCTAAAAGTGTCACTAATTGTTCTTTGGCTTGAGAGGCGTTAATCGCTAATTCTGCAAATTCAATGTAACGTTTCAGTTCTTTACGGAGTAAATTACGTTCGACTTCCCACGTTTCTCGATCTAACGCTGGGGGTAAAACAATCATATCAAATAAAGTTGCCTGTTTTTTGTGGGGATGAACTCGTAATATACGTCCCCTTCGTTGAATAAATTGACGCGGATTCCCTGTACTTGCTAAGATAATTGCTGTTTGAATGGAGGGAATATCTACCCCTTCATCAAGACAACGAATGGCAACTAATCCTTGCAAGATTCCTTGTTCAAATTGTTGACGTATTTTTTCTCTTTCTTTTAAGGGCGTTTCGGCGGTATAAGTATTAACTCGGTACCCCATTTCTTGTCCCAAAACTTGGGTAACGACTTCTAATTGACGGCGATAAGATTGATTATGGTGGGCGACAGAGCCATCGCCACAATAAAAGAGAGTATGGTCAGTATTTTTTCGATTAATCATTACTTCTCTTAAGGCTTGAATTTTATTTTCTGCTGTACCAATTAAACGAGCGCGTTGGATTAATAAAGCCGTTAGCGTTTCATTTTTGGTGCCTTGATTGTGTTTGCTTAATGCCCAGCCAATCCGTTGTGTTAACTTTGCATATTGCCACGCTTCCGATTCTGTTAATTCTACAAAAATAGGATAGTATAAATAGGGGGCTAACACGTTTTTTTGAATAGCATCTTCGAGGGTAAATTCAGGTTCTAAAATTTTGCCAAAGTAAGACAATAAAGATTCTGTCCCTTCTTCATCAAAGTAGCGTTCAGGGGTTGCTGATAATCCTAGGCGTAAGCCAATGCTACGGGGTAATTTGTCTAAGAGATGCTCAGATCCTAAGTTATGAACTTCATCTCCAATCATTAAGGTTTTTTCGGGAAAAAATTGAATATTAGACTGAAAACCTTCAGTGATTAAGGTCGAATTGGTGGTGATAACCGTTAAAAAATCCTGTGGATTAATCGTTAAATTATACAATTGATTTGCCAAAATAGGTTGCCACTGATGAACCGTTTCAAAGGCCAAAATTGGACATAAATGAAAGCGTTGACACTCTTTTTCCCATTGGGTGACTAGATGACAATAAGGACAAATTATCACCACCATTCTTAAGTTAATTTTCTGGTATAATTCAGTAAGAATCGCTAGAGCAGTAATGGTTTTACCGCTTCCTGTGGCCATTTTTAATGTTCCTCGGCCTTGATGATTGAACCAATTCAGAATTGCTTGATGTTGATAATCTCTTAGGAAAAAATTGGCAGGGTATTTAGGAATGCCTAACTGCTGAGTATGATAATCGCTAAACGATTCTGCAACTCTTTTTTTAATTTTCTTTTGATACGTTTGGCTTAAGTATTGCCAGTCTATATTAAGAGAGTTTTCATGTTCAATTAATTGAGGGGGATGGGACCAATGAAAATAATTGATAGACATAGCTTGATCAAAATAAAATTTTTATTACTAACAGATATTAAACCTATGATAACTTAAACTTAAAAGACAGTAACTAATTCGTCACCATGGAGAAATAGAGATTAAAAATAAATAGGTAGAAATCCAGAATCATCCGTTTAAGTGTCTTAATATTTAGTTCATTTTTGTCCTTTTTTGAATCTTTTATTCGTTTTTTTCTGGTTTTTTTTGAGAGTGGAAAAAGATTTCAGTTTTGAACTAATTTGATCACTGATACTGTGACTCATTGCGCCTAGTTCTAAACCTATAAAAATAGCGATCGCTTCTTCTTGATACTGCTTCACGATTAGATTGATAATCTGTGTTCCCGTTGCTAACAAGTTGAACTCGAATTTATTGCTTAAATTCAATAAAGAAAGAATAAGAATGGATAATAAGATTAAAAACAATGACAAATAGAATAACCGAATTATTGTACCGATCATCAACCCATGGGATAAAAATGAGCGATGTCTGATCCATTTTTGATAAGGTTTCCAAATTCCCCTTAACATTCCCCATCGTTTGTATTGAATTGAATAAATATCTAAATCCGGCCCAAACATCAAGCCACTGAAGAGATAAGCGGTAGAAACGATTAACGTAATGCTCCACTTTTGAGTCAAAATATAACAGAGACTTAAAAGGAGTGGAATCGTTAAAAACGTAATGCGATCATGGGTTTGACCTGATGGCATAATACCCCATTTTTAATTCGTGAAGGAGATTAATCATCAAGGACGTTGAGTCAAGCTCATCAATCATCATAACCTCTACCGACCCAGCTATTTAACAGAAATTAAGCAATCTTACTTAACCGTTAAGTTTTCGTTATGTAACTTTTTATAAAAAAGCGAGATCAAGACGTCACTTTATGATATGGAGAAAAACAAGCTTAAGAATAGGGAATAACCCTCACGTAAAACCCATCAGGAAAGTTAATCAAAGGGTCTATAAATTGTAATTGAAAAATCCTTAAATAGGCAATCCTAGAATGACAAAACCCGATATCACTCATGGTATGATGAGGACTCGAAGGAAAGATTAAGGATTCTTAACGGTCGTTCAGACAAGGCTTCTGACAACCGAATAGAAAAATTCTCCCGAAATATGGCGTTAGCTCAATCGAGATAGAACGCTAAGTAAAGAGACGTTAAATTTGCCATTTTATGGAGGAATAACCAAATGGTACAAACCAAATCCAAAGGGTTTCAGGCCGGTGTACAAGACTATCGCCTAACCTACTATACGCCCGACTATACCCCTAAAGATACCGATTTGCTAGCTTGCTTTCGGATGACTCCTCAGCCCGGTGTTCCTCCCGAAGAAGCAGGGGCAGCCGTTGCAGCAGAATCTTCAACCGGGACTTGGACAACAGTTTGGACAGACAACTTAACGGACTTAGACCGTTATAAAGGTCGTTGTTATGATCTCGAACCCGTTCCCAACGAAGATAACCAATATTTTGCCTTTATTGCTTATCCTTTAGACTTATTTGAAGAAGGATCTGTTACAAACGTTCTTACCTCTTTAGTCGGTAACGTTTTCGGATTTAAAGCCTTAAGAGCATTACGTTTAGAAGATATTCGCTTCCCTGTTGCTCTCATCAAGACCTTCCCCGGACCTCCCCACGGTATTACTGTAGAACGGGATAAATTAAATAAATATGGTCGTCCGTTACTCGGTTGTACCATTAAACCCAAACTCGGTTTATCCGCAAAAAACTATGGACGGGCAGTCTATGAGTGTCTTCGCGGTGGCTTAGACTTCACCAAAGATGACGAAAACATCAACTCTCAGCCTTTCATGCGTTGGCGCGATCGTTTTCTCTTCGTACAAGAGGCGATTGTAAAATCTCAAGCAGAAACCAACGAAGTTAAAGGTCATTACCTCAACGTAACGGCTGGAACTTGCGAAGAAATGCTCAAACGGGCAGAATTCGCCAAAGAAATTGGGACTCCCATCATCATGCACGACTTCTTAACAGGCGGTTTCACGGCGAACACCACCTTAGCGAAGTACTGTCGGGATAATGGCTTATTACTGCACATTCACCGAGCAATGCACGCGGTAATCGACCGTCAGAAAAACCACGGGATTCACTTCCGCGTCTTAGCAAAATGTCTGCGTCTCTCTGGGGGAGATCACCTGCACTCTGGAACAGTGGTCGGTAAACTTGAAGGGGAACGAGGTATCACCATGGGCTTCGTTGACCTCATGCGGGAAGATTACGTTGAAGAAGACCGTTCTCGCGGGATTTTCTTCACCCAAGACTATGCTTCTATGCCTGGCACCATGCCGGTTGCTTCTGGCGGGATTCACGTATGGCATATGCCCGCGCTGGTGGAAATCTTCGGTGACGACTCCTGCCTACAGTTTGGGGGTGGTACCTTAGGACACCCTTGGGGGAATGCACCCGGTGCAACCGCAAACCGAGTTGCCCTTGAAGCGTGTATTCAAGCCCGTAACGAAGGCCGTAGCTTAGCTCGTGAAGGAAACGAAGTCATTCGCGAAGCGGCTCGTTGGTCTCCTGAATTGGCGGCCGCCTGTGAACTGTGGAAAGAAATTAAGTTCGAGTTCGAGGCAATGGATACCCTGTAAATTGGGAAAACAGTTATCAGTGCTGCCAAAGGCACGGCGTAGCCGCCCAGTAAAACGTCAATGGTTATTGCTTAATGAGTGCAATTTACGAATTTACTCATAACAAACCACTGATAACTGACTAGATGGAAGATTTTGCGCCTCTAGCACTGATAACTGAAACCTATGTATCCTAAAAAAATCGCCCAAGATACGGCTCATGTTCTTCAAAGCTACTTGACTTATCAAGCGGTTCGCACCATTATCGACCAACTGTCGGAAACCAACCCCAATCAGTCTCTCTGGTTACGTCAATATTTGGCTTCCCACAATGTGCAGCAGGGAGAATTCTTCTTAGAGGGACTGATGGGAAACAACAAAGAGCTATTGTTGCGAATTTTGACAGTGCGAGAGCATATTGCTGAAGAAATACTCGATTTTCTGCCAGAAATGGTGCGTAGTGGCATTAGTCAAGCGAATATAGAACATCGTCGCCAGTTATTGGAAAGACTGACTCAATCTCCCTCCGTTTCTACGGAATCGGATGCGGATGACACCCAAGTTTCTTGAATCAATTCATCAACCATCAAGGAAAATCAGACCCATGAAAACTTTACCGAAAGAGCGTCGTTACGAAACCCTGTCTTATTTACCCCCTTTAACTGACCAACAAATTGCTAAACAAGTTCAGTATCTTTTAGATCAAGGCTTTATCCCCGGTGTTGAATTTGAAGAAGAACCCCAACCCGATACCCACTTCTGGACGATGTGGAAATTGCCTTTATTTAGTGCTTCTTCGTCTCAAGAAGTGATCGCAGAAGTGCGGGAATGTCGGTCTGAATATCCTAATGCTTACATTCGGGTAATTGGTTTTGACAACATTAAACAATGTCAAACCGTGAGCTTTATTGTTCACAAACCGAATACAGGTAATCGCTATTAAGATTCACTTTAATTAACAGATAGTCAGCACGGGGGATCATTTCTCTCGTGTTTTTCTTTTTTAACCTTATTTGAAAATGCCCCCCAAAAAATGAAGTTAAATAGACATTATTACGCCCCTTTTAAAGACGACTGGAGTATCATCTAATCCATAATCGCTAAAACGATAGTCGCTTAAGGGTTCTGTCAAAAATGATAAAAATTGATATACTTTAAGAGCTTAACCCCTTAAAATTCTTATGAATACCGTTGACTATTTACGAATAAGTTTGATAGACCGCTGTAACTTTCGCTGTCAATATTGTATGCCAGAAGGGGAAGAATTAAACTATATTTTACAGCAAAATCTTTTGACGTTTAAAGAAATTCTGATTTTATTACAAGAAGTCTTTATTCCTCTTGGATTTTGTAAGTTTCGCTTAACAGGAGGTGAACCCTTACTGCGTCCCCGAATTGTCGAACTGATTAAAGATATCGCTTCACTGCCGCAAACAAAAGATTTATCTTTAACAACCAATGGCTATTTTTTGGCAGAATTAGGACAAGACTTATACAATGCTGGACTGAGGCGCGTCAATATCAGCTTAGATTCCTTAAATTCTCAAACTTTTAGCAAAATTGCCGGAAATCGAAGTCAAAATCTTTGGGAAAGAACATGGCAAGGCATTCAAGTGGCGCATCAAGTGGGGTTTAATCCTTTAAAATTAAATGTGGTGGTGATTCCGGGAGTAAATGAGCACGAAGTTGAAAATTTAGCCGCTTTAACCCTCGAAAAAGAGTGGCACGTCCGTTTTATTGAATTTATGCCGATTGGCAATAATTCTCTTTTTGTAGATAAAGCATGGATTCCTTCAGAAGAATTACGTTGCCGCATTCGTCGAAAATGGGGATTAACGGAGTCAAACGTCAGCGGAAATGGCCCCGCCGATGTCTTTCAAATTCCTGACGCAAAAGGGACAATTGGTTTTATTAGTCAGATGTCGGAATGTTTCTGCGATCGCTGTAATCGCATGAGATTATCGGCAGATGGCTGGTTAAGACCGTGTTTATTAAATGAAACAGGACAAATTGACTTAAAATCGGCTTTGAGACAAGGGATATCACCAGAGATACTAAGGGATAAAGTCAGTTATTTATTAAGGATGAAACCAGAGATTAACTATAAAGACCGAAATTCAGGTACAGAAAACGGGAATTATCGCCGTACAATGTCACAAATTGGCGGATAGTATTTGATAAGGAGAGAAAGTTTCAAGATAACCGATTCATGATATTTAATTTAAGTAGTAAGTCCTGTGATAGCTTAAACTGTTATGAATCCTGATATTGAAATTCGCCGATTACTGGATGTTTTGCCCGCTTCGGGACGAATGTTCACTAAAATAACCAGTAAGCCCCAACAATCGAAAGTTATCGATGCTCCTTTTCCTGTTCCTTGGCAAAAACCCCAACGTCCCATTTACGTCAATTTTGACCTCTGGAGGCAATTACCCCAAGGACAAAGAGATTTAGTCATGCTAAGAACGGCCAGTTATTTGACCAATGTAACGTGGTTTAAACTGAATATTTATCAAGGAGGAGCGTTAATCGGTTTAGTCGGCATGACTGCAGAACTGTTGCAAGGTGACTTAGTAGGGGTATTGGTAGCGACAGGGTTAACCACCATTGCTGTCAATCGAGTCTGGCGAGAAAATCGTAGTGTTCAACGAGACATTGATGCCGATGAAGAAGCGATTAAAGTTGCCCTGAGACGGGGTTATACGGAGGCTGATGCAGCAAAACAATTGTTAAATGGCATAGAATCCGTTGCCAATTTAGAAGGACGTTCTGTCCTCAATTTTACCGAGTTAATTCGTTTCCAACATCTTAAATCTTTAGCGAATTTATCCCCTGTGGGTATACCCGATAGTGTAAAAATGTATGAGTGATAGTGATGAATAATTAATGACTCAGTTATCCGTCAACGTTCTCTACTTATTCTAAGTTCAACTTATTAATATATTCCGCTAGAAATTCATCGTCGGTCGAAGCAGATGAACTTTTACGGCTACTTAATATTTACTTTTTTTGCAGAGTTGGGTAAAGCGATAATAATGATTAATAAAATGCCTAATCCTAAAGCCAGAAGAGCGATATTATTTTGATACCCATACTTAGCCACAATAGCCCCTAATGTCCACACCACAACACCAGCGTAAATTCGATCATTTCTTTGAATTCTCATAAAAATAGCGATTAAAGTCGCAATTACTAGCAAAATCCCCGTCCATATTGGTGGAGAAATCCCCCCCCCATTCCAACCCAGATAATCTAAAGCGGAGGCGATATTCGTAATCGTAGCTACACTAATCCAACCTAAATAAAGACTAATGGGATAATAAATAAACCACCGTTGAGACGTAGGAATAGGCACAAGATTGATGGCTAATTTTTGATATAAAAGCATGAGGGAAATTAAGATTCCAATCATTGCTAAAACTGAGAGTGAAAAGAAACGAAACTGAAATAAAAATACCCAAATAATTTGGATAAAACTGCTAATTGCCAGAAAGTAACCTATGTTTTCAATAAGGGAATTCTCCTGATTTTTGGGTAAGACACTGTAAATTCCTAGGCTAATTAACCCTAAATAAATTAATCCCCAAATCGCAAAGGCATAATTTGCGGGAATAATTAAGACATCGGCAAAAAAAGTGCTAGAGATTTCCCCAATGGATAATCCGGTTAACGGTGCAATATTTGCCCAGATATTCATTGCAAAAGCGGCAAGGATTGCGATCAAATTCGTCCAAGATTGCAGTCTTATTGCAGAAGCTTTCATAAACAGACTCGGAGTAGATTCAAAAAACGAATACGTCTACGCTAACATCAAAAAAGAAGGAAAACATGGGTAGAAAGGATGAAAATATTTTGCTATTCTAGTCATTAGGAAAGCGTTGGCGTCGGGGTTGCGGATTCAACGTTGGATTGAATCTGAGGAAAGTCCGGACTCCCAAAAGACCAAACGGCTGGGTAATTCCCAGTATTCGTAAGGATGAGGAAAGTGCCACAGAAAAATACCGCCTTTTTTGGTCATTAATGATCATTGGAAAGGGTAAGGGTGCAAAGGTGACGGTAAGAGCGCACCAGTAGTATCGAGAGATACTAGCTCGGTAAACCCCCGTTGGGAGCAAGGTCGCAGAGAGAACGGTTGGTCTTGCATACCTCTCTCGTTATAGGTGAACCGCCTAAGGTGTTTGGTAACAAACGTCTCAGATAGATAACCCCCATTGAACAGAATCCGGCTTATGTCCAACGCTTTCCAATTTACTCATAAAAATTATTATACTTTTATAAAATTTCAAGAAGATTACCAATGAAAAATAATAAAAGTGAATCAATAAAGTAAAACGATCATTGCTATGATAAACATAAAAAATTTTTAAGTTCAATAAATTATAAATCGATATGATGATACCGAAAAAAAGACAGCAAGAACTCCAGAAGCTTATTCAAGAATTAAGTTTAGAATCTACCCAAATTGACTGGAACTTGCTTAATTTAGCTCTTACTCATCCGAGCCTTTCAACTACTCATAATTATCAACAACTTGAATTTATCGGAGATTCTGTTGTTCGCCTTATTGCCGCCGAAATTTTAAGGGAAAATTATCCCGATGAATCCGTCGGAGAATTTGCCGCTATTCGTTCAATAATGGTGAGCGATCGCACCTTAGCAGAATTCGCTGAGCGATTGGATTTGGAGAATTATTTGTTACAGTCAGAGGTATCTGCTAAAGACGAAAACGGCAGAATTTCAAGGCTTGCAGATGGCTTTGAAGGGGTTTTAGGGGCATTATATTTAAGTATTCACAACATGAATTTGATTCGTCCTTGGTTAGATAAATTATTGATACAAAAAGCAGAAGAAATTCGTCAAGATCCTGCTCGCCAAAATTATAAAGATGCTCTACAAGAATGGACACAAAGAAAATATAAATGTTTACCTCAATACCAAGTTAAAGCAGTTGAGCCAATTCTCAATTCTGAAGAAAGATTCATTTCAGAAGTATGGCTAAATCAGCAAAGATTAGGAGTGGGGAAAGGACGAACTAAAAAAGCCGCAGAACAGGCGGCTGCTAAAGAGGCTTTTTTACAGCAAAATAAAAACAATGCAGAAGAAATAAATAAAACTTTATCTCACTAAAAGAGTAGAATCAATACAATTAAGCGTGTATCTTTTGACGGCTTATCGGCGTAAGATTTGAAAACAATTCTTTATTTTTTTATTGCGTTAGGCACACTGTTGCGCTTTCTTTTTATTGATCATCGAGAGCTTTGGTATGATGAGATTCTTTCCCTTGCTCTCGTAACAGGACAAAAACACCTTTATAGCACTCCCCCCGATATTCCCATTTCTTTATCTCAATATCTTCCTATTTTAACGCTTTCTCCTCAAGATAGCTTAAGCGCAATCATTCAAGTTTTAAAAGGGATTTTAGCAGAACCCCATCCCCCTTTATTTTTTCTGTTGCAACATTTTTGGTTACGTTGGTGGGGTAATAGTGAACAAGCGATGCGAAGTTTACCCCTGCTTTTCAGTTTAAGTACGATAGCGTTGGCTTACGCTTTGGGGCGTACTGTAATGAATCATCGAGGAGGATTAATTTTTTCTGCTTTAATGGCATTAAATCCCTTTTTTTTCTTTCATTCTCTTAATGTTCGAATGTATGTTGCGTTAATATTTTGGGTAACATTAGCATCAGGATGTTTAGTGAAATTGATCAATATTGGACAAGAAGAAAATAATAAAATAAGGTTTATTTTGGAGAATATTGGCTTTATTATCGCAGTAACGGCAGGAATATACACATTTTATCCCGTGATTTATTGGATGATAGCTGCAGGGCTATTAATTTTCTGGTGCGATCGCTCTCATTGGTGGCAATATGGATTAAGGTTTACCCTTTCCTTCCTTTTTTTGATCCCTTGGATAGGGTGGGGATTGAGTAAACAAGTCCAAAACGCAGACTTTAATCGATTTAATGCGTCTGGGGGCTTTATTCCCTCATTGAGCGAACATTTCCAAGGATTCATTGAAACAATAGGGATTCAGCTTTTACTAGGGGATACCGTCACAAGTTTCTCTTTGAGCGGAAGATTGAGCGCAGGAATATTAAGTATTGTCGGTTTAATGATGGCGATTGTTCTTTTGTATCGCAAAAAGATATATCGTCCTTTAATTATTGCTGTATGTTTAGGAATTGTTCCTCTATTGATTGCATTTTTAGCTGATATTTTAACCGGCAAATTTACCCTTGGATTTGGTTGGGGAAGGTCAGTCAGTTTTAGTTTACCCGGTTTATTATTATTATTATCTATTGCCATCGAAAAAGGTTTAGATAAACAAAAAAATGCTATTATTTTAATTATTTTAAATCTTTATTTAATGATTAATGTCGCAGATTTTGCCTTACGCCCTCGTCAAGTTTTTCATCAATTATCTGCTTTAATTGACCCTCAAGGTTCTACTCTTCTTGTAATGAATTCCCAAGCATGGGGTCATGTTTTACGTTTAGCTTATTATTTACCGCAAAATCGTCAGATTGATTTATTAGCGCAATCGAGTGCCAACTTACCCTTAAAATTACAAGAATTAAGCTTAGAACAACTTAATAACTATAATAAAGTGATTTGGTTAGATAGTGCTAGGCCGGTTTGGCAAGCTCCCAAAACAGTAGAAGAAAAAGTAATCTATCAACAACAAATGAAACGTTTTCTCAATCAAAATTTAATCTTGGAACAGCAACAAGTCGTTACTGGAACATGGACATTAGACCACTTTATGATTAACGTTTACCAAACAATTAATAATCAATAATGACAAAGTTTCTTAAAAATGATGGGTTTTAAAAATAAAGGGGAATACTAACCTTTAAGAAATCTCTCAAAATTTCTTGTTTAATGTATCATTTGGGGAGGATAACCACCTATGTCTCTCGCACAAGGTTTACAAGCCTTTAAAGAACAAAAATTTGACGAAGCCATCGAATTATTAAGTCAATACTGTCAGGATGCAACCCATAAAGACAGTGCAGAATACAGTCAGGCACAAATGGCCTTAGCCAAAGCGTATCATAGCAAGGGACAGATTGAGGAAGCGATCGCCCTTTGTCAAATCCTGAAAAATCATTTGGATTCCCAAGTAAACCTCTGGGCAACTGAATACGAAAAACGGTTAAAAGCCGCTCAAACCCAATCAGCATCCCCCCATCCTGACCTTTTGGCTAAAGCCGGACGAGCCACCCAAACAGGGGTAAAATTAGCCATGAGAGGCATTGCTAGTAGTTTAGCTCTTGCTTCTATGGTTACTATTTCTCTTCTCTTCGGCATGATCTTTGTTCTGAGTCTTTCTTTGATATTTATCATTAAAACAGACAATCCCAGTCAAGGATTAGGAATAGCGTTAATTGTCACTCTCATCTTTAGTGGGATATCTTTTTTCCTGTCTCCCCTCATTATGGATATTGTGCAGAATGCTTTGTACGGAACAAGTTGGATATCCCTTGAAACCTTACGTCAATCCAGTCCTGAAAGCGCAGACGTGATTGAGCGGGTGTGCCAGCAAAGACAGATTGCCCCCCCTCGTTTAGGCATTATTCCAGACGAAAATCCGACAGCTTTTACCTATGGTTCGTTACCTGATACTGCCCGATTAGTGGTGAGTCAAGGGTTATTTACCTATCTCGATGAGGATGAAGTCGCCACCGTTTATGCCCATGAATTAGGCCATATCGTCCATTGGGACTTTGCGATTATGACTTTAGCATCGACTCTGGTGCAGATTTTGTACTTAATTTATAGCTTCGTAAGACGAATGAGTCGGCAAAGTGGGGACAAAGCCAAAAGCTTTTTGATGAATATAGCAATTACAGCTTATGCTTTTTACTTAATGGGTACCTATCTTATTCTCTATCTTTCCCGTACTCGGGAATACTATGCCGATCATTTTGCGGCCGAAACCACGGGTAATCCCAATGGATTATCACGGGCATTAGTTAAAATTGCTTACGGCATTGTGGAAGAAAGCGACAAAACGAAAGAACCCAGTCCATTAATTCAAGGAACGCGGGCTTTAGGCATTTATGACCCAAAAGGGGCGGCATCTACGGGTGTCGCTTATCGTATGGCCTCCGATAGCTATCAAGTTGGACGTATCTTTTTATGGGATATTTTTAATCCTTGGGGGTGGTGGATGGAACTTAATTCGACCCATCCCTTAACGGGTAAGCGAATTCGGGCATTAACCACTTATGCAGAGCAAATGGGACTAAAAACCGAGTTTGACATGGCTAGAGTCGTTAAGGATGGTAAATACCTTAATAAAAAGCGGCTTTACGGTACTTTTATCGTAGATTTGTTGGTGATGAATAGTCAATGGGTTGGGGCTTTAATGGGATTACTGATTGGGATAATTTTAGCGAGTATTTTTCGTTATTCCTTATTATCCTTTAGTTTTGCACTGTGGGGATTTGCGATCGCTACTTTCCTTAAATCGTTCGTCATGTATCCTGATTTTCATCAAGCTGAACCGGCGAATATTCTAACCTTGATGGGTGACCCCTATGCCAGTCCTTTGCGAGGAAAACCGATTCATCTTAAAGGGAAATTAATCGGTCGAGGGGATGCTGGATATCGTTTTGGGTCAGAATTAAAGCTTCAGGATGCAACAGGTATGATTTTTGTGCGCTATGCTTCTCGTTTGGGGGCTTTAGGTAACTTTTTCTTTGGTGCATCTCAAGTTCCCGGCTTAATCGGTGCAGAGGTTAAAGTCGTCGGATGGTTTCGTCGAGGGATTATGCCTTGGATGGATTTGGCGCAACTTCGCTCGAATCGGGGCGATGTCGAAAGTTATCCTCGATTTTCCATGATGTTAATGGGAATTGGTGCGATTATTCTAGGGTTGGTCATTCTTTGATCAAAAATATAGCAGTTTGCGACTCTGTGGGTTACACTCTTGACGGTAGGGGCGCAAACCTCGCCCCCCAGATGGACTATAGAAAGTATGGGTGCATACTGTGGTCAATTAACAAAAATTATCTAAGATTCCATCTCATGAATTTGTTTAGGCGCACTGGCTGTTAAAATTTCATTCCCTTTTTCAGTCACTAAAATATCATCTTCAATGCGAATACCAATTCCTCGCCAGTTTTCAGGAATTTCAGGTTGTCCTTCGGCGGGTTTAATATGAGGAGAAATATAAATTCCGGGTTCGACGGTGACGATTTGATTGGGCTGAAAAGTTTGCCACGTTTCTTCGCCGCACTTGTATAGACCCACATCATGAACATCTAAACCTAGCCAATGACCTGTACGGTGCATATAAAAGGGTTTATATTTCTCTTCTGTAATGATTTCCTCCAAATCGCCCACTAAAAGCCCCAAATCAATTAATCCTTGTACAATCACACAAACGGCAATATCATGAAATTCGTGATAGGGTTTACCCGTTTTGACTTCTTCGATGGCCTGCTGTTGCGCTTCTAGGACAATTTCGTAGATAGCTCGCTGTTCTGGCGTAAATTTACCACTAATCGGAAAGGTGCGAGTAATGTCACCGTTATAGTAGCCATAAGAACACCCAGCATCAATTAAGATCAGATCATTATCTTGAATTTGACGACTATTCTCGATATAGTGCAGAATACAAGCATTCGCACCAGAGGCAACGATAGAAGGATAAGCAACGCCTATTGCTCCCTCTGATCGAAAAAGATGCTCAATTTCGGCTTGTATTTGATATTCATAATGACCTACCTGAGCGAATTCTTTAGCATGGTTGTGTGCTTTAGCGGAAATTGCGGTCGCTTGGCGCATTAAGGCTAATTCGGCATCACTTTTCACTAAACGCATCGAATGCAGAATAAAACCGCTATCTTCAATTCCCCTCGGGCCTGTTCCCCGTTTGGGATAGGTCATTAAAAGGTGTTGCCAATGGCTTAAAATGACTTGATTGAAGTGAGTATCCCGTCCAAAATGATAGTAAAGACGGTCAGCTTTTTCTAAGTATTGTGATAGCTTTTCATCAAGTTCGGTAATCGGATACGCTTCGTCTGCCTCGTAATAAGACTTGGCTTTTTCCACACCACAACGATAACCCGTCCACGTTTCTTTTTCGGAATCTTTCGGTTGAACAAAAAGGATAAAACGGTGTTCGGGATGATGGGGACATAAAACGGCAACCGCTTCGGGTTCGTTAAATCCTGTTAAATAAAAAAAGTCACTCTCTTGGCGAAATATATATTCAACGTCATTGTGCATTACTGCCATTGGCGCACTCCGAAAAATAGCTGTTCCTTGACCCATTTTGTCCATTAATTTTTCTCGGCGTTGGCGATATTCCGTTTGAGAGATTTCCATCGTTTCAATCATTTTAAGACTAACCCTTATTATAAATCATTGCTCCACCATTGCTCTAAATATCTAGGTTTCCTGAAATTTAGCCATTAACCACATACTTATTTCAGAATGAATACTTTCCTTAGTCCGTTTTAAGACTTCTATGAAAACATTTATTAATTTAATAATCCTTGTAAAACCTCTAACGTGTGAATGCGCCAACTACCGCCATTTTCCATTTTAAAGGCAATAATTTCTATCGTTTGAACATTGACTACCCAATATTCTTTAACCGCTAATTCTTCATATAATGATCGTTTTTCCCCTAAGTCATCTTTGAAGGACGTATTAGCAATTTCAATCACTAAATTAGGAGGGGGTTAGTTATCTAAATTAATCATGGCTGCACCATCGGAAACCACATTGACATTTTCCCCAAGATAAAAGGATAAATCAGGTTGTGCTTCTCCGATACCTGCTTTACGATAGGAACAATTGTCTTTCCCCTTTAAAGGAATTTGTTTTAATCCTGCAGATAGATAAATGCTATAATCCAGAATACTATGATTACTGGCAGGATCGTGACCAATAGGGATCATTTCAACGCGTATCCTTTGCGCAAAGTCATAAAATTTAGCTTCAGAAAGTTGAGGAGCATCGCAGAGTTTTAAATACCAGGGTAAACGCATCTTAACTTAGCCCAAAAATATGGTATGATAAAACTTTGACTAATTTCCTAAATAGTTGATTGATATACATTGATGGCTAAAGGCTTCCAAAAATCTGTAGAAACCCAAGGAAAACAGAATTTTTCT
>JBGTGT010000114.1:0-17275 GCA_041746575.1 Microcystaceae cyanobacterium
TAATCGTTGTCTAATGAATTCCTGTTACTCTTTGGAGTCCTCTGAAACCCCTGCCATCTAAGGACACTTCTAAACATTCTTTTTTAATTTGAGGAAGATAACCTTTGGGGGTATAAGCTGAACGGAAGAGGCGACCACAATTTTTACATTCCAATCTTTGTTTTCCCTTTTGATAGCCATCTTGGCGATAATGGGAAGAGTGGCACTGGGGGCATTTCAGGTTGTTGAGTAGGTTTCGTTGACTCTTCCTTTCTCACAAATCCACTGCTCACTTATCAACGCCCAGAGTTTTTGGTTTTCGGGGTTGAGTTTAAGGTGTACCTCAGGAGTCTAAGTATTGCTATATTGATCTGAGTTCCTTGAATAGATATGACCTACCGTATTAAATTAAGCCTCTTGACTGCCTTCTGAGTCAACCTTAACATTTTGTGATTTATCACCATTTCAATTCTAAAAATGTAACAATAGATACAGAAGTATAAAATAGCTTCTATCTCCTACTTAAAGGGAAAAACTGCAATCGGAGGGATTATCCAGCTATGGAACGTTTATTTCGGGGTGTGAAGTACGATTCTCATCCCATAGAGTTAGAAGTGATTGAAGGAGATACGAAAGGCCGTTATCGCGGATTAATGTGGCGAGGACATCACTACCGTCAACCGCCCCATCTCCGTCCTATGTCTCAGGAAATGACCTATCGAGGTGTCCACTATAAAAAGGGTTAATATCCTAAATCAACGACTATTTTCTTCAAATAACTCAACATAAACCAAATTTAAAAAGGAACGACAACAATGAAACTCTCTTATCGTGGGGTCAACTATGACCGTGAAGTATCATTTCTAGAAGTGCAAGAAGGAGAAATTGCCGGAAAATACAGAGGAAGAGACTGGAAATATCGTTATCCTAGATATATTCCTCAAACTCCTCCCAAACTGTATCGCCAATATCGAGGGGTTGCCTATAGTACTTGTTCACTACCGACCGATTCCCTTGTTTCGACCGCTAACCGTTGTTCTGTCGGTCAATTTGCCGCTAAACCCGTCATGCAAAGTCAGGTGACCGAGATTCACCTAGACAATATGCGTCGCAATTTAGAAAGACGTTTAAAAATTGCGCAAGAAAGCGGGAATAGTGTGTTAGTTAGCTTGCTTCAAAAAGAATCAGAACAACTCACCTTTTAGGTTCTTTTTGGTATTCATTGCCAGGGGAGACAGCGTTTCGTCCCCTCTCAATGACAGATGGGTTGAAAAGTCCTTGATTGAGCGTTAGTGTGCAGATTTTGTGGTAATCTCTTAAAACGATTTTAATGTCTCCCGAAAAACTGCTCAGACACTATGGTTACCGATGCGCCTTGTCAAGTGCCTTTTGTTGATCTTCATCAACTACATGAACCCCTAGAACCCCAGATTCACAAAGCGATTCACGAGGTCATCGAACAAGGCGATTTTGTATTAGGAAAAGCCTTAAGAAGGTTTGAACAGGCATTTGCTCAAGCCTGTGGAGTGAAATATGGAGTAGGAGTAGCATCAGGAACGGCGGCGATCGCCTTAGGACTGCAAGCCTGTGGCTTAAAATCGGGAGATGAAGTTTTAGTTCCCGCCAATACCTTCGTAGCGACGTTAATGGGGGTTATACACGGGGGCATAAAGCCTGTTTTAGTTGATTGTGATGAAAAAACAGCCTTAATCGACTTAGAATCGGCTGAAAAAGCCCTAACTCCCCGCACTAAAGCGATTATTCCTGTCCATCTTTATGGTCAAATGGTCTCGCCGTCTCAATTGCGGCACTTTGCTCAGACTTATAATTTAATCATCTTTGAAGATGCAGCCCAAGCTCACCTAGCAACGAGAGAAGAAGAAACTGCAGGATCAGTAGGGAAGGCCGCCGCTTTCAGCTTTTATCCCAGCAAAAACTTAGGAGCAATGGGCAATGGGGGGATATTAGTCACCGATGACGAAACAGTGGCGACAAAAATGCGATCGCTGAGAAATTATGGTGCGCCTCAGAAATATTATCATCAAGAAATTGGGGCGAATAGTCGATTAGATACCATACAAGCGGCTATTTTACAGGTTAAGCTTCCCCATCTTGAATATTGGAATCAGTCTCGTTATCAGGCGGCTCAAAAGTATGATCAGTCCTTAAAAATTTTAGCTCAGAAGGGGATTAGCCCACTCCATAATCAAGTGGGTGCGGGTCACGTTTATCATCTTTATGTCATTCGCCTGAAGGGAGAATGGGTGCATCAGCGAGAAAAGATCCAGTATTATCTAGAAAAGCGAGGGATTCAAACGGGGATTCATTATCCGATACCTTGCCATCTGCAACCGGCCTATCAATATTTAGGCTATCAAAAAGGTGATTTTCCTAAGGCGGAAACGCTTTGTGAGCAAATTCTGTCGTTACCCATGTATCCTACCTTAGAAAATCTTCAACTAGAATGGGTGGTAGAGCAACTAGCGGCTCTATGCTACCATTAACCCTATTAATATTAAAACCTTAACAAAATGATGCAACGGTCTCAAAAACGCCCCAGATGGCTAGAAGATGATGGATTAATTATCCTTTTGGCTTTGGCTTTAACGGTAATTTACCTCCCCATGTTTGGCTACTGGTTAGATGGCTGGTTCAACAAAAATATTGGCATAGAACACGAATATTTCAGCCATGCCATCATCGGTTTCCCCTATGCGGCTTATGTCGTGTGGCAACAGCGTCGCAAATGGTCAAAATTACCTGAGCAGTGTCACTTTTCGGGTTTAGTCCTATTGGTGATCGGGGTCATTTTTTATTTGACGGGAGTCCCCGATCTGGCTTTTTTATCATTCCCTCTAATTTTGACGAGTATTTGTCTTTGTTTAAAAGGAATTCCGGGATTAAAATTACAATGGTTTCCCCTACTATTGGTTTTTCTAGGAACGCCTAACCCCATTCCTTATTTATTAACGCCGTTTACGTTACCGCTACAGCGATTCATCACCAATGTAGCCGGTTTTATCTTAATGCAAGCACGACTGAATGTAGCCGTGACCGACGTTTACTTAGAAGTGAATGGACAAACCGTCGAAGTCGCTCCCTATTGTGCAGGTCTTAAAATGCTCTTTACCAGTTTGTATGTGACTTTAATTTTGTTACATATGACAGATTCATTAAAGTCAGTCAAGAAAACGATTTTTATGCTGGCGGCCGCCACTTTTATTAGCGTGAACGCTAACATTATCCGTAATACCCTTTTAGCCTTATTTCATGGCTTAGGAAATCAAACCGCTTTTAACTCATTACACGAAGGAGCGGCAGGAGATCTGTATTCAGCCCTCATGCTAATGTGTATCGTGGGAATCAATCATTGGCTTGATCGGGTGACCGCTCCCCCCCAACCGCTTACGGAGAGGTCGTCTCATCATGAATAATTTTAAGTCAACTTTTTTTTCGCCCTCGTCTTCAATGTTCAGCAAAAACCGTTTTTCCCTCAGCCGTTGGTTAATTATGTTGAGCCTAACGTTAATGATCGTTATGGCCGCCGTACCGGGTTACTGGGGCAAAAGCTGGTCATGGCAAGAAGCACCCAAGGTCAGTGCTTATCAACGATTGCTAAAGATGCGGTCAACGGGTCTTAGTATTGCGGATTGGCCAACCACCTTGCAAAAAGAAATCCGTCTTGATAATGTGAAATGGTCTATACAAGTTGTTCAGCAAAACGAAGATCTGCCCGTGGTTGTGATGCTTCTCCCTCAGGGTGTTGAGAGGGAAAAGCCTCATGTGATGTGGAGTCGTCCCTATGTGGAATGGACAGGAATTGATGGCATTGAACGGTGGAAGCACGATCGCATCAAAACCCTGACTTTTGAAACGGCCTCAAATCATCGGGTGAAAGCGCGCTTTTTTAAAGCATGGAATCAACAAACCTTTGCCGTGATTCAATGGTACGCTTGGCCGGGGGGAGGCGGTACTCACTCCTTCGATTGGTTTTGGCGGGATCAACTAGCGCAGCTTAGCGGTCAACGAGTGCCTTGGGTGGCTGTTAATATTAAAATTCCGACCGATCCCTTGAGCGATCTTGAAGAACAAAAAGCGTTAGCTCAATCTATCGCCCCCAAAGTTCAAACCGCTTTAGAAAAAGAAATTTTTCAAATTGAATAAAAATAAAGACAAATTTTGTGTGGTGTTGGGAGAATTTTATGCCGTTATTTAAGTCTTGTGGCTCAATTTTGCTGAGTGGACTGATGTTCTGGGTATCCCCTAGTTTTTTGGGATTATCCCTCAGTTACAGTCAGTCTGAAACAACGACAGAAAACCCAGAATCGGGTTTATTTGCTCCTCCTCAAACGTTACGCGGCGATGATGGCGTCCCTCGTCCCCCGTCTCCTCCGCCCTTTGATCCCTTAACGTCTAAACAATTTAACCTCTATCGCCTAGATGTGGGAGATGGTGTCAGCGTAACTGTTAGAGATTTCGATGAATTTTCCTTTTCTGGCCTAGTAGATCCAGAAGGAAATCTGTTTGTGCCGATTTTAGGACGAATTCCAGTAATCGGTCTAAGCTTAGACGAGGTGGAAACCAAAGTCGCCTTTGAGTTGGGTCAAAAATACTTACAAAATGAACCCGAAGTGGTGGCACTGCTGACGGGGGTTCGACCTGTTGATTTGACGATTATCGGGGAGGTAGTCAGACCAGGCTATTATGCTTTCGCGCAAGGTATCTCTCTCAATCAAGTGGTAGCTCAAGCTGGGGGCAGTACCCCCCAAGCCGATCTCCGATCAATCGTGGTGCGACGGGCGTTAGTAGATGGCGCCATTCTAGAAGAAGAAATAGACCTTTATACCCCGCTGATTCAAGGCAAAAGCCTTCCTTTACTGCAGCTACAGGGGGGAGACACCGTTATTGTCAATCGCTTGAATCCTGAAACCGTTAGAGATTATGATCGCGCCGTCGTTGCTCGCACGACCCTCACACAACAAACGATTACGGTACGAGTTTTAATTCACGAAATTCCATCGGGACGACGATTGCAGAATGTTAATCTGCCTAACGGGAGTACATTTATTGATTTGGTGGGGATTTTACCGGGGGGCGATCGCCTCCGTCTTAAGCAAAATGAAGTGACCCTTCTGCGTTTTGACCCAGATCTCGGTAGAGTGGTCACGCAATCGCTGAATCCTGAATCTTTAGTCCTTGAAGGGGATATTCCTCAAAATGTCTTGCTCAGAGATCAAGATGTCATTATAACCAGTCGTACCCTACTTGGAGAAATTTTTGCGGCTTTTAATATCATTACGCAACCCATTCGGGATCTCTTTAGCTTTACTGATTTTTTCAGACGATTCACGAATGGGAATGGTCGTCGGGGGTTTTAGTTAACAATCTCTTACGATTAAACCTCGAAATAACCGCTACAATAGTGGCACTTAGGATCGATTATCAATTATTATGGCACCCCCCATTCTCAAACGCTTTCTAATCTCCCTCGAACAAAACCAACTCATTGGTTTCTTAGTGTTTTTGGCAGCCCTTGGAGCGTCTGTTTTGGTGGCGATGTTACCCGATCCGCCGCCCCCAGCCCCGACCTATCGTTCGGTTGGGCAATTGGCCTTTCGTACTCCCCCTCCCTCTTTTACCAGTGCAGGGACAGCGATTCAACAACAGGGAAGAACGATTAGCAAAGATACGCTGTTATCCGATCGGGTTAGGGAGAGAACTGCCCAGCGACTCAAGTTTACCCCTCAACAGATGAGTACAATTTGGAATAATAACAGACTAAAAATTACCCTGCCTGGTGAAAAAACAGAACAAGAAGGAAATAAAGCCACTAAACCAGAACCGACCGATTCAAAGCCTCAATTTATCACTTTGGAATACACCGATCCCGTCTCTCGTACCCAATCGACGGCTGTATTACAAGCTTTCATGGATGAAATGGTCGACTATAGCCGTTGGCTCAATACCTATCAACTTCGGAGTAAAATTGAAGCCCTCCAAAAACGACTGGGCGAAGTTAAGGGGGACTTAACCCTAGCTGAAAAGCGATTTTATGACTATATCAGCCAACAAGGAACGGAATTACTGGCCATTCAAGATGGAAGTCTTTTTAGTGGCATTACCAGTAGTCAACAGCGTCAAAGGGAGTTTAAATTAGCCCTTGACGAGGTGGAAGGTCAAATCGAGAATCTTGTTCAGCAGTTGGGGTTAACGCCACAACAGGCGTATACCGCCGTTGCCCTCAGTGCCGATCCCATTTTGGCAGATCTCAGAGCCCGAATTTTAGGCATCGAACTCGAACTCGAACGCCGAAGATTAGACCTCAAACCCGAACATCCCACCATTAAGCAACTACAAAAGGAACAGCAAGTTAATGACATACTGTTGCAACAAAGGGCCCAAGAATTGATCGGCAAAGGGGATTTAGCGCAAGTTCCCAGTGAAATCCGCAAAGAAGGAAATCTTGACCCCAATCGCCAAGAACTAGCAAGTCGTCTTTTGGTTTTGGAAACGCAACGGGCAGGACTAATCAAACAATTAGAATCCACCATTAAAACCGAGCAGGAATTACGAGACCAATACAATCGTTACCCCGACCAACAGTTAAAACAAGCTCAATTGGTTCAAGCTGTTGAATTTCAACGGGTTATCTATCAAAATATTTTAACTGCCTTGGTAGATGCCCAAGCCGCCGAAGCAGAAACTGTCGGTAGTCTCAGTATTGCTGTTCCGGCAATCTATCAAAAATCCCAAGAGATAGCCCCCTCTGCCCATAAAAATCGCCTCTTGATTATTAGTGCTGGGGGCGCACTCGGTCTTTTAGCGGGTTTAGGCGTCATTTTCTTGCTGGCACTCATTGATGATCGTCTGCACACTGCGCAAGAATTACGAGCGGCTTTAACAGAGCGAGAAATCTCCTTACTAGGAGAATTTCCCCAGATGGGTTCTCCTTTGAATAGAGATAGCAATTTGATGGTTGATGACTTAGATTCTCCTTATTTGCCCTATTATGAGCGTTGTCGCAGTAATTTACGCCGTCTCGGTTCAGATACGTCTAAGGTGATTGTGATCACCAGTATCAGCAATGGGGAAGGAAAAACGATTACTGCCTATAATTTGGCGATCGCCTCTGCTTTTGCAGGTAAACGAACCCTTCTCATTGAAGCGGATTTGCGGATGCCGTCTCAATGCTCTTTAATTGGCATTACACCCAATCAAGCCTCCAGTGTTGAACCCCTCAAATACTATGCTGCTCGCAGTGAAGCCATTCAACTGGTGCCGGGTATTGCCAATCTCTACGTCCTGCCGAGTCCGGGTCCGCAACGGCAAGCCTCTGCCATTTTGGAATCCAGTGAGTTTCAACTGTTTTTAAAAGATGCCAGAGGTCGTTTTGATGTGGTTATTATTGATACACCTTCTTTATCTCGCTGTAATGACCCCTTATTGCTTGAACCCTTCAGTGATGGTTTACTGTTGGTGACCTGTCCGGGGATGACTCGTTCCAGTCTGCTTCAAGAGGCAGTCAATCAATTTACAGAAGCCGACATCTCGGTGCTGGGGGCAGTTATCAATAGAGTAGAAGATTTAGGCTCAGACACCGTATCCGAAGTCATTTTTGACGTCAATGGCAACGCCAATCAGACCGAACAAGCTTCTTCAGAAACCAGAGAAACCAAAGTAGAAGTTTAGAAAATTAAATGCTTGACACAGATACTAAAAAAACAAGCACCTGAGCGTCTTTCCTACGTTTCGACCTCAAGTGCCTGTTTATTACTTTTTCCTCACACCGTCTACTTTTTCCTCACACCACCTATAGATTAGAAGAAAACTCGAGTCTGCGATTCCACCAATGGACAGTTTAATAATTGTCCTTAAGCTTGTAGGTCCGCTAAAGCCAGACGAATTTGTTCTATGCGTCGCCGATTGACCCCTAGGTCTGATTCTCCTAAACGAGAAGCCGAACGAATATGAATAATTTTCTCACTTTTGGGCAAATAAAACTCAACATCATCAACAAAGCCCATAATTCGACTCGAAGATTCTGCGTGAATGTAGTCGTCCGTTTCTTCTACGACTTGGGTATTAGGGACAACGGAGAGGACTTTCAATAAAGTCTCCTTAGCTGTGGGGCGATCGCCTTGATAAACTAGAGGGGCAATGGCATGAGACGCATCCGCCGCTTGACTGAGAACGCAATTGGGAGAAGTCGGACAAGATGCAAGGTTCCCTTGATTAACACCGAGATTAGGGGGGGGAGAGCCAGCGAAAATATCTCTGACAATGGGGAGAGCCGCTAAGGAGGAGCTTGAGAGGGTAGGGGGTAAAGAAGTCACACTCCCTAAGAAAACGATGCTACTTAACAGAAAAGATAATAAATAAGGCATCAATCTTGTAAAACGCATTTCAAGACAATATTACAGCATTTTTAAATTGCTATGATATAATCTACCTAAAATTATTATGATCCTTTTTATTTTTTATGGTTAAGTTAGTTTATGTACTGGGTAGTGGCCACTGCGGCTCTACTTTATTATCTAATGTTTTAGATGCTCATCAATCAGTTGTCAATGTGGGCGAAATTTTTATTTTGAGAAGTTGTTGTCAAAAACAATGGAACAAGATGTTTAACAATCGAGATATTTGGAAGGATATTGATCAATATTATCTAAATCATTATGGAAAATCCATCCAAGAAATTGACTTTTTAGATGCCAGCTTTTGGCAAATCATTTCAGCAAAAAAATCCGATATTTTTGAAAAAGCAAATCATTACTGGACGCTCTTTGAGTGCATTAATTCTCTGTTAGAAACGTCTGTTATTTTAGATTCTTCTAAAACGCCTCAACAGCTTTTTTTTCTAAGAAAAGGCATGGGAGATAATCAACGAAACCAAATTAAGGTGATTCATTTAGTCCGAGATGGTCGTGCTACCCTCAATTCTTATTTTAAACATTATCATTATATCTCTCATGATTCCGCTTTTAAGTTAGGAATAAATCGCTGGATCAAAACAAACTTAAGTTCTTTGGCATTAAGACAGTTCTTTGATTCTCGTGATTGGTTGTTTTTAAGATATGAAGATTTTGTCTTAGATTTTGAAAATAATTTACAAAAATTGTGTGAATTTATTGAAATCGATCCTGCTAGTAATTGCTTTAAAAGTGAGTATGATCCATCAAAAATCGTTAGCTTAGGCGGAAATCCTCGACCTTACAAATTAGGTGACCCCATTAAACTAGATAATAAATGGGAAAGAGAAATGGATCAAAAAGATGTGCAAAAATTTAATACCAGAGCAGGATGGCTCAATAAGCTTTATGGTTATTCATAGAGAAATAAAAACAATTATTTTAACTTTCCTTCCCTTGTAATAAAGCATTACTTACGTTCGGGATGTAGGTCAATCATAAAGTCATGACTAAACTGATTAATTTGATTAATCAGTTGATAGAGTCTGCCCAAACTTCTTTGGTTGAAATGAAAAATCAGACGGGGCAAATACGCCGCATCTGGCTCAATTTCTTGGGGTAATGCTTTACTCTTTTTTATCTTGCCAGAAACTAATATATCAGAGAATTTTTGATTGAGCAATTCAACTTTTTCATCGGATAGCTCAAAGTTAAGTCGCATGACAAATTGATGACCAACATAACGGCTGGAATGATAAACACAATAAAAATTCCGAATCACATCACACGCTTTTTCAAGATTATCAGTAACGGTATAAAGGTTCGTATCTTCGGGACTAATTAAGCCCTGTTTTTGTAAATTATTTTGGATGTATTGATGCCAATTTTTCCAGTAATTTCCCCCTTGTTCGTCGATTAGAACTAAAGGAGCTGGCCCATATTTTCCGGTCTGACAAAGGGTTAAGGTTTCAAATGCTTCATCCTGCGTGCCAAATCCCCCTGCAAATAAGGCAACAGCATCACTTTCGCGTAAAAAGAACAGTTTTCGGGTAAAAAAGTATTTAAAGCAAATCAGCTTGGGGTCGCCTTCAATATAAGGATTTGCACTGTTTTCAAAGGGTAATTGAATATTTAAACCAAAAGACTGGGCTTTTCCTGCGCCTTCGTTTCCTGCTTGCATAATTCCGCCCCCTGCTCCTGTCAATATCATAAAACCTAATTCACTCATTCGTTTAGCGAATTTAGCAGCAAGTTGGTATTCTGGACTACTAGGGGACAAACGCGCCGAACCAAAAATGGTCAGCTTCCGAGTATGTCGGTAGGGGTAAAAAGACTGAAACCCTTGCTCTAAGTCTTTTAAGGTCGAGGCTAAAATTTTCCAATCCAGACGGTCAATTTCTTCATCAGCAATTCTTACAATCGTTTCTAGGGTGCGTTCAATCCATTGACGGTGAGGATGAGAGGGTAATTGTTCAACAAGATTAATTAAGGACTCAGAAAGGGGGAAATTGACGGGGTTTTGAGAACCAGATAACATGAGGGATGGGAATCACAAGGGACTCTTTCCAGTTTACTGGTTAATCGGTCATTCAATCACGGTTTAACGATGTCTCAAACCCTTAATCTTTTGATCTTATCAAGTCGTAAACGGCTGTAAGACGGTAAAATAAAGCCATCGAAATCGAAAAAATTTAAGGAAACCCAAGCGTATGACCGTTATTCCTCAACTCAGCCACGCCTTTCAACAACGCAAAACGCTTAAAGTGATTAGTGGCTTAAATAACTTTGATATCGCCAATGTAACGGCGGTTGTCAGGGCAGCACAACGAGGCGGGGCAACTTTTGTCGATATTGCGGCGGATTGCAACCTGATTCGTCATGTTCGTTCTTTGATTGATTTACCTATCTGTGTCTCGGCAGTTGATCCCAAATTATTAGCCGAAGCAGTTGATGCAGGTGCAGATTTAGTGGAAATTGGGAATTTTGACAGTTTTTATGTTCAAGGTCGTCGTTTTGAAGCCCCAGAAGTCCTAGAACTAACTCATCAAACCCGCTTTCTCCTACCTTACGTTACCTTATCTGTGACCGTTCCCCATATTCTGCCCCTCGACCAACAGGTACAATTAGCAGAAGTCTTAGTAGAAGCAGGAGCCGATATTATTCAAACGGAAGGGGGAACTAGCAGTCATCCTACTCATGCAGGAACGCTCGGATTAATCGAAAAAGCCGCGCCTACTCTTGCATCTGCTTATAGTATTGCCCGTGCGGTTAATATTCCCGTTCTCTGTGCCTCTGGCTTATCTGATGTCACCATTCCGATGGCGATCGCTGCCGGTGCATCCGGTGTCGGGGTGGGTTCGGCGATTAATAAGCTAGACGATGAAATTGCCATGATTGCGGTAGTTCGTCGCTTAGTGGAAGCCTTATCGGTTACTCATCATCAGTTACCCGTAAGCGGTTATTGATCAATCCGTTAGATCCCCCTCAATGGCTTTTAAGCAGGGGGAGTTTACGTCGTTATTCTTTAAATCTTAGGTGAAAGCCTCTCCATCGTAATCAAATGGGGATTTCTACTATAATGAGCTTAATTACTTGTCTTCTCGGCGTCATTTCATTTTAAAGATGTTGTTTAACAATTTCAACAATTTGCTGACTTGCCGTACCATCTCCGAAAGGATTAATCGCATTGGCCATGTTTTCATAGGCATGGCTATCTTCTAGTAAAATACTTGCTTCTTTTAGCAGGA
Source organism: Microcystaceae cyanobacterium (assembly GCA_041746575.1). Lineage (GTDB taxonomy): Bacteria > Cyanobacteriota > Cyanobacteriia > Cyanobacteriales > Microcystaceae > JBGTGT01. Next base: position 11,636 of record JBGTGT010000114.1, read on the forward strand.
TTTCGGCGTTTGTTCCTACTAATTTGGCTGTTCCTGCCATCACCGCCTCTGGTCGTTCGGTTGTTTCCCGTAATACTAGAACAGGTTTGCCTAAACTGGGGGCTTCTTCTTGTAATCCGCCAGAATCAGTTAATAATAAGTAACAGCGTTGAATAGCACCGACTAGGGTTTCATAATCGAGGGGTTCAGTCAAAAAGACTCTAGGATGCTTGCCTAATGCTTGTTGAATCGGTTCGCGAACGGTGGGATTACGGTGAAGAGGTAATAATAAAGCCGTATCTGGGAATTTTTTTAAAATAGACTGAAATCCTCGTAAAATATCCCGTAAAGGTTTACCCCAATTCTCCCGACGGTGAACGGTTGCCAATAACACCCGATATTGCTGCCAATCTAATCCCGTAATTTCACAAGGGGGTTGACGATGTGCTACCGTTAAGAGAGCATCAATAACCGTATTCCCTGTTAAGTAAATGTTACCCGTTACCCCTGATTTTTTAAGGTTTTCTACCGATTGGGCAGTGGGAGCAAAATGAAACTGGGCAATTTGGGAGATTAGGCGACGATTTGCTTCCTCAGGATAAGGATTATAGAGATTATCGGTTCTTAATCCGGCCTCAACGTGACCGACGGGAATTTGCAGGTAAAATGCTTCTAAGGCGGCGGCAAAGGCAGTGGTAGTATCCCCTTGTACAATGACCAATTTGGGCTGTATTCTTTGATAGACTGCCTCTAATCCCCGCAGACTGTTGCAAGTAATATCCGTAAGCGTTTGTTTCGGTTGCATGATTTTTAGATCTTCATCTTCCTGTAGCTGGAAGAGTTGCATTACCTGTTCTACCATTTCACGATGTTGCCCCGTTAAGACGATGTATGGACGAAATTCGGTTTTTTTTTGGAATGCTTGAATGACAGGCGCAAGTTTAATCGCTTCTGGACGAGTTCCCAAGGTGATACAAATGGAGATGGGAGAGGCAGTCATGGTTTTCTCAAAAATGGTAACTCATGATTGTACCTTACGGGCTTCCTGAAATTCAATCAACCTTAAATTCCTCTGTTACGGATCTAAAAAATGTGTTTCCATTGAAAGCGACTTTCGGTAAACTGAATAGCACTGCATCTTTGTTTGTTCCCGACTTAACCTGTTTGCTTTAATTTTTGGTAAAAACGCTCTAAATCCTTTAAATTGCCGTGATTTCCGTGACGAATTCTTCAACAGACCTATGGACTCAAGTATTAGAACGTCTGCAACAGCAGTTAAGTCGGCCTGCGTTTGAAACATGGTTTCAGACAGCAACGGTGAAAACATGGGATAATCAATGCTTAGTCATTGAAATGGCTAATCCTTTTGTGTTAAATCACGTTCAAAAGAATTATTTAACCTTAATTATCGAAATTGTTGCCGATATCCTCAGTTATTCTCCTGAAATTCAATTAACAACGGCTTTGGGAGATCAATTAGAGATGATTGATGATCATAAGGCACGTTTGACGATTAATCCCCATCCTTCGACGCTTAATCCTAAATATACCTTTTCTCGCTTCGTTGTAGGTGCCAATAATCGCATGGCACACGCGGCAAGTCTGGCGGTATCCGAGTCTCCTGGGCGGGAATTTAACCCTTTGTTCCTCTGTGGGGGCGTAGGATTGGGCAAAACTCACTTAATGCAAGCAATTGCTCATTACCGTTTAGAATTATTTGCTGATGCAAGTATTTTCTATGTCTCCACTGAACAATTTACCAATGATTTAATTACTGCCATTCGTCAGGATAGTATGGAGGGATTTAGAGAGCATTATCGAAGTGCAGATATTCTCTTGGTGGATGATATTCAATTTATCGAAGGCAAAGAATACACCCAAGAAGAATTCTTTTATACCTTTAATACTCTGCACGAAGCAGGAAAACAGGTCGTTATTGCCTCAGATCGCCCGCCTAAACGCATTCCTAGCCTACAGGATCGCTTAATCTCTCGTTTTTCGATGGGATTGATTGCGGATGTGCAAGCACCGGATTTGGAAACCCGTATGGCCATTTTACAAAAAAAGGCAGAATATGAGAATATGCGACTGCCTCGTGATGTTATTGAGTATTTAGCCGCTAGTTATACCAGTAACATTCGAGAATTAGAAGGTGCGTTAACCCGTGCGATCGCTTATACGTCTATTTCAGGTTTACCGATGACAGTAGCCAATCTTGCTTCAGTTTTAAACCCCCCAGTAGAACAAATTCCGGCCTCTCCTGAGATTATTGTACAAATTGTCTCTGAGGCCTTTAAAATCTCCCTAGAAGACCTTAAAGGGAATTCTCGACGACGAGAAATCAGTACAGCACGGCAGATTGGGATGTATTTGATGCGTCAACACACCGATTTAAGCTTACCCCGTATTGGAGAAGAATTTGGCGGCAAAGATCACACCACCGTGATGTATAGTTGTGACAAAATCAATCAATTACAGCAAAAAGATTGGGATTTGAGCCAAAATCTCTCAGAATTGAGCGATCGCATTAATTTAGCGAGTCGTAACAGTAAACAGTAAGAATAGAAGAGATTGTTAAAAGAAAATTGCGCTTAATTTTGGCTTCTTCTGACACTTTAAAGGGGGAAACCCTATTCTCCTTCTAATATTTGACTTTGAACTTCGATCGCTTCAACATCAATCGTACCGGGAGGGATGATGCGATGGAAATGATTACCTTCCACTTTAAGAGGTTCACCGCAATTGGGACAACGACACTCAGCTTGATTGAACCCCATAAATGAATATTGACACACCGGACACGCATCTTCAACAATATTTCGTTTTAACCACCAACGCGCTCCCCAAAAAGCAAGAATGGGTAAAATCGCTAAAATAACTAATAAAATTAAAAAGCCATTAACAATCCAACCTAATCCTACTGACGTCAGTAAAATCGCTCCTAAAACAAGTGTTAATAAACAACCTAAGCCCGAATCATTGACCAATATGCGTTTTGTAAAATCTCGATTCACAATCATTACGCCCCTTACTTTGTAACAAGTCTCCTGTCATGTTCTATCCTAACCTGACTTTTCTATCGTCGAGTTAAAGGAAATTTCGGTATTTCCGTACCTGATACTAGGGGGAACAAGGGTTACGAGCAGACGGTTTACTGTTAAACTGGTCACTGGTGATAGATGGGGGCGTAGGCTTTGCTCCAATCAAATTACGACTAAACGTCCGCTTAGTTCATTGAAATCTCCTATTCAAATTATGCCTAAAGTGAGTGTTTGTATTCCCACCTATAATCGCGCTCATTTTCTGAAATACTCTCTAGAAAGCGTTTTAAATCAAACCTATCCGGATTTTGAATTAATTATTTGCGATGATGGTTCGCCCGACCGTACACCCGAGATGCTTAAAGATTATAATGATTCTCGGATTCGCTATATTCGTCACCCTCAAAATATTGGCCGAAGTCGGAATATGCGATCGGGTTTTGAGGCGTCAACGGGGAAATATTTTATTAAATTTGATGATGATGATGGCTTAACGCCGACTTTTTTAGAAAGAACCATTAAGATTTTAGATGAATATTCAACGGTGGATTTTGTTTGTACGAATCATTGGATTATTGATCGCAATCATCAACGCAATGAAATCGCAACCAAAGAAAATACTATTCGCTGGAAAAAAGATCAAATTAAAGAAGGAATTATTCCCGATTTATTAAAACAAACTTTTTGTTATCAAAGCTTACAAGTAGGGTCAAGTTTATTTCGACGGGATTGTTTAGTAGAAGTGGATTATATGCGTCCACAAGCCGATGGATGTGAAGATTTTGACCTTTTAGTTCGCTTAGCAATGGCCGGTAAAACGGCTTATTTTTTACCCGACTTTTTAATGGAATATCGTTTCCATGGGGGGCAAACCAGTCTTGCTCAGAATGTTCATTTTCTCAAAGCAAAACTATTTTGTGTGGATAGTTATCAATTCGATGATGCTGACTTAGAAAATATTCGACGCAAAAAGTTAGGCATCCTTCAACAAGATCTAGGCTTAAGATTAATTGAAAAGGGAGATAAAGAACAAGGACGGGAACTCTTACAACAATCTACCCAAATTTTAGGCAATTCTAAGCGGATAACGTTAGGAATTTTATTATCTTATCTTCCGCTTAATCTTCGTCAAGGACTCTTACAATTATTTCGTCGTTTCCGTCAAAAAAATTACACTGAGCAGGTCAGGGAACGATAGACGTTCACCTCCTTACCTTAAAGGATATCGTTCTTTTTTAGACATTTTGACCGAAATTTTGCGCTTTTCTAAAGAAATAAGACCGTTTATTAAAGTTTGTTTAATTGTTATTTCTGATTCTGTGCTTAGCATTAATGTAAAATATTCTTGTAACTTATATAATTCATTGCTGTCGAGTTGATTATTGTTGCGTAATTCAATCATTTTTTGGACAGAAATTAGGCGTTTTATGGGTTCTGGTGCAGTTAAATCTTTTGAAAGTCGCTCAAAGGCTGTTTCTTTGGGATTTTGTTCTTTTTGCCAGAGATACCATAAGAATAATCCTAAGGTTGCTGATGTACTTACCCCTTGAATCAACGTGCCTAACGCTAACCAGCGATTTTCTGTATCAGACCAAATCGAAGCGGCAATGTAGGTACTCAGGGTCATTAATCCGCCGCTACTCACTGCCAAGGTCAGTTTTCCTTGATAACCTTTAGCATATCTATGCCAATCTTGCCAATCTATCACCTTTTGCCATCTCTGCCAATGATAGACTAGGAGCATTGTTCCTATTCCCATCCCCGTCGCCAACATTAACTTCCAATGCCATGCTGTCATGACGGTCGCACCGCAAGCGGTTATCATTAATAATCCTGCTTTTTTGGCTTTTTTTTGGCTTAAAAAGGCCATGATATCTTGAATAAGATTTTGATTAAGCGGCTTAAGCATCGGAGACAGATTAAGCAGTAAGGCCGACTTTTTCTGAGGGAAGACAATGAACACGGTAGGCAATCACTGAGTAACAAAGGTCTCTCTATTTTATGCGCTTCTGGAGTCCGAGAAAACACTGAGTTTAAAAGCAAGATGACTCACGAATTTCCCGTTGAGTTCCATGATCTCTTTGATACAACGAAAGATACAGCGTTTTGCCACTCGATGAGGTACATAATTAATGTTAGGGGTGCAAGGTTTGCGCCGGAGTTGTCTGATAAGTAAGTGAGCTTAATTAAATGTAAAATAGAAAAGTAGTTAAAGCGGAGAAACCCCTATATGCCAGCCCGCCTAAAAATTCAGCTAACAGAAGTAGAGGAGCAAGAACTGTCAAAGTTAACTCGTCACCCGAAAATTCCTGAAAGTAGGTTTGAATACCAAAGGATGGAAAGCTCAAGAAATTGCCGATTGGCTCAAACTATCACAAAATACAATTTAGAAAAACAATTTCTAGATGGATTCTTCAAGGCAGAGAAGGATGATGGGATGCTCCCAGAAGTGGACGAAAAAGAACTTGGAAAAAAGAGGATATAAGAAATCTTAGAAAAAGAGGAAAGAACTTATCATAGTAAACAGTTAGCTAATCTCTTAGAAAAAGAACGAAAAGTTAAATTAACTTCGGGAAGAATCCGTAAGATTCTTAAAAAAAGGGCTGGAAAGGGAAACGAA
>JBGTGT010000115.1:0-83206 GCA_041746575.1 Microcystaceae cyanobacterium
TTTCTAGTCCCACTACTTTGGCTATCTCAGGTAAACTCTTTCTTTTTATATCACTTATTAGCCCTACATGAAGATATTTAAAACACTCATAGGCTCTGACTTCTACAAATAAGTCTTGGTACAATTTACGAAGTCAGAGGAAGCCCTGTCGTTTCACGGCAGGGTCTCTCTGACAGTATGTATCAATGAATTTAACGGTTGGGGCGGGGGGTCTAGGCTTAACCATTGTCTCTATCTAGGTTTCCATCTCTTTTCTTCATTTTACTCTCCCCAGTCTGATGAAAGAGAGATAAGAGTTGTCCTTAATCAATTAATTTACAGCACTTTGAACTTAGGGATATAATGAAGAATTGATGATTAACGAGTTAAGGAATGACAATGAAAAACGTTAACCTATCTTTTGTCTATAAAGCTTTAAGATTCAGCTTAATCTTAGCTCTCTTTTTAGGGATGCTTTGGGTATTTCCCGTCCAGGCTACAACAGATATGACAACTGTTAATATAAGTCTAGGCGATCGCACCGGAGAATTAAAATTTGTTCCTGATCATTTAACCTTTAAGGTGGGTCAAAAATACAAATTAGTGTTAGATAATCCCAGCCCCAGTAAACATTATTTTACGGCAAAAGATTTCGCCGATGCCAGTTGGACACAAAAAGTTGAGGCAGGAAAAGTAGAAGTCAAAGGAGCAATTCATGAATTAGAATTAAAACCAACTGCTACGGCAGAGTGGATTTTAGTTCCGATGAAAGCGGGCAATTATGAGCTATATTGTTCTATCCCCGGCCACGCTGAAGCAGGAATGATCGGAAAAATTTTGGTTGATGATGAATAATTAATACTCAAATTACAATTTGACAAGGTATCTTTTACAAATTGAGTTTGAGTTGAATATACTGGTCTTCATTGTCGTTGTTTTGAGACATTAAATTAAAGTTCTGCCAATATTCCTCTACCCAAAGTTCAGAACTACCGGGGCATTTTTGATCTCGTAAAAACCATTGAATAAAGACAGCTTGTCTTTGATCTTCTGGCGGAAGAATTTGATAAATTCTTATTCGCTTTTTCGCTATTTTTTTAGTACCAATACAAGCGATCTTTAGACCCATTAAGTTCAGAAAACGACGAATAATTGTAATCGGACTACTCTTCAAAGCTAGTCCAATTTTAAGAACGGTTTTAATCTCATGACGATTTTGTATTGCAAGGTTTGCCATTGCCTGTAAGTCAGGATCTAAAGGGGATAAAACTCGTTCAGGATAATTTAATAAAACCGAAATGCCCAAGACTTCCATGGTGCCAATAATAACCCCTAATTGCGATCCGTTAAAGTCAGGAAGGAAGAGACTTCCATGGCCTTGTCGAATCAAATTACGGGCAATAACAGTATCTCTATCTGATAGAAAAGATCGTCCCATTGTCAAAAAATAATGTAGCCTTAATTGCTGATACCAACCCTGATCATCTAAAACAACAATTTGAGGAGTAATGGTGATGCCGTACCGTTGTTTTAACTCAAACTTTCGGATTGAATGGCGTTGAGATTGGGATTTAATCAGTCGTTTTTTGAGAACTTTAAATTGTTCTTCTGTTAAATCTAGCGCATAAGCGATCGCCTTACATTCCGCTTGGTAATTCTGTTGTCGAACTTCATTAATTGCATCCGTTAGTTGAGTAATAGAACGACTATTTTGGTCTTCACTCTTTGTTTTTTTAGGAGGATGATGTTCAATAATTTCGTGATTTTCTTGTCTTAATAAGCCTAAAATAGTTTCTCGATAATTAATCATTGCCGTATTTACCCGAACGGCCATTTTTGCCCAACATAAAAGAGATTCTGCTTGAAAGCCGGTATCCCAATCATCTAAGGTGGTTAAATCCGATTGTTGCAATAGTCGAATATTTAACTGCGTTAAACGATGACCAGAAGTCAACAAATTTGGAATCGAAGTTGAACCATTACCGATAGTATTAAAACCATAATTTGCCACCCAAAGATAGCGAGGAATATTATCACGAATTCGATGTAAGGCTTGACTGACTGAAGTGGCTGTTTGTACCCCTTGAGCTAATCCCCAAACGGAGGTAAAGTGACACTTAAGATCAATACTAATACCCGTTTCGATGGCAGGACTCGCTAAGACAATATCATAATTTCTAAGCACTTGATCTAAGTGTTGCATACAATGATAAGCCGGATGAGCGGGATCACTTAAAGATTCGGAATCAAGACGCAGAATTTTTTGCTGAGGGAATTGTTTGACTAAGTAAGATTCAAGGTTTTGGGTTCCCCATTGACTACTTAACTTTTGAGCAGAAAGACAAACAAAGGGTTTTCCCCCATTGCGAATATCTTTTACTAAGTCTTTAATAAATCTTTTCGGGCTATTATCTTGATAGTGATAAACTGGCCAAGTTTCGTTATGATTCGGTTTCCAGTCATTTTTGATAATAAAAGGAGTCAAGGAAAATCCAGCTAAAGCTATCATATATTCTAGGGAAATATCGCTCAAATCAGCATCGGCAAGATACACTTTTCCTTTTCCACTTAAAACCGTTTGTAATAACTTTTTAAAAGTTGTTAAAATCGCCACCCGATTTTTTTTGCAGGTATCTGAGTTTAGCCCATGCCATAAAACTTGTTCAACCTCGTCGATGATAATGATGGCATTGTGCCAATCGGCGACATCAAATTGAACTTGAGAATGGGGATGAAGAGAATCAATACACAAACCGTAACCGAAACTTGCACCACTATTTTTATCCTTAATTTCGCTGACATAAGGCAGACCAAAGCGTTGGCATAAAGCTTCAACCAACTTAATTCGATGGCCAATCACTAACACTTTTTTTTGAAGGGCGATCGCTTGTTTAACTAAGGTTGCTAAGTATTCCGTTTTCCCCGTTCCTTTGGGTGATTTAATCCCCACTAATTTTGCATTTTCAGGCAGATCGACCAGCGGAAGATAGGCAGAATTAACGACCGTTTGAGGAGAAAAAGTTAATTGATTTAACCCTTGTGCTTTCCACATTTCTAAGGGTAATGCTTGTTGAAAAATGGGGTCAAAAACTGTTGTGCCTTGACTGGCAATAACATCATCTACCCCCTTCCCCCATTCGGGTGGCCAAGTTATGATATAAATCTGACAACCTGCTTGGGTGAATAAATAACCTAGTTTGCGAATGGCAGTGTTAACCGCCTTAATGGTATGAGGGCAACTATCTTGATCGAAAATAATGTAGATTTTACGTTGTTTTGTCGCAAATTTTGCCAATTGAGGAATTAAATGAGATTTGCCGGTACGATTTCCCCACTCATCTTTGGGGGTACGATAACCATTATTGATTCCCGGTAATGCGATCGCTGCATAACCCATCGTCAACAGCGATCCTGCTTTTTTAGCTCCTTCGGTGATACAGATGGGAATATCGGGATTATTCAGTACCCACTGCCAAAAATCTCCCGATTCTGTATTTGTATTGAGGACGGCATTGGCTTTATCATGATTGTGTCGTTGAGCGATTTTTTGCCAAAGTGCCGCAGGGACTTGTAACGCAAAGATACCCGTTGCGGTTTTGGGCGGATGCTCATATTTAATTAATTTTTGGCGATCAAAACTTAAACGAGGTTGATTCGGCTTAAAACAGCCCCAGAGATCCTTCTCTCCCGTCATGACGTCAATTCCGGAACACCACCATCCCCCTGCTTCGGTATGTTCGTAACGCTTTAAAATGTCGTCTCTCACGCGGCCATCATTGCGTCGAGGCAGATGATCAGAATAAAATAGATATTCTGAGGGGGCAACCCCCTCTAAAGCAGTCACGTTGAGTTCAATCAGTTGTTGATCGACACAACTCTGTTGCCATTCCTGTAAGTAGTTCATCTATCTTTTCCTTGATCACACTATATGTAGTGTATTGCTATTTAAGTTTAGGTTAAAAACGCCAAATATAGCAATATTTTCAAGGGCAGGGAGCAGACGATTATGATAGATGAGTCCATTATTTCACCCGAGAAAGACCGATTACTGCTAATTGCCAGTCATGGCAGGACAAAAAACAGATGCAAACAGGTGTGTACGTGACTTTTCCTTGATCAAGAATATATGAGCTAAAAATATTTGCAAAACCCAAAGGACAAAAAGAAGATTACCATCGTGTTATAAGCTATCGTTTAATTGCGAGTCAAAAAGGTCAACCTTTGCCAGTAACCTGCAAATAAATGAAATTAAAGAAAGGCTACTATAATAGTAACCTTTTAACGATAGCCATGTTGTCAACTTTGTCAACGAGAGGTCGACCCAATTATTACGCAAAGGTCGCAACCAATTGAGCAAAATAACCGTTTAATTCATCCTTCATTTCTTCGGGAACTTCTCCTGATGCTAGTAATAAATCCCTTGCTTGCGTTACCCCTTCAATACAAGAAGAAAGCGGAACATTAAGTGCTCGGAAAAACTCACCGACACTGCGGCCATTCCAGCGATAAATGGGGTCAGGACTTCGGACAATTATACAATAAGAAATAATGCGCAAATAATCCCCAATATCTTGATACCAATGCTGAACTTTTTTGGGGGTATCTCCACAATAGCCAGGTTGTTTAAATTCGGGATGTCTTTTAACAAGCATATCTCCGGATTGTTGTACGAGAGAATCAATCATCTCCCCTAATTTTGCCACAAATTCAAGACGTTTTGCTTCTTGAGCAAGGCGTTCACCGATTTCTTGGCAATCGTAGTCGTTTAAAAAACGACCGGTTGTATCCGCATTCATCAACACACTGGTAATGATAGATTTCATAGCACTCAACTCGTTTAATAATGAACAACAAAAAGGTTAGATTTAATGGATAGAAGCTACCACAAAATCAAAAGCATCCGAGACTTCTTTAATTAAATCAACGTCGTCGGTTATCGCTTCTGTGCGGAGTAATTCTACTGTTTTTCCTTTAACAATAGCTAAAGCAGATAGGGTTGAATCGAGAGAAACACCTAATACTTGAAAGGTGTCTTTTAAGCCGAAACATTTATCTTCTAAGATGGAAATATCCCCTGCCGCAATAGCATAGGTGACATAGCGAAGCAAAATTTCCACATCACTTGTAGCGTTTCCCATGCGACGATTAGGATAACAATTACCGCCGGGTTCAACTAAACTGGGATATTGGTTAATCATCCCTGAAATGGCTTCGGAGACAATACTATTTTTATGGTCGTTGATTAATTTGACCGCATTCAGACGTTTGTGACTTTGATCGATGAATTTTTGCAGATTCGCCATGTCCTGTTTGGTTAAACAAGCCATACTTTGATTAGCTGTGGCGATCGCTCTTGAAAAAATATCTTCCATAGGACTGATCTCTTACCGTTTATTTTCCTACGATAAAAGATTCCTAAGACTTTGAGCGCAAATATTGGCATTAATTAACGAAACAACGATCTATTGCCATAAATTCTAAAAAATCATCCGTAAGGCTACTGAAATTTCGGCTAATCTTAATCTGAAATTATCCCTGATTTTGCGGAATACCCTTAGTATTTTTGCTTAAATTAGAACCATTGCAACATTTGATGTTTTTTTCTTGATATTACTGCCGTAAGCACATTTGGAGGAATTAGCCATTCTGTTTCTGTTCCTAATTCCCCTCTCTACTTTTGTTAATACACCGTTACTTAACGCTATTTTTCCTTTATTCTCTCAATTTTTTTACAATAAGCCTTCGAGGACAGCTCCTACAACTCGATGATCTTGATCTTGTTTTAACTGATTCAAGGCCGTTTGAGCAAGGGGATGTTTAAAGTAGTGTAAGCTGTAGGCAACTTGTACGCGAATTCGATGTGATTCCACAGTAATAAGAGAGAGTAATTGATTTAACGCTTTTTCCTCAGTATTTGTTCCTATTAACAATACAAGGCTTTCAATAGATACCTCTTGCACACTGGGATCTGGATCATTAATTCCCCATTGACACAATTGCCATAGTTCTAAGGGACAATTTAACGTTCCCATCGCCGCAAGTATGCTCTGACGAACTAACCAGTGATCATCCCGTTGAAACATTTCCATCAACTGTGGAACAGACGCTTTTCCGTAAGAAGCAAGAGAATTTGCCGCTTCTGCTCGCACGTTTGCATCCGGATCTTTTAATAATTGTAACAATCCTTCATAGGATTCTGGCGATCGCTTATAGCCTAGTCCCATAGCGACGAAGGAACGGATAATAAATTCTTGGTCGTTTAAGCAGTTTAGTAGCAAAGGAACAGCATTTTCAGGGGGATATTCCCGCAAAGAGGCGATTGCTTTTAATCTTTCTTGGGATTGAGGGCTTTGTAAAGCAGTCTTAATTTGTTGAAGTTCCATTTTTTGAGCAAAGAATATGACTTATTATTCATTTTAGTTTACATAAATTTACAAAAAAAGGAATCCATCTTAATGCTTGTGTTTGGCTTAAAAAGACGTTGTATCTTAATCTATAAGAGAACTGCTTGCTAGATCGATTACAGATTACTGGTGGTCATATACTGCGTAAAGCGACGATGGGATCAAGTTGAGCAGCACGTTTGGCCGGAAACACACCAAAAAATAAGCCGATTCCTCCAGAAACGGCTAAAGCTGAACTAATAGCGAGGAGCGAAATACTCGGATTGAGGGGTGAAATCCATCCGACTAAGAGAATACTACCGACGCCGATAATAATTCCTAAAATCCCCCCTGTAGCGGAAACCATAATCGCTTCAATGAGAAATTGAGTCAGAATATCCCCTTCTTTTGCGCCGACGGCTTTACGCAGTCCGATTTCTTGCGTTCTCTCCGTCACAGAAACCAGCATAATATTCATCACCCCAATTCCGCCAACAAAGAGAGAAATTCCGGCAGTGGCCGCTAAAAGAACGGTTAATCCTTGACTGACAGTGCCAATAATATCTAGCATTTGCTTAGCAGATTCTACGCCAAAATCATCCTCATCGTTGGTAATATTGTGTCTTAATCGCATAATATTTTCAATTTGAAAGATAGCCGCCCTGATATTCTCTCTATTGTCAACTTCCACATTAATCCAGCTTAATTCCAGTCCATAGGGGGAGGTTCTGCCGACCAATTGATTGGCCATGGTGGTTAAGGGGATAAAAACAAATTCGTCTTGATTTGTGCCTAAAAATGAGCCTTTTCGCTCCATAACTCCAATAATTTCAAAATTTGCCCCTTTAATGCGGAGAGATTGACCAATAGGGGATTGATTGGGGAACAAACGATCTACAATTTCTTGACCCACGACTGCGACTCGTTTATTGCGTTGTTGGTCAACTTCATTCAAAAAGCGGCCAGTTTCGGCATAAAAGCTTCTGACGAATTGATAATTGGCACTGGTTCCTACAACCATCCCCATCGTATTCTGATTGCGGTAGGACAGAAGCAGGCGACGATTAATTTCAGGGGCAACTGCCTTTACCGTGGGAACTTGGGAAGCGATCGCCTTGGCATCTGCCAGAACAAGCGTTCTAGGAAGATCAAAGGTGGCATTACGCGCCTTACGTGAACCCGGCACCACGAAGAGTACATTTGGTCCAAGGGATTGAAATTGTTCTTCGGCCATCTTTTGTGCGCCTTGGCCGAGTCCAATAAGAGTAATCACGGAGGCATTACCGATAATAATTCCTAGCATCGTCAAGGTACTGCGCAGTTTATTAGCTGCCAGCATAGAATAAGACATTTTTAGGGTTTCTAAGAAGTTCATCGTTCAAGAGTAAGCAGTAATCAGCAAGCAGTGACCCATCGTTAGTCATTTATTCATACCTATCTTTTAGTCTAATCGTTATTTCCTCGGCCATGTAGCGAATCTGTGAAAATCGCCTAAATCTCTAAGACTTTATGCTGAATTTTTCTTTTGTAACCCTTGCTCAATCCCGTTTTAGTAAAACAATTGTTGATGGATAATAATGTTGGTAAATTTTAAGCCCTAGAAACCTTATTCCGTCCTTAAAGAAAACGACAAAATTAAAATGGGAAAGTTTGAAACGTCTCTAAAGAGCGATCGTAAAAAAGTTGGAAAGTTGTTCCCTCTATTTGACAAGCTACTAATCGTCACCGAAAATTAGGGCTTCGCTTTCATCTTATTGCTGGTTTTCATAATTATGAATTAACGCTCTCCGAATTTAAGTCCAACTGATTTAGGGAAGAGGTCTAATGATCGTCAGTCATTACAACGGTTTGATAGACAAGGAGACTCTATCTTAAAACAGGGCAACTTTGTCAGGAATTTCCCTTTTTCTCAAGATGATTTAGCACAAATTTAACCCAAAAATTCCGACAGTTAAGGTGTGATTTTGGTCAATTAATAGGTTGTGTTAGAATTAGTCAATCTCTGTAAAAATGAAATGAAAAGAAACGTGAAAAAAATTAGATTGAGAATTAGAAATTAGTATTATTGCTTCTTTGAATATTAGTGAAAGAGGAGGTTTTCAATGCTCATTTTTGCCGAGGGTATTTTTGTAGTTTCAGAAGTGTAATGCAAACGATTAACCACAAAAAACCAATGCTATATCCAGCGATAATATCCGTAGGCCAATGCACTCCTAAATAGAGACGACTTAAACCAATTAAGGCAATAATTATGACGGTAAAACAATAAATTAATTGAGAAAATTTAGGATAACGATGGCTTAACAAATAGGCAATAAAACCATACAAAACGGCTGATCCTAGAGCATGACCACTAGGAAAACTGAAAGAGCTTTCGGAAATACGTTGAGTCCAAAACTGGGGACGGGATTTAGCAAAAAATAACTTCATTCCAGTTGTTAGGCTTAAAGTCCCTAAACAAGCTAAAAGAAAAATATTTGCTTCTTGACGATGGTGCTTCCATAACAGTACGCTGAGAGTTATAGTAGCCACAATAATTATAATGCTAGGATTACCCAATTGAGTTATTCTGAGCATTATTTGATCTAAAGTTGGATTGGCCCACTGATGTAACCAAAACAAAAAAGATTTATCAAAGGCAAAAGCTTCTTTTTCTAGCACCTCCTCTGAAAGTTGAGCAACGATAAATAAAAGGAATAGACACAAAGCTAATCCCCCAATACCAACAGTAGCGATTAAGGAAGATAAATGAGGATTAATTTTGCGCTGCCAGAAAATTATAAGGTAACGAATCATAATTTTTGATTATCTCATGTCTAGCTCAATAAAGATTATGTTAAAGTCACCCGCTTAAAATTTATTCAAAGGACTTAACCAAAAACTGAGCTATTATATTGCCAGAGGGTTTTGCATAAATCCGTTTTTCTTTTGTCGCTTCTGTCCACTCTCGACTTTTTTTAACCATAATCCCATCCGATGAGCAACCCCCTATGGGACTACCCATTATTGCGCCTTATGCGTTATCTCTTTTCTAACTTTATTTTTTACTTTCCAACATTATTATCACTCAACATATTTAAACCGCTAAAAATCGCTGAATGACTTCTTGACTCAATTCGCTAGTTGCTCCAGAAGCCACAATTCCTCCCTTTTGCATGGCATAATATTTATCAGCTTGACGGACAAAATGCAGATGTTGTTCAACCAATAAAACGGAGATACCGGTTGCTTTAATAATCCGACGAACTGCCGCTTCAATTTCCAAAATAATAGAGGGTTGAATTCCTTCGGTGGGTTCATCTAACAGTAATAATTTCGGTTCTCCCATTAATGCCCTCGCAATCGCTAATTGTTGCTGTTGTCCACCACTTAAATCACCCCCCATGCGAGATAACATGGCCTCTAAAACCGGAAATAATTCAAAAATTTCTGTGGGAATATCTTCGTTTCCTTTTCTACCTTGAGGACGAGCTTCTAAGCCTAGTAATAAATTCTCTTTGACCGTTAGACGGGGAATAATTTCTCTGCCTTGAGGAACATAACCAATCCCTTTTTTGACGCGTTGATAGGTCGGAATGCTAGTTAACGGGTTTCCTCGATAGCGAATCATGCCCGAACGGGGTTGGAGTAATCCCATAATAGTTTTAAGTAAAGTTGTTTTACCCACGCCATTACGGCCAATCAAACACACCATTTGACCGGGAAAAATATTTAAATCCACATCTCTTAAAATATGACTTTCTCCATAATAGACATTGAGATCAGAAACCTGTAACATGGGTTGATCGGCGGGAATTGACAAGGAATCGGAGGGGACTGAACTAACTTTTACCATGGTTTAAGTTGCACTCCTGTAAATTAATAAGAGATTCATTTTTACAATTGACTGACTTTCATTTACTCACTGTGACTGCTTAATTAATGCTCCCCTTGAATAGTTGTTAGTTGTTCCTGTGTCTCTGTTGGGACTTCTCCAAGGTAAACTTCAATCACTTTAGAATCATTTTGTACCTCATCCATATTGCCTTCACATAAGACTGAACCTTGATGTAAAACGGTTACTTTACGAGCAATTTGGCGCACAAATTCCATATCATGTTCAATGACGATAATGGAATGACTTTCTGCTAATGCTAATAATAATGCTCCCACGTTTTCCGTTTCTTCATCAGTTAGACCGGCTACGGGTTCATCTACTAATAATAAATCAGGCGATTGTGCCACTAACATCCCAATTTCTAAGCGTTGTTTTTCCCCGTGAGAAAGGAGAGAAGCGAGTAATTCTGCTTTCGTTTCTAGTCCAATCGTTTCCAATAACCCAGCGACACTCTTTTGTTCCGACCGTTTAGGGCGACCGAATAAAGTTGAAAAAACCGCTTTCTGACGATTACTCACTAAATCAAGGTTTTCTCTAACCGTTAAATTCAAATAGACTCTGGGGGTTTGAAACTTACGACCAATCCCCATTTGGGCAATGCGATATTCTGGAATACGGCGCAGGTTTTTACCTTTAAAAATAACCTGTCCTTGGGTGGGTTGAACCTTTCCGGTAATCACATCTAAAAAGGTGGTTTTTCCGGCACCATTGGGACCAATAATGACTCGCAGTTCCCCCGTGTCCATGGCAAAATCAAGCTTATTTAAGGCTTTAAATCCATCAAAACTGACCGTAACGTCATTGATTTCCAAAATTTTCCCCGTCATGGGCTATTCCTCGTTCCGCCTCATTCAAACAACATCTGATCTGTATCAGAAAAGGGGGGCTCAGAAAGTATTCAATCATACCAAAATGAGGCGATCAAAATCTCCCCTCGACATGATACTCTTTTCATCAAGAAATGTAACAAGGAATTAAAATAATGGGAGATACACTGAGTCAATATTTAGACCCCTTAGCGTCGTGGTTTCGTTCTTTGGGAATACCCTCTGTCATTGTTCGGTGGGGACACCCTGTGATGATGGCAACGGTTATTCTGGCGATGGGTAGTGCTGTCGCCTATACGGGATGGACAAGTCGCTTAACCACAGATGGAGAGGTGTCTGCAAAAAATCGAGCTTCTCACCGCAAAATCGCTCCTTGGATGTTTTTATTTATTACTTTAGGCTATACGGGCGGTATTTTATCCTTGGTAATGCAAAATCACCCTATTTTAGAAAGTCCTCACTTTTGGACAGGGTCATTAGCGGTTTTCTTCCTCGGACTTAATGGACTAATTGCCTTCGTCGGGTTTGGAGGCGAACAAAAATCTACTTTACGTACGGTTCACGCCTTTTCAGGGGCAGGTGTGATGATCTTACTGGTTGTTCATGGCATTTTAGGACTGAAATTAGGGCTTTCTTTATGATTTCCCCTTAAACAGGAAATTGTCGTACGTAAACCTTGCGCCTTACCCGAATAACAAGTCATTAGTCAGTTATTGGGATTTTTCATTTTATCTGCCACCATCATGGCGACAACATCGGGGGTACTGTATTGGGCTTGCCATCCTAAAATATTGTTGGCTTTAGACGGATTGCCGCAACTATAAGCTAAATCAGTGGGGCGCAAGAGGCTTTCATCGGTTATTACATGATCTTGCCAATTTAATCCTAAACATTCAAAGGTTTTCGCCACAAACTCCGTTAAAGAATAGCTTTTACCCGTTGCAATCACATAATCATCGGGTTGGTCATGTTGTAACATTAAATACATTGCTTCGACATACTCTGGCGCCCATCCCCAATCCCGTTGAATTTGAGTATTGCCTAGATATAACGTTTCTGGATGACCTTGGGCAATCTGACAGGCGGTTGCGACAATTTTCTGGGTGACAAACCGAGATGGACGCAGGGGAGATTCATGATTAAATAAAATCCCCGAACAAGCAAATAAATGATAAGCTTCCCGATAATTCGCCACCTCCCAAAAGGCTGTTGCTTTCGCCACGGCATAAGGACTTCTGGGACGAAAAGGGGTATTTTCATCGGCGGGACGGTCGCCAATATCGCCGAAACATTCACTGGATCCGGCGTTGTAAAATTTAATGGGTGCATCTGTAAAGCGGATCGCCTCTAAAAGATTCAGCGTTCCTGTCGCAATACTTTCTAGGGTTTCAACGGGTTGATCAAACGAGAGGCCGACCGAACTTTGACCGGCTAAATTATAAATTTCATCAGGTTCAAATTTTTTGAGGACTTGTAAAACACTGCGAAAATCTGTCAGAGACATAGAGGTGACTTTGACGCTATCCCGAATCCCTAAGCGATTTAAATTTCTAAAAGAAGAAATCTGAGCATCCCTAGATGTACCACAGACTGAATACCCTTTTTCTAACAGTAACTTGGCAAGATATGCACCATCTTGACCAGAAATACCACAAATTAAGGCTTTTTTGGGGATCATAATTCTTTGAATTCCATGAAAAAACGATAAACCCTCATGTCGCATGGGGCAATGAACGATAACTGGTCATTTTTCTGGGCAAAATTTATGATCTTTGACTTTGCACACTATGACTGCGAGGATCGTTATTAACCTTAAGTGAGGTAGTAAAATCAGACGTTTTTCCCGTCTTTGCTGCATAAGGGAGGGAATTATTGGCTAATAACGCGTCTAAATTGGCTTTAATAATCGGTTTTGGCTGTTCGCCAATAGACTGAGCGATCGCTTTTCCCTCGCTATTGAGAAAAACAAAATGGGGAATCCCATCTACTCGATAGCGTAGCACTTCGGGTAACCATTGGCTATTATCCACATTTAACATGACAAAATTCATAGAATCATGGTATTCTGCTTTAATTTCGGCTAAATCAGCGGCCATGGCTTGGCAACTGCTACACCAATCAGCGTAAAATTCAACGAGGGAGGGCTTTTGATTATTTAAGGCTAGCGTTAAGGGGGTAGACGCTTTGGCTTGCGATTCTAGAGAAACCGCCGAACCTTGGCTTTGAATTCCTAAAAAAAGGGCAATTCCTAAGACGATAGCAACAAGAGCAACGACCAGATTACGAATTGAATTTAGCATCAGTTTCTACTTGAGGTAAATGTTTTTGGGATTAATATAGCAGATAGTATCAATCATTTATCTGGGACTTTAAAGCTGAAAATATTGATTTTTATGCTTTTTTTTCATATTATGCCTATTCTGATTTTATCATAAAATACTAATAAATTAAGACACATTCAAACTATTAATTAATTTTCTTGACGCTTAAAAGAAATTATCCGTTCGTTGCTCAAAATTTCTCCAACGGTTAAGCGACTTCCATTAACAAAATCCCAACCGGATTGAGGACGTTTTCCGGAAGGTTGTACTTGTTTAAGAAGTAATAAGCCTTTCCCCGTTTGAATGACTGCACCCCACTTTTTAATAATATGAACAACTTCTCCCACTTGACCTTTTAGGGTATTGATATTTTGCCAATGTTGTTGTAAAATTTGATAATCTGAAGGCAATTGTGTCCAATATGCTTCACCCAAAGGGACAGTTTCTAATACTTTTAAAGGACTCTCTCGAAAAGGGGTAATACAATTGGGATAAAAGGCACGAACTTGATGATGAATTTCAATATTTGACCTCGACCAATCAATAACATAATCTGATTTTTGAATAAGGGGAGCATAAGTTGCGTTTTCAGCGTTTTGCGGAGTTGGGCTGACTTTTCCTGATTCAAGTTGGAACAACGTTTCAATTAATAAATCTGCCCCTTGTTGTGCCAAAATTTCAGCTAAATATTCGGCATTATCTAACAAATGAATGGGCGTAAAAGCCTTGAGAAGCATTGCTCCCGTGTCCATGCCTTCATCCATTAACATCGTAGTAATGCCCGTTTCTTTATCACCGTGGTAAATGCTCCATTGAATAGGAGCAGCACCGCGATATTTTGGGAGAATTGAACCATGAACATTAACACAACCCAATTTTGGCATTCCTAAAATTTGCTGAGAAAGAATTTGTCCATAGGCAACGACGACAAAAACATCGGCTTGAATTTGCTCAAGGTGGGTTAATGTTTCAGCATCTTTTTTAATCCGTTTCGGTTGCCAAACTGGAATTTGATGGCTAATTGCTAATTTTTTGACGGGGGAAGGAATTAGTTGATTTCCTCTTCCTCTCCTTTTATCAGGTTGGGTGACAACCGACGTCACCTCAAAATAAGGATGATGGATTAATTTTTTTAGACTTGGAATCGCAAATTGAGGAGTCCCCAAGAAGACAATACGCATAAGCTTTGTTTCAATTCAAAGTTATCAATTCAAAATAAATAGCTCAAATCTTTGTCCATTATCCATTCGGTAATGATTATTTAATAATGACTACCCGAATTACGATGATGAATCGCCGTTATTCCATCCTGTAGTAGTTTACCCTCTTCAGCAATGGCATAAACGACCCAATGGTCGCCGCATTCCATACGATTGTCCACCCGACACTCTAGATAGGCTAACGCGTCCTTAAGAATGGGTGAACCCTTGCTGGCGGTTTCTAGGTTAACCCCGACAAAACGATCTTCACCGGGGGCAAAGGGTTTGAGAAATTTCTTCATCAGTGCTAAATATTGACCTTCTTGCAGAATATTTAAGACAAAATAGCTATCTTTATGCAGTAAGGACTCAATGGCACGATCTTTCGCTACCGCAACGGTAAAACCGGGAGGATTGAACGTCGCCTGAGACACCCAAGAGGCTAACATTGCCCCTTTGACTTCCCCTTGTTGACAAGTTACGATACATAATGAACCAACAATACGTCCTAATGCTTGTTCTAGGCGATCTATTTGGGATTCTCCTACAGAAGCTTTTGGTTTTCGGGTTTTTTGCGCTTTTTTTAATGCTTGAGCAAAATCCGTTCCCGCCTCTTCGCAGGTTTTCAGCGTGGCATCGGTGGGTTTAAACTTCACCCGAATGGGTTCAAATCCAAAACGATAGCCCCCATCTCTGAATTTAGACTCTAAAAGGTCAATGGCTTCACCGCTCCAACCAAATGAGCCAAATACGCCTGCTAGTTTCGTTTTTTCTGCATTGGCAAGGGTAATGCCTAACGCCGTTTGAATGGGAGTCGGTGCGTGTCCACCTAATGTGGGAGAACCAAAGATAAAGCCGTTACATTTCACAATAGCAGTCTCGATTTCGTCAGATTCAGCGATTTCCGCATTAACAGATTCTACACTCACTCCCGCTTTTGTGATTCCTCTTGCTATCGCTTGAGCAAGGGTAGCTGTATTACCATAGGCACTGGCATAAATAAGGGCAACCTTTAAGGATTGGGATTGTTGTTTCTCTAGCCATTCTTGATAAGCTGTGGTTAATTCTTTCAAACCATAGCGAACTAAAGGTCCGTGACCCGTTGCATAACATTGTGGCGATTTTTGGCTTAATTTCCCCAACGCTGCGGCGATTTGTTTGGCATAGGGTGCCATTAAACACTCAAAATAATACCGACGATCTTCAGCATAAACCGTCCACCCTTCATCGAACACCTGATCGCCACATACATGAGAACCAAAAAGTTTATCACTGTAGAGAATGGCTGTTTTAGGGTCAAAAGTACACAATTGGTCGGGAAAACGAGGGTTAGGAGTAGGAATAAAGCTCAAAAGGTGTCCTTTGCCTAAATCTAGGGTATCTTCTCCCTTGATGATAGAGAGATTCAAAGCGTGATTTTCTAAGAGTTTCCCTAAAGACAAGGCCGCTGGATTAGAACAGACTAGGGTTAAATTGGGGTTAATTTCTAAGAGTTTATCTAGCGTAAAGGCACGATTGGGGTTAACATGACCCAAGATGAGGTAATCTATGGATTGAATGTCAAAGCGATCGCTTAACGTTTTCAAAAAGAGATCACAGAAGGATTCTCCCGGTGGGTCGAAGAGAGCGACTTTTTCTGCTTTAATCAGGTAAGAATTGGCAGTTGTTCCCCGCTGTAAGCCATATTCAATCTCAAACTTCAATCTATCCCAAGTACGGGAACGAAATACGGTGGTTTCAGCCGCGAGGGGAAAAACTTGAACATCTTTCGGTTGCGTCATGGTTTAAGTATTGAGGAATCATTAATCTCATTATGTAGCAAATTCAGGTCATCTCGGCAATTCTTTTTATTGTTACAATGGAAGAGCTTATCAATCCATTTAGTTTAATTTATGAATGATACTTACTTAATCCATTAGTCAGGGCAGACTTAGCAAATTTTGGTCGTTTTTATTGATTCTCTTTTATCTCTCTTCATCCGTCATCTATCGGAATTAAGTTTATTTGTTTCTCAGCGTCATGAGGTACATCTTCGTTAAATGTATTTGCTTATTTTATAGTCCCTAAAACCCAGAATGCTTTACCTAACTTATGCCCGAATTGCGATTGTATGATTTTTACAGAACTAACGTTACAAAATTTTGGTCCTTATGCTGGCCGTCAAGTGATTGATTTACGTCCTGATACGCAAGAAATATATCGTCCTATCATTTTAATTGGCGGCATGAATGGTGGAGGAAAAACCACTTTAATAGATGCGATTCGTTTAGCTCTATATGGACAACGGGCGCAATGTTCAACCCGCAATCAACTAAGTTATAATGACTTCTTACTTCAGTGTATTAATCATCAAGTTTTTCCGATTGATTCAACGCGCATTGAGTTAGAATTAGAATATTTAGTGGCAGGACAATGGAAAACATTAAGAATTGTACGTCATTGGACAAAACAACTAAAAGATGGGAAGGACACGTTAGGTATTGTCAGTGAAGAATGGCCAGATGAAAATTTAGCAGAAGCATGGGATGAATATATTGAGAGTTTATTACCGCTAGGCATTTCTAATTTGTTTTTATTTGATGGTGAACAAGTTAAAGAATTAGCCGAACAAGAAACTCCCCCCCTAGCAGTAATTGAAGCCATTCAATCTCTATTAGGCTTGGAGTTAGCGGAAAAGTTAGCCATTGATTTAGACATTTTATGCAACCGTAAACGTAAATCTTTAGCCAATACTCAAGCGTTAAAAACGATTGAAGAGCTAGAGGCAAAAATTGCTTTGTATGAGGAAGAAGCCGAACATTATGGCCAACAATTAACGACCTTACAAAATCAATTAGGGAAAGCGCAAGCGAATCATCAAGTCGCCTTAGATAAATTTCGCATTGAGGGCGGCAAAATTGCCGCAGAAAAAAGTAAAATTGAGAGTAAAATTCAAGATTTAGCAAAGACTGAAGAAAATAATCGTCAATCTTTAGTTGATTTAGCTTATTCTAGTCTTCCTCTTGCCTTAATTTCTTCCTTGTTGGAAGTAGCGACCCAGCAGGGAAAACAAGAGATACGACAGAAAAAAATCGAATCAGCTAAAGACATTTTACGAGAAAGAGATTGTCAACTATTATCCTATTTACCTCAGATTAGTATAGAATCTGAACAGATTGAGAAAATCGCTTACTTTCTTGAACAAGAAAATCGAAAACTTTATCCTGACAATATCAATTATTCTCGCTGGTTAAACATTGAAGAAGAAACCTTAAAACAACTTGAGACCCTTTTAACTTATCAATTGAAAGAACAAGTTCAGTCAGCCCAAAAACAGATCAAAGAACAACAACAACAAGAGAAAGATCTGGAGCGATTACAACAACAATTAACCACTGCCGCTTCTCCGGAAGCCTATGAAAATTTAGAGAAAAATCTGAAATTAGCCCATAAAGCTTTAATTCAATATCAAACTGCTTTAGAAAAAGGAGAAAAAAATTATCAAGAAGCTCAGAAAAATATAGAGAAAACGAAAAAAGCTCTCGAAAAATTCAGTGAAGAATCTATCTCACACCACCAAGATGAATTTATTTTTCAATCAATTAGCAAAGCTCAACAAACCTTAAAATTTTTTAAAGAAAAATTGACCCTAAAAAAACTCAATAAATTAGAAAATGAAGTAACTGAATGCTTTCGTTATTTATTGCATAAATCAGACCTTGTGCATCGAGTGGCAATTGATACTTATAACTTCAAACTTTCTCTTTTTTCTCCTGAAGGAAAAACCGTGGCGAAACATCGTCTCTCGGCAGGAGAAAAACAACTCCTTGCCATTGCGTTTTTGTGGGGATTAGCACGGGTTTCTGGACGGCAATTACCGATAGCGATTGATACGCCTCTCGGCCGCTTAGATTCCTCTCACCGTGACCACTTAGTTGAACGTTATTTTCCTTCTGCTTCCCATCAAGTAATTCTCTTATCTACTGATACAGAAATTGCTGAAAGTGAAGTCAAAAAATTACGTCAACAAGATACAATTGCCTCTGAGTATCTGTTAAAATATGATCCTGAAAGCCATCAAACAACTATTCAACCTAATACTTATTTTTGGTAAAATTATTCACGATAATGGAATCCCCAATAGAACGATTTCGACTCTCTCAAACTGCTAGAGATCAACTGGTTAAACTAAAACGATATACTAAAATAGATCAATGGAATATTCTCTGTCGCTGGGCGTTTTGTTATTCTTTAGCTGAACCAAGCATTCCTGCCATGCTTCCCATTCCTGCTGATAGTAATCTGGAAATGAGTTGGCGCATTTTTGGAGGAGAAATGGCCGATTTTTTATTAGTTGCTTTAAAACAAAGATGTCATAATGATGGCTTAGAAATTAATCAAGAAATCCTTGCTCAACAGTTTCGCTTACATTTACATCGAGGAATTGGCTATTTAGCGGGTTTAGCGGGGAATAATGAAGACGCTCAAATTCAGAAAATTGAAGATTTAATTCAGTTAGCCCTTCTCGAAAAGGTCAATACGTTTTAACGGGTGATATTTATAAATAGAATAATTTAATTTTTAGGGTGCGATTTTGAGGTTCGTCTTTTTAAGTTAACAAGTGATTATAAAAGCAATTAATTTTTTTCTCTTTTATGATGCCTTAATAGGCGCAAACTGACCCCATAAGTGAGACAACTGGCAATTAAACCCACTAGAAAAGAGCCCCAAAACAGTGTAATGCCAAAATCGGTGCCTAAATTAGCTAACTCTGACCAAGAATCCCAGTTTTGGTTAAAATTATTTTGGTCTAAAAATAAGGGAGGTTGACCTAAAAACCATTGACCGATTTTATAGTTAAAAGCAAAGAGGGGTACATAGGTTAAGGGATTACTAATCCATGTGCCTGCTGCTGCTGCTAATTTACTCCCTTTTACCAAAAAGGCCAGGGCAACCCCAATAATGGTTTGTAAGCCAAATAGAGGAAAGCATCCGGCGAAAACGCCCATTGCCAACCCTCTAGCAATGACTTTGGGGTTTTCTCTTAATCGTACCGCTCGTAGATAAAGATAACGTCCCCATCTTTGCCATATCGGTTGAGAACGGGAACGTTTGATTTTAGTAAAGGAACGCTTCTTTTT
This sequence comes from Microcystaceae cyanobacterium, assembly GCA_041746575.1. Taxonomy (GTDB): domain Bacteria; phylum Cyanobacteriota; class Cyanobacteriia; order Cyanobacteriales; family Microcystaceae; genus JBGTGT01. Next base: position 19,707 of record JBGTGT010000115.1, read on the forward strand.
GCACACAGAAATCATGGCGGTGATCGGTGAACAGTAAAAAATTACCTAAATTTATTATGTCCTAAAAAAGCAATCTTTACACTTCTTAAAGAGGAGACAGAGGTATCAACGCCTATGGGATAATATAAAAAATGATCACCTCAGCATTTTAGTCAAATTAACGAGTTAACGAGGATTTACCGAATGAGTCCAACGATTGCCAGTTCTCAATCCGACACGGATAATCGCTACACCCTTCCTCCCGAAAATTCTAGAGAACGTGCCAAGAAGATGGTGCTAGACCTACAAGATGAAATTTGCGCCGGATTAGAACAATTAGACGGAGAAGCAAAATTTCAGGAAGACAATTGGGAACGAGAAGAAGGGGGAGGAGGGCGCAGTCGAGTCATGTGCAATGGCAGGGTTTTTGAACAAGGTGGCGTCAATTTTTCAGAAGTTTGGGGAGATACTTTACCCCTTTCGATTTTAACCCAACGGCCGGAAGCGGCCGGTCATCGCTTTTTTGCTACGGGAACCTCGATGGTACTGCATCCCTGTAATCCTTATATTCCGACAGTTCACCTCAATTATCGCTATTTTGAGGCAGGTCCAGTCTGGTGGTTTGGGGGGGGCATTGATTTGACCCCTTATTATCCCTTTGTGGAGGATGTTAAGCATTTTCACCAAACCCTTAAAGACGCTTGTGATCGCCATCATAGTGAATATTATCCCGCTTTTAAGCGGTGGTGTGACGAATATTTCTACCTTAAACACCGTCAAGAAACCCGTGGCGTAGGTGGCATTTTCTTTGATTATCAAGATGGCAATGGCCGTTTGTATCGAGGAACAAATCCTGATGGCGAAGCGGCAAAATATAGTGAGAAAGTTGGCAACGTTCGCCAAACATGGGAAGAATTATTTGCTTTTGCGCAAAGTTGCGGTAAGGCTTTTTTACCCAGTTATGTTCCCCTTGCAGAGAAGCGTCAAGAGACCGAATACGGTGAACAAGAGCGAAATTTCCAACTCTATCGACGGGGACGCTATGTAGAGTTTAATTTAGTTTATGACCGTGGGACGATTTTTGGACTTCAAACCAATGGAAGAACGGAATCCATTCTCATGTCTTTACCCCCTCTCGTTCGTTGGCAATATAACTATCATCCCAAAGCGGGGACACGGGAAGCACAACTTTATGATACGTTCCTCAAACCCCAAGATTGGCTGAATTTCAGTTAAGATCGTAAAAGTTTTACTATGGGCGGGGTACCATGATTCGTTTCGGTCATTCTACCCTTTAGCCACCCTACCTGAATCTTACCCTCTACTTTCTACCTTTATGAGTAACGACTTAGCAACACAATTACGGACAGGAACAGCAAAATCTCACACAATGGCCGAAAATACGGCTTTTATGAAGTGTTTTCTCAAGGGAATCGTCGAACCCGACCCTTTTCGTCAGCTTTTGGCTAATTTTTACTTTGTTTATTCTACCCTAGAAGCCGAATTAGCACGCCATCAAGACCATCCCGTTGCTGGTCAGATTTATTTCCCTCAATTGAACCGAAAAGACCAATTAGCGCAAGATTTAGCCCATTATTATGGGGATAATTGGCAAGATATCATTCAACCCTCTGAAACGGGTAAAACCTATGTCGAACGCCTTAAAACCCTATCAGATACCCAACCCGAATTACTGGTTTCTCATGCTTATGTTCGTTACTTAGGGGATTTATCGGGAGGACAGGGGTTAAAGCGGATTATCCGTTCTGCGATGGACTTACCTGAAGGAGTCGGCACAAAATTTTATGAATTCACAGAATTTCCTGATTTTGATGCTCAAAAAACTTTCAAAATGCAATATCGAGATACCTTAAATGGACTTCCCGTGGATGAAGCGATGGCGCAAAAAATCGTTGATGAAGCCAATTATGCTTTTGAATTGAACCAAAATATGATGCACGAATTAGAAGGTGCAGTTCAATCAGCGATTGGCGATGCGAAATTTCAAGCAATTACGGGGAATAATCAGGCAGGAAGTACCGAAAAGGTCGGACAAGCTTAACAAAAGTAGGAGCTGAAAGGCAGAGGAAGATTGAACCAAGAATGATTATTTTCTAGAGAATTCATCTTTCTCCCATTGGCAATTATTGAGATATAACAATGACTGTACCTAACCCTTTAGTTAAATCAAAATCATTTTATGAACAAGATTTTTATGCTTGGTTAGAAACCACTGCTAATTTACTCAAAAAAAAGCAGTTTGAGTCCATAGATTTAGAGAATTTAATTGAAGAAATTGAAGCGATGGGTAGAAGTGAAAAAAGAGAAATTAAAACCCGTCTGATTACGATTATTAAACATCTTCTCAGGTTAAAATACTGGCAATCTACCTTAGATTATAATGCCAGAGGGTGGCGCAACACGGTGATAGAACAGCGAGAAAAACTGATCTTCGTTTTAGAAGATAGCCCCAGTTTGAGACAAGAATTAGAGTCCTTTTTCTTAGAGGGATATCAAAAAACAGTTCAAAAAATTATTCAGAAATATGATCTCCCTTCCTCAATGTTTCCTGCTGAATCTCCTTTTTCCTTAACTAATATTATCGATTCCGATTATCAGTTTTAGATTTCAGAAAGTACAAAAAGATCTGAGAGGCGGATTAATTATAACGATAACTTTACGGTTGACTTACGCCTAATTTCCCACAAAAAGGCAATATTTCTTGTTTTTCAGGATGGGTAACCAAATAATCTTGTAACCAGTTACATCCCTGCTGTAAAAGTTCTGTAAGATGTTCATATTCTCCTTCCACTGGCCATCGTTTAATAGTGCCATTACTGTTAATCGTCATCATTTGTTGACCGTGAGGACGAAACGCAATGTCGATAATTTCCTTATCCTTATCCTTGTACTCGCCTCGTAAATTCCCTTTAATGTCCCATAATCGAGTCGTTCCATCACTTGACCCCGTGGCAATCTGTTGACCATCAGGACTAAACTGAATGGAAGATACCGGAAACAAATCCCCTTGTAAGGTTTTGACTAATTTTCCTTCTAAATCCCATAATTTAGCGGTACCATCCCGTGAGGCGGTCAATACCAACTGACCATCGGGACTAAACTGAACTTGCGTAACAATATCATCGTGGCCGCTTAATTCGGTCTGTAAATTCCCTTGTAAATCCCAGATTTTACCCGTTTTATCTTGGGAAACTGTGGCAATTCTCGCTCCTTTGGGGTCAAAAGCTACGCCGTACACACGGTCATCATGAGCATTAATCACTTGTAATGTTTGTTGAGATTGAATATTCTCGATCCATACCTTGCCATCTTTGGCCGCGATCGCTAATAATTGTCCATCAGGACTCATATCGACTCCGTAAACCCTCGACCCATTGCCGGCAAATTTAGCAATTTCTCGACCTTTTAGATCCCATAACTGAGTGATGCCATCTCCAGCGGCTGACGCTAGTATTTTCCCCTCTTGACTAAAGCGGAGATCATAAATCCAACTATGGTCTGTTTCCCATTGTCGCAAAAATTGACCTTTTTCGTCCCAGAGGGAAAGATTTCCACCTTCCGTCGCCATGGCTATCATCCCTTGAGCTGCATTCATTGTCCCGTCAGTAACACGACGATTAACCGTTGAGACTTCATTTTGCGAGGGTGTCCCTAAATCCCACTGCTTCACTAATCCATCTTGAGAAACAGTAAACACTTGTTGTTCTCGTATCACGACATCACTAACCGGTTCTTGACTAACCGATAAAATGGCAACAGCATGACCCTTATTATCCCAAATTCTAGCTGTTCCGTCACTGGATGCTGAAACCAGATAATTTCCATCAGCACTAAAGCGAACTCGAAAGACAGACTTTTGGTGGCCTTGTAAAGTTTGTAATTGCTTTGTTCGGATCGTCCATACTTTCACCGTTCCATCTTTAGCGGCGGCCGCAATTTTTTCACCGTTGGGATGCAAGGCAACACTGTATAAAGGGGTGTTATTTGCGCTAAAAGTCGCCAGTAATTTGCCGTTTAAATCCCATAATCTTGCAGTTCCATCCCTCGAAGCGGTGGCGATCTGTTTTCCATCCGCACTAAAAACCGCATCATCCACTGATTTTGTATGACCTTGTAATAGGGCAATCGTTTCCCCTGCTAAATTCCAGATTCTCGCAGTTTGGTCTTGGGACGCTGTCGCCAATAATTGAGCATCTGGACTAAAAGATAGGCGATAAACCGCTTTTTGATGCCCTTTAAAGGTTCTTAATAACTTCCCTGACAAATCATATAACTTTGCTGTGCCATCATCCGAGGCAATCGCCAAGGTTTGACCCGTGGGACTAAAGGTGACATCATAAAGCAAGTTAGGGGTTTGCGTCAAAATACCCTGAAGACGACCTTGCTGATGCCATAACTTCACACTGCCATCCCAAGCCGTTGTCGCAAAAATTTGACCGTCGGGACGGAGACTGATGGCGGTGATAGTATCTTGATGAGCTTCTATATTATTTCTTAGTTTAATATTATTTAAAATTTGCTGTAGTGCCAAAATAGGCGTTGTCGTCGGATAATCTTCTAAGGTAAGGTCGGGACTCACTAAGGATTTTAGGTCGTTTCCAGCTTGCAAAGCAGAAATTAGGCTATTGATTTGATTGAATTGAAAATTTTCTAGAGAATTATTTGCTTCTGTCTGAATTTCTGTTCCTCTTTGGGAAATTCTTGCTTTTCGTTCTGCCCCAAAAAAACTTACCAAAGAAAGAAGAAGAAAACTAATCCCTAAAATATAACTAATTCTAATAAATCGTTTCGCTTTACGATTGGCTTCTGCTAAAATTTCATTACTTTGATCAATATCTCTTCTTTCTAAGGTTTGACTATCATTTAAAAAGCGATAATCAACAGAACTTAAATTTTTGTCCTTTGACCAAAATAAGGCATCTTGTAAGGCATTTCCCCGCAATAAACGGGATCTATCCTGACAGTTTGAGGCAATCCAAGCATCAATGGCTTCAGAATAAGGACGAATTTTTTCTAATTGTTGATTAACCCAATTTAGGTTAAAAACACTCTGATAAATTTGATTATAAGGAACGAGGTTATCTTGTTGTTTAACCACTAACCCCGATAGTCTTAATTCGGTTTGTTCGGGGCTATCGTCTGCTTTAATAAATCCTTCCTGTAAAATATGTTGATAAATTCCTAATAATCTCCCTGCTTTTTGCTCCAGTCGAAATAAGCGATCTCGAATGGTTCTTAGGTGAACAGGCTCATCTTGAGATTCCCAATGATTAATAATATTTTTTTGAATCATTTTTTCAATAAATTTTTTTTCATCATTTGGCAAAATATTTTGTTTATGACTTAACAATAAATCACAGACCTTTTGCGTCAAAAAAGGTTGGCCTCCCGTCCAATACAAAATTTCTTGCAAAACCCTTTTAGGGTGATCTAAAAGAGAAAACAATCCCTGTTCTAGAGGTTCAGTTTCTGATAAGGTAAATCCCGTTAATTCAATGGCTGTTCCAATATTAAAAGGCGTTTGAGTTTTATCCCGAATCAAATCAGAAGGCGTAGCAACCCCAAATAAGGCAAAGGTTAAACGATAATAACGTTCATCTTCTGCTCGTTGATTATAACAATAACGAATTAAGGTAAAAAAATCGTCTGAAGAAAACGGTAAGCTTAAAACTTTATCAATTTCATCGATAAAAATAAAAATCTTTTCTTGAAAACAATATTCTAAGATAACCTCTTCTAAAAAGTCTCTTAATTTTTGAATAGGAGAGACTTCTTCTCGTTCTTTGAGCCAAGCTTTGAGATTTATTTTACCCACTAAATTCAAGCCTAAAAACAACTGAGAAATTAAACCTCCATACCACTGAGATTGACTAATATCACTGCCTAAACTGCTAATATCAACTGAAGTACAGGCCATTCTTTTTTCTTGTAATTGGTGCATGGCTTGCACTCTTAAACTCGATTTTCCCATCTGACGACAGTTGAAAACATAACAGAATTTACCTTGTTCTAATGCGTTTAAAAGGTTTTTATCTGCACTTCTTTTCACATAAGTCGGGTGATTAAACGATAAGCTTCCGCCGACTTTATAATTGTATTGAGATTGATTTATCGTCATAGCGTCAAATGCGTGATGGGGATTATTAAGGTTTGGCAAAATGATTCTCGCAACTAGCCTCCTGTAAAGATTATAAGCTTTACCCTATAAAACTGAAGAACCACCCCTTCACTGGGTCTGAATAAGATATTCTTAATCCTGAATATTTACCTGATGATACCCATTAATGCGGCTATTTGTGATGCTATGGAGTGTAGAATCAGTAATTGATTAGAAATTGTGCAGACCTGTAAATAAGCTCTTAACGACTCACTATTAAAATCCATTCTCCTTGAACTTCAACTACTATATTACCGCTCAAAGAAGACGTCTTACTTCGATTCGGAGCAAAAATTAAATTCACTACCGCTTCAATTTGCTCAAAATTGGGTTTCTTGGCTAAATACTGTCCTAAAAATTGGCGTATTATTCGCCGTTGTATCGCTAAAGGGACGTTTTTTAATAACGTTCGATTCAATCTTTTTTCATCCTTTGAGAGTACCTTAACTAACCCTTGAGAAGCGATTAATTCTAAATATTCAACTTCTGCCTGCAAAATTTCCGCCGTTTGATTCAAAACTGTTTCCACTTGAGGATTTAGGTGAGTTTTCACATAGGGAATTACTTCTTTTCTAAGACGATTTCGAGCATATTTTAAATCATGATTTACCCTATCTTCCCAAATTGGTAACTGAAACTGCTGACAAAATTCCCAAGTTTGCTGACGAGAAACCGCTAATAAAGGGCGAACTAAGCTAATATCAGGAGTTAACGGTCGATGCCACGTTAAAGCTTGCATTCCGTCCATCCCCGATCCCCTAATTAAATTATAAAGGAGCGTTTCACTGCGATCGCTTTGGGTATGAGCCACTGCCACTGCTTGAAATGCTCCCTCCATTGCCATCTCAATTAACGCCTGATAACGCCATTTTCGAGCTTCTGCCTCTTTTTCTTTGAGACCAATAGCATTTTTGACGTAAAACGGTATTCGGAAGCTGTCAGACACTTTTTTAACGTGATCCGCCATTCCAGCATCCCATTGCCAACCGTGATCACAATGGGCAACCCCTAGCTTCCATCCCCATTTTGACTGTAAATCAGCCAATAACTTAAGTAAGCAGAGAGAATCTTGCCCTCCAGATACAGCAACTAAGACAGAAGTCTGCTTGGGTAACAAGACTCGTTGACGCAGGGTAGTATGAATCAAAGCATGCAGTAACGTCCAGTCAGTCAATTCGATTTTGGGTTATTTTTGATAGTTTCCATGTGCCCGTTAAAGAAAGCAGGATATAAAAGGTAATCAGCAGAAAAAACGAAGAATCTAGCCTAATTCTGACGGTAACTCAAACGCTTCTCTTCTGCCTCCTACTTGTTTAAAAAAACCAACCATAGGAATGTAAACCCTTTCCAAGCAAATTTACACCTAAATAGCAAACCCAGACGACGACAAAGCCACTAGCCGCTAAAATCGCCGGTTTACGCCCTTGCCATCCTTTGGTAATACGAGCGTGAAGATAGGCGGCAAACACTAACCATGTGATTAATGCCCACGTTTCTTTGGGATCCCAACTCCAATAAGACCCCCATGCTTCATTCGCCCATACCCCTCCGGCAATGATACCAATGGTTAACAGAGGAAATCCAAGACCAATGATACGGTAGCTAATATTATCAAGCGTTTCCGCTAATGTTAACTTTTGAGGTGATAATTCCACCACTTGCGCTAATTTTTCTGTTTTCTTGCCGTTTAAAACTGCAACATTGCCCCCACCGTTGTTATCATTCACCGTAGAAAAAGCCTCGTCAGGAGACGAGAAGGAAGATTCGGGAGTGCTAGAATACCTCTGAAGGCGATAACTGCCGGTTCCGACTGAACTGCCCCGTAATTCCACCGTTTGACCTCTGGTGACGATCAAAAAAGCGATCGCTAAAAGAGAACCCACCATTAAGGCGGCATAACTCAGCATCATTACGCTAACGTGCATCATTAACCAGTTTGATTTTAAGGCAGGAACAAGAGGAGCAGAGCTTTGCATATCAGAAGGCAAGGTTAACGCCGCAAAAGCCGTAATTCCCATCGCAACTGGCGTTGTTACCGTCCCTACTAAGCGACTACCACTCATTTTCTCGGCAATAAGATGAACTGCCGTAATCCCCCATGCAAGGAAGAAAAGAGATTCATAAAGGTTACTAATGGGAAAATATCCAGCTTCTATCCATCGGGCAACTAATAACCCAGCAATAGAAAGATTAGCAATGCCTACGCCTGTTGTACCGAGCTTGGGTAAGTAAGCCAGATTTGGAAAGGCAGCACCTGCCCAATAAATAAGCATTGTCACAAATAAGACTAAAAATGAAGTATTATCTAAAAAATTTTCGAGGGTAACTAAGTTCATATCTTCTCAATGTACTGAACGGGTCATCTTCTGTCGATCATATCCCACTTCTGAATCCCTCCTCATTTCGAATTTTGTCGTTGACATGGATCACATTCTGCCAAAAAAAGGAGGCTCAGCATTCCTCCCATTTTGCTTCAAGATGATTAATATCTAAATTATGAATCGGTTTTTCGACGTTTTAGCCCGAAGCTTAACGCACACATACTAATAATGCCAACGAGGGAGGAAGATTCGGGAACATCCTGCGGATTAGGATTGGGGGGAGTAACAATTCGTTGAACCTTAGCGGCGATCGCTCCTTGGTACTCATCGAAACCGGCTAACTGAACGATAAAACCGCGCTCAAGGGGATTGGGCAAATTGTTAGGATTATTGGTTGAAAAAGCAGGTTGAGGATAAACAACGGCATTGAGATAGCTTTGGTTAAAATTACCAATCGCTTCAGCACTAATACTATCCCAACCAGCCGTAACTGCCGTGTTTCTGACAGCAACTGGATCGCCGCTAGAAAAACCATCCGTTGTAATATTGATCAAACTGCTATCCCCGAAACCCACACCGGAAACTAAGGACGTCAGCAAGGCAACACCCGAACCGATGTTAGTGTTGCCTCCGCTGTAAGGATCATTGATAATGGCGGCTTTTACGCCTGCTAGTGTACTGGCATCCAGAATCGTCGGGCTAACAATCGTGCTAGCAGAAGAATCAAACGATACAACCGAAACTCGATATTGATTAATCCCTGTCAGTGGGATCAAGTCGAGGGCATTTGCTAAACCCTGTTTAACAAGATTGTAGTTATTGGAACCCACACTGCCCGATTCATCGAGGGCAAAACCGAGATCAATAATCGCTGACTGAGCGGCACCTGCACTTAAAACGAGACAAATGGCGGCTAAAGGAAGAGAAGATGTCCACTTTGGGTAGCTGATCCTAAGAAAAGATAAGGAATGAATCATTTTTTGACCTTGTATTTCAGAGTAGTAATTGTGTAAGTAAAATCTATCAAATGTATGTTACGAGAGGATTTCTTATTTGTCAAGATTATTGCGTAGGTAAAAGTTCGGGTCTATGCCTTAAGCGTTGGATATTATTACATACGAGTTAAGTTAAGAATTGTAACAATATTGATAGGGGCGCAAGGTTTACGCCCAATGCACCCAAAAAGATCCATGATTGAGCGGGTTGCGCCCAATGCACCCAAAAAGATCCATGATTGAGCGGTTTGCGCCCAAAAAGATACATGGTTGATCGGGTTGCACCCAGAGATGTACGATATAAAAATTAGTCTATGCTGAAATCGAAAATATACAGAATTTTAAGATAAACCATGCCAAATTCAGCAATTTTACCCGCCATCAGTCACCTTTTTTTTCTGATTTTTGCTCAATTCTCTCTCAATTTAACGCCTAATCAAATCCAGCAATTGGAACAATTTGACAGACATCGTCCTGTAACCAATACAGGTTCCTTGCTCGGTTATCTAATCATGGCTTATTTTGCATGGACAATCTTTAAAAAGTTAAATGTTGAAAGGGCTTGGTTTGCATGGATTCCCATTTTAGGATTTTATATTACCCTTGTGGCAGGAGATGAAGAAAATCCAATTCTTTGGACGATTTTACTCTTTATTCCCTGTATTAATATTATCGCTATCTTTATGTTTATCAAAGCTTGGAGCAAAATTTGTCAAAAATTGGGTAAATCGCCTTGGTTACTGTTGCTCTGTGTGATTCCTTGTATCAATTTTCTCGTTTTAGCTTATCTTGCTTTTGGTTAAATGTTTTCGATTAATCTCAACAAACCCATTTTTTTGATCTTGATTGCTATTTTAGCAGGGGGATCAATGGCAGTTTATTCGATATCCTCAGCTAATTTTGGGCTTAAGACAGCAGAATTAATTGCCTTTCAACAATTAGGAGCAATCATCATATATCTAAGCTGTTTTGGTCGAGATTTATTTCGCCGTTAGGAGTTCATCACGTGTTAACCACTCAAGAAAGAAAACAACGATATTGGGGGGTACTAATTACTTTAGGAGCAATTATTATCACTTTTATGCTTAATTTAGGCATAAGCATCCCTTTTTTAGATTGTCCGCTTTTAAGATATACAGGAATCCCTTGTCCTGCGTGGGGATTAACCCGATCATTGATGGCAACTGGAATGGGAGACTTAGAAACAGCGATCGCTTACCATGTATTCGGCCCTTTTTTAGGGGTTGCATTTTTGGGTATTGGTTTACATTTGAGCTTAGAATTATTGACAAATCAAAAAATACCTTGTTTTTATCAAAAACGAATTCAAAATATAAAAGTCCAATTGTTTTTTTTCTTATTACTATTTAGTTATCATGGTGTTCGTTTAATCGAATTTGGACGGTCAGGGGAACTCTATCCGTCGTTTTTGGCGTCTCCTTTAGGTAATTGGTTGTGGGGGGGGTAGTAGTAGCCTTTGCCTTAACTCATCCCCTGTAGAGACATTTCTCTACCGATTACCCTCATGTTTCTTAAGTGGTGTATTCCGCGTTAATCTTGACATAATCATAACTGAGATCACAGCCCCAAGCGACACCATGACCTGAACCATTGCCGACACAGACAGAAATTAATACAGTATCTTTCTTTAAATAAGCTCCTTCTGCCGCTTTTTTCATATATTCACTGGCTTTTGCCCGATCAAAGCCTAAGGGTTGACCATTATCCATCATCAGAAAATCCCCCAACTTCACTTGTAACGCTTCCTGATGGAAAGATACCCCTGCTCTGCCGGCGGCGGCGGCAATCCGTCCCCAGTTGGGATCTCGCCCAAAAATCGCCGATTTTACTAAAGAAGATCCTGCAATCGTGCGGGCAATGCGTCGAGCGGCTTCATCATCCACCGTACCTGTAACTTGAATTTCCACTAAACAGGTTGCTCCTTCCCCATCTCTGGCGATCGCTTTCGCTAAATGTTGACAAACCGCCGTTAACATTCCTTCTAAGGTTTCTGCCGCCTTACCCCTCTCCGTAATCGCTGTCGTACGCGATTGTCCATTAGCTAAGGCAATAATGGTGTCATTGGTACTGGTGTCCCCATCTACTGTAATTTGATTAAAACTTTTATCCACTGCCCGCTTTAACATCTGTTGCCATAATGTAGTAGAAACTAAGGCATCACAGGTAATAAAACCGAGCATGGTTGCCATATTAGGGTGAATCATCCCCGATCCCTTGCAAATTCCCCCAATTCGTACAGGACGATCTTCAATCATCGTTTCAAGGGCGATGGTTTTGGGAACTAAATCCGTTGTCATGATGGCACGGGAAGCCTGATCTCCGGCACTTGAAGAAAGGGCAGTTACAGCTTGAGCAATACCCGTCCGCATGGACTCCATCTTTATTCGTTGACCAATAACCCCTGTTGACGCTAAAAGTACATCTTCAGGAGAAATATTAAGAGATTGAGCCGTTAATTGAGCGCATTCGAGAGCATCTTGCCAACCGAGTTCTCCGGTGGCGGCATTCGCCTGTCCAGAATTGATTAGAATAGCGCGACTACTGGCTTTTTGTTGCAGACGTTGGCGACAATAATCTACACAAGCCGCCCGCACTTCAGTGGTGGTGAAGACACCTGCCGCAATTGCATCGATATCTGAAATAATCAGGGCCAAATCGGGTAAACCAGAGGGTTTAAGACCTGCCGTAATCCCTGCCGCTCGATATCCCTTGGGAGCGGTAATATTGCCACTAATTTCCTGCCAATCTGACATACACTGATCCTTATGAGTCGTTGAGGGTTCAAAGCACTATTATTAAGCAAGGGGGCATCAATGAATCATAAACAAATCTTAAATATTAGCTAGATTTAACAAAGTGATTAGGGATTATTTAGCTCGACTAAAAGCGATCGCTGCTAGGATAATAAGCAACAGTAAAAAAGCAGGGACGCTTAAGTTAATCCATTCGATCATTAGACTTATTGTGAACTTTAGCGATTCGAGTGAAGACAGGAAACAGATAACAGCACTCAGAAAATTTTAAATAATGTATTTGAGCATTAAAAATCATGTCTGATTTAACCACATGGCTTAAAGAGCGAACGGCACTTAATTTATTAAGTGATGAAACCCTTCAAGGAATAGAACCGTTTTTAGAAGAACAGTGTTATCCGCCTAATTATACGGTAACGGAAGCCGACACGCCACCGACGGGACTTTATATTTTGCGAAAGGGATATTTAATCAATCCTCAATCCACCCAATTCACGGTGGGAACAGTTATTAATCTACAGGCATTAATTCTGAATCAACCCGTCCGTCAAACATTGATTACGACTGAAGACTGTGAAGTTTGGTTTATCCCTGCCACGCAATTTCAAATCGTACTAGAACAATATCCAGAAATCACGCAAGCCTTCTCTGGCGTCCTCAGCGAAAGATTAGAAAAAGTGAGTGCCGAATTAATCTTTGAACAACAAAGACAAACCATTTTGCGCCCCTATCTTGTCCCGAAAGTGAAGCGGGGAGTCATTGGGAAAAGTCGCTATGCAATGCGACTGCGATCGCAAATTAAAGAAGCGTCAGAAAATCGCAAACCTGTCTTAATTTTTGGAGAACCGGGCTTAGAAAAAGATAATATTGCCTCCTTAGTTCATTTTAATTCTTCTTACCGTCGTCAACCAATTGTCAAAATTAATTGTGCCACTTTACAAGTGAGCGGAGCCGATTTATGGGGCAGAGTTGGGGGTAAAATGGGTTTATTAGAAGCCGTAGGACAAGGCACGTTAATCCTTAATAATATTCAAGAACTTCCCTCCGAACTTTATCAACCCCTTGCTGAATTATTAATTCATAACACCTACACGCCTGTCAGTCGTTCGGACACCAATTTATCCCCTCCCAAAATAAATCAAGCCCGAATTATTCTCATTTCAGAAAAGATTATTAAAGCCATCGATCAAGGAATAGAACAATCGATCAAAGTGCCTCCTTTAAGGGTTCGTAAAGCAGATATCGCAGATTATGTCAACTATTATGCTAATTTGATTTGTCGTCAACAAAAACGGCGCAAATCCCCTTTAACCGCTGAAGCCTTACGTCGCTTACAAGCCTACGATTTTCCTAACAACTTAAGAGAATTAGAAAGCTTAGTTGAAAGGGCAATTACCCAATTAGAAGGATGTGCTGAGATTACAGAAGAAGTTCTCTGGCCTTCTCAGGGCAGAAAACAACAATTTCGAGTCAATTTATTAAATCAATATACCGCTTTGCGAAAATTTTTACGAAGTCCATGGTATCCCGATCGGATTAATTATGGTTTTACTGCCTTCGTTTTTGCTCTAATTGTTGGTATTTTATTCCTTGCCCCTCAAGATCGTTCAGAGAATTTTGCCCTTAATCTTTTTTGGGCTTGGTGGTGGCCAATTTGCTTAATTTTATTCCCTTTTTTAGGTCGTATTTGGTGCGCTTTTTGTCCTTTTATGATCTATGGTGAAATCACTCAAAAATTATCACTATGGTTATGGCCCCGTCAACTCAAAAAATGGCCAAGACAGTCAGCAGAAAAATGGGGAGGATGGTTTTTGTTTGGTTTATTTGTTTTAATTTTACTGTGGGAAGAACTTTGGAATTTACCCAATACAGCTTATCTTTCAGCTTGTTTATTATTATTAATCACGGCAGGCGCAATGATTTTTTCGGCTATCTTTGAAAGACGGTTTTGGTGTCGTTATTTATGTCCGATTGGGGGCATGAACGGAATGTTTGCTAAACTATCAATGACTGAATTAAGAGCGCAACAGGGGACTTGTTCAGCAGAATGTAACACCTATCAATGTTATAAAGGAGGCCCTAAAAAAGGAGAAGGTTTAGAAACAGGAGGTTGTCCTTTATATTCCCATCCTGCTCAATTAGAAGACAATCGAGATTGTGTTTTATGTATGACCTGTTTAAAAGCTTGTCCCCATCGTTCTGTTCAATTTAATTTACGTCCTCCGGCCATTGAACTTTGGACAACCCATCAACCGAGAGCGTATGAAGTTGCTCTTTTATTTTTACTTTTAAATCTGGTCTTTTTACACTCTCTTCCTCAACTAAGTCACTTACTAAAATTAAATTTTAACTTAGAAAATTTTAGCCTGCATTCCCTTGTATCCATTTTACTTTTAAGTGTCCCCGCACTATTACCTTTCCTTGCTTTCAAAATTAGTCAATTTGCCTTTAATACTTTTTCCTCTCTTAAATCCCGTTCTTTTGTTGAGTTAGCCTATGGTTATCTCCCTCTTGTTTTAGCCGGAAACTTAGCTTATTACCTCCAATTGGGGTTAGGAGAAGCCGGAAAAATTATCCCTGTTACCCTCGCAACGTTTGGCGTTTCTGGGGAAGGAATGCCTATCATTATTGCCCATCCTGCTGTCATTGCTTTCTTACAAGGAACGACTTTAATTGTTGGCGTCATTTCTAGCATAATAATTACGCAAAAAATTGCCAAACAACCCTTTAAGTTCCTTTTACCTCAACATCTTTGTATCATTATTTTAAGTGGGCTGTTTTATCAACTAATTGTTTAATCAAAAATCGCACAAAATCCAAAATTCAAAATCCAAAGACGATATTTACGATAGACTAGAGAGAACGTCACCCATTGATTAAATTCTGGTTACCACAAGGGAAAGTTTTAATTCCATGTCCCAACTTGATCTTCGTCAAACCCCTGTTACCGAAACCCAACGCATCAAACGACATCAAAACCCTAGTGATAGTGCGCTAGGTTTAGTCTCTACGAGAAGTTACCCTGCTATCGTCGGAACGGCTGATATGATGCTTAAATCTGCCGATGTTACCCTTGTCGGATATGAAAAAATTGGCAGTGGTTACTGTACTGCTGTCGTTCGCGGTAATGTGGCGAATGTACGATTAGCAGTCGAAGAAGGGGCAAGAACAGCAGAACAATTTGGACAATTAATCTCTAAGTTAATTATTCCCCGTCCGATGCCGAATTTAGAAGCTATTTTCCCAATTGGCAGTCATTTGGTTGAAATTGCTCGACAACAAAGAGGCTATAGTCGTTTGAGCAATAATTCCATCGGCTTACTAGAAACACGAGGGTTTCCGGCAATGGTCGGAGCGGCAGATGCGATGCTAAAATCAGCAGATGTGCAGTTATCTTCCTATGAAACCATTGGTGATGGATTGTGTACAGCGATCATTCGAGGATCAGTAGCGAATGTAGCAGTGGCAATTGAAGCAGGGATGCAAGAAGCCGATAAAATTGGCGAACTTCACGCCGTTATGGTGATTCCTCGCTTACTAGAAGATTTAGAACATACCTTACCCATAGCAAGTTGTTGGTTAGATCAACCCGAAGTCTTACCTATTTTAATGCCTAAAACTGAAAAAGAAAAAGAAGTGGTGGTTTTACCTGATTCTGAGGTGCAAGCTTTCCCTTTAAAACGGATTCAGGAAAGAGAAGAAATTTTATAATTGTCTCCAGAAATAATGGGATTAAAGCCATCAAATTGACGGATGAAAGTAAAGTATTAACAACCGCACTAATTTCAGCAGAAATACCTCATTTTCAAGATCGTACCAGCGATCACTCCTTAAACCATCTTTTAATTCGGAAAAATCGCATAATCGTTAAGGTTGTGATCATTCCCATCCCTAAATTTTTAATTGACTTAATACACGTGAGTTCGACGAGGGCAATTATCTCAATTTTTTGTCCATTCTCATTGGGATTAGGAAAAGGAAAACAAATTCTTGATTGGGGGACTAGCCCCCCAAACCCCCTGCACAAAAAAATTAAATAAAGAAGACTCGTAGATTTTCTGATTGTCGAACTCACGTTAATACTGCATACTGCAAAAGGATATAATCCAGTCGTTGCTAAGAAGGTTTCGGTGGGAACTTCCCATAGACGAATCATATTAAAGCATCTGTCAATTAATGATGGTGATATGCACCTGTTTCGGGTTGAAAAGGAGCTATTTCTTCGGTTATATTAACCTTAAATTGTTTTAACATTTTTTTTAAAACCGGATCAGGGGATAACCGCAAATAAAACGGATGAATGTCTAAAGCAACATGACGATTGCCCAAATGATAAGCTACCCGTAGCAAATCGAGGGAATTTTGGGCAGTGATCGTGAAAACAGGTTCAGGTTTTGCTAAAATTTGGATAATTTCCTGCGTTTCTGCCTGTAACAAGTCTCCATCTCTTAAAATCGTTCCCCTCGGCAATTGCAGAAAAATCACATCTTGATTTGGCATCTCCCAACGATAACGACTGCGATTGCGTTCTTCTGCTGTCAAGGACAAAGTAAAAAGAGGATAAATACTTAGATTATGCTCTAAAAAAGCCAATTTTTGCGTAAGAATATATTCCATTAGTTGAATAGACCTTCTATATCATTGGATTAAATCCGAATAATTGACCTATTTTAATGATTTTACTTTTAAACGACTTTCCTCTCTAAATTTAACCCAAAAAGAGCGATCGCCTTTTGAGGATAACCCCTAACGATCGCTGTTGAAATAAGCTAAAAAAGCGTATTTTATTCCTTCACATGGAAAAAACTGAGATGATAGAGTTCTTTCTTCCAAGGATGAATTTGAGCTTCTCTAATCACCGCCTTACCCTGCCAAGACAAGTCAGGGATATTGACATCAATTACGGTATCGTTAATAGACACTTTACGTAATAGAAGCAAAGCATCCTTTTCTGCAACGGTTAAAGAGACCGATTCTGCTCCTTGATGACCGTATAAATTAGCTGGAATTAACCCTTCACGACGTAAGGCATTGGGTTTAATGCCGTCAGGACGGGTTTTACATTCAATTGTCGTAGTCATAATCGTTAATCCTTCGTTTTTGAGTTAAAGTTAAACCAATTACAGCTTTACAAGCGAGCTTACCTCACCCTTACTGAATCGGACTACCACCTGCGTCCAATAACGCCCGTTTCGGCCCATGAATCGGGTCTTCGACAATGATCGTTTGTTCCCGACTCGCCCCTAATGAGACGATCGCAATGGGAACTTTCATCAATTCCGCCAAATACTTCAAATAGTTTAAAGCTTCTTTGGGTAGGTCTTCGAGGTGACGACATTGGGTGGTAACTTGCTTCCAACCCGATAAGGTTTTGTAAATCGGTTGACAACGGGCAAATTGATGAGCATTGTTCGGGAAATGGTGACAGGTTTGCCCCTCTATTTCGTAAGCGACACAGACCTTTATTTCGTCTAATTCATCCAAAACGTCGAGTTTTGTAATGGCAAGACAATCTAATCCATTAATTCTCACCGCATAACGCCCAATTACTGCGTCAAACCAGCCACAACGGCGACGACGACCGGTGGTTGTCCCAAATTCAGCCCCGCGATCGCACAGAATTTGACCGACGTTTCCATTTAATTCCGTCGGAAAAGGGCCTTCTCCAACCCTTGTAGTATAAGCTTTTGCCACCCCAATCACCCGATCAATGATTGTCGGGCCTACCCCTGAGCCGACACAAGCTCCGCCGGCGATCGGATTAGAGGAGGTAACATAGGGGTAAGTTCCATGGTCAAGGTCAAGTAATGTACCTTGCGCCCCCTCAAACAGGATGTTTTTGCGCTGTTGAACCGCTTCAGCAATTTTTAGGGAACTGTCCACCACATGAGATCGTAATTGTTCTGCATAGGCGAGGTAGTCCCTAATCACTTGTTCAGGATCGAGGGGCGGTAAGTCATAAAGATTTTCTAAAATGACATTTTTATAGCGGATTGTCCATTCGATTTTTTCTCGTAAATCGACCTCATCCATTAGATCGATCATACGGATGCCCGTTCGTTCGGACTTATCAGCATAGGTTGGTCCAATACCTCGTCCCGTGGTGCCGATTTTAAAGCGACCTCGTCGTTCTTCTGATGCCTTGTCAATGATAGGATGGTAGGGCATCGTCACATGAGCCGTTTGAGAGATAAACAGGTTGTCGGTTTTAATGCCTAAAGCATGAAGTTGCCCCAATTCTTCTAGGAGAATTTTGGGGTCTATTACCGTACCTGAACCGATAATACATTCCGTTTCGGGGTAAAGAATACCAGAGGGAATGAGATGCAGTTTAAAGGTTTGATTTTGCACGACAATGGTGTGGCCTGCATTTGCGCCCCCTTGAGGACGGACTACCACATCTGCTGATCGACTGAGAAGGTCAGTAATCTTTCCTTTTCCTTCGTCGCCCCACTGCGCGCCGATAACGATAACGTTAGCCAAGAGTATTTTAGATAGCTAAAGTTCACACAAACTCCCATTATCTATTACCTTATAAATTTTTGTCAAGCGGCAAGGATAACTTTATGGTTCGATTTTGGATTAAGTTAGATTTGCAAGAGAATCATAGACCATTACCGATTAGAATGAAGGATACCCAATGATAGGGATGGGAATAGTCATCTATTAAGTTATTTCCGCAATTTCCAGATTTTTGCTTTCTTAATAGACTTAATTGCACATTTCTCAAGGCTTCTGTCTTGGTAATCTGATCGCCTCCTTTGGACAATTCACAATAAAATCGTTGCATCAATTCGCTGGTACTGCATAGGGTAAAGGACTTCATAAATTTTATCTTGAGAAAGGAGTAAATCTGCATAAGATTTCTGAAGATCTGGGGATAAACCTTTGATATTTTTCCTGATTGATGAATCAATAAATGTCCCCAATTATTATAGGCTTTTAAGCGAGGAAGTAACGTATCGCTTCTCTCCTTTTGAACAGCAGATTGATATTCTTTAATCGCTAATTTTGGCTCTTGTAAATCTTTGTAGAGAAGTCCTAAACGGTAGTAGGTTTTAGCGTCTAGATCAAGGGCGATCGCTCTTTGATAGTTTCTTTTCGCTTGATCGAATTTTTGATGTCGATAATATTCTAAACCTTTCCGAGAAAATTCTCTACTTAAATTATCTCGAACAACTTGAAAAAAGATTCCTAAACCCATTAAAAAGAGACTAATAATCGGAGTAAAAAAAACTCGCAGAATTTTGATCAAGGAATAATTCCGCTTGGGGATGTTTTCGTAAAAAAGAAGCAGGACAGGTTTCACTGATAGACTGGGATAATAGTCGTTGAACAATCGCCGCCTTACGATGATGAGGGGCTAAACCAATCAGCTTTTGAGCGGAAAAAATAGCAGGGAGGGTTAACGTAAAGCTATAGAGAGGAACGTCTTTAACGGTAGCGAAATTCTCCCCTTGACTTTGATCTAGACGGGTGATTTCATTGAGCTTCACTAATTTTACCCAGTCGGGATCTTCAAATCGGGCAACGTCGGGTTCATTAAACGCTAAATGACCATTCTGTCCAACTCCCAAAAAACAGATATCTAGGGCATAATCTCGTAGCAATTGGCTATAATGACGACATTCTGTTAAGGGTTCTAAGGTATCGCCTTGGATGTAGTAAAATTGACTGTCAGGTAACTTTTTTTCGACGTTCTGCCGAAGATAATAGCGAAAACTAGCTGGGTGATCGGCTGAAATACCTAAATATTCATCTAAATGAAAAAATATGATTTTTTTCCAGTCAATTTCCTTAGAAGCGGTGAAATACTCTAAAAAATACTGTTGAGATTGCCCTGTAGCGAGGATAACGGTAGCATAAGGTTTTTCTTGTAAGCAGGTTTTCAAATGAGCGATCGCTGATTTTGCCGCCAATTGGGCTAAATCCTGTTCATTAGCACAAATATGCACGGTTAATTGATCAATTTGCCGAGTTTTCTGATCATTAATCATAACCATTTTCTCAGGAAAGACTTAACTTGATGGAGGAAGAAGTTAGGCTAAATCGCTGGCAAGTAAAAAAAAAGTGGAGACAGGAGTGTCTGTCTTTTTTCAACCTGTTGTCTGAGAGCGTATCAACTTAATCATAATATGTCTTAGGGGGTTTAACATGAGTTTCCTTTCACCCTTAAAATTTTCTCAACTCTGTTACTAAATTTCGTGATCCGTCTTTTCTAAGATTCTTGAACCCAATTAAACTCGACCGTTTATCTCCTAGTTAGAGTTTGCCATGTTAACATTTTTCTTTTTTCTCTTACAAACCATTCAAGTCTGTCTAGTGCCTTTATGTTTTGTCTTGGCGTGGGGATTTATTTTTATCTTAATTTGGACAATTTGGAGTAGTGTGCGGGATGTTACTCAACGCGCTCAGAAAATGCACCAAATTCCCTGTGCCAATTGCCAATTTTTTACCCATAATTATCTGCTCAAGTGTACAGTTAATCCCAAAGTTGCGAATACAGAGGAAGCGATTGATTGTTCGGACTATAAAGCGCAAAAATTTTAGGTAAACACAGCAAGCAATTGATGAAGGAAGTTTAATTTTAAACTTTCAATATAAGTGTTTTTTTACTTTATTGATACCACGATGAACAATATTTTTAGACTTCCCGATTCTTTGCCCCACCGAGAAATTTTTGAGACCTTATTTGAAAATTCAAACTTACGAATTGAACGAATTATTTCAACAGGACAAATTACGCCGCCCGATTACTGGTACGATCAGGCATGGGATGAATGGGTTATTTTGTTACAAGGGGAAGCGCAATTAAGTTATGAAGATGGAATTCAAATCAGCCTTAAAGCAGGAGATTATTTATTTCTAAAAGCCCACCAAAAACATCGAGTTGACTTTACCCGCTCTGAGCCTCCTTGTCTGTGGTTAGCGATTCATTTTTCAGTTCAATAAATGGGGAAATAATTTATTTTTTGTTATTTTTAATTCTTAAAATGTTACAAAAAAATAGATAGGAAACTGATGGATTGACATTATTTAAAATAAATGGCTTAATCCTTTTGAGTTTTAATGCTAGGCTGAGTCACTCAGATAGAATAGAACCCAAAAAGACTATGCTATTCTAGGAGTCTGGGAATTTTCTTGTTCCTTTCGTTTTCTCCTATTTTTCTCATTTCTGAGCAACTAACCGATGAATCGCCTACTTTTGGCCTTTAGTTTGGCTTTATTCAATGTATTTCCTCTTTCTGCCCAAGAAATGCCTTCAACGGCAACTAACCTCGTTTCTCCGACGACCAAATTAGATTATACACCTCTAAAACGGTTATTAGATAATCAAAAATGGCGAGAAGCTAATGAAAAAACGGGTGAACTCATGTTAAAAGCCGGAAATCGTCAATTACAGGGTTGGATGACCACTGATGATATTTTAAATTTAGCCTGTTGGGATCTCCAAACCATTGATTCTCTTTGGCAAGAGGCGTCGAATAATCATTTTGGTTTTAGTGTGCAGTTTCCCATTTTTATTCAAACCGGAAATCGTCCCGGACGATTAATTTCCATTGAAGCATACGAAAAATTTGGCGATGTTGTCGGATGGCGACGTACAGAAGGAAACACCGCTAACGCTCAACCTCAATGGATTCAGTTTAAAGAAAACATCAATTTCAGCTTAGATGCGCCTGTAGGTCATTTGCCCCAAGTGCGTCAACAGTACAATTTAACGGGCAATCGTCTACAATACACGATGTTAACGCAACGCTTAGTCGAGTGTAAAATCGTTTCTGTGCCTTCTCCTTAAATGATTGATTGCTTGATTCAGAAATAAAGCCTAAAAGTTGTTACAGGAGGTAGAAAGCGTTAATCGTTGACTGAGCCTTAAATAGATATAATTCTAAGGGACGACTCCTGTCATTTTTTTGTTTTAGCGCATCATAATTTTCGTCTCTATCATAGGAATTGAGCTAAATTTAAGTCCATTTATGATCTTGTATTTTTAAGAGAAATGTTTTATTACAAACGCTTCCCAACCCAGATTTGTAGTGTGGCGATCGCTTTATCTCTATTCACAACTGCCTGTGGTAAGGAAAAAGCCGAAGCTCCTCAAAGACAAGCCATTCCTGTTAAGCTACAAGCTCTAAAAACAGCTACTTTAATTGATAGTAGTCAATATGTAGGAAACTTAGTGGCTCGCAAACGGGTACAAGTTGCTCCCAAAATCAGTGGTCGAATTATAGAAATCAAAGTGCAACCAGGGGATACCGTCACCCAAGGACAAACCCTTGTCATTCTTGATCCCTTGCAACAGCAAGAAGACGTTAACGCATTTATCGGTAATCTAAACCAACAAAAAGCCCGATTAAGCGAACAATGGGCGAATTTAAGAACCCTAGAAGCCCAGAGAGATGCGTCCATTTCAGAAGTGGCTAACCGAGAAGCACAAATTGCTAATAGTAAAGCGAATACGGCGAATTCAGTCGAAAACCTCAAAGGTAGTGAAGCACAACTCCGTCAGGCACAAGCGGGCTTAAATTTAGCTAAAATTAATCTCGAACGTTCCAAAAGCTTAGTCAATGATGGGGTTCGTCCGCAACAAGACCTAGATGATAATACCGCCGCCTTTAACGATGCCGAGGCCAATGTACAAGCCTTACAAAACGCAGTAGAAGCGTCTAGAGCCAGTGTGCAAGCCTCTCAAGCCGGTGTGCAAGCCTCTCAAGCGGCCTTGAGCCAAGCCCAGAAAAACGTTAATGCCGCCCAATCACGAGTCACCGCCGCCATGTCCAGTATTAACGCCCAAAGAGCGGCTGTTGACCAAGCGGAAGGGCAATTAGGCTCAACAAAGCAAAATTTGGTTTTTAACTTCGTTCCTGCGCCAATCAATGGGATTGTGGGGGATTTTGATCAGTTCAAGTTAGGAGATTTTGTCAATACAGGACAAACTATTACTACCCTCACGAATAATCAGTTATTTGACTTAAATATTAATATTCCGGTTGAATATCAGCAACGTTTGCGAAAAGGCTTACCCGTCGAAATTATTAATTCCGATGGCACGACGGGGGTACGGGGGGAAATGACCTATATTGCTCCGTTGACAACGCAAAATACCCAATCCCTTCTCACAAAGGTAACCTTTAGAAACGACGGTAGCCTAAGGGATGAACAGTTTGTGCGAGTACGGGTGATTTGGAACACTAAACCGGGAATTTTAATTCCTACCACCGCCGTGACAAGCTTAGGTAGTCAAAAATTCGTGTACGTAGCGCAAGAAGGAGCAGAAGACAGTAATAATCCATTAGTCGCGCGACAAGTTCCTGTTCAAGTGGGTGATATCCAAGGACAATCGTATCAAGTGGTCGGTGGTGTGAAGCCGGGGGATAGAATTGCCGTGTCACGGATTCTCGATTTGCGTGATCAAACACCCATTACCGAGGAAGCAACTATTCAAAGCAGTACACAGTGACCCCCTTAAACCTGATTTCTAAATTCTAAGATGATTCTTTCTTTATCCAATGCTTTTATTAAACGTCCTGTCTTAACCACCGTTTGTAGTATTGTCATTGTGCTAGTGGGATTAATTTGTGTGGCCTTTCTTCCTTTGGATAAATTGCCCGAAATTGCCCCTAGACAGATAACGGTAACCGCTAATTACATTGGTGCAGATGCGAAAACCACTGAAGATAACGTAACGACGGTTTTAGAGCGACGAATCAACGGAACAGAACGAGTGAGATGGATTACGTCTAATACCGATAATACAGGGACGGTGTCGATTAATGTGTCTTTTCCAACAGAAATGGATCGCAATACGGCACAAGTGCTTGTGCAGAACCGCGTTTCTCAAGCGCAGTCTGACTTACCGGCAGTGGTTAATCAATCGGGGGTGACAACAGAAGCACAATCTCCCACTGTTACGCTGGTTTACGCATTTTATTCTGACAAAGACGAACAGGGAAATTATTTTTATGATCCTACCTTTCTCTTTAACTATGTTGATCGTTATATTTTTAACGAAGTGGCCGGATTGCCGGGGGTGGGTTCGGTTAACATCGTGGGAGCGGCTGAATATGCGATGCGGATTTGGCTCGATCCTGAGAAATTGGCCGCTAGGAATTTAACCGCCAGCGATATTCTTAATGTTTTGCAAACCCAAAACGCCGATGTGGGGGCAGGTAGAATAGGTCAACTGCCTAATTTAGGAGACCATCAATTTGAAATTCCCTTACGGGTTGCTGGCCGCTTTACCACGCCAAAGGAAGCGGAAGATTTAGTGGTACAAGTGGGCAATAATGGGACTTTAATTCGCATTGGAGATGTAGGACGCGCCGAATTAGGTCTGGCTAATTACAATACCCTTGTGGAAGTGGATGGTTATCCGGGAGTGGCATTACTGATCTATCAGCAACCCGGCACCAACGCCGTCGAAACGGCCGAAGCCGCCAAAGCCAAAATAGCCGAATTACAAGAAGGCTTTCCCCCCGGCTTAAATACCGTTATTGGTTTGGATAGCACCCTCTTTATCGATGCCTCCCTTCAAGATTTAGTCGTTACCCTCATCCAAGCGATCGCTCTTGTGGTACTGGTGATCTTTATTTTTCTCCAAGATTGGCGCACGACAATTATTCCGGGAATTGCTATTCCTGTCGCCTTAATTGGCACAATGATTGGTTTAAAAGCTTTCGGATTTACCTTAAACCAGTTGAGTTTGTTTGCTTGCGTACTAGCGGCGGGTTTAGTGGTAGATGATGGGATTGTTATTGTCGAAGCGATTTCCGAAAAATTAGACCAAGGTATGCGGCCTTTACAGGCGGCGATGGATGCGATGGAGGAACTGTTTGGGGCAACCCTAGCCACCAGTATTGTTTTGATGGCGGTATTTGTGCCGGTTACCTTCTTTCCGGGGACAACGGGAATTGTTTATCGTCAATTTGCGATTACTATCATTGGAGCAGTGATCGTTTCGACCTTTAACGCCGTTTCTTTCTCTCCGACCATGTCGGCGATCTTGCTCAGTGCAGGAGAAAAAAAACATGGCCCTTTGGCAATCTTTTTTAATTGGTTTAACGGGGTGTTTGATTGGATTTTGGGAGGTTATCGCCGTTTTATTACCTTTCTCACCCGCATTAAAATAGTAGTCATGGTCTTATTTGTCCTAGGGCTGTTTGCCACCTATCAGATCTACACTACTATGCCCTCTGGGTTCATTCCGGCTGAAGATCAGGGGTACTTTATCGGCATTCTGGAAGCTCCACCGGGGGTATCGATGAATTACACCTACAACATCGTCCAACAAGCCGCCCAAATTGTCAAAGATAACCCTAATTCGGAGCAAATTCTAGAACACGTCGTCTCCGTTACAGGGTTTTCTTTTGATGGGTTCAACGCCAATAAAGGGGTCATTTTCATTAAGCTTAAGCCGTGGGAGGAGCGTCCGAGGGCAACGAACTCTGTTTTTGGCATGATTCAATCGCTTAATCGCTCCTTTGGTCAAGAAATCAACGGGGCAAGGGTCATTGCCGCTAATGCACCAGCCGTTGATGGACTGAGTAACTTCGATGGCTCAGAAATCTTTATCCAAGACCGCCAATTAAAGGGTATGGATGTGTTAATTGACAATACCCAACAAGTAATGGCAAAAGCAAACCAACGTCCCGAAATTGCCTTTGTTTTTACTCCTTTTACTTTTGATAGCCCTTTAATGGAAATCTCAATCAACCGAGAAAAAGCAAATGCACAGAATGTTAATATTAGCGAGATTCTCACTACCCTACAAGTTTATATTGGTTCGCGGTTTGTCAATCAATTTGTCTTTGATGGACGTCTCTATCGGGTATTTGCTCAAGCGGAAGCAGAAGCTCGCTCGAATCCTCAAGATATTCAGCGTTTGTATGTTCGTTCCCGTAGCGGGGATGTCATTCCTCTGAGTAATTTTGTGACATTAACCCCCACTACCTATCCGCCGATTCTTAACCGTTATAAGACCTATCCTGCCATTAAATTAATTGCTGTGCCAGCCGATGGATATAGTTCGGGACAAGTCATCCAAGCGATGGAAGAAGTCGCGAATGCCACCTTACAACCCGGTTTTGGCTATGAGTGGACTAATACTGCCTTTGAAGAGAGAAGTTCAGCCGGAGCAGCCCCAATCGTCTTTGGCTTGGCATTTGTGATTGTTTTTCTCGTCTTAGCTGCACAGTACGAAAGCTATATCGACCCCACGATTATTTTGTTAACCGTTCCCTTGGCAATTTTAGGGGCATTAGGCGCAATTTGGCTACGGGCAAATCTGGTGCAACCGTTATCCATTAATCCGGGGGCAGGTATTTGGCCAACCCTCAATAATAATATGTATGCTCAAGTGGCTTTAGTCATGTTAATCGGACTAGCGGCGAAAAATGCCATTTTAATTGTGGAATTTGCTAATCAATCTCGTGATTTGGGCATGAACATCACCCAAGCAGCCATTTATGCGGCTGAGAAACGCTTTCGTCCTATTCTGATGACGGCAATTTCTTCTCTGGTCGGATTTGCGCCGCTACTTGCGGCATCGGGTGCGGGTGCAATCAGTCGTTGGTCGTTGGGAACGGCGATTTTTGGCGGATTAGCCTTTGCAACGGTGTTAAGTTTGGTCTTAGTCCCAATTTTGTATATCGTGGTCAAGAATTTTGAAGACAATGTGCTTAAAGGACAATCTTCTTCTCCTAAACCGCCCCCCCCTCCTTCTCCTCCCCCAGAAAAAGCTGAATCAGCTAAAACTCAGAGTACTAAAAACGAAAATCAAACAGAGGCGGGAATTCAAGCGATCGATCCAACGTAAGAGGATTAAATAACCGTAAAAACACTGATGAAGCGGCGTAATTCAGCCAAATAGTTTAAATAATTGTATCTTCATTTATTGCCGAGAGTAAAACGGAATATAATAGTTTTATCTCCTGAATTCGTCGTAAACAGGAGGTATTTTTTTATGATGCCAATGGCCTCATTCATCTCAAACTTCCCATCCTAAATTGACATGACCTATCGCCTCAGAATTGCTGATCTACCAACCAATGAACGTCCGAGGGAACGTCTTTTAGAACGAGGCGCATCCTATCTTTCAACAGCAGAATTATTAGCCATTTTATTAGGGACAGGTCAGGGCAAAGGTAAGCTTTCTGCGGTAGGATTAGGGCAGTATATTCTCAAAGAATTAGAAAAATATCATCGAGATCCCTTAGACGTTTTACGCGCCATTAGTCCTCAAGAATTGATGAAAATTCCGGGTATTGGACCGGCTAAAGCAACCACCATCTTAGCGGCGATTGAATTAGGGAAACGAACTTTTCAATTACGACCCCCTGAGCGCATTATTTTAGATAGTCCTGATAAGGCTGCGGCGGCTTTAAGTCATGATTTAATGTGGCAAGGTGAAGAGCGTTTTGCGGTCGTTTTATTAGATATTAAAAACCGTCTAATTGGTACCAAAGTGATTACTATTGGGACAGCAACCGAAACCTTAGTCGACCCAGCCGGTATTTTTAGAGAAGTGATTAAACAAGGGGCAACTCGGATGATTATCGCTCACAATCACCCTTCTGGTAACCTAGAACCGAGTCCCGAAGATATTCATTTAACTGAAGAATTATTACAAGGTGCCAAATATTTACATATTCCTTTACTGGATCATTTAATATTAGGAAATGGGGATTATCAAAGTTTACGTCAAAGGACAGATTTATGGCAATGCTTTCCTCAAGGTGATTGATTTTTTATAAGTTATAACTTACAATCTTTTGCGACTTGATAAGGGATAGGGGTAATGGTAGGATTACAAGATTTGCAGCCGAAGGGGTATGGTATTCACTTACAATTTGCTGTAAAAATATATCTTAAACTTGAGACGTTGTTCTTTAAAAAATATCCGTATGCTTTATTTTTTTACAATTTATTATATTTATCAAATCAGCATTCTTGCTTTTAAAAGAAAATCAATTGCCTCCTCAAGCTGTTGAAGCGTTTTCGGATCTTTGGATTCAGTTTTTAGCGTTGTCAGTATCTCCAATGTTTCTGCTAAATAATGTTTTACCTCTTGATTACTTTCTAAGATGTTTTGAATATCTTCGTCAGATTCCGAGAGAACTTGATGAGACCTGATAATATTCATCTATTTCGGCCTTAATATCTAAGTGGGATGACGATATTTTAAGCAATCATAATTGAGTAATTCATCCTATTAAATCATGAACCAAAAGCATGAAAAAAGTCTCATTCTAAAGTGCTAAGTAGAGTTAAGGAGTATAGATTTCTGATCACAGATTCGTGCTATGATTTCACTGGAAAGTTATTATTTCCTGATTCAGTCGTGCTTGTAACCTCTTTCTTAAGTTAAAAGAATTACTTATCCATGCGAATTTCAGTTAACTGGCTGCGAGAATTAGTCAATTTTACCCTAACCCCTGAAGAATTAGCAGAAATCCTCACCATTGCAGGGTTAGAAGTTGAAGAAATCGAAGATCGTCGCACCTGGGCAGAAGGCGTTGTTTTAGGTAAAATTTTACAAAAAGATCCCCATCCCAACGCTGATAAATTAAGCGTCTGTACTGTCGATATTGGGCAAAAAGAACCCTTAAACATTGTTTGTGGTGCGCCGAATGCTTGTCAAGATATCTACGTCCCTGTTGCAACCATTGGCACTTATTTACCGAAAATTGATCTGAAAATCAAACCCGCTAAACTGCGCGGTGTTCCTTCTGAGGGAATGATTTGCTCTTTGGCAGAGTTGGGTTTGGCAAAAGAATCAGCCGGAATTCACATTTTTGAGAGAGAACCTTTAGAATTAGGGCAAGATGTTAGACCTTTCTTAGGGTTGGATGATGTTATTCTTGATATTTATCCCACTGCTAACCGTGCTGATGCCATGAGTATGGTAGGGGTTGCCAGAGAGGTTGCCGCTTTAACGGGGGGAAATTTGACCCTTCCTGAAGCAAAAAGCTTCAATTTAAAGAATAAAAAAGGGGAATTAAGCTTAGAGATCACCGAAACTCAAGCTTGTCCCATTTATATTGGTACAGTGATTGAAAACGTCACGATTGAACCTTCTCCACTGTGGTTACAGGCTAAATTAGAGGCCGCAGGAATGCGTCCGATTAACAACGTGGTGGATATTACTAACTTAATTTTGCTTGAATGGGGGCAACCACTCCATGCTTTTGACCGAGAACGATTAAAAACGCTTGGAAATTCCCAGAAATTAAACTTAGGCGTACGCTTTGCTAAAGATACGGAAAAACTAAAAACCCTCGATGGACAACAAAGGGACTTAAAACCGAATAATTTAGTGATTACGACGAATAATGTTCCCGTTGCGCTGGCAGGGGTGATGGGAGGAGAAGAAACAGAAGTTGACGAAGACACACAAAACTTGGTACTAGAGGCGGCTATCTTTGACCCGATTATGATTCGGCGATCGTCTCGTTGTCAAGGGTTACGCAGTGAATCTTCTACGCGCTACGAAAGAGGTGTGAATCTTTTAGCGATAGAAACAGCCGTAAATCGAGCCATTGAACTGCTAGAAGAGATTGCCAAAGGAAAAGCAACAATTCAGATAAAAGCAGATGCTAGACCCGATTTATCAACGCAAACAATAGAATTGCGCCTAGAACAAATTTATCAAGTCCTCGGTAAGGTTCGAGGGGGAGAGATTACGATCGCAGATATAGAACGGATTTTAGGAGATTTAAATTGTCAATTGCAATCAAAGAGCAAAAATCCACAAATTTGGTCGGTGACTGTTCCTAGCTATCGTTATCGAGATTTAGAGCGAGAAATTGATTTAATTGAAGAAGTGGCGCGATTATATGGTTATGATCGCTTTTGTGATACTCTTCCTGCTAAAACGGAAGCTGGAATATTACCGATTGAAACACAAACAGAGCGCAAAGTGAGGGAAGCTTTTCGTGGCGTTGGTTTGACAGAAGTGGTCCAGTATTCTTTGGTTAAGCCAGTCAAAGGAGAAATTACCCTTGCTAACCCACTTTTTGCGGAATATTCTGCCTTAAGGACGAATTTACTGGATGGTTTGATTGAAGCATTTGTCAGTAATCAACTACAAGGGAATGTTTTAAATGCCTTTGAATTAGGACGTGTTTTTGAGAAAAATGGAGAAAAGCCCCAAGAAAGAGACGTTATTGCTGGAATTTTCGGCGGAGAAATATTTGCTGAAGGTCGTTGGTTAAGAGGCGGCAAAGCGCAATCAATGGGATGGTATGAAGCAAAAGGTATCTTAGAAACGGTATTTCAACGTTTAAGTCTTCAGGTGACTTATAAACCTGATAGTGATGATTCCCGCTTACATCCGGGACGAACGGCCTCATTGTGGCTTAAAAAGCAACGTTTAGGGGTTTTTGGTCAACTCCATCCCCAATTACGACAGCAACGAGACTTAGAAGATGAAGTCTATGGCTTTGAATTGGATTTTAGTCGATTGTCCGAGTTATTACAGCGTGAGAGCTTATTAACTCCTCATTTTAAATCCTATTCAACTTATCCTGCGGTTGAACGAGATTTAGCTTTCTTTGCTGAGGTTAAATTATCGGTTGCTGAGTTAAGTCAAACGATGACACAAGCAGGGGGAAATTTGCTGGAAAATATCGAATTATTTGACCAATATCAAGGAGAAAATGTCCCAGATGGTCAGCGAAGTCTGGCTTTCCGTTTAGTGTATCGTAGTAGCGATCGCACTTTGACGGATAATGAAGTTGATCCGGTTCATAATCAAGTTCGGGATGCTTTGGTTAAACACTTTCAGGTTACTTTACGCAGTTAAAAATAGCTTTTTTTGAGATAAAAAATGAATAAATTAGAGTAATAAACGGGAGCTTACCCCAAAAGCTTTTAATGGGTTGCTGATTATTCCTCTATTTTTGTTTTTCTAGCAATAAGATACAAAAAAGATGCCATTTAATTTGTCCTTATCTCATTTTCTGTTTTAAAAATGCAACAATTGATACTATCTTGAAGGATCGGGCAGAATTTGTTACAATGAAGAGGTAAAAAAGAAAACTCAAGTGTTAGTCAGTATTAATACAGACGGTTTTTGATCAAATCAGTAAAGGGACCCCAAGAATTCAGCATTCGTTTCAGGATTCTTCGCGACATCCCCATAGGAGAGCAGTAAACATGACATTAGAATTCACGCAAGCGTTAGAAATCATTAGTTTATTATCCGTTGCCTGTATCGCTTTATCACCTATTTTGGTATGGGTTTTCACCCATCGTTCAGAAACGGCCTAGTTTCTATCTTTCTACATAGAATCTTAGAAAAAGGGGGAGTCAACGCACTTCCCTTTATTTTTTTCTAAATTGGGAATACTATTGTTCAAAATCTCTTTGTAACAAAACCAAATTGATCTGTCACTGTGTCTGGCTCTATCAGACCGATCAAGAGCGATCTCGCTTTATGAAATCATGTCCTGTCCTCAGTATTTGTATTCCTGCCTACAACCGTCCTGAATGGTTAAAAAGAGCCTTAACTTCAATAACGACAATTAACCCTGCATTTTGCCAAGAAGTTGAGATTATTGTCTCCGATGATTCTTCAGATTCTGTCTGTGGGAAAATTGCTCAAGCAATCCTCAATGATTGGCAAGGCAAGGGAACATACAAAGCCAATCATCCCCGACTGGGTATGGCAGAGAATTGGAATCATGCCATTGAATTGGCTTCCGGAGAATATATCGTTGTTCTGCACGATGATGATTTCTTCGTGACAAATGGAGTGGAAAACCTACTTGAAACGCTTAAATCGGTGAGAGAACAATATGCTGTCCTCTTATTCGGGGTTCAGGTGGTTAATGAGCAGGAACACTTATTAAGGAGACAAACCTTCCCAAAAGCGCAATATCTACCACCTAAAGACGCTTTAATGAATCTTCTATCCCATTCGTCCTTTGTCCGATTTCCGGCACTGGCTATTCAACGGCAGACGTTCGAGAAAGTAGGTTACTTTGCTCCCCAATGGGGTGAGCCAACGGATATTGAGATGTGGATTCGATTATTCAGTTGCTATGGGGTATATTGTGTTCCTCAAATAACCTGTGCTTATACCGTCCATGCTCAGGCGTTGACAATGGGCGTGTTTAATGAAAAGACGATAAAAACGTTACTGGAATTTTTTGAGCGGGTTTCTTCTTTGAATCTCTTGAGTTCATCCGAGTTAAAACACTGTCAGACAATATTCTTTCACCAATTTATCTTAGCCGGGGCGTTTCGCATGTTACGTCGAGGGAAACTGAGCGCATTTTATCAAGTGATGCAGTTGTTTCAATTACCGACCATTAAGAATTTGAAGCCTCCAAAAAATTGGGGAATCCTGCGCTTGTTTTTTGCAAGAATTACTCAAATTTATCGACTTTTTTACCTAAAATAACTTATTTTCAAGTATAGTAAGGTTAGGTTCTAAGTTTCTCAGAATTTAACTTTACGCCTTAAATCTTTGTATCTCCAAAAGTCGTTAACTGCTGTATCTTCCCAAAGATTGACCGAAAAATGAATCAAAATCCCACCTTTGCTAGAAGAACTCTGCTGGGCTTAATCGTTAATCTAAGTAGGTGTAACAAAACCTTATCGACGTCTTTCTAATTGAACGAAAGTATTTTTTACAATCATCGATTCCGAAGAATGCCAAGGTTGTTACCTTTAAAAATAACCGCAAAAAGTCCATTGGAGAATTTTAATGAAGAACTTCATTTCTGCCATCATTTCTAATTTAACTTCGACCTTAAGATCATTCGAGTTACATCGTCTTTTGGCGGCTGTTTTGGTCTTATTTATTCTACTTACCAACTACTCTTACACTCAATCAAGTGAGCGTCCCATCGGAGAAAGAATCGGTCAACAACAACACGAAACCAGTGTAAACTCAGAAAGACCCAAAACGACAGGAGAGTTTTTGGATGAAGTAGAAGGTGATATTCCGCTAGATGAACGGATGAATAATATCACCAGAGACTCATCGGAAGCTTTTCAACAATTTGGAGAAGGAATTACCAATAGTATCAAAGAAGGTGCCCGTGAATTAAAAAACAATATAACGGGTCAATAACGTAATTATTGTCGAGATAAATCAAAAATTGCTGTCGCCTCCGTTATTTTATTTAAGTGTTTGGACCGATACTTTCCTTTTATTATGGAGTTATTAAGTCAACGGGCAGATCACATAGACAATGAAAGGCGGATGTGTACTACGATTCTACATCTTAAAACAAATTTCTCAAAGTTTTAGAGGGCTCTTGCACAGCCCTATTTTTTTGTTTTTTTAGTGAGTTGCTGATGATAACAAAGCGCGAGTTTAGGCTTTATGGGAAACAAAAGAGTAATTCTTAGGGAAAGCGGCATTTAACGCCACATTACTGTCAAGATATCCTCTTTTTACGATAAACTAGATTAACTCAATCGAAGATGCAAAAGATATGTTACGTAAAAGAAGAATCCAGTCATTTCTAGGCATTATTATGACAGCATTTGCCATGACGCTATTATGGGTTTATGTTTTAAATGCCCAAACCACGCCTCAACCCGTCCATCCCCTCAATCCACTGACCGAGTCAGAAATCACCACTGCCGTTAATATTTTAAAAACTGAACAATTTTTAAGCGATACCGTTACTTTCCCCTTAATTTCTTTAAAAGAACCCGATAAAGAAACCGTTTTGACCTTTAGAGATGGGAATCCTGTTGAGAGAAACGTGTTTGCTGTGATTTTTGAACCCGCTAAAAATCAAACCTACGAAGCAATTATCAATCTTAATCAAGAAAAAATTACGCGTTGGCAAGTGATTTCTCAAGGACAGCCCCCCTTTTTAGACGCAGAATATGAATTACTAGAAACCTTAGTTAAAGCAGATTCTCGTTGGCAAGCCGCCTTGAAAAAACGGGGCATTAGCGATGTCGAAAATACGGTGATTGACGGGTGGGCAATGGGTTTAATGAATGAAGCCGAAAAAGCCCAAGGAAAACGCTTAATGCGGGGCATAACCTACTATAAAGACCCAAAGCGGATGAATTACTATGGCTCACCCCTCGAAGGGTTAATGGTCACCGTTGACTTAAATACGCCAAAAGTGGTGGATGTGATTGATTATGGGGTTGTTCCTTTCGCCAAAGCAAATTTTGATTACGATGAAGCCTCGGTTAAACCGTTACAACCTGCCCCTAAACCGATTCAGATTACCCAACCCCAAGGGGAAACCTTCCAAATACAGGGAAATCAAATTACTTGGCAAAATTGGACATTTCGTTATCTCATGCACCCTAGAGAAGGGCTAACTTTCTATCAAATTTCTTATTTAGATCAAGGGAAAGCCCGTCCTGTTCTCTATCAAGCCGGATTATCAGAAA
Source organism: Microcystaceae cyanobacterium (assembly GCA_041746575.1). Lineage (GTDB taxonomy): Bacteria > Cyanobacteriota > Cyanobacteriia > Cyanobacteriales > Microcystaceae > JBGTGT01. The sequence continues at coordinate 54,331 of JBGTGT010000115.1, forward strand.
TGGTCGTCCCTTATGGAGATCCTTCCCCGCCTTGGGTGGTAAGAAGTGCCTTTGATATCGGGGAATATCGCTTTGGTTGGTCAGCCACGACGTTGGCGAAAGGGAAAGATGTCCCCCAAAATGCAGTGTTATTAGATGTCTTATTTGCCGACGATGAGGGAAATCCAACGGTTAGTGAGGATATTATTGGAATTTATGAACAAGATGCTGGGATTCTCTGGCGGCATTACGATTCTAATACGGAAACCTACGAAGGGCGGCGGAGTCGAGAATTAGTGGTCACCAGTGTGGCGGCCATTGGTAATTATGATTATGGCATTAACTGGGTTTTTCATGAGGATGGTACATTAGAAGTACAAACAGATCTCACGGGAATTATGTTAGTTAAAGGAACAGACGCTCAGACAGAAACCCATGATTCTTTCGGTCATCTAGTTGCCCCAAACGTTTTAGCGGTTAATCATCAACATTTTATCAATTTTCGCCTTGATTTTGACGTAGATGGACTAAAAAACCGTATTTCTGAGATGAATGTGTCTGCTTTACCCCTCAGCGACAGCAATCCTCAAGGAAATGCCTTCAAGATGGAGAAGACGCCCTTAGTGCGAGAATCCGAAGCCGTGAGGGATCTTAACTTAGCGCAAAGCCGAACGTGGCTCATCGAAAATGACAGCCAAAACAATGAATTGGGGGCAAAAACGGGCTATATGTTAATGCCTGGCAGCAATACGGTTTTTTATCCCTTGCCAGAGTCAAATGTTTATCAACGGGGGGAATTTGCCACCCATCATCTTTGGGTAACCCAATTTAAACCCCATGAGTATTACGCAGGGGGAGACTATCCCAATCAAGGTTTACCCCATCAAGGATTACCTCAATGGATTGCAGATAATGAGTCGTTAGAAGGGGAAGATTTAGTTGTTTGGTACACATTAGGTGTCACTCATATTCCACGTCCTGAAGAATGGCCAATTATGACGATTCATCGAGCGAGTTTTAAACTCACCCCTAGAGGTTTTTTTGCCAAAAATCCGGTGTTAAATGTACCGAATCTTTGAGGGGGGAATTTCACTTTTTATTCTTTACCTTACTAACCACCAATACCCAATTTTCCGGCTAAACTAGGACTTAAAGGAATTAGCGTTGCTAACATCAAAAAGAGTAATAATAATCCCCAAGCGGCGCGGGCATCATCCGGCTCAGTTAATTCATTTAAACTCGGACGTTCTAATGTTCTCTGCAAGAATAGAATTAAAATAGCCCAATATAAAGGGATTGGATTCGCAGGATTGATTAAACTAACAATCCCCAAAATAATGAGGGTAATAATCGTAGTGCGTCGGGCAATTTTACGGCCATAAATCGCTTGAACAATCCTCCCTCCATCTAATTGGCCAGCCGGTAATAAATTCAAGGCCGTAATCACTAAGCCTAACCATCCTAATACCATTAAAGGATGAACATCAACGATCGCTTGTTGTACCGTTTCGCCTAAAATTACTCTTGCTAAACTGCCAATTAAGATAGATCCTTGAAAAAATTGACTAGGAAGTTGAAATAAACTGCCCGGTTTTGATAAAATTAAGCCTAAAATCACAAATAAAAGCGAAATTCCTCCTCCCAATGCCGGGCCAGCTAAGGAAATATCGAAAAGAATGTTACGGTTAGGAATTAGCGACTCAAACCGAGTAATCGCCCCAAATGCCCCAATTTGCCACGCTGGTAAAAAGAAAGGTAAACTTAATCGAACTTGATGCTTTTGGGCAATCAAACGATGTCCTAGTTCGTGCGCGATTAAAATACTCCAGATTCCCAAACTCAAAGGGACAGTTTCTCCGATTCGTCCCCAATTATCGAACAAATCGAATCCCAATAAAAGTCCACTGGCTTCTAAACTGGTAAAAATTGTCGCCAATAATAAGACAAGGGCTAGGTTTTTTTGCCCCAACGTCATCGGTTGAGGATCATCACTTTTTGGCAGAATAATAATAACGGGTTTCCCTTCACTGCCTTCCACTAAAAAAAGGCGATATTTATCGTCAAAAGCGGCGGTTAATTTCTCGGTTAATTTTTGATGTGCTTCGGCAGGATCACTGCGTAGATTGCCTTTAAAAATTGCGCCTTCCTGATAAGAAATTGTTTCGGTCGCAAAAAAAGTATCGATATTAAAAATGCTTTTGAGCTTTGTCAAATCCTCTTCTGGAATCGGCAAAAATTCAGGGACAATTGCAACCTCCGATGCCGATAAATTACCCGATTCAACCTCAGAAGTCTCATGCCCTGTCTGTTCTTCTTGAATGCGTTGGGCGGCTTTCTCTCGTAATAAAACGTCCTGTCCTTGAGATCGCAATACTTTACCTAAATAAATATAAGCAATAACGGAAACCATTAAAAGCAATAAAACCCCAACAATATTTAAATAAATACCGAGGGCAAATAAGCCAAAAAATAATAGCCAAGGAGTCATCAAAATGACGGACTGTAACCAAGCGAGAACCCCTAGTTTACCGTAGGATTGGGCGCGTTTGTATCCCCAACCCAGAATAGCGATCGCCGTAAGAAGAATTACGATAATTGTGATCGTTTCTGACATCTTAAACCTTTTTGATCTTAATTTTCATGAATAGGAATGAAGACTAATCTGAGTTTTGATCAGATCCTCATCCCTATTGTTTTAGCGGAAAGGGGGGGAGTAAAGCAATCCACCCTTTGTCCAAAGGTTGTTCGGGCCGCGGTCAAGTTGGAAGGGTTTACCGATATTTCGCTCGTACACTTCGCCATAATTGCCAATATGCTTAACAATTCTGGCCGTAAAATCGTTAGGTAAGCCCATGTCTTCCCCTAACTTCTCATCAATCCCTAGGAAGCGTCGTACATTGGGATCTTCGCTTTTTTGGTAGGTCGCTAAATTTTGGGACGTAATCCCTAATTCTTCTGCTTCAATGAGGGCATAGGTGATCCATTTAACGGCATCTGACCAGACAGCATCCCCATTCGCCACCACTGGGCCGAGGGGTTCTTTGGATAAAACATCTGGTAAAACCACATGATCCGCCGGTTTGGGCAAAATTGACCGTCTGGCGACTAATTGCGAGCGGTCAGAGGTTACCCCTTCACAACGGCCTTCTTGATAAGCAACGTAGAGGGCATCCACATCATCCGATACAACAGGATTATAGTTCTTAATGCCTCTTTTGCGCATTTGATCCGCCAAATTCTGCTCGGTGGTCGTTCCGGATAACACACAAATAGATTTACCTCCCAATTCTTCTATGCTTTTGATGCCACTGGCTTTACTAACCATTACCCCTTGTCCATCATAAAAAAGGGTGGGGGCGAATTCCATACCGACCTTCGTATCGCGACTAATCGTCCAAGTGGTATTACGATTGAGAACATCCACTTCGCCCGTCTGCACCGCCGTAAAGCGTTCCTGTGCGCTGAGTTTGCGGAATTCGACTTTAGTAGGATCGTCAAAGAGAGCCGCCGCGATCGCCCGACAAATATCTACATCTAAACCAGAATATTCCCCTTTTTCATTGACGAAACTAAACCCAGGAACTTCGCCATTGATACCACAAATGACACTTCCCCGTTGTTTCACCGTATTTAAGCGGCTATTAGCGGTGTTTGCGGTTCCCTCCGTTGAAGATGGGACAGAATTGCTACTGGGTGGGGTGTTACAGGCCGTTAGAGCGGCAGTCAGTAGAAAAGATATTAAAAAAGATGTTGTCTTTTTCACGGATGTTTAAAGGATTAAAGGATAAATTTAATGATACTTCGTCATCTTCGGTAAGTCTATCACGACAGACAAACTCAAAACCCGCAAAATGACGATTAACCCTGCTTTACTTCGATTTTTTGAGGAATACCCTTTCTGGCAAGAAACAGTTATCCACAATGGCGACTGCTCAGAACTGAATATGATCTTTCGTTTTACCCGGTATCGCACTCTTTTCTAGATAATCAATAATCTTGCCCGCCACATCAATCCCTGTCGCCGTTTCAATCCCTTCCAAGCCGGGGGAAGAATTCACCTCCATTACTACCGGCCCATGATTGGAGCGTAATAAATCCACCCCTGCAATCCTTAACCCCATTGCCTTAGCCGAACGAACGGCGGTACTTCTCTCTTCGGGTGTCAGCCTAATTTTCTCGGCCTTACCTCCTCGATGTAAATTTGAGCGAAATTCTCCGTCAGCCCCCTGTCGCTTCATGGCGGCAATTACCTTATCTCCAATGACAAAACAACGAATATCCGCTCCTTTTGCCTCCTTAATATATTCTTGTACTAAAATGTTGGCTTCTAAGCCCCGAAACGCTTCAATCACCGATTTAGCCGCCTGATGGGTTTCTGCTAACACCACCCCGATGCCCTGCGTTCCTTCTAGAAGTTTAATGACCAAGGGCGCACCCCCAACGGTTTCAATCAGCCCGTCAATATCCTGTGTGGCATGGGCAAATCCTGTGACGGGTAACCCAATGCCTCGGCGGGCTAAAATTTGCAGACAGCGCAATTTATCACGAGAGCGGGAAATCGCTTGAGATTCGTTGGCACTGAAGACGCCCATCACTTCAAATTGACGGACGACCGCCGTTCCGTAAAAGGTACGAGATGCTCCAATGCGAGGAATAATCGCATCGAAATTTTCTAAAGGGATACCATTGTAGATGACTTGAGGATTGTGGGAAGTAATATTCATGTAACAACGCAAATAGTTAATAATGCGCATTTCATGTCCTCGGTTTTCTCCGGATTCTTTGAGGCGTTTTGTAGAGTAAAGCGAGGGATCTTGAGATAAAATAGCAATTTTCATTATTTTTCCCTAGACGACGACAGACAATGCTATATGGCGTGACTTTGTACATAAGAATGGGCAGGGTCGACCCAAAAACGATGACGAATAGCCTGACGACCCAATAACATCCGAAATCCCATTACATCTCGATTCGTTAGGGTTAATTCAATCGGCCAATGCTCCTGACCTAAGTTTATCATCGTTTGGATCACGGGGCGAAGTTGAGCGTGTCCCCCTGAATTGCGAACATGGCGATGTTCAATCAATTTTGCTTGGGCAATAACCGTTGAGTGGCTGTCTCGTTGATAGGGATGCACTTTAAATCTCACCCATTCTTCTCCTTGTTGTTGAAAAGGATGAACCTCAAAGGCGTGTAAGGCAGATGAGCGCGCCCCTGTGTCAATTTTTGCTTTAATTTGTTTAATACCCAATTCGGGCAAGTCTAACCACTCGCGCCAGCCAATAATGGGGAGTTGCTGGTGCTGTTCTTGGCTCATTCTGTGTTCCTTTCCGAAAAATACGTCAAAATGAAAATAATCATTTGATAATTGTTTATTTTTTGGGACTGAGGCGAGTTACTTTTAAGGTAAATTTGCCGCTCCCCGTCTCGCCAAAAGAACGAACGCGAATAATATACTTTCCAGTTTCGGTAATACGAGAAAATAGCAGAGAATTTGTTGTTCCATCAGGCCCATCGTCATTTTCAGCGACCGCCGTACCATCTGCCCCTAAAAGAATCACAATCGCATCAAAATTATCAGAAATGACATCAATGGCTACCTGTTCCCCTTCTTTCAAATCAATCCAATAATCCCGTGCAAATCCGCCTTCTCCTGTGGGAATATCTTGATCAGAGAGACGATCAGAGACTTCTTGTTGAGGCGTAATCGGGATAGGATTGTAGAGGATTTGAGCTTGAATCGGTAAGCTTCTGTACAAGGAATAGAGGAGCGTCAGTGATAGTATTCCATAGCGAAACAGACGATGGGCAAATGAAGTGATCATCTCGGCATTATTCCTTCAAGGGCGATCCATTAAGGGCGACTTTCTTATATTATTGACTTTTTGTTGAAGGAGGTCAATTGAATTTTGGATCTCAGACCCATTACGTTCGAGTGACAATCTCTTCGAGAGCCGGTTTGAGACTGGGATATTGATATTGAAAACCCAAGGATTGAGTGGCTTTAGGACGTACTTCTTGACCTTCAAGAACCACTTTTGCGCCTTCCCCTAGCAATAATTCTAAAGCGACACCGGGGACAGGTAACCAAGAGGGTCTCTGCAAAACATTGCCCAAAATCTCACAAAATTGACTCATTCGCACAGGATTTGGCGAAGTTGCATTGTAAATCCCTCGCATATCGGGACGTTTTAACCCTTCCATGATTAAGTTCACTAAGTCTTCCCGATGAATCCAAGAAAACCACTGTCGACCGTTGCCAATCGGCCCCCCAGCGAAGAGTTTAAAAGGAGGAATCATCTTGGCTAAAGCCCCCCCATCACCTAAGACAATGCCTAAACGAAAAATAACCAAACGAACCCCTAAATCTGTCACTTTTTGAGCTTCTGCTTCCCATTTTTGGCAAACTTGTGCCAGAAAATCTGAACCATTGGGACTGGTTTCATCAAAGGTTGCCGTTTCGCTTGTTCCATAATAGCCAACCGCAGAAGCATTGATGAGAACGGAAGGTCTAGGATTCGCTTTAGCGATCGCTTCAACGATTTTCTTTGTTCCTTGCTGACGACTGTCGAGAATCGCCTTTTTGGATTCAGGTGTCCAGCGTTCGGCGATGGGTTCACCCGCTAAATTAACCACCCCATCACAACCGGATAGCGAAGCTTCCCAGTCTAAGTTATCAGCCATTACGTCGTATTTGACTACTTGTAAATGGGGATAGCGGGAAGCAGGAAAGCGTTTTTGGGCTTTAGCAGGATTACGAGTCAGAATAACGATTGATTCCCCTGCTTGATGCAATTTTTCTACTAAGCGACTGCCTACAAATCCGGTTGCACCCGTAATCGCAATTTTCATTTTTATTAATCACCCAGAAATGAGAACGGTTGATGACTTTTTCAGTGTACCGTTTATGATGAGGCTTGATAACCCATTCCGTTAGACTCGGCGTAACGATTCATAAAACGTATAAAACGTTCCCAGTGGTCATCTGGTTCAATTTCAAAGCCACATTCGACTCTCAGGAGATCATCTCCTTCATCGCCCCCAAAAATAAACTTGGTCGAGGAAGGTTGAATACTGATAATACCTTCTTCATCGGTTAAGCGTAAATCCCCGTAGGTTTGTTGGGTAAAACTCTTAAATCTTTCTAAGGAATTGAGTCGCTTAAAAATGAAGAGAACATTACGTGTTCCGCTAGTTTTACTTCGCCTTAATTTAACATTATCCAATTCTTCGGGAACATCTACAAAAAATTCGATAGTGGGTACAGTCATGACGTTTTATCTACCAATTTCGCTTGGTTAAAGGGTAATTTTTAAAGTGAAAGTGAAATACGTTTTTTTGAGAAATATAAATTAGGTAGGCAAAACGCCCACCTTTTAAAAGATTTAAAAAAAGAAATTTAGGCTGAATTCCTATTCCTCTCCTCCTTGTAATTTGATGAGCAGAAATCCCCAAGCCACGCCTACTAATGTCAGAACAATCATAATAATTGTGCCATTAAATAACATACTTTCTGCACTCATTTGAAGAATCTCCCCTTTGATAAAATAGCAATTGCCTTAAGATTCAGGCATGATAGTTATTGTAAACCAAAGACGACCCTTCCTTGTCCCATTTTCTATGGTCTTAAACGATTTATCCTTATTCCGTCCTCGTTTAGCGTTAACTTTAGGTGATCCAGCAGGAATTGGCGCGGAAATCAGCTTAAAAGCCCTTTCCGACCCTGAAATCCGGCAAAAATACGATATTACTATTATCGGCGATCGCTCCCACCTCCACAAAACCTACCACCAGATTCCATCCGATAAAGGAGATTTAATTAATCCTGACACGATTTCTCTGCTAGATTTGGAGCTAAATACAGATATTACTCTCGGAAAAGGAGATGCACTTAGTGGTGAGGCGGCCTTTCTTGCCCTAGATACGGCGATCACTCAAACACTTCAGGGAAACTTTGATGCGATTGTGACTGCTCCGATTGCGAAATTCGCTTGGCAGGCGGCAGGTTATCATTACGCCGGACAGACAGAGATGTTAGCCGAACGGTCGAAAGTCAGTCGGTATGGTATGTTATTTGTGGGGCAATCGCCGTTTACGGGCTGGACGTTACGCACCCTTTTGGCGACAACCCATATTCCTTTATCTCAAATTTCGACGCAATTAACTCCGTCTTTAATGTCATTAAAATTGGAATTATTAATTGAGTGTTTGCAACAGGATTTCGGCATTGATCAGCCTCATATTACGATAGCAGGATTAAACCCCCATAGCGGTGAAAAAGGACAGTTAGGGACAGAAGAAAGTGACTGGTTAAATGATTGGTTAATAGAACAAAAACAGCAATTTCCGGCTGTAAAATTGAGCGGCTTAATTCCGCCTGATACAATGTGGATAAATCCGGGAAAGGCGTGGTTTTTTGAGCAGAAAAATATCAATGTTGCCGATGCTTATTTAGCATTATATCATGATCAAGGATTGATTCCCGTTAAATTAATGGCCTTTGACCAAGCAATTAACACCACCATTGGCTTGCCGTTTATTCGCACGTCTCCTGATCATGGCACGGCTTTTGATATTGCTGGGCAAGGAACTGCACGGTGTGATAGCTTAAAATCGGCTATTCATCTGGCCGCAGAATTAGCAACCCAAAGAATCAATCGCTTAAAATGAATCCAAATAGTTTAAAGATATTCAATCGCAATCAGTCGCGCGGCTTCATAATCTTCCCAAGTATAAGAAACCACCAGAATTCCAATGAGATGAGGTGCGCCATAAAATCCTAATTCTCCCCCCTGTTGAAAATATTGTTGCCCTGCTTGTAAATCCATTTCATTGGCATAACAAAGGGCAATTTGTTTCCATGCCGTTCCTAAATTTCCGATTTCGTTACGGTGATAGTAAGTTTGATTAGAATTAGCCGTATCACAGATCACTTGATTGACAGATTGTATCTGAGTCACAGCTTGGGCGATAGTCGAGTTACTCTCCATCGCATCTTTTAAGGAATGATCGGCTTGGGCAGGTTTTATACCCATTAAAAAAGCGATGATCAGTCCAGTACTAAAGTAAAATAATCGATTAATTTGTTTTATCATGGCTAAAATTTAATAATAGCGAAGGAAATAGATAAACTGTCATGATGTGTCGAATGGATAATTAATAAAAGGCAGGAGAAAATCTAAAATCGGTCGCTTGATTGTATGATTGTACGACAGCTTAAGGATTCTACAGCAAATTGCGAGTTAATATCATACACCTTTGGGCGCAAACCTTGCCCTTCTAGTAATTTTTTTTTTCTTCTCTGGCTTTAATGAGATATCTCCGAACTTTTTGCATCAGTCCATTGCCCAATTAAATCACAACTTTAGGAATTAATAAAATTTGATTATTTTTGTCAATAATCTGTCCTATTCCCAAGAAGTCGGATTGATATAATACTTTAACGGTAAAAGGTAACGTTTTATTTGAGATATCATACTCAAGTAACTCCAAGGGAATTTGTTGACCATTTGCCCAACGTTTGCCTGTATTTTTGCCAACGGTGATCGTTTCTATTTGGGCTAAAATTATCTCTGGAGGGAGAAAGATAAAGGTCTGATTTCGTATTTGTTCTTCAATATCAACTAAGCTTAAACTATTACTTAAATTCATTCCTCCGCTTTCTGTCCGTTCTAAAAAAGCCAAGGTTCCCCCCACATTTAAAGACTGTCCTAAATCTCTAGCAATAGAACGGATATAAGTCCCTGCCCGACAAAAAATCATCACTTCTAATTCAGGAAAATCTCCAGCATTCCAGCTTACAATCTCAATCTGACGAACGTCAACGGTTCGAGCAGGAATATTAATCAGTTCTCCTTTTCTGGCTAATTCATAAAGCCGTTTTCCATCTTGTTGAATTGCGCTATAAGCAGGAGGAATTTGTTGAATTGTGCCAATAAATTGATTCAAATGAGGTTTGACGTCGGTTAATTGAAGATGGGGGCAAGCTTGTGATTTAAGGGGTTCTCCTTCTAAGTCATCCGTGGTCGTTTGTATGCCGAAGCGAATCTTTGCTCGGTAACCTTTTTGATCCGGTAAAAAGGCAAGCAGACGAGTGGTTTTACCCACCGCGATCGGTAAAACCCCCTGCGCTAATGGATCTAACGTGCCACCGTGACCGACTCGTTTAATCTTTAATAATTGACGAACTTTTGCGACACAATCATGAGAGGTTATTCCCAACGGTTTATTAACATTAAGAAAGCCAAACATAGACATTTTCAGTAAACAGTAATCAATAACCGATAATTAGGAGACAGTCAACCGTAATAAGTTACCCATTATGCTGACGCTCGTCTCCTAACTCATTAATTAAGCTTAAACGGTATAAGCGATCCCCGCTAAGGCATAACCCGTATTGGGCAACGCACTTAAGCGAAGCTGAGTGACTCCTGCTACTGACAAATTAAACGAATAGGTTTTATCTTTGCCAAAATTCAACTCATCTGCGTCAAGGGCTGGGACTTGATTCCCCTCTGCTGTCGTCAACACGCCTCGATGGATGAGACTGCTATTTGTGCCAAACGCTTGCCAACGCACTCGTTCCTCTGGACTATCTAACAAAGTTAATGTTAGGGTAATATCTCGCACAAAGTCAGGAAATTTGAGGATTAGCGTTTCTGTGCCGCCTTCATCGGCCATATAGTTGATGGCATTATCTAAGTCGGCTTTGTTATAGTTCCCCTTTGCATAGGTATAGCTTTTAACACCGATCAGATCGTGGCTGGATTTGACAATCCCCCGTTGTCCATTGGCGGCAATGCCACTGATTTGAATATCGCCCCAAAAGATCTGATCTTGAGGGGTAACCCAAGTTTCGGTATTAATATTATACTGAATACCTTCGTTGGATAATGTCCCTTCTGTATCTGTAATAGGCGTTTCATAGCGATCATCATTAGGACTCCGATAGTCCATGGCGTGCAAAATGACTCGCTTTCCACTTCCTGACGGAGGAGGAGGAGCAGTATCATTGTCAAGAATCGTTCCTATCGCTTTGCCATCTGCGAAGGTTGCCCCTACAGCGTTCCACAGGTTTACATTAAAGACTTGATTTCCTTCAAATTCTGTATCTTCTAGGATAGGAACGGCTATTTTTTGCGTGTTTTGCCCCGGTAAAAATGTTAGGATGCCGTTTACTGCCTTATAGTCACTGCCCGATGTTGCTGTGCCATTTGTCGTGCCATACTGGACAGTAATAGGTAGATTACTGGCTTGAGAGAGACGAACCGTAAAGTTAGCGACGGTTGCGCCTTCATTGACGCTGACGTCCTCAATTGCCAAGGTTGGAAGTTTAAGAAGAGGCTCAGGTTGGTTTTCAAGGTCATCAGTAACGCTTAAATTCAAATTGGTGACGCCTAACACGCTCCCACTGCTATTTGCGCCGCTATAGGCAGTTACCGTAATCGCATAGTTGCCTTTACTTAAAGTCTTACCAAAATAGTCGCCTTGTCCATTGTCACCAAATAACGCATAAGGAGCAACGTTTTCCGTGCGGCTACCGAGGCTTGACTCAAATTTAACGCTTTTGACCACTTCCCCATCGGGATGATCGGGGTTAACTTGAGCAAGCAGGTTATAATTCGTAAAATTGAAGTCATTGAGATTAATCGTCGGATTGAGGCTTAAGTTTTTGAAACCCGATACAAGGCTATCTGTTTCTGCATTAACCAAACTGAAGCTGAGTAGGGGGGAATTATTAGAAGATAAGGAATCGGAAGAAGGAGGATTCGCCGCAAAGAAGGCTTGAGCATCGAGAGGATCACTCGTTTCGTTTCCTGTCAGCGCATAAAAGTGCATGCCGGCATCTGAGGGATCATTGACCTTTCCTCCTCCTGCATTCATCATCGTGGTACGGGCTTCTTGGAGAATCGGATCGCTTGTTTCATCCAACCAAGTCCAAAGCGAGCTATTAAAGCCTAAATCCCCTTTGCCATCGAGACCATTTTGGTCACTAATTTTGATCAAAGTGACTTCAGGAAAATCACGGCTAATATCAGCCCAAGTTCGGGCGACTTTTACCCCCGGTACAGTAATAACATTGCGGTTTTCATTCCAGCGACCATGGGAAACTAAGGTAATATTACTGCGATTTTGGGGACTCACCTGCGTTAAAGCCCGATAAATCGCTTCCATCGGCCCTCCTTCGAGGGAGAGGATTTTTTGACCAGAATTAAGAATGTCAACCAGTGCATTAGTGGCTTGTTTGCTTCCGTCCTTATAATCATAGGTTTTAATCCCTAATTCTTGGGCAAACGCCGCACTATTTCGCATTCCTGCTACCATCGAGTCTACAGAGATTTCAGCCAGATTATTGTTGTAGAAAAAGGTCGAACGATCTTGAAATTGACTGGCATTCGTCAGTAAGGCGGCGATAGGAAGTGCCGCAATATCATCGTGATCATTCACATTGCCATCGAAATGAGACACAATATGATCAAACTGACCCATAAAGGAATTTTTTAAAGAATGGCGATCAGCTAATACTTTTTGGGGTTTGGATAACGACAGCAATTGATCTGAAAAGTCCGGAGATAAAACAAACCTCATCTCAAGATTGAGGCTATCTATTATCTCACGCTTCCCCTTTTGCCCATTGTGAGCGATCGCTTCGAGGCTAAATGTTCCTTCTGTCGGGTCTTTTCCTTTAAAATCGCCTTTGAAATCGCCAAACAAGGCATAAGGCGCAATTGTTTCAGTTGAAATCCCCCAAGGAGATTTAAAGGTAACGCTATCCACCTCACTCGCTTGAGGATGATCGGGGTTAATGATGCCAACGATACTGTATTGAAAATCAACACCAGAAAGGTCAATGATGCTATTTGCGCTTAAGTCTTCATAGCCGTCCACGATTTGATCGGTTTCAGCGTTGACTAAGGCAAGTTTTAACAAGTCAACTGTGCTTTGATCGATAAAAGTAGCACTTTCTTGGCCAGTATAAGTAACGGGCGTCGATGCTAAATCTTTTTCGACTGAGACAGAAGAAGGAAAAGGAACAACGGAGCCGAGGTTAGAGAATTCAAGCATCATAGGACTGAGAAAAAAATTCAAATTTCTTTAACTAAGGGTCAGTAGGCACAGGAGTAATGTAACCCAAAAGAGTGAAATTGTGGAAAGTTACCGAAAAAATGCCCAATAAAACTCGTCAATATCTTTCGATCGCAGTCGCTTCAGAGGTTTTGACTTTTTACAACTTGCCTTCAGTCTTATTTTTCAAAGTGATAGGCATAAATAATGGTTGAGACGACCCTTTTGGGGTTTGAGCATTGACTTAAAATGAAGGGATAAAACCTGTAAGAGCAACTGCAATGAAGATGGCATCCACAAGCTACATGGAGCGTGATGTACGGATTGTTTCCCCAAATACCAAATACTCCCTTGTCGCAAGCGATCGCTGTAATGAGTGCCGGCAATACTCCGTCTGAGTCTAATCTTCCCTTCAAAAAAAGGTAGTTGTTTGTTGGTTGCAGAAAATCGGCGATTAGTGTGATTATTAACTGAAAGAGAGATTGTTAAGCTCACTGCACAAGAATTGGACTTAGAACAGCGTACCATCTCAGAATTTATGGCAAAACAGTTAATAATCTGCCAATTCTCAGAAATCAATCATATTTACGATATTATTCGGCTTTTGGCTTACTATCAAATTCGTCATCTTCTTGTGGTGGAGAAGATTACCACATTCAGGGATTAATCAGAAAAACGTTGTTAGTATCGTTGATTTGCCCCTTAGAAATCCCAAATTATTTAAGCAGATAATGATCCCAATCAGTTTGAAACGGCAAAGATTCTGGGGGTTGATGATATTGATTTTAACCGTCAATTAATTGCTGGGTATTTTGCAGAAACTGAACATCATTTATATTTTGCTGAAGATGGAAATGAAGCCTTAAAGCAAGTAAACAAATACCATCCAGACCTTATTTTACTAAATTTAAAAATGCCTAACCTAGACGGACGAAAAACAAGTTATCTTTTGCAGCAGAATCCCGATACGCAAACGATTCCTATTATTATTTTAACTGCTTCTTCTGATGTACGAGAACGAAAAGAATTAGAATCCATTGTTCACGCCATTTTACAAAAACCGCTTCATCGTTCTCAATTAGTATTAACCCTCAAATCGAGTCTAAAGCCTAAAATTGAACAGAAGCCTCAATTAATTGAACCCGATCTTAATCTCTTAAAGACCTCAGAAAAAAGCTCTCCTGTTAGCCCCAAATCACCTGAATTGATACGGCATATTCAACAAGAAATTGAGCGTACTTTTCCTTTACTTCAACAAAAAATGACTATCAGCGATTTAGCTCAGTTTGTGAAACGTTTGCGTAACCTAGGTACTGATTATCAATATAATATACTCTTAAATTACGTCAATACATTGCAGGAACAACTAGATAATTTTGATTGGAATAGTATTCCTAAGACGGTTGAACATTTTCCTCAGATTTGTCAAAATAGTAAAAAAGACAAGTGTTGAATTGACATTAAGTCTCTCAACTGTTTGCTTGCCTGTTTTGAGGGTTAACTTGGCGTTAGACGGACTTATTTAGTCGCTCTTGGATTTTCGCCACCATTTTGTTTAGCAATTTCCTGTTTTAAGGCTTCAAATGCTTTAGAAAATTGAGGATCGCCAAATGTGCCAATTTTGTTACGCTCCTGCTGTAAGGCTTTACGATCATCTTCAGAGAGTTCAATGACGATATCCGGATCAATCCCATGTTTGTTGATATCTCGTCCATCGGGGGTTAAATATTTAGCAATGGTTACTGCTAATCCCGAACCGTCTCCTAAGGGTCGCACTGATTGTACTAATCCTTTGCCAAAGGTCTTTGTACCGACCAATACCGCCCGTTTGTTATCTTGGAGCGCGCCAGACAGAATTTCACTCGCACTAGCAGAACCCCCATCGATTAAAACAACAAGGGGTTTATTGGTTAACGCTCGATTGTTAGCTCGATATATTTCATCTGAACCCACGCGGTTTACCGTCGAGACGATACGACCGTCATTGATCCACATTCGGGCAATATCAATGCTGGAATAAAGTAACCCCCCCGGATTAGAGCGCAAATCAAGGATATAGCCCTTCACATTTTTGGGCTCAATTTCATTGAGAGCATCCCGCATTTCTTCGCTAGCTTGAGCGCTGAATTGGGTGAGACGAATGTAGCCAATGTCACCCGCTGGGGTGGATTCCACCCGCGCTTTCACAGGATGAAGTTCAATACGTTCTCGCTTGAGAGGATAGTCAATTTGCTCTTTGCCGCGTAATACCGTCAATGTCACCGTTGAACCCGGTTCTCCTCGAATGAGCTTCACGGCATCTTCAACTTCCATGCCTTTGGTGTCTTTTCCGTCAATTTTGACAATGACATCCTTGGCTAAGACCCCTGCCTTAAAGGCGGGTGTATCTTCAATGGGAGAAACCACCACAATGTGATCTTGATTTTCATCTTTGGTAATTTGAATACCAACCCCTGTCAGTTCGCCGGAGGTATCAATTTGCATATTTTTGAATTCTTCCGGATCCATAAAGCGAGTGTAGGGATCTTCTAGCTTTTTGAGCATCTCCCGAACGGCTTCGTAAGCGGCCGTTTTATCTTTGTAGGAACGTTCTAGATATTCCGTACGAACAGCGCGCCAATCCACTTGATTGAACGTTCCATCTACATAGGTTCGGTTGATGATTTGCCAGACTTCGTCCACCAATTCTTTCGGATTATCCTGAAAAAAGGCCTGACTTTGAGAACGAAGATTAGCACCGATGGTAACAGCAACTGTGGTAAGAGCAACGGCAGTAGCACCTAGAACAAGACCGCTTTTATTAATAGCCATAAATTCTGATAAATAGCGTCGTAAAACTGCTTTAATCTAAAGGTATCGAAAATTTTCCTAGGCAGGAAAAATCCCTGAGGGATTATTTAATCATAATAGAACATTAACACAGGAACTTGTAGACAAAAAATGGATTCCCTAAAGCCATTAGCCGAACCTGAGTTAACATGGATTGTTCTGACGTCAGATTCACCTAAAAGCCCCGATCTGATTATAACACTCCTTTTTGTTCCTTTACTTTACATCGATTAAAACTTATGATAACGGATACAATGACTCTCCATCACACTCGCAGACAAGCCTTGCGCCATAAACGACGCTGGAAAATGGGACAAGGCCTTTGGCGGTTAACACTCTTAATGGGTTTATCTGGGGGGTTAGGCTGGGCGTTGAGTCACCCCTACTGGTTGATTCGGGATCGTTCACAAATTGAGATTGAGGGCAATCATTTTGTCTCTGATGGCAAAATTGAACAAATGCTGGCGATTTCTTACCCAAAAGCCCTGTGGAGCTTTCCCAGTCAAGGAGTACAGCGACAATTACAAGAAAAACCGCCCATTGCGACGGCACACCTAAAGCGATCGCTGTTTCCGCCTCAAATTACGGTGGACATTCAAGAAAGAGAACCGGTGGCAGTAGCAACGATGGCGGGCAAAAAAGGGTTTATCGATGAAAAAGGGGTCTTCATTGAAGCATCTTTCTACGATCTGTCCCCTCAAAATCTCAAAATTTCCCTCAACGTTTTAGATTATCAGCCTCGCTATGCAGCAGTCTGGCAAACCCTTTACCCTCTTCTGCAACAGTCTCCGGTTAAAATTCAAACCGTGGATTGGCGGCATCCCAATAATCTCATTCTCCAGACGGCATTAGGGAAAGTTTATCTTGGCTCAAATTATCGGAATTTCGCTGAAAAACTACAAGTTTTGTCACAAATAACCGCTTTATCTAGTAAAATTTCCCCAGAGAGATTAATTTATATTGATCTCAGCCAACCGCATCAACCGACGGTTCAACTCAAACATGAACCTGAAAAAAAGCCGCTGGCGGATATTGTTAAGAAACCTTGACAAAAAGAGGAGATTAAGGAATGATTGCCAACCTTCCAATTGACAAACGGAATTTATGTCTCTAGTCTTAATCTTAAAAGAAAATCTAAAATCTTAAAGATAAAAATTCCACCTTCTGGGATGATTGCAAAATCAGCAACTTTAAATTTCTTTTTAAAATTGAGCGTCCCATCGGGACATGATGATGATAATGTAAATATTTATTATCTTTGTGGGTATCCCCAATTTCTGAAACCGTGCATTAACCCTTCCCAATGACAATGACACTTGATAATGATCTCAATTTAGACTATCCCAGCTTAAACAGTGACGAAGCCACTGATTCAACAGTGCCTATTGGTTACTATCATAATAACAATGACGGCTCTGCTTTTACAGACCCTAATCATCACCCAGAGTTACCTGGGGAAAATGCGAGGAGAAACCCAATCGTGCCAAGTAGTGTTGCGCAAATTAAAGTCATTGGTGTCGGGGGAGGCGGTTGCAATGCCGTCAACCGTATGGTTAGTAGCAACTTAACGGGAATTGAATTTTGGGCGATCAATACCGATGCCCAAGCCCTAGCCCAAGCTGCTGCCCCCAATCGCCTACAAATCGGACAGAAACTCACCCGAGGTTTAGGGGCAGGGGGCAACCCTGCCATTGGACAAAAAGCGGCGGAAGAATCCCGCGACGAAATTGCTCAAGCTCTCGAAAATACCGATTTAGTCTTTATTACGGCTGGTATGGGTGGTGGAACAGGAACGGGAGCAGCCGCGATTGTGGCGGAAATCGCCAAGGAGATTGGTTGCCTAACCGTTGGCGTTGTCACTCGCCCTTTTTCATTTGAGGGAAAGCGACGAACCACGCAAGCCGAAGAAGGAATTAATAATCTCCAGAGCCGAGTGGACACCCTGATTGTTATCCCCAATAACAAACTGTTACAGGTTATTTCTCCAGAAATGCCTTTACAAGAAGCATTCCGAGTGGCTGATGATGTCCTCCGTCAAGGGGTACAAGGGATTTCCGATATCATCACGATTCCCGGTTTGGTCAATGTAGATTTTGCCGATGTACGGGCAGTGATGGCCGATGCTGGTTCTGCCTTAATGGGAATTGGCAATGGCTCAGGCAAAAGTCGCGCCAAAGAAGGAGCAACGGCGGCGATCGCTTCTCCCCTGTTGGAACATTCGATCGAAGGAGCAAGAGGCGTTGTCTTCAATATTACAGGAGGCAGTGACCTAACCCTTCACGAGGTAAATGTGGCCGCTGAGACCATCTATGAGGTGGTTGATCCCAATGCGAATATCATCTTTGGGGCAGTGATTGACGAGAAAATGCAAGGAGAAATGCGAATTACCGTTATTGCCACGGGTTTCAGTGCGGATACGCCCAGCATGGGTAAAGTGGGTACAACAGCTCCCCCCCGTTCTGCTACCCATCCTTCTCCCTCTGTGCCCGTTACCGAATCCCCGAAATCGACAGGACCGATTATTCCAGAGTTCTTACAGAAGCGTCGTTTTCCTAAGCAATGATTGTTGACCCAATCTGCTGGATTCTGACTTTAAAGCTGGCAATTGCTTAAGTTTACTCAACTTGGCGCAAATATACGCGCCCCTACACTCAATTGTGTGCCTTATGGAGTGGCAAACCTTGTCCTGAATCTATCTCCTTTTGGGCGAGAACAGCCAAATTCCTAGGATTATATCTAAAAAGAAGCTAATTTCTCAAAACAATAAGCTCCCATTATTCCCCATGTCGCTTTCCCTGTTTGCGAATCAATTCCTTTTTCATGGGATATATATTCTTTTTCGTTTACTTCAAACCCTAAGGCGATTTGATAAGTTTGATTTTGATAAGTAAAACAACAAGGACTATCGGATAAGGGAAAGGCTCTGAAATGATCAGAATTGACACTCATTTTTATCTTTTCTACTGATAAAGAACAACCGACGTGAGTTAATTCTTCTATATCTTTTGTTGTAAGAAAGTGTAATTTTTCGGGGTGGCGTCCACTCCCCTTGAAAGCATCTAGATCGTGAAATTTATAATATTGTACGGTTATTTTTCCTGAAGAAGGATCTTGACGTAAGCGCAAGAGACGGGGACGATAAGGTTGATCAACGTTAACTAAGCTGGCTTGTTCTGTAAATAATGTCACACTATCTTCAGAAAAAAGAGAAATCGAACGAAACCAAAGATGGAGATGAACAAACCACACTGGTTGGTTGATGGCTTGTCGTTGATTGGTGAATTCTCCCGCTAAATATTGCCCTAGTGCGAGCAAATCGGAAGATAAATGAATATTTTGGCTCATTTTTAATCCATGTCATTAAAGGGCTTAGTTTAATTTTACGTTCAAATGTTCTCATTCCGATGACTTGATCAGTGATTTATGGCAATCTTCCTAGGTAATCTCTTCCCCCTTTTCTCGTGAGGAGGGATGTGTTATGATCGTTAACTGCGATTAAATTAACTCATCATATAATTAGCAAGATGGTCAAGTTACGCTTAAAAAGATACGGAAAGAAACGAGAAGTCAGCTACAGAATTGTTGCCATTCCTAGCACCAGCCGTCGTGAAGGTCGCCCTTTAGAAGAATTAGGCTTCTATAACCCCAGAACGGACGAAACTCGCTTAAATATTCCTGCGATTGTCAAGCGTCTCCAAGAGGGTGCGCAACCGAGTGAAACGGTTCGTAGTATTTTAAGAAAAGCCAACGTCTTTGAACAAGTCAATGCCTAATTCTCTGATGCGTCCAACTGCCGCCTTTCCCCCTCGTCCGCAATATGCGGAACTGATCAGTTATATCATTAAGCCGTTACTTGATAATCCAACGGAGATGAAGATAGACTGTGAACAAGTAAACCAAAACCGTCGGGTCTGGATTCGTTTATCTTTTGATGATACCGATAAAGGACGGGTCTTTGGTCGAGGCGGACGCAACCTGCAAGCGGTTCGTACAGTAATTGGAATGGCGGCGGCAATGACGGGACAAACCGTTCATTTAGATATTCATAATTCAGAAGAAATGGATAGTATTTTAGAAACATCTTCCCGCAGTAGATTCGTCAAAAAACTCGAAAAAAGACGATATCGTCCGAGAAGTTCAGCACCAGATTCTTCTTATCCCCGTTATCCTAGTGAAAACACCCCTAGCGATTATTGAGATATAACTTTAAGTTGCCTTTATCTTATCCCACTGCTTTTGGCATTGGGGTTTTTATTTGTTAGTTTAGCGTATTTTATCTCGGTTTTCCGGCGTCTAAGAAAATCGTAAAATATCTTAATTTAAAATACGCAGTGCCACATATTTTAGAAATTAAATATAAGATTTGAAAGGGTAACCAAACGATAACCATTGGTTTGTAGATAAGGTAAGAGAGCCTTTAGTACGGTGAGGGTGTTTTGCGTTCTTTCCCTTGTTCCGCCGTGTAGGATTAAAATTGCTCCCGGAAAAATAAAAGGCTTGATATATTTAAGCGTAAAATCGGGATGACTAAGTCCATTTCTGGTATCTAAAGGAATCATTGAACCTAGGGCAACTTTGGGTTGATAACTGGGCATTTTTTTGAGGGTTTCTATCATGTTTTGGTTGTAGAATCCTCGACCAGGACGAAACCACTGTATAGGGGTTTGCGTCACCTGAGTAATCAGTCGATTTGCCTGTTCAATTTCTAGTTGAAATTCGCTTGGCGATAAACAAGCATGGGTATGGTCAAAAATGCCATGATTTGCCACTTCATGTCCTTCATCTATCATTTTTTTGAGAATATTTGTCTTTGGATTTAAATAGCTTGTAATGATAAAAAAAGTCAAATTAATTTGATAATCTATATTGCTTTTATGAGAGTGATTATAATCGGCAACAGTGGTTAAAAGTTTCTCAGTAGAGATATCATTTTCTTCATTAGAAATAGGAACATCATCAATGGTTAAAGCGATGACTTTTTCGGAAGTATTTTGATAAAAAATGGCATTGGTAAATATATTCGATATGCCAGAAATTAAAAATTTTGCTAAATTAGACATGGTATTTGGGGGATAAAGCTTCAAAAACAACCATGGAATTTGTCTTGAGAAAATCAGAAACAATGAGAAATTGAGTCAATTCTTCCCATTGATTATAGAACGTTAAATTGTCCTTTTCGTCACAAAACCAAACTTCTACTGTCTGTGCTTCTAAATATAAATTCTTTTTCATTTTTGTTTTTTCAAAAGTATTACTAGCAGAGATATTGAGTTCAATTTTAAAGGGTAAATTTTGTAATTTTTGATTTTCACAAACTTCTTGCCATTCCAGCATTGTATAATTCTTAGCAAAATTTTTTTTATAGAATCTCAATCTTCTTAAAATTATAGACTTGTTAATTTATTTTCTCAATTAATTTTGACTTAGGTTAAAATTAAAAATGAATTTGAGTATCCCTTACGATGAGGAAATAAGACAAGGTGACGGTCAAGCCGAATTGGTTACGGGTTAAAGCTCCACAATGGCAACGGGTGGGGAGCGTGAAAGAGATTTTGCGAGATTTGGGCTTAAATACAGTTTGTGAAGAAGCCTCTTGCCCTAATATTGGCGAATGCTTCCAAGCAGGAACAGCAACTTTCCTAATTATGGGGCCTGCTTGTACCCGCGCTTGTCCCTATTGTGATATTGATTTTGAGAAAAAACCGCAAGCGTTAGATCCTTTTGAACCGATTCATCTAGCAGAAGCTGTTAAACGTCTCAAATTGAACCATGTTGTCATTACTTCCGTTAATCGCGATGATTTAGCCGATGGGGGGGCATCTCAATTTGTCCGCTGTGTTGAGGAAATTCGTGCTATTTCTGCTCAGACAAGCATTGAGTTATTAATTCCCGACCTTTGCGGTAATTGGACAGCTTTAGAGACGATTTTACAGGCAAAACCAGAGGTTCTCAACCATAATACAGAGACGGTTCCTCGCTTGTATCGTCGTATTCGACCTCAAGGTAATTATGAGCGATCGCTGGAACTTTTGCAATGTTGTCGGGAAATTGCCCCAGGGGTTTATACGAAATCGGGGATGATGGTGGGATTAGGGGAGACAGATGCAGAGATTCGGCAAGTGATGCAGGACTTACGTCGTGTTGGCTGTGATATTTTAACGATTGGACAGTATTTACAACCCACTCAAAAGCATTTAGGGATTCAAGCGTTTATTACGCCAGAGCAGTTTGAAGAATGGCGAATCTTTGGGGAAAGTATTGGTTTTTTGCAAGTTGTCTCTTCTCCTCTAACTCGTAGTTCTTATCACGCCGAGGAAGTCAAAAAATTAATGAAAACCTATCCTAAGACAGTTAACGATGAATGGTGAACTGAGAATCGTAACTTATGACTGATAGGATCTAAAACTTGAAACCTATTCCCAGATGTTCCAGAGCATCTTACACTTGACTGTGAGAGGTTAGCAGTCGAGAGGTCATTTTTGTGAAAAACGTTTTAGCAATCATACTCGGTGGCGGTGCAGGCACTCGTCTCTATCCCCTGACGAAGCTACGCGCCAAACCTGCTGTTCCCTTAGCGGGAAAATATCGCTTAATTGATATTCCGGTTAGCAATTGTATTAATTCCGAGATTAAGAAAATTTATGTTCTAACGCAGTTTAATTCTGCCTCCCTCAATCGCCATTTATCTCGCAGTTATACCTTTTCCAGTTTTGAAGAGGGATTTGTCGAAGTCTTGGCGGCACAACAAACGGCAGAAAATCCTCAGTGGTTTCAGGGAACAGCGGATGCAGTGCGTCAGTATCTCTGGCTATTTCAGGAATGGGATGTAGATGAATATCTCATTCTTTCAGGTGATCATTTGTATCGTATGGATTATGCGGACTTTATCGAACGTCATCGAGAGACTAAGGCAGATATTACCCTTTCTGTGGTGCCAATTGATGAAAAACGGGCTACTAGCTTTGGTCTAATGAAAATGAATGACCAAGGTCGCATCGTAGATTTCAGTGAAAAACCAAAAGGGGACGCTTTAAAGCAAATGCAGGTCGATACGTCTATTTTGGGACTCAATCCCGAACAGGCGAAAGGACAGCCTTATATTGCCTCCATGGGCATCTATGTCTTTAAAAAAGACGCATTAGTTGATTTATTGGATTCCAATCCTGAGCAAACGGATTTTGGTAAAGAAATTATTCCCACCTCCGCGAGTGATTACAATCTTCAAGCCTATCTCTTTAAGGGATACTGGGAAGATATTGGGACAATCGAAGCTTTCTATGAAGCGAATTTAGCATTGACTCAGCAACCTACCCCTCCGTTTAGTTTTTACGATGAAATTGCACCGATTTATACCCGCGCTCGCTATCTCCCCCCCACAAAAATTCTCAATTGCCATGTGACAGAAGCGATGATTAGTGAAGGCTGTATTGTCAAAGATTGTCGCATTCATCACTCTATTTTGGGGATTCGTAGCCGAATTGGCGAAAATTGTGTCATCGAAGATACAATGTTGATGGGAGCAGATTATTATGAACCCAAAACAAAACGGGATGCTCTGTTACGTGAAGGAAAGATTCCTATGGGAATTGGTGAAGGAAGTACTATTCGCCGCGCTATTGTCGACAAAAATGCCCGTATCGGCAAAAATGTCATGATTGTTAACAAAGAAAACATTGAAGAAGCAGAGCGAGAAGAGCAAGGATTCTACATTCGCAACGGGATTGTGGTGGTGATTAAAAATAAAAAAATTGCTGATGATACTGTGATTTGATGACTTGAGGGGATATTCCATCGGGTTTTTCCCCTTAATTTTCTTTAGTCTCTTGCATTATTCCAAATCCTTTCGATTCCCTCTATCTTATAAAGGCTAAAAGGCGTCTAATTTCGGTTGACGATGGCAATGTTCCACTGCCCGAGTTGACTACTTTGAAACGCAATTTGTTGACCATCACCGCTCAAGGTGGGGTGTCGAACTGATCCTTTAAGATTGGCGGTTAATAATTGCGATCGCTGACTTTGGCGATCATAGATCATGATATCGCTTTTTCCCCGTTCTGTGGAAACATAGGCAATAAAGCGTCCATCCGTGCTTAAAGACGGTTGATCTTGACTAGAATCTCGCCGATTCAAATTGGGTAAGGGGACGAGGGTTCTTTGCTGTAAATCAAACAGAAAAATATCCCGACGATTATTGCGATCGGAAGCGAAAGCTAAATAACGACCATCTCCACTATAAGCCGGATATTCTTCTGCTACGTTGCTATTTAAGCCTCCCGTTGGAATTTGCGGCTGAATTAAGACGGCTCGACTACACCCGCTTAAGATTAGTAAAATCAGGCAAAATAAAATATTTTTCATAAAAAACGGATGTCAATATCAAAAATTGGCGATAAGTCAAAGAATAGAGGACGGGAAACAGAAGAATATTCTAATTTTAAAGCTTAGTGTTAGGGAGAACTGACGTTATTGTTGCCGGTCTTACTTACTTCATAATTTGCAGAATTTCTTAGGCTTTCTGAGACTTTTGAGTCTGTCATTTTCGTTACCATAGAGATTAAGAGAGAGGGAACATCATTACAAAAAGGTCTATGCTAAACCCTGCCCTACTTTGGTTAATCGCCGGTGCTGTGCTTTGCTTGATGGAACTGGCTTTTCCGACAGCCTTTGTTGCCTTCATGATGGGCATAAGCGCGATAATCGTCTCGATTGTAGCTCTCATTAATCCCCCGATTAGCTTACAGCTTGTTTTGTGGTTAATTCTCTCAACTGCTTCTGTTTTCTTATCTCGTCGTTGGTTGACACCTAAGCAAAAAGGATCATTGTTAAGAGAGGCTCACGAGGGAGAAACTTTAACTGAAATTTTGCCGAACCAGTCGGGTAGAGTACTTTATGAAGGCAATTCTTGGCGTGCCGTTTGTGCAGATGACCATATCACCATTGCCGCCCATCAACCTGTTTATATTGTAAAACAGAAAGGCACCACGTTAATTGTTTTACCGAGAGACTTTCCTTTATTCCCTCTCGATTGATTTTAAACAACTGCTATTCAACGATTTAACCTTATGAGGAGATTTTAAAAATGGGTGGTCAATTTTTGTTTTTTGTTTTAGTAATTTTAGGCGGTTCGACTTTAGTAGGATCGGTTAAAATTGTCAATGAAAAAAATGAATATTTAATCGAAAGATTAGGAAGTTACAATAAGAAACTAACCCATGGCTTGAATTTCTTGATTCCCTTCTTTGATAAGGTTGTTTATAAAGAAACCGTTCGAGAAAAAGTCTTAGATATTCCGCCTCAGTCTTGTATCACTAAGGACAATGTTTCCATTACCGTTGATGCCGTCGTCTATTGGCGTATTATGGATATGGCAAATGCTTATTATAAAGTTGAAAATTTACAGTCAGCCATGGTGAATTTAGTACTAACTCAAATTCGCGCTGAAGTCGGTAAACTCGAACTCGATCAGACCTTCACGGCTCGAACCGAAATTAATGAAATCCTTCTCAAAGAATTAGACTTAGCCACCGATCCTTGGGGTGTGAAAGTGACAAGGGTCGAATTAAGAGACATTATGCCTTCAAAGGCGGTGCAAGATTCGATGGAATTACAGATGGCCGCAGAACGCAAAAAACGGGCAGCCATTCTAACATCAGAAGGGGAAAGAGATTCGTCTATTAATTCAGCTCAAGGGAAGGCAGAAGCTAGAGTTTTGGAGGCAGAAGCGATGAAAAAAGCGGCAATTTTAAAAGCGGAGGCAGAAAAAGAACAACAGGTTTTGAAAGCACAGGCTACGTCTGAAGCTTTAAAGATTATTGCCCAAAAATTACAATCTGATCCGAATGCTCGCGAAGCGTTACAATTTCTATTAACCCAACAATATTTAGTGATGGGAGAAACTATTGGCAGCAGTGAAAGCAGTAAGGTGATGTTTATGGATCCTCGCAGTATTGTTTCTACTTTAGAAGGAATGCGCTCTATTATCTCTGATAACAGCAATAGTAATCTTGATGACTTGGATAATGAGTTAGGCAAAATTGATCGTCATTCTGCTGGCTAAATTTCTAACCATTCTCAGGATACTGATCAGGTTAGGTAAGGGCGCAAACCTCGCGCCCGAAAGTTCTTTCAAAAATGCAAAGAATGAGTGATTCTAAGATTAAGAAACCAAAGATGAAATCTTCTTTTTTCCGTTATTCTACTTTGCTATTACGCCTAATTTGTTGCTGAGAAGCGTGATATTCTATACTCTGATTAATGGGCTGAGCCATTGCCGTCATAGTTATCAGAATCGTAAAATCCGTTCTTTGTCCCAAAAAAGAGACAAGAAACAATAAAAAGTCCCGTGAGAACAATCAAGATCAATTTAACATCTAGCATGTTTAAAATGCCTCTATAGAATGACGCTTTAATGATATCGTACTTTTTAAAGTTTACAACCATGAGCTAGGATTTGTCCTCTCTGTTAACCTTTCTTTCTTTTACTCTCCTTTTGAGACGTTTCATAAAATAATTTTATCTTGAAAAGCAAACTATATTTGTATTTCAAATTAATTAATGTTGTCAAAATTAGTCAAAAAAGCGCAAAAAATAGCAAGATAACGAAAGTTAAAACGGACTTAACCACGAAAGAATGAGGGTTGACAACCCCATACTACTAATCGGATAATCAACCCTATAATTAATTTTAAACTGGCGTATTCAGTGTCAATTTTTCAGGCGACTGAATTTATTAAAATTCAATGATTATCAAGAAAAATACCTAATAAATGCCCTTTAACCTTTTTTTTATGCCTTGTCATCAATTCCCTTGATTTAAGTGTTAGGGATTGAGATTTAAGCGATAAGATGAATTTCAGATAGATTGAAATTCAAAAAAGGATTGACCGTGACCGATCAAAAAACATGGAGCGATCGCTTTGAAGGATCTCTACATCCTTCCATTGTTCTCTTTAATGCCAGTATCGGCTTTGATATCGAATTAATTGAATATGATCTCACAGGATCGATTGCCCATGGGAAAATGCTGGCAAAAACGGGAATTATCTCCCCCGAAGAAGGCGAAATCCTTGTCGACGGGTTAGAGCAAATTCGTCAAGAATATCGTAACGGTCAATTTACCCCCGGTGTTGACCAAGAAGATGTGCATTTTGCGGTAGAACGCCGGTTAACCGAGATTGTGGGAGATGTAGGCAAAAAGCTTCATACTGCACGTTCCCGTAACGATCAAGTGGGTACGGATATTCGTTTGTATTTGCGGGATCAAATTCGTCAAATTCAGGAATATTTACGAGATTACCAAAAAATCTTATTGAACTTAGCAGAAAATAACGTCGAAACGCTAATTCCGGGTTATACTCATCTGCAAAGAGCCCAACCTGTCAGCCTTGCTCATCATTTTCTCGCTTACTTTCAGATGGCGCAACGAGATTGGGAACGCTTAGGAGAAATCTATCATCGTACCAATACCTCGCCCTTGGGGTGTGGAGCCTTAGCGGGGACAACTTTTCCGATTGATCGGCATTACAGCGCATCTTTGCTGGAATTCGAGAATATTTATATCAATAGTATGGACGGAGTGAGCGATCGCGACTTTGCCATTGAATTTCTCAACGCAGCTAGTTTAATTATGGTGCATCTCAGTCGTTTGAGTGAAGAATTGATTCTGTGGGCATCACAGGAGTTTCGTTTTATTAGCTTAACGGATAGTTGTGCCACTGGATCGAGTATTATGCCGCAAAAGAAAAATCCTGACGTACCAGAACTAATTCGCGGTAAGGCGGGGCGAGTTTTTGGTCATTTACAAGGCTTATTGGTGCTGATGAAAGGGTTGCCCCTTGCCTACAACAAAGACTTACAAGAGGATAAAGAAGCCCTCTTTGATAGTGTAAAAACGGTGAAAGTCAGTCTAGAGGCGATAACGATTTTATTGGAAGAAGGAATTCAATTTCGTCAAGAACGTTTGGCAGAAGCAGTGAATGAAGACTTTTCTAACGCTACCGATGTGGCAGATTATCTTGCGGCAAAAGGCGTACCTTTCCGAGAGGCCTATAATTTAGTCGGCAAGGTCGTTAAAACCAGTTTGAATAATGGTAAACTACTGAAAGATTTATCGTTAGACGAATGGAAACAGCTTCACCCCGCCTTTGAAGCCGATATCTATGAAGCGATCGCGCCGAAACAGGTGGTAGCCGCCCGTAATAGCTATGGTGGAACTGGATTTGAGCAAATTCGCCAAGCGATTCAAGTTGCTCATACACAACTGCAAAAAACCGCCTAATTCCTGTGAAATACTATGGATCGTGTTTGGCGATATCTTAAGACCATTATGGGAATCATCTTCCGCCATCCGATTACGGGAACAACGGTGATTCCAGTCCTTCCCGATGGACGTATTGTCCTCATTCAGCGTCGAGATACGGGAGAATGGGGCTTACCGGGGGGAATTATTGACTGGGGTGAAGATATTCCCACTGCCGCACGACGGGAATTAGCAGAGGAAACCGGATTACAGTTATTGACGATTCGCCGCTTGGTGGGGGTTTATTCCTCTCCCCATCGTGATCCGAGAATTCACTCGATTTCGGTTTTAATTGAAGCAGAGGTACAAGGCAATCTGACAATTAAAGACACGCTTGAAATCACAAATGTTAAAGCATTTTATCGAGAAGAATTACCGATAGGGACGCTTTGTCATGATCATGATCGACAATTGAAAGATTATTTAGAAGGTTCAACTGTAATTGCGTAGGAAGCGTTAGGGATAAAAGAAACGAATAGGAGGGAAGGAATAGAGAAAAAGCGATGATGATCCCATCAAAATTGAGATTACGCCGAGGCTTATTTCTAGGTGGTTGCCTTGTTTTAGGGAAGTCCAGAAAATAAAGTCTGCAATTAAGAAGAAGCAGCATCATAATAAATATCGACAAACCATCTACTCAACTGTTCAGAGCGATGTATTTTGGATTCAACGTGTTTCATCTCTTTTGTGGTCAAAGTAATGCCT
>JBGTGT010000116.1:0-78173 GCA_041746575.1 Microcystaceae cyanobacterium
TGGAATTACCGTCAAATGGGTTCCAATACCATCATTGAAGCCTTTGGACAAGCTGTCGCCATTTTACAGGGAATCAATGCCATTAGCTTAACCGAAGACAATTTCACATTTACGTAAAAAACGTAGGGGCGCAAGACTTGCTTGCGCCTATTAACTTAATTTGTCCCCTGATTTTCCTTAAACTCCACCCAACATCTTACCGTACCGGCTCGTTGAGCGATCGCTGTGATTTGCATTTTGCCCCCTGTTGGGGCTTTAATCACCCATTCTCGATGACAACGGTTATCGTTCCCTTTCGCATAACTACGATAGACTTTATTAGCCCGTCCTTCCAAATGGCCGATCTCCTGTTCGCGTTGTCCACTGACAAGAGTAGCATCCTCAGGAAGTTGAAGTAAAATCTTAATCGGTTGCACTGCTTTACGTTCTAGGGCTTTTTGACTGGTATAAGTCGGTAAAAAGCCAATATTCTGCCATTGTACAGTCACATGATAGATATTCTCTCCCTGATGACTCACCTCATGACGCACCACTGTCAACCGAGGGGACATCAATGCGTGAGAAATCGCAAAATCACATTGTTTTTGACATAATTCAGGCAAATATTGCGCGGGTGCATTACGCCAGACATTTTTCTCATCCCATCCCCCAATTTCCACCGTTCCCAGTTGCGGATGGTCAAAAGGAGTCCAAGCAATAAAGCCTTTACCCCCTAAGTGTTCATCATTCCATTTTAGCAATTTTAAGTCATCCTCTGGCGGATGCCAAGAAAACCAACGAATATAATCCTCTTTTTGGATTCCTGCTTCCGTTGGTGCATCCCACAGTTCAATTGTAAAGCCAAACCACCCCCAATGATCATAGGCATAATCATCCATCACACCCGTCGTGGTTTCTTTAGGATGATAACGGAAATCGTGATACACAGAGATACAGGGATATCCTGTTATTTTAGTACCTTTTTCGCCAATTAACTTGAAAATTTCCAAATCTTCGACGGGAAAATGGTCATCAGGATGCGTGCTATAAGGGCGCAAAATAACGGCTGAATAGGTATGATAAGTAATAAATCCATTAATATTAGGATGAGTTCGCCAAAATTCAGCTTCTGCACGAGTTTCTGGCTCAGAAAAGGGAAATTCCCCTGCTCCTTGCTGCTCTGCTTCGGGTTGCCACAGATAAGGATAGTTTCGATTAAAATCCAATCCTTCCACCGAGGGAGCGAGTTTCACCTCATAGCCATCGTAGTTGCGAATAGTTCCTTCTGGGAAAAGATTATAGTACGTTCCGCCGAATTCATCAGGTTCACGGGGTATCATTAAGCGAGGATCATCTGTTGAGACTTTCCATGCACCGGCTTCATCTTTTATGCGCATTTGTAAGATTAGACCATCATTATTGATATCTTCTCGATGCAGTCCATCTTTTTCGTCGTCGTGAGGATAAGGACGAATGCTTGAGCGCAAGTAATAAGGCGTTGTTAGGTACTTTTCCGCCCCATCTACCGCAATACGGGGCAAAATATAGATCGTATAGTGATCAAGAAGATAAGTAACTTGCTCCACTTGACCATAGTGGGTTAAAAGATAATAAAGAATATAGCAGGCAACGGCTGATCCTGTCACTTCGCTAGCGTGGGTATTTGCATCAATCCAATAGGCAGGTTTTTCGAGGAAATCTCCGGTATTTTGCTGAGTTAAGGTCGCTAACCAGATATCTTTACCCCCATAACTTTGACCAATGACTTGCCGTTGGATTAAGTACGGATAATTGATCGCCATTTGATCTAAAAAGGCAACCAATTCATCATGTCGGAAGTAATGGCTGAAATCGAAGGAAGAAAGGGTCATTATTCCTATTAATGTCTCAAAACAATTTTAGATTGATGACTCTAAGAAGATTGAACAAACAGACGTAAGCGTAATAAGCTCAATGTTTGTCCCAGATTAAGGGGCAACAGAGAAATTCCTTCTAAACGAGATTGTACCCAACCTTCTCCCCAATACCATTGATGGTAACCGTCAATCCCTTTACTCAAGAGCATCTGCAAAGAATTTTCACTGACCTTTTCGACATGATGTTCAATGGCAATTAATCCTGTCCAACTGGTAAAAGTTGTTCCCACTTGCAGGTATTCAGGGAGATTAGGGGAAAGAAACTGTGGAAGTAACCATTGACGTAATTTTGGCGTATGGCAAAGACTGTCACGAATTTTTGCTTCAGAAGCCGCTAATTCAATTCGAAGTTGACTTTGTTGAAACGTTCCTAACATGGTTTCAAAGCGAAAGGTCTAAACTTAGGGTAGCAAAATTTATGGGGTATCAGTACGAGTCTTAATTTGTTCCTCTCCGTTGGTTGGTAAAAATAAGAGAAAAACCCATTAATAGCACAAAATACTTGAGGTTCTGACGGTTTCTTCTGGCCCCTTGCCTTTGTTAAGTCCTCATTTCACGTTTATTTTCCGCCATCGACTCACTGAAATAATAGACAAGAAAGACCGCTTAATCTTATAATGATAAAGGCCTGATAAAGGTATCAAAGTAGGGAAAGTTGGATGAGTCCTAAAAAACTGAACGACGACGACAAAACAGAAATTCTCAAGCTTTATCGAGAAACGTCGGCCACTACCTCTACGTTGGCCGATCACTATGGCGTGAGTAGCTCCACTATCAGTCGCTTTCTCAAGACGAATCTTTCAGAGACAGAGTATGAAGACCTCATTCAACAGAAACGCTTAGCTCGTACTTCAAAAGTGGAAGATAATGAGGATTATTCCTCAAAACAAACCAGCTTAGAGCTTTATTTAACCCAGACGCTCGCTGAATCTTTTCCCCTCAAAGAAGAACCTACCGCCAATATTGAATCAAAAACTGAAGAAAAAAAAACAGAAGATCAGCATGAACCTCAAAAGTTACTGAAGAATTTTATAGAAGAACCTAAAAAGACAATTCTTCCCGTTTTTCCCAAAAAAGCCGAACCCATCCTCAACAATTCCTCGCTAGATGAAGAGGAAGACGACGAAGATGAAAGCGTACAGATAGCTGCCCTAGGAGAGATGTTTGGGGAGGATTTATTAGATTTAGACGAAGAAGATGACCTTGAAGAAGATTGGGACGAAGAAGACGACCTTGAAGCAGATTATCCTGCCTCTTTAACGACTGAAGCGAGTTTACAAATTCTGCCGCTTGCCGACGCTCAGTTTCCCCCTACCTGTTATATCGTTATAGACCGTACCGCCGAGTTAATTACTTGCCCCTTGCGAGAATTCACCCATTTAGGCAATATTCCCGACAATGAAGTCTATCAGCGCACATTGCCCATCTTTGATAATCATCGAGTGGCACGACGATTTTCTAAGCGATCGCAACGAGTGATTAAAGTTCCCGATGCCCGTATTTTTCGGAAAACCTCCAGTTACTTAGCGGCTAAGGGCATTACACGAATCTTCTTAGATGGTCGAATTTATGCCCTATCTTCGGTATGAGTAAGCATTAACCTTTGATTTCTCATCAACTAATTTTATGATACATCAAGCACCGGCCGGCGCAAGGGATTTACTGCCCCTTGAAGTGGTTCAGAAAGCATGGATTAATGATAGTCTGCAAGCGACTTTTCAACGCTGGGGATATCAACGAATCGTCACCTCAACCTTAGAATGGGTAGAAACCTTAACGGCGGGAGGGGCAATTGACTCTTCAACGGTGATTCATCTTCAGGATAACTCAGAAGGTTATCTCGGACTACGACCCGAATTAACAGCATCGATTGCGAGAGCGGCGGTTACCCGCATGGCAGGGAGTACCTATCCCCAACGGTTATGTTATCGCGCCAATGTCTTTCGCCATCCCGAAAAAGGTCACCATGGTCGTCAGTTAGAGTTTTTTCAGGCAGGAGTTGAATTATTATTTGCAGGAGGCGTGTTAGCCGATGCGGAAATTCTCTTATTATTAGCCGATTGCTTGAATCAACTGGGTATTCCACAATGGCAGTTAGTTTTAGGAGAAGCTGGATTAACGCGATCGCTTCTTTCTGCGTTTCCTAAGGGGTTAAAAGCGCAAGTTCGGGACTGTATTGTCCATTTAGACTATGTAGGCTTACAAAATCTGGATTATCCGACGGCTGACTTAGAAAAACGAGCAATGTTGCTATTTGACTTACGGGGTAATCCCCAAACCGTGTTAGCAACGGTATTAACCTTAGACTTAGACAATACCATTAAAGAAAGCGTCAATAACCTTACCGCGTTGATAACGGTGATCAATCAAAATTATCAAGACTTGCCAATCGTTTTAGATTTAAGCCTCTTGCAAACGTTTGATTACTATACCGGAATTGTCTTTAAAGTCCTTAGTCAAGGGGAACATCAACTCTTAACCTTGGCACAAGGGGGACGTTATGATCAATTGCTCAGTGTGTACCATCCCCAAAAAGAAGCCTCACCGGGCATTGGTTTTTCGTTAAATATTGAAGATTTATACACAAAATTGCTTAAAACAGCCCATTTGCCCCAGATTTTACCCCAAATTGACTGGCTAGTGATTCCCCAATCCCCTCAAGCGGCGGCGGCGGCTTTTCACTATGCCCAGAATCTACGGCAAGCGGCAGAAAAAATCCGAGTTGAAATGGAAATTGGCGATCGCACCCCACAAGACATTCGAGAATATGCCCGTCATTGTCGGATTAAATCGTTAGTGTGGGTTAATGAATTAGGAGAAGCGAAGATTGAACAAAATGCTTGAGGAGAGTCCCCTTTTCTCACTTTCATCTCTAAGAGAACTCCCATTAGGTTTTGATAATCCGATTTAGCTGAGATAGCCTCAGAGAAACCCGTCTTGCGACTTGATGAGGTACAGGGTTGATGGTGGGGTTGCAAGGTTTGTGCGCCAAAGTGGATGATATTAACTCGCAATTTGCAATAAATTGACGTTAACGGACAGAATTTGCCCAATCTCTTGCCCATTCAAGGGTTTTTCGCACCTCTGCCATCGTTGGAGCTTCACAATACAATCGCAATACAGGTTCAGTGCCACTAAAGCGAATCAGTAACCAACGGCTATCCGCCAATCGGAATTTATAGCCGTCTTGGGTAGAGCAATCCGTAACCTTCTGAGCCGCAATTTCAGTCAACGGATGATTTTCTAAGGTTTCTAACAACTTTTCTCGCACTTCCATACTCGCAAGGGGCAAATCAATGCGATCATAGCAATGATAAAAATTCATTTTATCCTGCAATTGAGCATACAATGCCCCTAAATCCTTGCCACTCTCCACCACTGCCTCTAAGACATACAACGCCGATAATAGGGCATCTCGTTCGGGAATATGGACACCATATCCCACTCCTCCTGATTCTTCGCCGCCAATCAACACTTGAGCGTTTAACATTCGATCCGCAATATACTTATAGCCAATGGGTGTTTCAAAAACCGAGAGATGGTACGATTTTGCGAGTAAGGGAATTAAATCTGAACCACTGAGCGTTTTAACGATTTCTCCTGTTTGTTTTTTGTGTTCGACTAAATGTTCAATTAAAATGGGAATGAGTATCTGAGAACTCAGAAAATTCCCCTCGCCATCCACCGCCGCAATGCGATCGCTATCCCCATCAAACACTAATCCAACCCGTAATTGAGTTGAATTTTGTGATTTTGCGGTTTTAACAGCAGTAAATAACTCAGATAAATACTTAGGCAACGGTTCAGGTGGATTTCCCCCAAATAGCACATCTCTTTGAGAGTGGATTTCCGTAATCGGACAGCCTAAAATCCGTTCTAAGCCACTGGCGGCGGCTCCGTACATCACATCAGCAAAGACTTTCAATTTGCCCGATGCCACTGCCTGACGAATGGGGGCAACATTCACTTTTTCCTGTAATCCTTGACAATAGCTTTGCCAAGGGTCGAATGTTTCTAACTTACCCTTTTCTGCCTTAAATTCGGGTGAATTGGGCAATAATGCTTCAATTTGTTGCGTTAATTCAGGAGAAACTGATCCGCCAAACGCCCCTTTTACTTTTAAGCCTAAATACTGGGGAGGATTGTGGCTAGCCGTTAAAACAATTGCCCCCAACGCTTTTCGCTCATAAGCCGCCCAACTAAAGGCAGGGGTAGGAGCATAACCATCCGAGAGTAAAACATCGTAACCAGCAGATTGTATGGCTTCTGCTGCCACTTTTGCAAATTTTTCTGCCATGAATCGTCGATCATAGCCTACAATTACCCAACGTCCTTGACTGGTTTGACCATAATTGTCTTCTAAAATTTTGGCCGCCAACGGGGCAAGCAGAGCCACGCGTTCAAAAGTAAAATCAGCCGCAATTATACCACGCCAGCCATCCGTGCCAAATTTGATAGGATTTACCGTAAACATCATAGAATTTTGTTTAATTTTTCTGCATAAAGATTGTATCAAGCTTAGCGGCTTAGGGAAGTTTTGCAAACGGTCATTCGTTGTCACCACTACTTATATTTTGCAATTCAATGTCAGGGCAAGCTCGCTTGAGTAATCCGGTTAAAACTTTACCCGGCCCAACTTCAATCACTTTTGTCACGCTTTCTTGGTTAAATTGCGCCATAATTTCTCGCCATCGGACTGAACCTGTCATTTGCTGACTCAAACGCTGTTGTAACTCCGCTAAATCCATAGTAGGGGTGGGATTTACATTAGATAAAATTGCTGCTTGAGCCGGTTTTAAGTCAATTTCAGCTAAAATAGTTTGAAATTTTTGAGATGCTTCTGCCATCATCGGCGAATGGAAAGCTCCCGATACTTTTAAAGGAACGACTCGCTTGGCTTGAATTTGGGCAATGGCTTGAGCAACCCCTGAAGGCGTTCCCGAAATGACCACTTGCTGACCGCTGTTATCGTTGGCTAGAACCACATCTGAAAGCTCATTAATGACTTCATTTAGGCGATTTCGGTCAAATTTCATTAAAGCAGCCATTTGCCCTCCCGATGCACTATCCATCAACTCAGAGCGGGCTTTGACAAGGGTTAACCCTGTGGCAAAATCAAATACTTTGGCGGTGTAAAAGGCGGAATATTCCCCTAGACTATGACCGGCAACAAAATCGGGAATTCCCCTTTTTTCTGCCAGCAAATCGCTTAAAATGGCTTCAATTACATAAAGACAGGGTTGAGTATATAATGTACGGGAAAGGGTGTCCTCGTCTCCTTGGCATTTTTCTAAGACCGACCATCCTAAAATTTGTTCAGCTTGCTCGAATTTTGCCTTTGCAGTCGAAAAATTGACTAAATCTAGCCCCATACCGACGGACTGCGAGCCTTGCCCCGGAAATACCCACGCTATCTTTGACATTTTTCTTTTGAATTTTGGTTTACTCTTTTCAACGAATCGATCTTATCATTCAGCGGGATCGTAATAGGGATAAATTATGAAAATTTTGGTTATTCAAATGATTAAAGGGTATCGTTTATTGATTTCGCCTTTATTTCCACCCAGTTGTCGTTTTACACCGACTTGCTCACAATATGCACTAGAAGCAGTGGATCGCTTTGGGGCAATTCAAGGCAGTTGGTTGGCTCTTAAGCGGGTTTTACGGTGTCATCCCTGGCATCCGGGAGGCTATGATCCGGTGCCTCCTCGTCATTTCGTCGATGATCATCATTAATTGAGAATTATTTGCAAAAAGTATTGACAATTATTTTCAATAAGCTTATAGTAAACACAGTGTTCTCTTCTCAAGGATCGGTTATGGAATCGCTTGATCGCTGTCAGGCGATTCTTTTACTGAGTATTGACTGAGACGAAACAGGCTAAACTAGAGGACTGAAGGCAAGATAATCCAACTGATTGAACGTTCAATATGGTAAACCTACAGACAACGACCTACGATGTGATTGTAATTGGCTCAGGGATAGGCGGATTGGTAACGGCGACGCAATTAGCCGCCAAAGGGGCTAAGGTTTTAGTATTAGAACGCTATGTGATACCGGGGGGAAGCGCAGGATATTTTGAGCGAAATGGCTACCGTTTTGATGTAGGTGCGTCAATGATCTTCGGATTTGGACAAAAAGGCACAACGAACTTGCTCACCCGTGCCTTAGACGCCGTTGACATGAGGATTGAGACCCTTCCTGATCCCGTTCAGATTCACTATCATTTACCTAATGGGTTAGATTTAAAGGTTCATCGAGATTATGAGCAGTTTTTGCGAGAAATAATCGCTCATTTCCCCCATGAGAAGGCAGGGATTGAACGCTTTTATGGGGAATGTTGGCAAGTGTTTAACTGTCTTAATGCCATGGAATTGTTGTCGTTGGAAGAATTGGGCTATTTAACGAGGGTTTTTTTCCAGCATCCGTTAGCTTGTTTGGGATTGCTTAAGTATTTGCCTTTAAATACGGGAGATATTGCTCGAAAATATATAAAAGACCCTATTTTACTCAAATTTATTGATATAGAGTGTTATTGTTGGTCGGTTGTTCCAGCCAATCAAACGCCGATGATTAATGCTGGGATGGTTTTTTCGGATCGTCATTATGGTGGAATTAACTATCCGCAGGGGGGAGTGGGAAAAATTGCCGAGAAGTTAGTGGAAGGATTAGAAAAGTTTGGCGGTGAAATCCAGTATAAAGCCAGAGTGACTCAGATTTTAACAGAAAACGGTCGAGCGATCGGGGTTAAATTAGCCAACGGACATCACTATTTAGCCAAACGGATTGTGTCTAATGCCACGCGGTGGGATACCTTTGAGAAGTTGTTATCAACCGAAAAAATGCCGAATCGAGAGAAACGTTGGCAAAAACGCTATCAACAATCTCCTAGTTTTCTCAGTCTTCATTTAGGGGTTAAAAAAGACGTTTTACCTATTGGAACAGAATGTCATCATATTTTGCTAGAAAATTGGCAAGAAATGGAGAAAGAACAGGGAACGATCTTTGTTTCGATTCCTACCTTACTAGATCCCACCCTAGCACCTGAAGGTTACCATATTATCCATACCTTTACGCCGAGTTGGATGAGCGAATGGCAAGATCTTTCCCCGCCAGCGTATCAACAAAAGAAAGAATTAGCGGCAGAACAGTTGATTGAGCGATTGGAAGGTCTTTTTTCCGGGTTAGCGTCTGCGCTAGACTATATGGAAGTGGGAACACCCCGCACTCATCGTCGTTTTCTGGGACGCCAAAATGGCACTTATGGACCCATTCCTCGGCAAAAACTGCCTGGATTATTAACGATGCCCTTTAATCGTACTGCAATTGCTGGTTTATACTGTGTGGGAGATAGTACATTCCCCGGACAAGGATTAAACGCTGTAGCTTTTTCGGGGTTTGCCTGTGGTCACCGTATTGCGGTGGATTTAAACTTATAAGGTTGCCGTGTAAATACTATTGTGGAATCGCCCATATCTGACGGATGATTAGGATAGAAACCGACTAGACTAAGGGTAGAGACGAATCTCCTTTTAACACCGGATGATTAAGGTAAAAACCGATAATTAGACGAGCCTGTAAGAGAGTAAGTCCTCATGTCTTAGGAACATCGTATTGATAGGCAAACTGGTCGCTTTCTAGGGTTTCATGGTTGGTTATTATTTGCTCACCTAACCCTTTCTTCCCAGCATAATGATTCGTGAATTGATACAATGACCGATGATAGTAGCACATTCCCTGATCTTGGACAACAAATTCTGAGGATCATTCAGCGTTATTCCAATTCTCAAGAAATGCTCTCAGAAATTGCCGCTTTTCTGGGAGAACGATTTAATGCTGATAGCTGTATATTGATAGTCGATCAAGCTTCACTCCTCGTTGTTTGGCCGCCTCAAGAGGATAGTGATAGACTTAGGGAATTGCAGGTCAGTTTGGGGGATCAATCTGGGCTCAAAACCTTAAAAAACAGTCAGAATAAGCAAATTATTATCTTAAATCATTTTTCTCAGTCGGGGTTAATTCTAGAAACCGTTCTCGCTATGACCACAGTTTTCCGATTGAAAAAAAATGGAATTTTGTTATTAGGGAGTATTAAACAGCGTAAATGGACTGAAAGCGAGAAAAATAGTCTAGAAAATTTGGCTGATGCCCTCTCAATCGCTTATTTTATGTCTCATTCTTCGGATACGGCTTTTTTAGTCGACTCATCAAAATCAACAAATACCATGAGTCCGATTGTTCTTCGATTATATGAACTAAAGCAACAACAATTGGCGCAACAACAACAATTAAACGAAATGAAGGATAATATCATCGATGCAATTAGTGATAAGGCTAGAAATCCGTTATCGGTTATGCGTATAGCACTTGAGATGTTGAAACAAGATAATTTGCCTCATGCGCTACAACAACGTTCTGTTTCTAGTTTAGAAGAGGCGTGGCAACAGTTAAATATTTTGATTAATAATATCGTAACGCTCAAACAATTACAAGCAAACGAAATAACAGTTACAGCTCACGCTTTGTCTTTACAATCTTTTATTGAGGAAATTATCCAGCCTTTAAGGGAAAAATGGCAAAATGATCCCCGTAAATTACTGAACTTAGAACTGAAATTTGAAGCCTTGCCTCACCCCTTTTATACAGATCCTAAGTATTTACAATTGATTATTGAAGAATTATTAGGAAATGCAGCCAATTATGCTGACAAGGAGTCGACGATTCAGGTTCATCTTGAACCCTACTTGATTGATTCAGAACAATACATAATGAGGATTCAGAATGTTGGATGTCCCATTGAAGCCACTGAAACTGAACAAATTTTTGCTTTGTTTAGGCGAGGAAAATATGCCTTAGAAAAATCGATTCCGGGAACAGGAATTGGATTATCTTTAGTTAAGGGATTGGTCGAATTATTACAAGGTCGCATTCAGTTACACCGTGAACCCAGTGACAAAACTGGCTCAGATGTTATTACTGTAACTGTTACCATTCCTTCGATTGTACCTATTGCAAACCGTTAAGTGAATTATGGGAAATGAACAAATTATTCGTTCAATCTCTCGCCCCTTACGCTGGCAGAAATCATTATATTCTCCTTGGCTCCGTCAGTGGGAGATTTTTGGGGTTTTGTGGGGATTTTTACGTCGCCTGGGGTTTGATAAGATCACGGGTAATGAAACCGCAAAACAACGCCGTCGTCGAGCAAAATGGTTGGTGAGAAAGCTATTAGAATTAGGTCCAACATTTATCAAAATTGGTCAATCATTATCCACTCGAATTGATTTACTTCCTATAGAATATGTACAAGAATTAAGTCAGTTACAAGATAAAGTTCCAGCTTTTGAAAGTGAAACGGCGATCGCTGTTATTGAATCAGAATTAGGAAAACCCCTTGCTGAGTTATTTGAAGGGTTTGAATCTCACCCCTTAGCATCAGCGAGTCTGGGACAAGTTCATCTAGCCAAATTGAGAACCGGCGAGGTGGTAGTGGTTAAAGTTCAGCGACCGGCATTAGAACCCCTATTTAACTTAGATTTTGAGGTTTTACACCGATTTGTGCGATGGAGTAAGAGGTTATTACCGGGATTAAAAAAGTATGAACTAGAGGGAATCTATCAAGAGTTTTTCGAGTTATTATTTAAGGAAATTGATTATATTCATGAAGGAAAGAATGCAGAACGCTTTCGAGAAAATTTCAAAAACCATGCTCGTATTAAAGTTCCTAAAGTCTATTGGAAATATACCACAAAAAAAGTTTTAACGCTCGAATATTTACCCGGCATTAAAGTTGACGATCGTCAAACTTTGCAAGAAAAAGGAATTAACTTAGATCAGGTTATCCAGCGGGGGATTTGTTCTTATTTAAAACAGCTTCTACAGGATGGTTTTTTTCAATCTGATCCCCATCCCGGTAATATGGCAGTGGCATTAAATGGTGACTTGATTTTCTATGATTTTGGCACAATGGCTGAAGTTAAAACTATGGCCAAAGATCAGATGATTCAAACTTTTTTTGCTATTCTGCGTAAAGATACGAATAAAGTGGTTGAAACGCTAGTTTATATGGGATTAATAGAACCCGTTAAAGACATGACTTCTATTAAGCGAATTGTTGCTTTTTTGCTCGAAAATTTTCGGGATAAACCCGTCGATATTAAAGCGTTAGAACGGATGAGTGATGAAATCTATGATATGTTCCGACAACAACCGTTTCGTCTGCCGCCTCAAATGACCTTTATTATTAAATCAGTCACCACTTTAGATGGCATTGCAAGGGCATTAGATCCCCAGTATAATTTATTAGCAGCCAGTCAACCTTTTGTCAGAAGTTTAGCCGTTTCTCAGTCCAAACAATCTTTAGTCACAACCTTGGTTCGGCAAACCCGCCAAGTATTCCTTAGTCAGTTTATCTCCCGTCAGCGATCTCAACAACATTTAAGGGAAGTTACGGATAAAATTGAACGAGGTGACCTAGAAATTTTCACTCGCTCTCGTCAACAAGAAAAGCTATTAAAAAGAATTTACTTAGGTCTCAAAACCCTTCTTTATACCTTTCTCAGTGGGTTTAGTCTATTAGCGGCTCTTCTGTTATTATCAACCGCTTATGCTAAAATAGCCCTGATTGGCTTTAGTTTATCAACATTATTTGGTTTATTTTTATTACAATCGTTGATCAAATTATGGCTACAGGAAAAATTCGATCAAGCGACTGAGCGATAACCCTTATTCTCTACTCAATCCAATCAGCCATGAATGCTATTGGTTTTCCCTTCCTTGCTTACTTGTTTTGTCCTGCTTTTTCCTTCATTTAATAACTCACTATATCAGGATTTATGATGAGACATCCTGCTCCTCGCCTTACACAATATCGCATTTTGGGACAAATTGGAGAAGGTCAATTTGGTCAAGTTTATTGTGCGCTTCACCGTCAAACGGGAGAATTAGTGGCGATTAAACGGCTAGATCTTCAAGGATTTCCTACTAATCAATTTATTCGAGAGATGGCTTTTTTATTAAGCTTAAAGCACCCTAATATTGTCTCTTGTAAAGGAATGCAATATCAAAAAAATGACCGCTATTTAATAACTGATTATTGCGAAGGTGGAACGTTACGAGATTTGATAGAATTGCAGGGAGAGATTACATTATTCCAGCGTCTTAAGTTAATTTCAGATATCTTAAAAGGATTAGATTATGCTCATCAGCAAAAGATTATTCACTGTGATTTAAAACCCGAAAATATTTTATTAACGGTAGAATCGTCAGGATGGCAAGCGAGAATTACCGATTTTGGAATTGCAAGATTGCAAGAATGGGGAAATCAAAATACAGGAAGAGGATATACAGGTTCACCAGCCTATATGGCACCTGAACGCTTTTATGGTCGCTTTTCTGTTCATTCTGATATTTATGCAGTGGGAGTCATGCTGTATGAAATTTTAATAGGAAAACGCCCTTTTTCGGGACTTCCGGGGCAATTAATGGTGGCACATCTGAATCAACGTATCGAGATGCCGACGCATCTTCCTAAAGTCTTTTATCCAATTATTATTAAAGCGTTAGAAAAATTACCCCAACGGCGTTATGATAGTGCCAACGAAATGTTAATTAAACTCGAAAATGCCATTTCTTCTTTACCTAAATCATTAATTTTTTCAGGGATGAAATCTGGGTTGTCATTCCCCCACTCTTTTTGTCAGCTTAAATTGTTACGTTATACCCCCTTAGCTTTTCAAGTCACTCATTTAGCCGTTAAAGACCGACAAATTTATTTAGCTTTTGATAAACAATTATGGTGTCAAATCTATCCCAGCGATCAGGTCGAAGGTTTTCCTTGCCAAGAATGGCAAATTTTATTTAATCATTCAATTGTGGCTTTAGAAGTAGGCAAACAAGGTTGTTTTATCCTATCAAAAGGCAAACAAAAGTTTTATTTATACCAAATTCCCTTTAACCCAATTTCCGCTCATGCGGTTGCTGAGGACTTTTTACTAACTTCATGGACAGCCACGAAATTTACCTTTACTCTTGATCCAGAAGGTCATTGGTTAGGAATGGTTTATCGTCCGACTGAAGATAAATCATCGACGGTTTTTCAATTGCTTAAATTGCCTGAGTTAAAGCTTCTTAAAGCACCCATTGCGTTCTCTTATCCCATTTATTTTGCGTTTTTGGATCAACGTCATGGTATTGCGTTTCATCTATACCAAAGGGGAGAAGAATGGCAGACGCGGTTTAAGTTTTTCAATCGTCGGGGAGCAATTATTTCAGGCTTAACTTTACCGTTTGGCTTGTATAATATTACAACCCATAAAACTTTGCCCTACTGTCTTTTTGCGACGGATATTGCTCATCGTTCTCTCGGCTTTGTTATTCAGCTCAAACCGTGGAAAATAAGCAAAATTTCTTTAGAAATTGAGATTGACTTTATTGCTCCCCATGTCATGGGTTTTTGCGTAGCTAATCAGCAAGGTACGTTGATTATTTTAGACAATCAAGGCATAAGAATTAATCAATGTTTGTTAGCGATTGAAGGAAAAATGACCGCTATGACCATGGCTAATCATACCCAATTACTAATAACAACTTGGCATAAAAAACAAGGAAAGTTATATTATTTTGACTTCAGAAAACTTTTAGAAAACGCAGAAGACGAATAGGAGATAGAAAGTAGAAAAAGACAAGAGTCTACCATTCGTTATTCATAATTTTTAAATCTAGATCAGTTAAGTTTTCATGATATAATAGCGGGAAACGGCAAAATTAAAACAATAAATTTAAGTTTATGACTG
This sequence comes from Microcystaceae cyanobacterium, assembly GCA_041746575.1. Lineage (GTDB taxonomy): Bacteria > Cyanobacteriota > Cyanobacteriia > Cyanobacteriales > Microcystaceae > JBGTGT01. The sequence continues at coordinate 14,691 of JBGTGT010000116.1, forward strand.
ACACGAACAACAACGATAAAACCCTCGAAATGATGAAAAACTTCGCTGAACAATATGCTAAGCGAACCGACACCTATTTTTGTAGTGATCTTTCCGTAACGGCGGTGGTTATTGAAGGTTTAGCTCGCCATAAAGAGGAGCTAGGCGCACCCTTGTGTCCTTGCCGCCACTATGAAGATAAAGAAGCAGAAGTCAAAAATACGTTCTGGAATTGCCCTTGCGTACCTATGCGGGAACGGAAAGAGTGCCACTGTATGTTATTTATCACCCCCGATAATGATTTTGCAGGAGACCAGCAAGATATTGATTTGGCGTATCTTCAAGAAATCAAAGCCAGTATGGGTCAAAAAACATGACCCCGTCGGCTTTTTGGCAAGGCGTAGCCGAATTTAATCACCGAGAGTTCTACGCCTGTCATGATACTTTGGAATCCCTTTGGATGGAAGCGATCGATCTTGATAAAAAGTTTTATCAAGGAATTCTGCAAATTGCAGTGGCTTGCTATCATCTGGGTCATTATAATTGGCAAGGGGCAGTCACGCTATTAGGGGAGGGGGTTCATCGTTTAATCCCCTATCAACCCGCCTACAAAGATATTGATGTGTCAAAATTGGTGGCGGACAGTCATCATCTGCTACGACAATTACAACAGATTGCCCCCGACGACGTTGAGGCATTTGTGACTCAGTTATCTCCCCTTGCCAATCAAGGATTACCGAAAATAACGCCGTTAATCATTGAAAAACAAGAATAAAAAGTGAAATAGCTCATTTAACATTCCTAAGATAAAATAAGCGGATATTGACTCTGCGTAGCTTAGAGCCGTACTCGATTGTCTCCATTATTCACTTTTCAGACGCCCTTGAGCGATAATGCCTCTTTTGCATAATGCTCATGTCCTTTGCTAATGACCGAGACTTTTTTGTATTCAACGTTACAAAATTCTTCAGAAGAAAACGAATTAAATAGCTATAGACCGCAATCTTATGGAACTTAATAGAATCCTTTACATATAAAAAATAAGCCATTTCGGAGGACATATTTCGTGGTACAAACAGCAGAAGGCAAAGACACGGCTAAACTCAATAAATTTGAGAAATTTAAAGCAGAAAAAGACGGATTAGCTGTTAAAGATGAACTCGAACAGTTTGCCCGAATGGGTTGGGAAGCGATGGACAAAACCGACTTAGAACATCGCCTCAAATGGGTAGGGATTTTTTATCGTCCGGTAACACCGGGTAAGTTTATGATGCGTCTGCGAATTGCCAATGGCATCCTCACCAGTACCCAGATGAATACCTTGGCGGAAATCGTACAACGTTACGGGGAAGATGGCAACGCCGATATTACCACCCGTCAGAACCTGCAATTGCGAGGGATTCGCATTGAGGATGTGCCTGATATCTTTCAACGACTCAAAAGCGTTGGGATGACTTCTGTTCAGTCGGGAATGGATAATGTCCGCAATATTACCGGTTCCCCAATGGCAGGCATCGACCCCGATGAATTAATTGACACCCGAGAATGGGTGCAAAAAACCCAAGATATGATTACCAATCGGGGCGAAGGTAACTATGAGTTCACCAATCTTCCTCGTAAGTTCAATATCGCTATTGAGGGGGGACGGGATAACTCAGTTCATGCCGAAATCAATGATATTGCCTTTGTTCCAGCTTACAAAGAGGGCGAATTAGGGTTCAATGTCGTTGTTGGTGGTTTTTTCTCAGCACGACGCTGTGAGGCTGCGATTCCCTTAAATGTATGGCTTCTCCCCAACGAGGACGTAGTGAGCCTTTCCCGCGCCATTTTGGAAGTATATCGTGAACACGGATTGCGAGAAAACCGTCAAAAATCTCGTTTAATGTGGTTAATTGAAGAATTAGGGCTGGAAACTTTTCGTTCTATGGTGGAAAAACGGATGGGTAAACCCTTAACCACGGCGGCAGCAGAAGATGCCATTGACTGGGAAAAACGAGACCATATTGGCGTATTTAAGCAAAAACAAGCTGGATTGAACTACGTCGGACTGTACGTTCCTATCGGCCGACTTTATGCCCAAGATATGTTTGATTTAGCCCGCTTAGCAGAAGTCTATGGCAAGGGAGAGATTCGCTTGACGGTGGAGCAAAATTTGATTATTCCTCATATTTCCGACGAAAATTTGGACACTTTCCTAGCTGAACCCCTCTTAGAAAAGTTTACTCTCAATCCTGCACCTTTAGAACGGTCGCTCGTGTCCTGTACTGGGTCACAATTTTGTAACTTTGCCCTTGTAGAGACGAAAAATCGTGCCTTAGCCATGACTCGTCAACTGGATGAAGAATTAGAAATCCCCGAAAAAGTGCGAATTCATTGGACAGGATGCCCTAATTCCTGCGGACAACCCCAAGTAGCCGATATTGGCTTAATGGGAACAAAGGTTCGTAAAGACGGCAAAACGGTTGAGGGTGTTGACCTTTATATGGGTGGAAAAGTGGGTAAAGAGGCAAAATTAGGAGAATGCGTCCAGAAAGGTATTGCTTGTGATGATTTACCTGCTACCTTGCGTCAATTACTTATTGATAACTTTGGGGCAAAACTGAAAGGTTAATCTTCCTTTTTGGAGTCTCGAGAGACATTTAACCCCCCTTACTCTGCCCTTTTCCGCTAAGAGAGAGAAAAAGAACCTTTTTTCAACAGAGGAGTGGGGGGAATTCAAATCAATGAATCTCGTATCCTTATTCTTCCGATAACTCATCCGGGGGTTGACTTTCCAGTTGTTTGACAAGGGATTGCATCGGAGGGGTATTTAAAAAGGTTTCCGTATCCTTTAATAAACGTTTCCCCCAGAGATTGTCCGCTAAAAACGTCAAATCGCTGTAACGAGCGTCTATTTTAAGGGCTTCTTCTCCTAATTTGAGTCCTTCTGCTTGTTTTCCTTGGGCATAGACCGCCACCGCCACCGCCAGACGGGGTTCTGCTTGCTGTTGATCAATTTTAATGGCCATTTGCCACTGTTCAATCGCTGACTTGGTTTCTCCTTGTTCGTACTTAATTAGGCCAATATTGTTAATCGCTGGCCAAAAATCCTTTTCTTGCTTAACTGCTGTTTCATAAGCTTTAATAGAATCCCCATAGCGATTCATTTTTAGATAAACATTGCCCAAGTCAAACAAAGCCGTTGGCGTATCTGGCTTGAGTTTTAGTCCTTTTTCTAGGTATTGAGCGGCTAATTTGTAGTCTTTTTGTTGGAAATAGGCATTGCCAAGGGTAAACAGAATTCCCGGTTCTTCGGGTGCCAGTTCTAAAGCTTTATTCAGGGTTTCCACCCCTTGATCTAGGTCTTCTTTTTGGAGATAGAGGCTCCCCAGAATAAACCACGTTTGATATTGATTCGGTGCCAGTTGAGTCGCCAATTTTGCCCGAGCTAAGGCCAAATCATATTGACGAAAGCGAACCAGTTGAATCGCTTCTTCGGCATAGACTAACCCTTGTTCTTCTAGTTGTTCGAGATCGAGATTTGGCGTATAGGGCAATAGTGCTTGTCCAACAGTCGGAAGGGACGCACTCCATACACCAGCACAAGTCAGTAAAGATAATAACCAATGACGTTTAGACACTTAATAGATGCTCTGAATCGCTTAACAAATCCATCTTATTATAGGATACAGGATGCCTTATGCTATCTTTAGGTCAATTCTGTAATAATGCCTAAAAACCTTAACCCACCTTCATGAGTAACGATACCCCAGAGAATCTTCATTTAGCCGATTCTCTCGATAAAATGAGCCAAATTATTTGGGAAATTGCCTACAATTGTCAAGGAAACTCCCAAGACCTCTTAAGTTTACTGCGTACCCTCGAATTATTACACCGTTGTATCCGCATTGAACTGTTTGAAGACAGCCTTCCTGATAACCGCCAAGCACTGTATCATCTTCTGCGAGAGATTGAGGAGAAAGGAGGGTGGCCGTATATCGAACGGATGCGCCTCAATGCGCTTTTTGAGCATCTTTTCGAAAAAAATCATAATCCATGATAGATTTGGCTTAAACATCGCCCCAGAGAAAGAGAAAATAAGGAAGTTTGGGCAACGCCCGAAACCATCAGTTCTCCGCTCCCTCATCTTCATAAACGACTGTTCAGCGATCCCCATCAATGATAATCTAGGAGTTGGCAAAATTTACGTTAGCTTAACAATTTCGCCTCTCCGCTGTGAATATACATTAACTCCCAAGATAGATAAATCAACATGGTAGCGACAACAGAAAAAACCATTGGTAAAATTACTCAGGTCATCGGCCCCGTCGTTGACGCAGAGTTTCCCCCTGGAAAATTACCCAGAATTTATAACGCTTTAAAAATTGAAAGTCAAAATGCCACAGGCGAAACCGTCGCTGTAACCTGTGAAGTACAGCAACTCTTAGGTGATAACCAAGTCCGTGCGGTTGCCATGAGTGGAACAGATGGCTTAGTCAGAGGGATGGATGTTGTTGATACGGGCGCACCCATTAGCGTTCCCGTTGGGAAAGCCACCTTAGGGCGTATTTTTAACGTATTAGGCGAAACTGTTGATGAAAAGGGACCCGTAAACACCACAGAGACCTCTCCCATTCATCGGGCAGCACCAAAATTAACGGAGTTAGATACTAAACCCCAAGTTTTTGAAACAGGAATTAAAGTGGTAGATTTGCTAACTCCCTATCGACAAGGAGGCAAAATCGGTCTTTTTGGCGGCGCAGGTGTGGGTAAAACCGTCATTATGATGGAATTGATCAACAATATCGCCATTCAACATGGGGGTGTTTCCGTTTTCGGAGGGGTAGGCGAACGAACCCGAGAAGGAAATGACCTCTACAATGAAATGATCGAATCCAAAGTTATCGACCCAGATAACCCCGAAAATTCTAAAATTGCACTGGTTTACGGTCAGATGAATGAACCCCCCGGTGCCAGAATGCGGGTGGGATTATCAGCGTTAACCATGGCGGAATATTTCCGAGACGTTAACAAACAAGACGTGTTGCTGTTTATTGACAATATTTTCCGCTTCGTTCAAGCCGGTTCTGAAGTATCTGCCCTTTTAGGACGGATGCCCTCGGCGGTAGGTTATCAACCCACCTTGGGAACGGACGTAGGAGACTTACAAGAGCGGATTACCTCAACCAAAGAAGGCTCTATTACTTCGATTCAAGCGGTTTACGTGCCAGCAGATGATTTAACAGACCCCGCACCCGCTACGACTTTTGCTCACTTGGATGGAACAACAGTATTATCTCGGGGATTAGCTTCAAAAGGGATTTATCCGGCAGTTGATCCCTTAGATTCCACCAGCACCATGTTACAGGCGAGTATTGTCGGCGAAGGGCATTATAATACCGCTCGTGCCGTGCAATCTACCCTGCAACGTTACAAAGAACTGCAAGACATTATCGCGATCCTAGGTCTAGACGAATTATCGGAAGATGACCGTATAGTGGTAGACCGCGCCCGTAAAATTGAACGTTTTCTGTCTCAACCATTCTTTGTGGCGGAAGTATTCACCGGATCTCCCGGTAAGTATGTGAGTCTCGACGATACAATCAAAGGCTTCAATATGATTCTAGCCGGTGAACTGGATGGACTACCCGAACAAGCGTTTTATATGGTGGGTAACATCGACGAAGTCAAAGCCAAAGCAGAGAAACTGAAACAAAGCTAGTCCAGCCTTCAGTAACCAGTCAACAATGTCCGTTTGTCTGTGTCTCGGAGACTGGTTACTTTATTGTCTTTTATATTTAACCTCTTTCAACCGCTATGACCTTATCAGTACGCGTCATTGCCCCCGATAAAACCGTGTGGGATGACAAAGTCGAGGAAATCATTTTACCTTCCACCAGTGGACAACTGGGCATTCTGAGTGGCCACGCTCCCTTATTAACCGCTTTGGATATTGGGGTGATGCGGGTTCGTCCCAGCAAAGAATGGAAAAATATCGTCGTAATGGGCGGTTTTGCCGAAGTCGAGAATGATGAAGTGAAAGTTCTGGTGAATTCAGCCGAATTGGCAGATTCCTTAGATAAGGAGACAGCTCGCACCGAATATAATACGGCGCAGGATACCCTTGCCGAAGCCACCAAAAGCGGCGATCGCAAAGCCCAATTAAAAGCCAATCAAGCCTACCGTAAAGCCAGAGCGCGGTTTCAGGCAACAGGGGGCATGGTTTAACCTTCAAGGAAATCAAACCCAAAATCAGCGCGAAACTGGGCAGAAAAGCAAATCGTCTGCCCTTTTTGATTTTTTTTTGAACGATGGCACCCTACAATTCAGTGTTTGACGTTATCAGAAGAGGTTATAGCCTTAATTGCTGCCGCTAAAAACAATTTTAGGAAATTTTTTCTGAGCCTCAGCCATAGAAAGCCGTCTACCTTGGTTTTTAAGCTCTTGCCAACAGTTAATCACCTCAGTCGCTTCATTTAGCACTTGAATACGGTCGGTCTCCGAAATCCAGTGTTTCGCTTCTAATTCGTTTTTCAATTCTTCCCAAGCATCACGGCGAGGCCAGAAAAAGTAAGCGGTTAGAGGACTCGTTCCCTTCCCAACCACTTGGTCAACGGCAATGGCGACATTCTCATCTAGCCAAAGCACTTTTAAAATAAATTTTTGATCTTGAAAGGGCTGCGCTTGCTCTACCGATAATTCTAATCCATTGACGGACATAATGATTGATTCAGACTAATAGGACAATATTCGATTATATCATAATTCATTTGACGTTAAGCCGCTTAGTGTTTTAATCCCTAAGCTAAGTAAGCACACATCATCGGGCAACAATGGAGTAAAGCTAGACTTTGCTTCAAATTGCGTTTGATTATTGCTGTTAAAAATAAAGCGATTAAAATAACATCCAATCTCTAGCAGTGAACCGCTTAAGTTGTTCCAATCGGTGACGAAAATATCCCATATCTAAACGACAGTAATCATAAAATTGCGTTGCATTTAAACTAATTGCCCATGACCAAATATAGGCGGTTTGAGTTAAGGCCTGCAAACAATCCATTTCTAGAGAATCAAGGCTTTGAACGGCTTGGTAGCCCTCAATAAACGCTTCTCGAATACGACGATTTAATCCACTTTGCATTGACACTTGCAGAAATTTTGCGATATCAAAAATGCGCCATCCATAACCACATTGATCAAAGTCAAATAAGGTTAATTGATTATCGGCGGTAAAATGAACATTACCACTGTGAGGATCTCCCCAACACACCGACCAATAAGGGGCATGATCAGGCAATTGTTTTAAGGTTTGTTTAATCGTGCTGGCAATTTCTAGTAATTCTGCTAAATCTTGGCTATGGGGTTGTAAAAATGGAACAATAAACGCTAGAGAGTCATCTAATAAGTAATTAAGGGTTAAAGATTGCCGCTCAAAAGTACAATCAAATTCCTGAGAAACCCGATGAATATTCGCTAAGGTTTCTCCTAAAAGATGGGATTGTGTGAGGTTTAAATCACCTAAGGCTACCGTTCCCTCCGCGTAGGTAAATAGGGTTAAATAACGCTTTCCTTCAGGCGCATTAATCTCAATAAAAAGTTGACCTTGTTGCGTTCTAATAGGACAAGCAACAGGTAATTGTTGCTGATACAAGAAATCCAATAATTCTAATTCAAAAGCAATGTCTGATTGCGATCGCCAATGGTGATGAGAAACCCTTAGAATGTAGGGGTAATGGTCGATATTGACGAGATAAGTATCACTTAATCCTCGATGCCAAAATTGACATTGTTTGACCTCTGGGAGCGAATAATGGGTACGCAACATCGCCACTAAGGCCTGGGGGGACAAAATAGAATAAACGACTGGAAACATTTCTACATTATCTTCCGTCTCCCTAGAAGGGCTTTGGTTGCTAAAAGAGGACAAAAACGGTAACATTTTCATGTTTTCTTCCGATTTTTAAGGGAGTTTCTCAGAAAAAGGACATATTTACGGTAGACATTTAATTCACTAATTCGGAAATAGCGAATTGGCGGTTACGGCGCAAGAGTAAATCATTGAGATCCAGCAATGAGCCATTTAAATACACAACAAATTATTAATCATATTTATTCGTTAAAGTGATTTGTCGTTTTTTTAGGTACACTTTTCCCTTATAAAAATAAAATAAAGCCAAAAGGCAAGCTTCATCGTATCAAAAACGACAATTTTCAGAAAACAAAACCCTTTTCTCTAAATCAGGATTTCTAATTTTTTAGGAAACAACTCATAATAATGGTTTTTATGTCCTTTGCTCTCATGGGCGTTGTTGCTTCTTGCATAAAATCAGTTTTTTCGATTTATCGCTGTATTATCTCTCAAAATCTCTAATGATCTTTAATTTAAACCTTTTATCTGCTTTTCTTGACTTCTACAGGGGTCATAAAGGGCTTCATTACTGAGAGCCTTGAGTTTAAGCAAGTTCTCATCAACGATGAAATCTCCCGCTAGACGTTATCAGTCCGGTCAGAATGATGTCTAAACTGTCAAAGGACGTTTAATCGATGCGATTTTTTATGATGGGAAATATTTATATTCTGAACTTGTTGGCGATCGGGTTTTTACTGTTACTCGTTACGCTAGGATCTGGTTGGATTTCCCAATGGCCGCTTTCTTTTACCCTTATCTATCTTGTGGTAGGGATTATATTAGGGCCTTATGGATTTGGACTCATTCAAATCCGACAATCCGAAGAATTTGATGCTCAGCTTTTAGAAAGAATTACCGAATTTGTCGTGATTGTGTCCGTTTTTACCAGTGGCTTAAAAATTGTTCATTCTTTACGATCGCGGCTTTGGCATATTACGAAGCGATTGCTCATTTTTTTGATGCTCATCACGATTTTTGCTCTAGCAGGGGCGGGTAAACTCTTTTTAGGGATGAATTGGGGCGAGGCCATTTTATTAGGGGCAATTTTAGCACCGACTGATCCGGTTTTAGCGTCTGAAGTTCAATTAACGAATATCCAAGATGACGACGAATTGCGCTTTGGCTTGACCTCTGAAGGGGGATTAAATGATGCTTTAGCGTTTCCTTTTGTTTATTTAGGATTATACGCGCTAAAAGACCCTGATTGGTCAAATTGGTTTTGGACTTGGCTGAAGGTTGACGTGATCTGGGCCATTGCGACGGGGATTGGCATAGGAATTGTTGTTCCTAAAGTGGTAGTGTGGTGCGATCGCAAAATTCAACAACACCGTCAAGTTGACGAATTAATGGAAGATTTTATTGCCCTTAGCCTCATTTTATTGACCTATTCCCTCACAGAATTGGTTAATGGCTATGGTTTTATTGCTGTTTTTGTGGCAGGTTTAGTAGATCAGCGTAGTTATAAAGATGAAGGCAAACCTTTAGCCCAACTGGCATTTTTAAAACGCATTGAAAAATTATTAGAAGTGGGAACGATTCTGATCTTAGGCTCGATTTTATTGTGGCAACCCATGTTGAACTATGCTCATCAATCCCTACTAATTGCCTTTTTACTCTTTATGATCATCCGCCCTGTGGGAGCTTGGCTGAGTACAATGGGTAAAATTTCGCTCAATTCGCAACGTCGCAAATTGCATTCTAGAACCCGTTTGTTATTGGGTTGGTTTGGTATTCGAGGAGTCGGATCACTATACTACCTAACCTATGCCTTTAGTCACGGATTGAAAGAAGAACCTGCCGAGCAAATTGCTTGGATAGTTTTGACAACGATTGTTCTTTCAACGCTGGTACATGGCATAAGTGCAACGCCCCTAATGAAATGGTATGAAAATTATGACCGTCCTCGCACAAAAGCTGATTGAAAATCCCTAGACAATTATTCTATTTATTCCTTTTTATAGGTTTCCCTGAAGGAAAAAATCTTCTTGATGAGGGATTACTTCTACAGGCTGAAGCCGGTAATCTTGAAGGATGTTCAAATTACTGAAAAAGCGAGGAAAACGATGGAATCTAGACCTATCAACCGCGACATAGACCGTGTTATGGAACGACCTGTGGCCGTTACCCCTTCTGATTATCATGATCGCGTGCGCTGGGGACCCGTTATTTCAGGACTATTTGTGGCTTTGGCAACGCAATTAGTTCTTACCGGATTAGGGGCAGCGATTGGACTTAGCACTATCGCCAATTCGAGTGCGCCTCGTACGGGTTCAGGTGATGTTGGCTCGGCAGTCGGCATTTGGTCACTGATTAGTTTATTAATTTCTCTGTTTGTAGGTGGTTGGATTACAGCGAGGGCTTGCGGCCCGATGAATCGTAATACGGCATTACTCAATGGGGCAATTCTGTGGGCAACGACATTGGCGTTGAGTTCTTGGTTGCTGAGCAGTGGTGTATCTGGGTTGTTTGGCTTAGTCGCCAGTAATGCGGGCGATATCGTCCAACAGGTACAACAGGGTACAGTCGATGTCCCCAATCAAGTCCCTAACGTAACGGCTCAACAAACACGAGACTTTGCGGGTAATGCTGCTAAAGTGGGTTGGACGTTTGCCTTGGGTTCTCTTTTAGGATTGGCTGCTGCAATGATTGGTGCTTCTGTGGGTGTCCGTCGTCACCGAGGAAACAATGTCTATACCGAGTAGGGAGCGCATAATCGCGTTTGATACGGAAGAGATTCTCAATGCGTCAGAGACCACTTGTAAAATTTAGACTATCTGGTCAAGAAAAACGACTTGATATTCACAGCTTAGAAATTGATAGTTTTTGCTTTTTTTCTTGATCAATTTGTACCCGTTTTTTTAATCCTTGAAAACGCTACTGAAGCGATCGCTACTAAAGAACGCCTAACTCCCGTCTCATCTTTTAAAGCTTATCTCAATCCCTCTGGGTTACTATTTAGTTGATGGAATTAGGCTTCTTCTTCTGAATTCAAAGCAGTAAACATCGCTTTCTGTTGAGCGATTTGATACACTTGTTGCAAAAATTGCGTAACTAAATTGGCATCTTCATAGGGTAAGGGAATTTGCCCTAGAATATCCAATAAACTTTTCTGTTGAGCGGGTGGCGTAATTACCACTAAATCAGCATCTAAAGGATGAGTATATCGCCAAAATTCTAGATAATCGGCTTCTGGTGACGGGGATGATGGTGGAGAAGATAAATCTTCATTCGACTCGACGGAAAAACAAAAATCTGTCAGGGATCTAGGATTTTCCATGGCGATTTTACGGCGTTTTTCTCCTAGCTTTTCGAGGATTTGAACTTTGGTTTGTCCACGCAATTGAAAAATAATAAAGGGATCTTCACTAAAATAATCTGCCAGTTGATAATAGACAGCCGCAATATGTTTACAGGGATTTGCTTTGTCGGGACAGCTACAACGAGAACGCACTTCCCCTAAGCGAAAAGGAAATAAGCTTAAGCCACTTTGTTCAAAAACTTTTTCAATATTATCTGGCATCGTTCCTGCCAATAATTGTGCTGAAAAGATAGCTTTTTCAGACAAAGTTTCTATGACATAATCCCAATCTTCATCGCTAAATTTTTCTAAGCGAATAGACACTTCATAAGGGTCAATTTCACTGCCTTGAACTTGAGCAAAAGCTTGAGAATCTTTAAAATCAATGTTTAAAACATGACCTTCCCTAGCATAATTTCTGGCTCGTTCGAGTCGCTTTTTAAAACGATAAGAATCCAATAATTCTAACCATCTTTCGACCCACCATTCTCGACTTTCTACTTGATAATTGGTCATTCGACTTTTCAGAATTACTTTTGAGGGCTTGTCGTGCTAGGGGGAATTTGTTCACGAGTAATAACAATAACTTCAAAGAAGTTACGTATTCTATCTGGGTCAATCGGCACAATACCATCTTTGCCGAAATAACGATTTACCATTTCAGTATAACGGGCATCCCCAGTTAGGTAACCATCCATCATTTTAACAATGGCATAATTCACGGTATGCAGAAAACGGGAATCGCCTTGGGGAACCATACAAGCAATCCCATGATTATAGTAGGCTTCTTTGGGAATAACCGCATAAGCATCGGGACTTGCTAATGTTTGACGCATTCCTTCTAAAATAGCAGAATCAAAGGCAAAACCATCAATTTTTCCTGTTTCTACTGCTTGTAATCCCTCTTCAAGAGTGGCAATGGAAACAGGGGTAATATTGGCAGATAAAGTATCAATAGAACGTTCTTTAATAAGATTACCAATAAAGCCAATTCTTTTTCCGCGTAATGCTTCTGGATTGGTGATATTACTGTCTTTTTTGACTAAGACTTTAATGCCCGATACCCCATATCCTAAAGAAAAATCTACGTATTTATCCCGTTCCCACGTAAAAACCGTATCACAAACCAAGTCCAACTTCTTATCAATAACTTTTTGAATTCGTTCACTGAAGTTTTCGCTGGTATCATAGTCTAGTCGGACACTTCTCCCTAAATCCTCTTCTAACTGTTGACGAATCACTTCTAGAAGTTCCACCGAGTATCCGGTTAATTCCTGTTTATCATTAACATAAGAAAAGGGAACAATATCCGTTCTCACGCCGACACTTAACACACCTGTTTTTGAAACCTTTTCCATCACAGTTTCTGCTAACGTTGAAGCGGGGACAGCAAAAATTGCGATTAAGCTGAGAAGACTAGCGGATAACGTTTTTAACATTTTGCGAGACACCTAATCGGATAACATTAGAGATTATTCTAAAGGAGTTTTGCCCCAAACATCACAAAAGTTTGTTTACAATTTGTGTCATTCTCGTCCCTTTTTTGCTACAGTTCTCAAAGACCTTATGCTGGTGGAGTTAGTATTTCATGGAGATGACCCGAAAAATTTCTTGTGTTGGTTTTCTATTAGCCGTTTCGACGATTACTGCTTCTATGAAAGTTAATGCAACCCCTTCACTTCCCCATTTGTCTATAGAATCCCGTTTATCCCGTTTAACTGAAGCCATGCAACAAAGTGGCATTGAGGCTTCTCACCCCCTTGCTGAAGATAATTTCCTTCTCGGTATTGGTTGGGCTGATGGGAATCACCGAGGTTGGGTTAACACAAACCGGGGGGGATTTGCCAATCATCAAGGTGGGGGGGGATTTGCTAATCGCAATTGGGGAGACGGTGGCCGCTTCTATAATCATCACGGGGGGGGTGGTTTCCTAAATCGTTAATCTTAAATTCTTGACAATTACTTAAATATTGGAGACTATTTAATGAATTTGAGCAATAAAATCACTTTTTTAGGAATTCTACTGTCAGTTTCTACTTTAACAAGCACTTTAGAAGCTCAAGCATCTTCCCAGTCCCCCGATTCTACCATTGAATCCCGTCTTTCTCGACTCACCGAAATCATGAAACAGCGAGGAGTTGACCTAGACGAAATGAGTCCGTTTATTGAAGATGAATCCCTCCTTAGTGTTTGGGCAAATGGTCGTGGCGGTACTTGGGTTAATACTCGTTTAGGGGGATTTGGCGATCATAATCGCGGAGGGGGTTTTATTAATCGGAGTCCTTGGCGTGATGGCGGATATCGTCGTTGGGGAGATGGGGGTCGTTTTTATAATCGTGGTCGCTGGCCGAATGGCAGCGGCTTTCTTAATCGTTGGTAATCCATCATAATTATTACAATTAGGGATGATTCTCCTGTCTGGTTTTCCCTACCTTAATTCCCCTACTCCGTAAATTAATTAGATGAATCAGCAATCTTGTTTAACGCCTTCTTTTAATCCGAATCATAGTCTTGATATTACTGAATTTGGTCCTATTTCTTTAGTTGTCATTCAACCGACTGCTTATTGCAATCTTAATTGTGATTATTGTTATTTACCCAATCGCCATCTCAAAAACAAACTTTCTTTAGACTTAATTGAACCCATTTTTCAAAGAATTTTTACCAGTACTTTTTTGGGAGAATTTATCGATGTTTGTTGGCACGCCGGGGAACCGTTAGCTGTCCCTGTCTCTTTTTATAAAGACGCTTTTAAAGAAATTGCAAAAGCGAGCCAAAAGTATAATACCAATAATATTCCCGTTTATCATTCAGTGCAAACCAATGGTATTCTCATTAATCAAGCTTGGTGTGATTTATTTAAAGATTATCAGATTGCTGTCGGAATCAGTATTGATGGTCCTGCTTTTCTCCATGACCGTCATCGTCAAACCCGTACAGGATTGGGCAGTCATGATGCTGTGATGCGGGGGATTGATTATTTACATAAAAATGAAATTCCTTTTAATATTATTGCTGTTATTACTGAAGACTCCCTTGATTATCCTGATGAAATCTTCAATTTTTTCTTAGAAAATGGCATTGATGATGTTGCTTTTAATATGGAAGAAACGGAAGGCATCAATCAATCTTCTTCTTTAGATAAAGTGGGAATTGAAGAACGTTATACTGCTTTTATTCAACGGTTTTGGCAACTGACTACCGCTAGAGAAGCTCAAATGAGAGTAAGGGAATTTGAGTCGATTTGTAGCTTAATTTGTGAAGATAAACGACTAGATAAAACCGATATGAATCACCCTTTTATGATTGTCAATATTGACGCACAAGGTAATTTTTCGACTTTCGACCCTGAATTATTAGCAATTAAAACTGAACCTTACGGCGATTTTATTTTAGGAAATGTTTTAACCGATAGTTTTGAATCCGTTTGTGATCAGGATAAATTTAAACAGATTTACCAAGATGTGGCAGAAGGGGTAAATTTATGCCGTCAAACCTGCTCCTATTTTGGCGTTTGTGGAGGAGGAGCAGGTAGTAATAAATATTGGGAAAATGGCACATTTCGTTCTACAGAAACCCGCGCCTGTCTTTATCGTGTTAGAACAGTAACCGACAGAGTTTTAATTGAACTAGAAAATGCTTTTGGGATAATTAACAATGAATAACGAATCTTTCCTGATTATCTTTTTAAAGACTAGAAGGTATCTGTACAATCAATCTTAAGAGATTGTTTAAGACTTGCGTTTCGGTAGGTTACGGCGAATAGATAGTTAAATCTCCGCCTAACTCACCCTACCAAAGGGTTTAATCTTTTATTGATAGATACCCTCTAACTATTAACGACTAGCGGGATTGTAACGCTTTCGCTGCCTCTTCACGGTCGTCAAAGTGAATCTTCTCTGTACCGAGAATCTGATAGTCTTCATGGCCTTTTCCAGCAATTAAAATCCCATCTCCTGCTTTAGCGTTCATTATCGCTTGATAAATTGCTTGAGCGCGATCGCCATTGACCTGTAAGCTCGCTTCTTCATGAATTCCTGCTAAAATATCCTGTAGTATCTGTTCGGGATCTTCAGTACGAGGATTATCAGAAGTGACATAGGTTATGTCTGCTAAATTAGAGGCAATTTTACCCATAATAGGGCGTTTTGTGCGATCTCTGTCACCCCCACAGCCAAATACACAAATTAAATTTCCCTTAATAAACGGTCGTGCCGCTTTTAAGGCATTCTCTAGACTATCAGGGGTATGAGCATAATCAACGATAACACTGATATCCTGCTGACCACTGACTTTAACCTGTTCCATACGCCCCGGAACACCCGTAAATTGGGGTAATTGACTTAAGAATGCTGAAATATCCAATCCTAGATGATGCACCGTTGCAACAGAAGCCAAGACATTTGCTAAATTAAATTGACCCACAAGAGGGGATTCAAAAGGAAAAATCCCTTGTGGTGTGTTCAGTTTTCCCGCCACCCCATTAAATTGATAGATTAAATCGCGGGTATAAAAATCTGCCTCAGGATTGCTGACGCTATATGACCACACTTGAGACTCAACCAAAGCCCCAATTAAACGTTGACTGTAAGCATCATCTAGATTGATAATTGCTCGACCCTTTAAGTATTTTGGGCTAAATAATAAGGCTTTTGCCTGAAAATAATCCTCCATACTCTGATGAAAATCAAGGTGATCTTGGGTTAAATTAGTAAACACCGCCACTTCATATTGACATTGTTTGACTCGTCCTTGTGCCAACGCGTGGGAACTAACTTCCATCACCCCATACTGATTACCCGCTTTAACTGCTTCTGCAAGGTTTTTCTGTAAATCTGCCGCAAAAGGCGTGGTATGCAAGGCTGTTTGTTGATATCCTTGCCAACGGGTGTACAATGTTCCGAATAAGGCAGTGGATAACTGAGATTGCCGTAGAAAGAATTCAATCAAATGAGTAGTTGTCGTTTTGCCGTTTGTGCCTGTGACCCCAATTAAAGTCAAATTTTGAGCCGGATAGTCGTAAAAAATCGCCGCTATCTCCGCACAAGCAGTCACCATATCTTCTAGGACAATCACGCAATCTTTATCTGTCGGAGGACACTGGCTGGCCGCCATCGGACTAATAACTGCTGCAATTGCGCCGGATTCTAAGGCACTTGACCAAAATTCGCCCCCATCTACTCTTGTACCCGGCATTCCGATAAAAAGATCCCCTTTTTGGCAAGTGTGGGAATTGGTACAAATTCCTTTGACTTCTTGATTAAGGGCAGTATGATCGGAAATTTCTGTCAAAATAGCTACTTTTTTGAACAATTCACCCAGTTTCATAAGACCCCTCTTAGAATTTTTGTCTATTTTAGTTAGTATAGATTCCCATAGCAAGGCAATTTGTTTCTGAGTTGCGGCTAGATTGTAATTTTAAACCGTTAACAAATATTAAATTAAGAGATAATTCCCTATTTAGGGTAATTGAATTCACATGCTCCTCAAAATACTCTATCTTCAAGTAAGTTTATGGCAATTTGCCTAAAAATCAACATTTTTCAAAAGAGTTTATCGTTAACGGTTTCCGGCTACCCATTTTCTGCTAATATTTGTTCAAGTGTATAAGAATTTGTTTTTGGTAAATTCAATTCTGATTTTAAGTGAGCAATCTTTTGAGCTTTACAATAAAGATAATCAAGTCTTTCTTGAAGATATTATTTGAGATTAGTGTTCAATTTTAGTTCAACTTGGGTTCTAAAAGTCACGATCTCGCTCTGTCAATGGCGACCATTATACTTTCGTTCTTGTTGTCAATATTGATAGAGGAAAAGAGGTTGAATAAGTCTGATCAGTAAACTTTCTACTGCACTTTTTAATGCTTCTAATTCCTCGATTAAATGTTCAGAATCTAATGGCTCGAATTGACCTGCTTTAATCTATTTCACCATTTTGTCTAACTATTATCAGTAATCAAGCTCATAAAGCTGTTTAAAATCAAGTGAATACTGATTCATGTTTTAGCTGATTTTATTGCAAATTCTTAATAGAAATTATATCTTACCCCGTCAGGCTCGCCAAACCTGAATGATTAAATCAGTTTTAGGCTGAAAAGGGAACTGAAATACTATAATCACAGCAATTAATTCCAATTTATGCCACCAACAAGGTTAAGCTTTACCTAAATAGCGTTAAATCTTGCTAAGTTGCGTGACAAAAAATCCAAAATCTAAAATCGATTTGGCCAAACTCTCTTATAATGTAACTTGACATTTCTAAGCAGTTAAAGCCTTTCATGATTTCGAGTAATGACTTTCGGAGCGGTGTCACCATTGAGTTAGATGGCTCAGTGTGGCGAGTGGTGGAATTTCTGCACGTCAAACCAGGTAAAGGTTCTGCCTTTGTACGCACCAAACTCAAAAACGTGCAATCCGGTAGCGTGGTAGAACGAACTTTTCGCGCCGGTGAAACCGTTCCCCAAGCCACCATTGATAAACGAACGATGCAACACACCTACAAAGAGGGTGAAGAATACATCTTCATGGACATGGAAACCTTCGAGGAAGCCCGACTCAATCCCGATCAAATTGGCAGTGGGGTTAAATATCTCAAAGAAGAAATGGAAGTCAACATTTTATTCTGGAATAATCAGGTTTTAGAAGTTGAACTACCGAATTCTGTTGTTTTAGAAATCACGGAAACCGACCCAGGCGTTAAGGGAGACACCGCTACAGGCGGCACAAAACCGGCTATTGTCGAAACCGGCGCACAAGTCATGGTGCCGTTATTTATTTCCATCGGAGAAAGAATTAAGGTTGATACCCGCACCGACAGTTACCTCGGCCGCGAATAATCACTCAAGTTGGGGAAATAAAACGTATTTTCCCGAAAAATAGTCACATTCATGACGGGATGGCAGGAGTTGAGTTGTGTCCATTAATATCGCTGAAATTCGAGAACTGTTATTGGCGATTGCCCAAACCAATATTACAGAAGTTAATCTAAAAACCGACGACTTTGATCTAACAGTGAAAAAAGAAATGAGGCTAACAACCACGCCAATGGCTGTCTCCTCCGAGGCAATTCTGCCCGTTTCTCCTCCTCCTGTCTCTAAACCTCCTGAATCAACGGAAATCACTACCCCACCGCCGATTAATCAAAAATGGGTGGCGATTACTGCTCCCATGGTGGGAACGTTTTACCTCGCCCCTGCCCCCGGAGAAAGTGCTTACGTCAATCCTAATGATCGCATTCAAGTCGGTCAGGCGGTGTGTATCGTCGAAGCGATGAAATTAATGAACGAAATCGAATCAGAAATCGCAGGACAAATTATGGAAATTGTGGCAGAAAACGGCGAACCCGTTGAATATGGTCAGACGTTAATGTGGGTTAAACCCGATGCCTAGAAAAGAGCAAACGTCACGGCTCCCATACTTGCACCTTCCCGTTTCCATCACCGATCAGGAATAGGCGACCATCGGGACTAAAGGACATGGCAACTACGGCGTTTCCTTTGACGCTATTTAAGGGCATTCCCGTCGAAATATGCCAAAACTGGACTGTTTCGTTTTGCCGACTCGCACTGACTAGCAATTTTCCATCGGGACTAAAGGTAATATCGGTCACGGCCTCCGAGTGACCACTCAAGGTACGAACCACTTGTCCACTGACGGGATCCCATAGCTTAATCGTGCCATCATGACTAGCAGAGGCTAAAAATTGGTCATTGGGACTAAACGCAATCTTAGAAATCGGAAATAAATGACCGGCAAAGACACGGTGTAATTTACCATTTTGGACATTCCACAATCTCAAGGCCCCACCATAATCGCTACTGGCGAGAATTTTGCCATTTTTATTAAAAGCGACGGAAGTAACTTGATTATCGTGATCTCTCAGGGTGCGTATCAACTTCCCTGACGCAATATCCCAGAGTTTAAGGGTTTTATCCCAACTGGCACTGGCAAGAATTTTGCCATCTGGACTAATGCTCAGAGCGGAAACCACCACCCGATGACCTTCGTAAGTCCGCAGGAGTCGTCCCGTTTGGGTGTCCCATTGCTTAATGTTGCCATCCGTATCTCCGGTGAAAAAGGTTTGATAGGTTGGAGTCACGGCGATCGCTTCAATGCCATTAGCTTCCTGTTTTTCGTAGAGCGGTTTCATTTCTCGAAAGTTCCAATAGGCTAAGTTTCCATCAAACGTGCCAATTAGAACTGTTGGCTGGTCAGGATGAACGATTAAAGCTCGAATGGGTGAATTATCGACGATAAAGGTCTGTTTGCGTTGAACGACTTGCCACGGACTCGCAGGAGAGGGAACAGGAGAGGAGAGAGGGGTGGATTGAGACGGAGAAAAGGCAGTATGAGGCGAAGAACAGGCAATGAGCAATAAGGGTAAGAGGCGGTATAAAAGTCGAAATTGAATCATGTTGATTAAGTAATAAATAGGAAGGAGATCAATCATTAACCTTGCAAAATGAGCGAGCAAAAATTTATGTCTTACCCTTGTCTTATGCGAATTTACCAACACTAACTTAATTTTTTTGTTTCGGTTTGTCTAATTTTTCTTTATTTTCTAATGGGCTTGGTTTTTCTTGATTTTTTTCGATCTGGACGGCCATTTGATTGAGAACTTGGCCATAGTATAGTTGTTGTTCTAATTGTTGAGTCGAAGAGACAAGGTTGGTTAAACCATAAATTAAACGAATAATTTCCCGTCTCAATTCTGGATTTCCGGTGATTTCATCGAGATCTGAGGTGACTTTTTGGGCATTATCAAAAGCAGAACGAGCAGAATCTAAGATTTGTTGAATCATCAATCTTGTTTGTGGATCATTTAAGTAAATTGAGAATTCCTTTAAATTTCCCGTTAATTCAACTGCATTACCCGATATAGTCTCCAAATTGTTCAATAGTTGTCCGGTATCCGCTTCTGCTAGTATGGGATCTAAACGGGTGATCGTCGTTCGCAATTGATCACTGGTTTGATGAATACTTTTCAGCGTTCCCGTTAATTGATCTTGATTAACTGCCATAAATGCCTGAATTTGGTCTGCTGCCGCTCCCACAGAATTTAGAGCTTTACGGGCATCCGTCAATGTCGCGTTTAAATTCTCGATACCCCCACTTTCTTCTAAGGCGTTGAGCAATCTTCGGGTATCGGCAAGGGTAGCGTTTAAATTCTCAATGCCCCCACTGCGTTCAAAAGAGGCAATCAAGGTGCGCGCATCGTTACTGAGAACCCCCACTTCCCCTGCCGCACGGTTGAGAGATCTCAGAGAAGTGTTCAATTGATCAATACTACGGGTTCGTTGAACTTCCGCCAGAATTCCAGTCGCTTCTCCACTTAATTGATTAAAATTGCCGAGGGCGAGGGAACTTTTCTGGGCAAAGGAACGAATTGCCGAGGTTACTTCAGGATCACTAATTATATTAGAAATTTTCAACAAAGACCGAATGAGAGTATTGATATCTAAACTGCCTTGTCCTTGCAAGCGAGATCCATTACAAATAATAACAGCAGGATCACAACTTGGCTCAAGGGGTTTTCCCTGAACGCCTCCCGGCGGCAGAGACTGAAGAGGCGTAATATCAATGGAGGTTTCGCCGACTAACCCGGCTTGAGTGGCTTCAATCAGGGAATTGCTGGGAATGAGGCGATTAGCGGGTGAAATCTCGACGCCAATCATCACACCTTCAGGTTCTGGGGTAACACTGACCACTTGGCCGACTCTGACTCCCCGATAGGCAACCCTTGTTCCTGTCGTCATTCCCCCTGCATTAGGAAATTGAATTTCAGCACGGTAACTGCGTCCCCCAAGCCCAATATTTTTGAGCCATAATACGAGAAATATTAACGCCCCAATCGCTCCTAAGACCATGAGGCCGACGATACTTTGCATCATGACGGGGGATAACCGCCCACTCCCACTACGTTGCATTTTCGTACGCTCCTCGATTAATGATGACTGATGGCTGTTTAGATCTTACTGCATCTTCAAACCCTCAGTTCTTTCTCTTAACGCTTAAATTTTAAAGGGGAATAGGGAAAATTTTCCGTTTGTAGCAATTGTACGAATATTCATTCTCCGTTATGCCCATACGCCATATCTTCTTCTAAGTTAATCTGTTTTGCCGCCTTAACCGCCAATTGGTCACATCGCTCATTATCCCTTATTCCCGCGTGACCTTTCACCCAGACAAAAGTGACCCGATGATAAGCACATAACTTTAATAATCGAGCCCATAAATCGGAATTTTTTGCTTTTTCTTGGCTATTTCGTTGCCATTTGTTTTTTTGCCAGCGTTTTGCCCAACCTTGCATGATGGCATCCACCAAATACTTAGAATCAGTATGGAGTGTCACCTGACAGGGTTGATTGAGCGTTTCCAATGCAACAATCGCCGCTAAAATTTCCATACGATTATTCGTCGTGTGGCGGAAACCGCCAGATAATTCTTTAGAATGGTTGCCATAACGCAAAACAACCCCATATCCTCCCTTTCCGGGGTTTCCTAAACAAGCTCCGTCGGTGTAAATGGTGACATTTTTCAAAGCATTCATTTTTAATTTTGCAGTATTCTCTTAATTTATCCCCTGATTGTGAATCCCTTGTCAACGGGAAGCATCCGTGTTTCCTTATTATTTTGTAACGTTTTGCTTTTCTCGGTTAAAGGTCAATCGCTATAATCATCTAGATAACGATTCAGGAAGCATCAATTATGGAAGCCTATTTTTGGTTTAAAGCATTTCATCTGATTGGGGTTGTGGTTTGGTTTGCTGGCCTATTTTATCTCGTCCGCTTATTTGTTTATCATGCCGAAGCCTCTCAAGAATCAGAACCGGCACAAACCATTTTAAAAAAACAATATCAAATCATGGAAAAACGTCTCTATGATATTATTACTACCCCCGGTATGATTGTCACGGTTGCCATGGCTGTTGGCTTAATTTCCACTGAACCTGATATTTTAAAATCGGGTTGGTTGCACATCAAATTGGCATTTGTTGCGGTGCTTCTCCTCTATCATTTTTATTGTGGACGTCTGATGAAGCAGTTGGCAAAAGATGAATGTTCTTGGACAGGACAACAATTTCGCGCCTTAAATGAAGCCCCGACCCTTCTTTTAGTGGTTATTGTCATGTTAGCGGTCTTTAAAAATAATTTTCCTGTAAATTTAACCACATGGCTGATTGTCGCCCTAGTGGTTTTCATGGCGGCTTCTATCCAACTTTATGCCCGAAAACGCCGACTTGATCAAGAAAAATTAACTGAAGTTTAATGGGTTTCTAGACCATTATTCATTATTGAACAATTATCTTTTCATCAAATAAACGAATGACAAAATACATTTTACTGGGTAGTTATTGCGAAAATGCTTTAGAAAAACGAACCCCTTATCGCCAAGACCATTTAGACGGGTTAGCTAAACAAAAAAAACAAGGTATTTTAATCACTCTTGGCCCTACAAAAGATAATACGAAAGTCTTTGGTATTTATGAAGCTGAAACCGGAGAAATCGTCCGTCAATTGGTTGAAAGTGATCCCTATTGGCAAAATGGAATCTGGACAGATTATGAGATTAAAGAGTGGATTCAAGCGTTTTAAACCTCGCCATTTTGAACCCAGTATCGCTTTAGGTAGATGATGATAATTGACTTTAAAAATTTCAATTTATCAAACCCCAAAATAGCGAAAGGTGGGCAAAAATACCCACCTGATACAATTACAATCAATTGACGATTTAGCGTCTTCTACGGAAACCGCCAGAACTCGGACGGGAGAAAGAACGAGAAGGACGACTACTACCGAATCCGGTGTTACTTTTTGGACGACTATAGTTAGAATTGCCCGAATTTCTCAGTTTGCTATTGCCAAACCCTGACCCTGTTGATTTATTAGTTTTAGAACTATTAGGGCGGCTGTTAGCGGTACTGGCAGGATTACGACGAATGTTACCCGTTGTTCTTAAGTTTTGACGATTTTTAACAACAGGGGGCGGAGAATTGTACTTAGAACGATAACTATTAATAGCACCGTCATAGGTTCGTCCATAGCCGCCATAACCTGTCATCACCCCACCCGGACGATAAATAGGGGGAACATAATAGTGAGGCGTAAAGAGAAGACTTCCTATAGCTTGTCCTGCTAATGCTCCCGCAAAAGGCGACCAAAAGTTAGATTCTCGGCGAACAATGACCGTTTCAGGCTGTCCTGTTTGGGGATTGGTTTGGTTTTCGGTGACGGCATGAACGTATTCAATCTTAAAATCTTCTGTGAGGTACATAATTGCCTCATTTCCGTCAATTTCTACGGCGGTTTGTTCTCCTTTGCCCAATTGCTCTTCTGTTAAGCGCGCCATTTGCAGTTTATCGGTTTTATAAACAGGAGGAACACCTGCAGGCGTGTTGAGTAACATCAAAGTGTAAACCCCATCCACGTCATTATATTCCGCTTGTTGAACGGGATAGCGGCCACTTTTGACCTGATTAATCGATTGGGAAACGTTATTTGTAAAGTTACCTTGAGAGGGGGCAGTTGGCGCAGAACTACAGGCTACGGTTGTCCAACTGAGGCTTAAAATCATCAGAAAGACACTTAGTTTTTTTAACACGGCTTTTAGAGATACATTCATACAAAGACAAGCAAAATGAGTTTACAAAGGAATCAATTCAGGAAAATTAATTAAAAGCTGTTCATCTGTTAGTATATCGCCAAATTGAGCAGGAGAAAAGTGAATTTGAATTGCTTCTAATTTACCTTGGTAATGCAAATTAATGAGGGCTTTCAGTCCTTCATTTAAGGATTCAAAATCCGCTAAATTGGTTTCTAATTCAGGAGCTTCTCCGGTATAAGCCACTGTGATCATAACAATTATATTTGGGGTAATGGGTAAGGATAAAGGCGTATTTTCTACCCTTGTACTTTCCTGCCAATCAGGTTCACTCAAATACCGTTGAGCTGAATCTGTAAAAAGTTCGGTGACATAATCCCCTGCCATGCCTTCATCCCAAAATACATCTCCTTCATTAGCCACAGAACGCCAATCATATTTCATTTCAATAATTTTTTGGCAAATGGAGACTAAACCTTCCCCTAATACCTCGAAATCCTCTGAATGATCTACTGCTTCTCGCGCTTTCTGGTTAAGAACCCCTATTAAGGGGGCAACATTCTCCCCACCCAGATGGATAAAGAGTCGGGAAACCACATAGCGAGTTTTCCCCGTTAATTGGTTGAAGCGATCGCGCAGACTCATAACAGTGACCCGTAATCAGTGATTAGTAAACAGTTTAACAGTAAAGCGTAAACCGTAATTCGTTTAGTATAGTTAAGTTAAGTTAGTAACTGTCAATAAACCTAGGATAGATGTCTAAAATTTGACGTCATTGTCATTGAAACTTTATCATTTATAATTCATCCTATGTTCCCTAACCCTGAAGAATTTAATCATATTGTCCAAAAATGCCAAAGTAGTCTCATTGGCAAACAATTACCCACGGCGTTATATGTTCATCATTCTGTTTTATCTTATCTCGACCCTGACTTACAAAAGTATGAACGAAAAGCCCATTTAACGCCAGACATTCAAAAAGCAACGATTATTAAATTTAATACCGATAAACCCCAAATTTCTTACTTATTTTATCCTGATTTTGAGAGTAACCCCCATCCCGCTTTAACCTTAAGTATTGTAATTAACCTAGCAACCCATCAAGTTAAAGTTTGGGATTATGCAGATAGTGACAATCCGCCCATTTTGCATCGAAAAGAGACATTTATGCGACCCGATTATCCTCAATATTCTCTTTTTAAACATCTCAGTGAGCTTGAAGAAAAATTAGGATTATTGGACAATTCTCGTCACATTGGTACGCGTCAAGATTGGGAAAAATGTCTCAATCGCTATCATATTACGTTCATTGACCATTATTTAGCGTGCCATCTTCCCAATAGCAGAAATCAGCCTTTTATGGTGGAAATTGACCGTCATAAAGCGGCAATTGTTCGGAAAAGTCATTCTCGTCCTGTCCGTCTCGCTCTCGATGCAGAACTCTTTAATGCTCCTGAAACAACGTTTTTTGACTATGGATGTGGTTACGGGGGAGATATTGAGCGAATAGCAGAAGAAGGCTATAAAAGTGCGGGATACGATCCCTATTATCGCCCTAATGATCCCTTGATTGCCTCAGATATCGTTAATTTGGGTTATGTTATTAACGTGATTGAAGACCTCAAAGAGCGTCGGGAAGCCTTAATCGCCGCTTGGAATCTCACTCAACGTATCTTAATTGTATCGGCTCAGGTGCTAGTAGATGATCGAGTCAGGGGGTTAGTTGCCTATGGGGATGGCATTATTACCAGTCGCAATACCTTCCAAAAATACTATGAACAAGACGAATTGAAGACTTATATTGATCAAGTGCTTAATGTTGATTCGATTCCTGCTGGTTTAGGCGTTTATTTCGTTTTTCAAGCTGAAAATGAAGCACAAGCTTTTCGTCTATCTCGTTATCATTCATCTGCAAAAACCCCTCGGATTTATCAAATTTTACCTAAATTTGAGGATTACGAACCCTTATTAACTCCTCTGATGCAATTTTATACTGAACGAGGACGACTCCCTATTAAAGGAGAATTAGCCAATGAAGATGCTCTTAAAGCTGAATTTGGGTCATTTCGTCGTGCTTTTAAAGTAATTCTTACGGTAACAGAGCAAAAGGAGTGGGATGAAATTTGCGATAAACGCAGTCAGGATATTTTGGTTTATTTAGCTTTAACTCGCTTTAAAGAACGTCCAACTATTAGAAAGCTTCCTGCCGCGCTAAGAGTTGATATTCGCAGTTTATTTGGCAATTATGCTCAAGCTTGCGCCTTGGCTGATTTTATGTTTTATCATCTTAGTGATCTAAAAAAAATTGAAAAACTTTGTCTAACGAGTGCTATCGGCAAAAAGCTTAAAGATTCTCTGCTTATTCATATGAGCGCACTAGACCAATTACCCCCACTTTTACGGCTTTATGAAGGCTGTGCCAGTCAAGGAATCGGACGATTAGAAGATGCCAACGTAGTGCGATTATTTTTTAATCAGCCCAAAATTACTTATCTATATTATCCCAATTTTAATAGTCATCCTCATCCAATTTTACGAACGAAAATGACAATTTTTTTGGGAAAACTAACCGTTCATTATCAAGATTATGACGATAAAATTGCCGCTCCTGTTCTTCACGAAAAAGACCAACTGGTAAGTCCAGATTATCCATTTTATGAAAAATTTAAAACCTTAAGTCAACAAGAAAGGGAATTAGGATTATTCAAAAACTACCGAGAAATTAGTCTTCTACAAGGATGGTTAAAACGCTTAGAAGCTTTTGGTATCACTCTAGAAGACCATACCTTAATCAAAAATAATTAATGATAAATCTCTAACTGAACGTATAATGAAGAATAAAAGGATTTGTGATAACTCGTGGTGTATTATTCAATTTGTCAACCCCCCAAATGGGTAATTCTATCGTTAGTCTAAATAAATCGTAAAGATTTTCTATGCCTTTATTTTGACCTGTATTTCCACCGCTTAAATAAATTGACGATATGTAAATTTCAATACAGATTAAAACACCATTTTTAACTAACATCAATAGCAGTATGTATCGTCCCATAAAATAACCCTTAATGTTATTGTCCCTAGAACATTTTATCCCTCCTAAATTAGCCACTGCTCCTACCTATGCTTTCCAAAAACTGCCCAATTTAGTCTTGCGTCGCATTCCTTTAGACTGTAATACCTATTTTGAAGTTTGGTCACCCCGTTCAAGCGCGACGCTCAATCCTGATGAAGTTAGCCTATTAAAATCAGATAGATTGCGTTTAGAAGTCATTTGCACGAAGTTAATTTGGTTATTGGGAGCAACGTGCTACGAAAGCCAAAATTATTTATTAGAGTCGGGAAAACAGCTAACTGATTGGGAAGAGGTCGGAGATTATGCTTCTCGCTATCATTTTTGTCCCGATGTCATTGATATTATTTATTCACCTCAGATTATTCGCCCTCAGTATAATCGAGTGACGCAACAACCCACCCATTGGATTATTGAACCGCCCTGTTGGGAAATTTGCTTGTTACGTTTAAAGCCAATGGAAAACGGATGGATAGCGGAGGAAAGAAACCCTGAACTTTCTATTTTAGTTTGGACAGGGAAACCGATTAAGAAAGCAAGAATGATCTAAGAATTCAAGAGATATCTCGTCATCAACCGAAGCAAATATCAATCATCCATTTGCCAAGGCTCAAGTAAATTATTTTCATCAAAAATACGCTTAGGACGAACAATCACAACAACTTGACCCAAAATTGGCTCAGAAGGCGACTCTTCCCACCATTTAATCCCTAATTCTTCTCCTTGCTTAATTAGGTAATAATAATTTACATCATGATCCTTAACGGCGCGATCAATCACCACTAATACCTCTTCCTGTTGCTGATGAGGAAAATTCGGTAAATACTCACCTCTGCAAAGAATCGCCACGGGATCTTGCGCTTTTAAGACAGATTGCCATCCTGGTAGCGGCAAAGCTTTTAATTCTGTCGTAATTTCCACAAAACGAAACGGTTCAACCACAGCCAAAGCAGGAATACTTAAAAAAATGTGAGACAAGAGGGGAAAAGTCCCTGCTAAGGGAACAATGCGTGCTAATTCTTCCTCCGCCTCTAGACGATGAATCGGTAATAACGGTGCGCCACGACTGGAAACCAAGGTAAAATCCGTCAATAACTTCTCAAGAGCCGTTCTAGCCGTCGTAGAATGGGCAAATTTTAAGCCTTTGGCAATTAAACGCGATCGCTCTTGTAAATCTTTTTTTTGTCGTGCCTGTCGCCAACATTGATAGGCCATCACATCGCCAGCATCAGACGTAAATCCGTCAGGAAAGTGAGATAAGCGAGAAAATTCTTGAATTGCTTTAGCTACCTCTTTGGCACTATCAAACTCAAGGTTCTTCTCATAACAGAGCCGTGCCGCCTCCAAACGTTGATCTTGATTAAGGATGCGTAATTCATAGAGAATATCACTTTTCGGACCTTGGAAATAGCGTAACAGGGTTTCTTCCCCTTGCCCTTGACTTAAACTGTCATAGACTTGTGAGGCAACGATGATTAAATTCTGCTGACTGCTTTGAAATCCCGTCTCTTCAAAAAGTTTTTGTGGAGGATAACCGGCTTTGTGTAAGGTTTGACACGCTTTTCCCCAATCTATCCACGAGCCTTCCTTATGGAGGAGCGATCGCAACAGATCATTAATCATTTCCTCAGAGAGGGGAACCGGAACATCTGACGGATTAGTCATGAATCGCTCAACGATAAAGAATTAACTCTTTCCATTTTTTCTAAATTTCTGGGAAAAGTCGGGTTTTTCTTAAGAAAAATTTACAAAACAATTCGCAGTACCTGTTTTCTTTTTAGCCATGCGCCTCAGGTTTGAGCCACAACCCATCCTGTCATCTCAAGGCATTCTCGACTAGACTAGAAAGAGAAGAATTATCCATGTCTGATCGTGGATTGCTAACAAGATTCAAACCGCATCATTACCCTAAGCCTTATCGTCATTACTCACGATTCAACTTAGAAGGAGTGCTATCAGGGACTATGAGGGGAACGCTCAGTGAAATAGATATTCGTAGCATTTTTCAATTAATCGCTTTAGGACAGCGTACAGGAGAGCTTTTTATAGAAGCCTATCCTCCTGTATCCCCGAATGCTCATTTAGAAGCCCCCACCCCCGTTTTGCCTTATCCTTACGGAAGCCATCCTTTCTGGTTTGTCTTTTTCGTCAATGGTCAAATGGTCTATACCGCCGATCATACCAATGGGCGACTGGGACGGCTAAAAGATTACTTGCGCCGTTATGAAGTTGAACCTGCCCTGAAAAATCTCTCTCTTTCCGAAATTGCCACTACGAATGATCCCGAATATGCTTATTTATGGTGGCTTTTAGCCCAAAAAAAGCTAACGCCCGCCCAAGCCCGTAAAATTATCGAGAACATGGTACAAGAAACCCTCTTTGATTTACTGAGCTTGCATAATGGAGCATTTGTCTTTGAAACCGGCTTAGCCTTAGCCCCACAGTTAATTACCTTACCCGTTGCACCGTTAATCACAAAAATGATGAAGCAACTGCAACAGTGGAAAGCTTTTTATCCCCATATTCAACTGCCGCAACAAAGTCTGCACATTAGTCATCCCCTTGCCCTTCAGAACGCTTTACCCGAGAAAGCCTATCAAAGTTTAGCTTACTGGGCAGACGGCAAAACCACCCTACGACAATTATCCCGTTATCTCAATCGGGATCTCCTATCCTTAGCTAAAGGAATCTATCCTTATGTAGAACGAGGATGGATTCATTTGGTGAATGAGGATTCAACCCACCGCCCCGAAGAATCACCTTTGCCCGAAAACGAGGAAACTTCGCCACCGAAGATTGTTTGTATTGATGACGATCTCACCGTTGGACGCAAAATTAAAGCGATTTTGAGCGAAAAAGGCTATCAAGTGACAGTAATGAGCGATCCCCTCGATGCTCTCACCCAACTCTTTTACCTAAAACCCGATTTAATTTTATGCGACATTGCCATGCCAAAACTCGATGGCTATGAACTCTGTGCCATGATCCGTCATTCCCGTGCCTTTCGGCAAACCCCTTTGATCATGTTAACCGGAAGAGATGCCTTTATGGATCGCGTTAGAGCAAGGGTAGCAGGGGCAACCGATTATCTCACTAAACCCTTCGGCGAACAAGAATTGCTGTTACTCCTAGAGCAATATCAGTAAAATCCTCTCCCTTAACCCCCTTAGGAGAGCCTTGAATCTCCGAATTGCGGATATAAATCTTTAAATTGCTCAAAGTTAAAGTTTAAGTGTTGTAAGGGAATCCTATTAGAATGAACAAAGGCCAAATCTTTTAATTATCATAGAAAGTATAGGCTTCGTCCAGAATAGCGAATTCTCTCTCACTCTCATTGCCCCTCTTGCAGAACAGGTAAAAAGATATGAACGAAGTATTGGTGGTAGAAGACAGTATTCCTCAACGGGAAATGATCTCCGATCTTTTACAAAATAGCGGATTAAAAGTCATTATTGCCTCTGATGGAATAGAAGCCTTGGAACAGATTCAGCAATCAAACCCTGATTTAATTGTTCTCGATATTGTGATGCCCCGCATGAATGGATACGAGGTGTGCCGCCGCTTAAAACAAGATCCGAAAACCCGCCATGTGCCTGTGGTCATGTGTTCCTCAAAAAGGGAAGAATTTGATCGTTACTGGGGGATGAAACAAGGAGCCGATGCTTATATTGCGAAACCCTTTCAACCGATTGAATTAATCGGCACGATTAAGCAATTACTAAGGGGGTAAAGCAGTATTTTTTTTCGTTAATTATCGGAAAAGCTTAAAACATCCGATCTGGAGACAATTTATACTATCGAATACTCAGCTATGGTCGGCAACACGGAGTTTTTTACCACGAATAATCAGGCGGTCGCCCCAGAAATGCAAGACCTGCAAACCCCGGAAGGGGAACTGCATTTGCGTTTCTATTTGCCTGAAGGCGACGAATTTGCCTTACCGGCGACTGCCATTCGGGAAGTCGTTCAACAAGCCCCTGATCGGATTACCCCCATTCCCAATGCTTCTCCTCTCCTACTGGGAACGATGAATTTACGGGGTCAAGTCGTTTGGGTGGCTGATTTAGGGCAATTTTTAGAAAATCCCACTGCCCTTAACACCGATCGCGCCGAACTGCCTGTGATTGCTGTTGAAACGGAGGACAGCATTTTAGGATTAGCGGTTGATCGTTTAGGGGAAATGGAATGGTTAGACATCAATCAACTACAACTGTCCAACAGTCTGCCCGACCATATTGCCCCCTATGTTCAAGGGGAATGGGTCTTGGGGAGCGAAGATGATCATCAGCAAATGTTGCGGCTACTTGACCACGTAGCTATTTTACGGTCGGCTCGATGGGTAACCTAAGGCTAATGGGTAACCTAATAACATAAAGGGCAGGGATCACAATCACGACGCTTGCTCACTCACACCACCGAAGACCCATGATTCACCATTAGGAGGGAGATTAGCATGACAACCGGGACGGAATATGGAAAATTGTATAATCAAGCCTATGCCGCCTATGGTCAGGGAAATTACGACGCGGCTTTGGCATTAACGGAACGGATGGAACAGTCCTTCCCGGATGATCCCCACATTTTCCTCCTTCAAGGTAATATTTTTTACGGTCTAGGGCAATACGATCACGCCTGTTATAAATATCAACAGGTCTTAGCCATGGAGTCCCAACTGCAAGATCAACCCCAAGTGATCGAATATGCTTACCAAGGCTTAGAAAGAGCGCAACAATATCAAAATCAACTCCTCGATCCCTCCCTAGGCATCGCCGAAACTGAAAGTGTTTCTGCCGCTCATCACCATGCCGCCTCCCCGTCGGTGATTGAGCAAGAAGACGATGAACCCGATTGGCAGGCCGAAGCTTCCCAATGGAATCAAGAACCAGAACTCCCCTCTGACGGTGTTGATTGGGATAGTGCCATTTTTAGTGACGAGGATTTTGGTGAACCCACCCTCGGCAAAGCGGTAGATGCCCCGTCACATCCTTTTAAAGAAGACCTCCTCGACGAAGCCGGTGAAACGTCTTTTAACCCTTCCCTCGGCCACGCCCCAACCTTTCAAGGGCCGCCGTCTAACCCGTTTGAGTCTCAAGCAGAAACCCTTCAGCCGGAGTGGCCGGACTTTACGGACGGGTTGGATGAAGATTTTTCCTTAGACGACGATCAACCTGATAGCCATTCAGGTTACCCTAACGCCTCAGAACCGACGTTTATGGTGTCTTCTAACTTAGAAACTCCCTCATCTGGGGAAGCCTCTTTCCCTTTTGAGGACAGTGCGGAGACATCAGCATGGGAGGAAATGTCCATCGGTGATCAAAAAACGATTCAAGCTCCTCCTTCGATGGTACCGAGCGGAGACGACAGTTTTCTCGATAGTCATTGGGATTCTCTTAATGAGGAAGAACTAGAAGGGCTTTCTAAATTTAATTTAACTGATATTTCCGCAGAATTGCCAGAATCGGGTTTATTCTCAGAACAATCCTCTGCCGATTTTACTCTCGATGAAGCCAAATTTTCGACTCGAACGACTGCCGATAGTTCTTCTCATTGGCTGAAAACGGGGGATAATGCGCCAGACAATTCCTCAGCCCTTCTTTCCCTTAATGGGGCAAAACCGACGGCTGACGTAGAACAAGGAATGTTTGCTTGGTTAATCAACGCCCCCTTACGCCGTAAACAGTTATTGACGTCTGCAGGAGCGGGCTTAATGGCCGCTTTAACGGTTTTAGTGATTGGAGGATTATTCGCCGCCAACAGTCCCAAAGACAAAACACCCGCCCCATCTCCTCCTAAAACCGAACAACCAAAAACGAAAGATCCTAAGGCGGCTCAAGCCAGCAAAACCGCTCAAACCCCTGAGAAAAACGGGTATTTTTTGATTCCGATGGCCCTAATGACGGGCTTAAGCAGTTTTGCCATCACCTTCTTATTGATGGAGATTATTCTTCGCTACATCAAGCGTACCCTTGAAGATCTCCTATTGCAGTTCAATACCGTATATAGTGGCAATTTAAACGTCAAAGCAACCGTTTTTGGCGAAGATGAATTGGGTCACCTCACCCGTTGTTTTAATTTAATGACTCGTCAGGTTAATACTATTACCAGCGAAGCTCAACAACGGGCATCGGATGTCGAACAAGCTAGAGAAGATTTGCAAAGACAAGTGATTCGTCTCCTAGATGATGTAGAAGGGGCGGCACGGGGCGATTTGACGGTAGAAGCGGAAGTGACGGCGGATGTTTTGGGGGCAGTGGCCGACGCTTTTAATTTGACCATTCAAAATCTCAGAGGCATTGTCCAACAGGTCAAAAAAGCCGCTAAACAGGTTAATAAAGGCTCAACAGATAGTGAATCGTTTGCCCGTAATAATTCGGGGGATGCCTTGAGAATGGCGGAGGAATTAGCCGTTACCTTAAACTCGGTTCAGATGATGACGGAATCCATTCAACGGGTAGCCGAAAATGCCCGCGAAGCCGAAGAAGTGGCTCATACCTCTAGTGTGACAGCATTGAAAGGGGGAGAAGCGGTCGAACAAACCGTGGCGGCAATTTTGCAAATTCGGGAGACCGTCTCTGAAGCCGCCCGTAAAGTGAAACGTTTAGCAGAAGCCTCGCAGGAAATCTCGAAAATTGTGGCGGTTATTTCGCAAATTGCCAGCAGAACCAACTTACTCGCTTTGAATGCGTCGATTCAGGCGGCGAGAGCCGGAGAGGCGGGGAAAGGGTTCGCTATCGTTGCCGATGAAGTCCGACAATTGGCTGACCGTTCGGCCAAAGAGTTGAAAGATATTGAACAAATCGTTTTGCAAATTCAAAGTGAGACAGGTTCGGTCATGAAAGCGATGGAGGAAGGCATTCAACAGGTGATCAAACTCACCGATATGTCGGAACAAGCCAAGCGATCGCTGGAGGATATTATTAACGTATCCAATCGCATTAATACCCTTGTTCGTTCCATTACTGCTGATACGGTCAAACAACGGGAGAATTCTCGCGCAGTAACCCAAGTCATGCAATCTATTGAATTAACGGCACAAGAAACTTCTCAAGAATCCCAACGGGTGGCAGGTTCTTTACAGAAATTGGTGTCAATTTCTCAGAATTTATTATCTTCTGTGGAAAGTTTCCGGGTTGATACCGATTAGGTCGTTGAGAACAGGGTATAGTGGATGATAGCTCAATTCATCTGCTAAGTCGCAGGACCGCATGAAAGTGAATCATTGAGATAGCGGCAAGAGGCAACAAAACTTTTACCCCTCTCAAACGTTAGCTCACGAGACATAAGTCCCGCTTCTTATCATGATTAAATCGGAATGATTAACCATGAACTGGTTTAAACGCTTATTGTCAGCCTTTTTTTTAGGAGGACAGGTTTTTTTTCATTGTCTAACGGCTAAAATTCATCGCCGTAATACCCTTGAACAAATGAGTGTGGTTGGCCCTGAATCGTTAGGAATTGCTCTTGTCACTGCTGGTTTTGTCGGGATGGTCTTTACCATTCAAGTTGCCCGCGAATTCATTAATTTTGGGGCAGGAACAACTGTTGGGGGGGTATTGGCTATTACCCTGACAAGGGAGTTAGCCCCCGTCTTAACGGCAGTAGTGGTGACTGGACGAGTAGGGTCAGCTTTTGCCGCAGAAATTGGCACAATGCGGGTTACCGAACAGATTGATGCGCTCTATATGCTAAAAACTGATCCTATCGATTACTTGGTGGTGCCGAGAGTTCTAGCTAGTAGTTTAATGTTACCAATTTTAAACCTGTTGTCATTAATAACAGGATTGTTGGGGGGATTATTGATTGCCAATGGTCTTTATGCTATTCCGACTTCTGTTTTTTTGAAATCCGCTAATGATTTTTTGGAATTGTGGGATGTGGTCAGTTCTTTGATTAAATCAGGCATTTTTGGGGCATTAATTGCAGTCATTGGTTGTAGTTGGGGTTTAACGACTACAGGAGGTGCAAAAGGAGTCGGGCAGTCCACCACCACCGCCGTGGTAACATCTTTATTGGCGGTGTTTATTGCCAATTTTTTTCTATCTTGGATCATGTTTCAAGGAACAGGAAGTTCGTTGAAGTAACAGAAAGCGGTATTTTAGGAATGCTCGCCGAGATTTTGGCAGAAGATGGCTTAAATGGGGCTATGAATAAGCGTAGAGACGCTTTCTAGAACGCCCCTACACTATCCTATCCCTGAATGAAGCATAACCACCGTATTTTCAGCCCACCTTTTGAGGGTGATTTTGAACTCAGGTTGAGCTTAACTACGAACGGTCGGTTTCGTCTCTGCGCCGGGGCGATTGCCTTGACCTTCGAGAGATTCCCCTTCAATAAAGGAACGAAGCATCCAAGCCATTTCTTCGTGTTGTTCCATTAATCCCGTCAAAAAGTCGGCAGTTCCTTCATCGTGGAAGGATTCGCCACATTGGTCAATATGTTCTCTAAGATTTCGGATGATCTGTTCATGGTCAGAAACTAAACGCGTCACCATTTCATTGGCGGAAGGCAAATCTTGAGGATGCTCTTTAATAGAGCCGTTTTGGATAAATCCGGCGGCTGTTCCGAGAGGATAACCCCCTAAAGCCCGAATTCTTTCTGCAACTGCGTCTATACTAATAGTCAAAGCCTCATAATGCTCTTCCCATAGCATGTGAAGGGTGCGAAACTGGGGGCCAACGACATCCCAATGGTATTTTTTGGTTTTGATCAGTAGAAGGTAAAGATCCGATAAATCAACGTTCAAAAGATCAATGACGCCGTGACGCTGTTCTTCGGTCAAACCGATGTTAGGCTGAGACATAGATAGATAGTATTACTTGAATAACGACCCTCTCATTAAAACAATTTTTGGCGGTCGCACACATCTAGAATTTGAATGACTTTAATTTTGAATCTAAGATCAATCTCTAACTTGAGAGGGAGCTAGATGCCGCTAACGCCCTTCAGGAGAAGGGTCATAGTTGCTACTACAGCAGGGGTCTTCTTTCTCTAGATAGTTTTTTCTGTTTGATCGACTTTGATCGGGCTAAAATATGCAAAAATTCAATATATAATTAATTGAGGAAAATATTCATGGTTCAACGCGGTTCTACAGTCAGAGTCTTGCGCCACGAATCCTATTGGTACAAAGACGTTGGTACGGTTGTTTCCGTAGACAAAAGTGGTATCATTTATCCGGTCATCGTTAGATTCGGGAAAATAAATTATGCTGGCGTAAATACCAATAACTTCGCTGAGCGAGAACTAGAAGAAGTGCAAGCACCCAAAGGAAAGCCCAAGGCAACGGTGGCTCCTTCAGGGGATAAGCAAACCCCCATTGAGGCCGCAACGCGTCGAACAGGTACAGATGCCAGAGCATCGGATGCAAGAGAAGGGGCTAAGCCTGAAGCACCCGGTGATAAAAATGTAGATATAGAGGGCGATCCTAATCAAGGAACAGATGCGCTTTAAACTAATCTCGTTTTAAAGTCAGTTTTAACCTTGTTGAACGTTTGTCTGTTGCCAACTAAGGGCGCAAGTTTCTGCGCCCAATCTTAAAATTAATTACATCTGTCGGCGAGTGAATAGGTAGGTAAAAACCCACGAATCAGCAAATGGATAGAACAAAATCATACGTTTTTGTTCTCCTAACTTATCTAGGGTAAAGTTCCCTATGCACCTACAACAACACCTCCATTAGGATGCAATACTTGTCCAGCGAAATAAGAGGAATCTTCGGAGGCCAAAAATACAAAACTGGTAGCGACTTCTACCGGTTGGCCGGGGCGTTTCATGGGGACTTGTCCACCAAATCCTTCCACTTGTTCGGCAGACATTGCATCAGGAATAAAGGGTGTCCAAATTGGACCGGGAGCAACCCCATTGACACGGATTCCTTTTTTCAAAAGCGATTGAGCCAGGGAACGGGTAAAAGCCAAAATTGCTCCCTTAGTAGTGGAATAACTCAGCAAAGAAGCGTTACCTTTATAGGCATTAATTGAAGTGGTATTAATGATCGAACTTCCTTCTTTCAGATGAGGAATAGCCGCTTTTGAGAAATAAAACATGGCAAAGATATTGGTGCTAAAAATACTGCCTAGACGGGCTGAATCAATATCTTCTAGATTTTGGGAATCTTCTTGATATTGTTCTGCAGCATTGTTCACCAAAATATCAAGTTTGCCCAATTCTTTAACGGTTTTTTCGACTGCTTCATGGCAGAATTTTTCGTTACTGATATCTCCGGCGATTAGGAGACATTTTCTGTTTTGCTCTTCTAGCAACTTTTTTGTTTTTTTGGCATCTTCATGCTCATCAAGATAGACAATCGAAACGTCCGCTCCCTCTTTGGCATAAAGCACAGCAACTGAACGGCCGATACCGCTATCGCCTCCTGTAATTAGAGCCACTTTATCTAAAAGTTTATCGCTTCCCTTATAAGTATCGCGATCGTATTGGGGGGAAGGGGTCATTTCTGACTCTAAGGCGGGTTGTCTCTCTTGAGACTGGGCAGGAATTTGATCGGCGGAAATTGTCATAAATTTTCCTCTTTGAATAGTGATTTTCGAGGATTCGTTATCGAAATCGAAAGTTAATAATCCTGCTAATTTAAAATAGAAGTTTTATTAACCAATTTCACTTTAAAGAAAAAATAAGCAAAAAAAATATATCACAAGTCATAGTTTATATTCAGCCAAGAGACGGAATAAAGTTTTTATAGACTGTTTGCATTCTCAAAAATTTTCTTGACTTTTATCTTACTTCATCAGAATCTTCAAATTTTGTAAGATGGATGATGCCCCGTCCTTTCTTATACTCTATATTTAACTACTCACTAAAATTTATTTAACAATTTATTTCTTAAGTTAGAAACTGTTTGACCTCTCACCTATGATAGATTCAAAACTAAGAAATTTTTGTTTTGATGTAAGTGGAAAACCTAAATGAATAAATTTTCTTTATTATTATGACAGACGCAACTAATGCCAAAGCTGAAGCAAAAACTATCTTAGAAGCCAAAGAGAAATTATCGAACGTTCTTCCCACACCTTCCGAGCAACAAATGCCGATTTCTAGCCCTCAAGCCTTGAAGGAACGGCTAGAATGGGGCGAACCTGCATTGACGATTTTAGATGCACGAAGCCGCGAGGCGTATCTGGAAGAAC
Organism: Microcystaceae cyanobacterium; assembly: GCA_041746575.1. GTDB lineage: Bacteria > Cyanobacteriota > Cyanobacteriia > Cyanobacteriales > Microcystaceae > JBGTGT01. The sequence goes on from JBGTGT010000116.1 coordinate 52,669, forward strand.
ACATTACGGGCGCAATGTTATTCTCTGATTTTGAGTCGAGTTTTTCGACCGTGTCCCCCCGTCGGGACATGTATGTTTATGGGGAAAATGAAGAAGCGACGAGTCTTGCAGCAGATACCCTACGTCAAGCGGGATTTGAGCGAGTTTCTCAAATAAAAGGAGGCTTATCCGCTTGGAAATCCATCAAAGGGCCGACGGAAGGAAGAGCCGCGTAAGAGATACTATATTGAGCCATTAATTAATTAAAATGGGTACGCTTTTGTACCCTTTAATTATTAATTATTTAGAGCGAGTTCTTTTAGGAAAAAATCAAGATTATGCCAAGAGAAATAGACAAGTTTGCCAAAACTGAGCCTTTTATGGAGAGCAATGAGGTTGATCAATTGGGCGAAAAAGCGGGATTAGATATATCTCCCGAAGAAGAATTGGCTCTCAAAGATAAACTAGAAGAACGGGACAAAGAAAGATTAAACTTGGATGATTTAGATGCTCAAACTCGTGATACCAAATCCGTTTGATTACCCATCGTCAAAAGTATTTCGAACCTTTGTTTCTAAAGAATCACAACTATGGTCGATTAATAGGATTCGATATTATCTTTGACGCCCATAATTTAAATGGATTCTCTGGTTATCTCAAAAATTATTCAGCTTCTAGTTTAGCGAGTACTCTTAGAATAAACCAAGCGATGACTGTGCCAATTATACCCATTACCCACAAGCCACAACCGACTGCCATTCCTAATGCAGATGATATCCAAATTGCGGCTGCCGACGTTAATCCCCGAACCCTAGAACTATGAAAAATCGTTCCTGCACCGATAAACCCAACGCCTCCAATGATTCCAGCAATGACGCGTCCTAGGGTATCTGGATTTTTTTGAGCGATGCCTAATTCAATAGGAATTAAGACAAAAAGGGCTGAACCAAAACTAACTAACATATTTGTTCTTAATCCGGCCGGTTTATCTTTGTCTTCTCTATCTAGTCCAATAATCGCACCGACGATCAATCCTAATCCTAATCTTAAAAACAATTCAAAATAAGGAATAGGAGCAATTAAAGTGAGGGTTGATGATGTGTTTTCAAACATTTACAAATTGTAATTTAATGTTAACCCGAAATCAACGAAGTCAAACCTAATCGTTCAACTCTCTTTGATTAAAGCATTTTTAATCGCATGATGGTAAATATATTGGGACTGTAATTGTTGTGCTTGTCAACGACAGTAAATATGTAATATTCTTGGATTGTGTAAAAACTGAAGAAGAAAAACAAAAAGTTAAAATGCTTCTTTCAGAAAGAATTTCTCTCAGAGGAATCATAAGATGTTTGAGAATGTCAATGACTTGGCTCCTAGGATTTGTTAATAGTTTATATTGCTCTGTCCCCTATCGTCTAAAGGTTTTAGAGGAAACAGACTTATTTTCTTCAGATTCCTTTGCCCTTTGCAATAATTCAATTAAGGTTTTAGTGTCTGGTAACGCTTTCATGATTCATCTCCTAAACGGTTAACAATATTTTCCACTCTCATTTTATCTCTAAAACAACTCCTAGCATCAGAGATAATCTATTTCCTGCTATCTGTATTTCTTCACTGCTGACTTCTGTAGTAGAGATTAAAGCTGAAGCTTCATCAAACTATCGTCGCTAATTGACAATAAAAAAGAGAATATTACTCAAATAAGCAAAAAATAGCACTAAAATTGTATTTTCTAAAAATTGAAATAGGGGAATCCTAACTAAATCAATTCCTTCTGCTGCATTTTGTTCTAATTTGTTCAGTCCTCGCTGAAATCGGTTAATTAAGTCTTGGATTTCAGGGTTTATACTCATAGACAGAATAAATGATTAGATAAGGTGAATCTTCAATAATAAAGACCCACCCTAACTTAATCCTAACTCAAAACCCCAGCAGGAATCCCTAAAATATCCTCAATTTTCGGCATTTCATCCAAAGGAATTACCCGTCCTTCTTCTTCAAATCCTTCAATTTGATCAAAGTTTAAATAACGGTATAATTCCCCCTCAAAGGGCTGTACTTTTTCCGCTACAATTGATAAATACTCCTCGACCGTTGGGATTTTTCCTAACAAGGCACACACTGCCGCTAATTCAGCAGAGCCAAGATAAACCCGCGCGCCTTTGCCCATGCGGTTGTTAAAATTACGGGTAGAGGTAGAGAATACGGTTGCGTTGTCTTCTACTCGCGCTTGGTTGCCCATACAGAGGGAACATCCCGGCATTTCTGTTCTCGCACCTGCTGCTGCAAAAATACCATACACCCCTTCTTCTCGGAGTTGCTTTTCATCCATGCGAGTGGGGGGACAGATCCAGAGACGACCTTTAACCACTCCTGAACCTTCGAGAATCTTAGCGGCGGCACGATAATGCCCGATATTGGTCATACACGAACCAATAAAGACCTCATCTACCTTATCTCCGGCACATTCTGACATTAATTTGACGTTATCGGGGTCATTGGGGGCGGCGACGATGGGTTCTTTAATTTTGCTCAAATTGACTTCAATGATGTCTGCATATTCAGCATCCTCATCCCCTTCCATCAAGACGGGATTTTTCAGCCATTCTTCCATCTTAGCCGCGCGACGCAACAAGGTTCGGGCATCGGTGTAACCCCGTGCAACCATGTTTTTAATTAACGCCACATTGGAACGCAAGTATTCAGAAACGGTTTCTTTGCTTAATTTAATAGTACTTCCTGCACAGGAACGTTCTGCCGTTGCATCGGTTAATTCAAAAGCCTGTTCTACTTTTAGGTCAGGTAAGCCTTCCATCTCCATAATACGCCCATTGAAGACATTTTGCTTGTTTTCTTTACCGACGGTTAATTTTCCTTCTTGCATTGCTACCCAAGGAATGGCGTTGACAATATCCCGTAACGTCACACCGGGTTGCAATTCGCCAGTGAAACGGACTAAAACAGATTCTGGCATATCTAAGGGCATAACCCCTAATGCGGCGGCAAACGCCACTAAACCGGAACCGGCGGGGAAGGAGATACCCAAGGGGAAACGGGTATGAGAGTCTCCCCCTGTACCTACCGTATCTGGCATTAACATCCGATTCAACCAAGAATGGATGATACCATCCCCCGGACGCAATGCTACACCTCCGCGCGTCGCAAAGAAGTCGGGGAGTTCCTTATGCGTCTTAATATCAACGGGTTTAGGGTAAGCCGCAGTATGACAAAAGCTTTGCAGGGTGAAGTCTGCGTTAAACCCTAAGCAAGCAAGTTCTTTCAATTCATCCCGTGTCATGGGACCTGTTGTATCTTGAGAGCCTACAGTGGTCATTATGGGTTCGCAGGATGCACCGGGACGGACTCCAGGCAATCCACAGGCTTTTCCGACCATTTTTTGCGCTAAAGTGAAGCCTTTTCCCGTATCTTCAGGCATTGCAGAACGTACAAAGAGGGTACTGGGTTCTAACCCTAACGCTTGACGAGTTTTATCAGTTAAGGCGCGTCCGATAAGGAGGGGTATTCGTCCTCCTGCTCTCACTTCATCGAGAATTGTGTCAGGTTTGAGGGTAAAGCTTGAGATAACTTCGGAAGAATTGCCATTCGCCTCTGCCCGTGTAATTTTCCCTTCGTAAGGATAAATGGTAATCACATCCCCTGTTTCCAGTTTGGTGACATCGCATTCAATGGGGAGTGCGCCGGAGTCTTCCGCCGTATTAAAGAAAATGGGGGCAATTTTACTGCCCAAAATATAGCCTCCTGCCCGTTTATTAGGGACAAAAGGGATATCATGACCAATATGCCATAAAACGGAATTAATGGCAGACTTACGGGAAGATCCTGTTCCTACGACATCTCCAACATAAGCAATAGGATGACCTTTTTCTTTCAATTTAGCAATGGTTGCAATGCCGTCGGGCATTCTCGATTCTAACATCACTAAGGCGTGTAAAGGAATGTCGGGGCGCGTGGTTGCGTGGGGTGCTGGGGATAAATCATCAGTATTGGTTTCACCTGGAACTTTAAACACCGTCACGGTGATACTTTCGGGGAGTTTGCGTTTGCTGATAAACCATGCCCCAGTTGCCCAAGCGTCGATAACTTGTTTAGCATAAGGGTTAGTATCCGCTAAGTCTAAAACATCATTAAAGGCATCAAATACTAAGAGCGTCTTGCTCAAGGCGGATGCGGCGGCGGAAGTAATATTACTATCCTTAGATTTGAGCAAATTCACTAAGGATTGCACATTATAGCCTCCCATCATGGTACCCAGTAAGTCTACTGCACCTTGACGGGAAATAAGGGGACAGGTAATTTCACCTTTGGCAACTCCTGTGAGAAATCCTGCTTTAACATAGGCAGCTTCATCCACTCCGGGGGGGATACGGTCACGGAGAAGCATTAAGAGTTCTTCTTTCAGGTCCTCTGGGGGATTTTTGAGCATTTCACACAATTCTGATGCCTGTTGAGCGGTTAGCGGTAAGGGAGGAATACCTAAGTTAGCTCTTTCTTGGGTGTGTTTGCGGTAGTCGTCTAGGAACATGATCAATTTTGTTCTCCTTCTGGGTAATCTGTAATTATGCCTTCGTTACTTTATTGTAAAAGGAAGCCTTTGAATAGTTACAGGCAAACACCTGCATAAAGTCATCACTTGTTTATAAGTTACAATTTTTGGAGTCACATCAACATTATGAAAAAATTCTTAATTCTAATGGGAATTGGTGTGGGCATATTTTTTGCTTTTAAAGATAATCAATTGCCTTTGTTAAGTACGGTTTCTAAACCTATTCAAAATAGTGGTCTTAAACCTGATTGTCAAATAAAAGGCAATATCTCTATTAGTAGTGGTAAAAAAATCTATCATGTGCTGGGGCAAGAAGACTATGAAAATACGAGAATTCAACCTGAGCATGGAGAAAGATATTTCTGCACAGAAGAAGAAGCAAGGCAAGCAGGATGGGTAAAAGCACCAAGGTAAGAGGGCTAAAATTAGCTGTGTTGTTACCAGTTTACTGAGTTTCTGAGGGTTTGCACTTTGTAGGGTTAGATAGTTGTGTCAAGAGGGGTTGATATAAATATTTTTCTGCTGGTAGTAATAGCTAAAGTGATTTTGGGCATTCTTTAGATTGAGACATTATAATCAAAGGAAAGGTTATATAAATGAATTCTCTAAGAGGTATTCAAAAGCCTAAAAACTGGAATCAAATTCTTGATTCTTTCAGTGCATGTGATGTACCTTATGCCTATATTGTAGCTTATTATATTTCTAGATTTGATAAAAAAGCTTATGAAAAACTAGCATTGGGTAATCATACTGAAACTCATGATGCAATTGGAAAAATTTTAGGAATTAAGGCTAATACTATTAAAAACCATCGGGACGCATTTGATCCTTACCATGATAATCCTCGAAAAGGTTGGTATCAACGAGAATTATGGCGAGTTGAACGAGAAGTATATGAAGGATTCAATGTTTATTCCCACGAAGAACTCTATGCAATAGTTCGTCAAATTCTAGACACACCTCAGTATTCTCTTGAATTAATTTTCACTTTAGTAAGTCAGGATAAGGATAAATATTATCTTATTGATAGTCAACCATATTTTCCATTAACTGAAGAATTTGTCAATGAATGTGAAAACAAAACTTTTTATGAAGGAGCAAAACAAACCATTACAGTCAATCGTTATGAAAGAAATAATCAAGCTCGTCAACAATGTATTGAATATTATGGAACAAGTTGTTATATTTGTGGATTTGATTTTGAACAAGCTTTTGGAGAACTAGGAAAAGGATTTATTCATGTTCATCATTTAATCCCTTTATCTGAAATTAATCAAGAGTATCAAATTAATTCCATTAAAGATTTACGTCCAGTTTGTCCTAATTGTCACGCAATAATTCATAAAAAGAATCCACCCTTTAGCATTGAAGAAATGAAAACTATTTTGAACAAAAATTTTCAACATAACGATCAATAATAATCTCAAAATCTCTCAAAACTTTGATAAGGGATGCTTGTTTAAGGATGTGGGGATATGGGGTGCACTCTGCTTGTCTAAAGTGATAAAATAGCGACAATGTTTAATCCCAAAAACTGAAAACATGGCAAGATTACCTGATAACCTTCTACAAACCATTTTTTTACTTCTTCAAAAACTATCACAATTGGTTGATGATGCAACAACTGCAGAATATTTACTATTTGAGCGTTTTGGAGAAACTAATGAAACAGTAAACGCGTTAGACGAATTAAAAAACGTTGCGCTAGAAGCAGCATCTCGTTACTCTCAACTTTCCACCTTACGATTAAGGATAGCAGAAGCTCAACCCTACTTATCCAATGATATGATACAATTGCTAGAGAGAACCATTAATCAAAATCAACTGAAGATTCCAGCAATGGAACGCAGTCTTGAAGAAATTAAAATTGAATGGAGTTTATGATGAACGAACAACCTGCTATTCCTAATCAAGAAACAAGAAAACAACTGGTTATAAATTTACGTCAAACTCGTTTAAACTTGCAAGATTTTGGCTTGCAGTTAGAAGAATTATTAGCAGGAGTTGAAAAAGAAATTAGAAAACAAAAATCAAAAAGATTAGAACAATATAAACAAAATTTACCTGTTAATTTTCCTTGAATATTCAGCCCTATAAGCTGTTCATCATCTAAATTGGTATGTAAAGACAAGAGAACAGGGAACGGGAAACAGTGAGGGTTATCAGTTTTTTTACTAATTTGAGAATACCCAGTTTAATTGCACAACAGCTTAAAACTATATGATCTTATTCGGATTATTTCATTAAGGAAAGCATTAAAACATGAACGAATCAAATTTGAGAAAAACATCCGCAACCAATTGGGAGAAAATTGATCAAATGACAGATGAGGAAATTGACACATCTGATATTCCTCCCTTAGATGATAATTTCTTTGCTAATGCAACTCTAAGAATGCCCAAAAAGAAAATTTCTGTTACCCTTGAAGTTGATCAAGATATTTGGGAATGGTTTTCTGCACAAGGAGAACAATGTCAACCCCAAATTAATCAAGCTTTAAAATTGTACGCTAAAGAACATCAATAAGGGGAAATACGTCGACGAGTAAACCTAATTTTAACACCATGAATCTTAAAGAGTTGCGGACTTATGTTTTATCTCATCGAGAGGATGATGAGGCTTTTTATACCTTTGTTGATAGAGTTGATAAAGAGAAGACTTAGAAAACTTATCCACCAATGGAGTCAGTCGAAGATATGAATCAATATCCTGAAGTTTTAGAGAAGTTAAAACAAGATTCAGGAAGAAAAATTCCTGCAAATTAAAATATCATGAATATTTAGCTTTAGTCGGTGTATTGGCTAGTAAAGTTATGACAAGTGTTCCTAAATTCAACAATGGAGATTAGTTTATCGTGTTTTATTAGTCTCTTATACAGAAAGGGGAGATATCATAAGAATTATTAGTGCTAGACCTGTTACTAAACGAGAACTTAAAGCTTATCAAGGAGGTTAAAATAATGGAAGATGAACTAAGAGATGAATACGACTTAACCCTTCTAAAAGTCAGAAAAATGGGTTCTCAGCGTAAAAGCTTTGGTGAGACAATTATTAAATTAGATTTAGATGTTGCTGAGGTTTTTCCGAATGCTGAATCTGTGAATGAAGCTTTGCGATTTCTAATTAGAATTGCTAGAGACAATCAGGCGACATTTTAGTAGATGAAAACTAATATAATAACCCTAAAATTATCTCAAAACTTTGACAAGGGATGTTTGTTTAAGGATATGAGGGCGATCGCTTTGCATTGTCTTCGATAACGCTATTATTATTATGTATCAGTGTTTTGCCTCATTATGCCCAAAAAAGTCAGAGAATTAAAACGTTTGCTACAAAAAGCAGGTTTTGTCTATCGTTCAGCAAAAGGGAGTCATAGTCGCTGGTATCATCCCCTATTACCTCAAGATCCAATTACAATATCAGGTAAAGATGGAGATGATGCAAGACAGTATCTCGAAAAACAAGTTAAAGAAACCCTTGCTAAACTCAAAGAAATTCAAAATCAGGAGTCAGAATCATGAAATTACCTTATACAATTGTTATTCAATGGAGTGATGAAGATCAATGTTATCTCGTTCACCTACCCGAATTTCCTTCCCAACCCTTTCACACTCATGGAGATACTTACGAAGAAGCGATTAAAAATGCTCAAGAAGTCTTAGAATTATTGATAGAAGAATATCAAGAAGATGGAAAACCTTTACCTCAGCCTTTAGAGTCTTTTGTAACTTTTTAAAATGAGCATCAATTCCTATTTAAAAATCCTAAAAATAACTTAAAACTTTGATAAGCAATGCTTTTTAGGAACGTATCTGTTGTGGGAATTTAGGAAGGCGATTTACTTTATTATCATTTTATTTGCAACGCAGTAAAAAGCAGTTACAATAAAGATAATTTTTAGATAGTAACAACTTAACCTATTAACGAGCTTGAAACGAGAGTGCGAAATCGTCTCGATATCCACCTTACCTTGCTTTGAAAAGTTAACAGAAGACTTAACCGGAGCATATTCTCTTAGAATTAATAGAAAACATCGCTTAGTATCTAAAATTCTTGAGGAGAAAAGAATCGTCAAAATTATTAGAACGTAGGCACATTATGAGTAAAAGTGTCGTCATAAAAATATCTTCAAACTCCCTCGGATAAACATTTTATTCAAGTTGGAAATTAAAAAGAGTTGTATCTTAAAACATTGAGTAGAATTGAAGTAATCGGTTGCGAAATACGGATAATTAGTAATGTTTCAGTCCGCCTCCTCGTCTCCCCTCGATACCTTTCTCGTCTGTGGTTTAGGCAGTTTAGGACAGCATTGTGTGTTAGCGTTGAAGGAATTTGAGATTAAAATCGTTGCCATTGAGCAAAATAAACCCAAAATCTGGGAAATACCCCAAGTTCCATCCTTAATTGACTCCTTATTGATTGGCGATTGTCGGCAAGTTTCTATCCTACAACAAGCGAACATTGATCGATGTCGATCTGCCTTACTTGTTACGACGAGCGAGCAAGTGAATGTCGAAACGGCTCTAGCGATTCGTCAACTAAACCCTCATACTCGTTTGGTGATGCGATCGGCAAAAGATAACCTAAATGAACTATTATCGGACTATTTAGGCAATTTTATCGCCTATGAACCCACTCAACTCCCTGCAACTGCCTTTACCTTAGCTGCATTAGGAACAGAAACCAAAGGAATGTTTACCCTTGATGGGGAAAGACTACAAGTCATTCAACGACGGATTTTATCCCAAGACCGTTGGTGTAAAACTCGACTTCTGCACGAGTTACAAAGTCGAAATCGCCGCCTTCTGATGGTCAATGGCAATTTTGATCTCTCTTTAACTAATTTTCACCAATGGATGCCAAATGCGACGGTACAAGCGGGAGATATAATAACCTATATTGAGATGGTGGATACTTCTTATTTACAACCTTTCACTTCTTATGCCAAAAACGACCGAGAAACCTCTGAAAATCCTCTAAATTTCCGGCAAAAAGTTCATAAAATCAAAAACTTCTGGCAAAATACTTGGCACCATAACGTCAGACAACAAGGTCGTCGAGTAGCGGTTATTTGCGGTTTAAGCGTTCTTATGTTATGGATAATTGGTACAATATTACTGCTAGTAACCTACAAAGGAACAACGCCTCTGTCAGCATTTTCTGCGACCGCTATTCTCTTATTAGGGGGCTATGCCGATTTATTTGGTGAATTCCAAGAAATAGATAGTATTCCCCCATGGTTACAGCTATTTAGCCTAGGAATGACCCTTGCAGGAACAGCTTTTGTCGGAGTATTATACGCCCTTCTGACGGAGACATTATTGTCAGCTAAGTTTAACTTTACGCCGAATCGTCCAACTATCCCTCAACAAAATCATATCGTCGTTGTAGGGACGGGTAGAGTTGGCCAGCGAGTTGCGACGTTATTACAAGATTTTAAACAATCTTTAGTAGTTATTGCGCTACAATCCGATGTTAATGGCAATATTTTACCTAATATTCCCTTAATAACAGGAAATCTTCCAGAAACGCTAACGCAAGTTTATCTTCATCAAGCCAAAAGTCTAGTGATTGTCACCGATGACGAAATTCTCAACCTAGAAGTAGCCTTAATGGCAAAAAGACTCAATCTTGATAGCCATCTAGTGATTCGGACATCAGGATTAGGCTTAAGTCAGCAAATGACTCAGTTATTGCCAAATGCACAAATTTTAGGGGCGTATGCAGTGGCAGCAGAGGTGTTTGCAGGAGCCGCTTTTGGCGAAAATATTGTTAATCTGTTTCGTTTAGGCCATCAAACGATTTTGGTAACGGAATACGAAATTGAAGCTAATGATACATTAGACGGATTATTATTATCTGAAGTCGCTTACGGTTACGGTATTGTACCCATTTTGCATCAAAAACCCCCATCTAAAGCGATCTTGATGCCTTCTGATGATATTCGTCTTTCTGCTGGTGATCGCATGGTTATTCTGGCGACGAGTGAAGCCCTACAGCGTATCGAACAAGGAAAACAGAATTTAAGCGAAAAATGCTATTATTTACACGTTGAAAAGGCATTTACCGAAGATAGCATCTTTGAAGGAGCGAACATTATTGTTCGGATTTCAGGTTGTCCTTTGAATACTGCCAGAACATTAATGAATCATTTACCCAGTTGTCTAGAAATACCTTTATATAAGCATCAAGGATTGCGCCTAGTACGAGCGTTAAGCAAAATTCAAGTCAAATCTTGTTTATTGCAATAAAACAAAAAAAAGGTGAGTTTTTGCCCACCTTTCCGTTACCTAATAAGCATCTTGCATCTCATAAAAATCAGGGGAAATATAATCCTTTCGCATCGGCCAACCTACCCAATCTTCCGGCATTAAAATCCGTTTTAGATTCGGATGATTTTCATAGACAATGCCATACATATCATAGCTTTCCCGTTCTTGCCAATCGGCTGCTTTCCAAATCCAATAGACAGAAGGAACAACAGGGTTATCCCTCGGTAAAAACACTTTTAAACGGACTTCTTGCAGTTGGTCAACCTGATCGGTTACCTTGACTAAATGATAGAAACTGACTAATTCTTGGCCGGGTCCGAGATCATAAGCCCCCTGACATTGGAGATAATTAAAACCATAGGCATACAATGCTGTCGCCATCGGTAATAAAAATTCTGCTTCGACTTTAATGAGTTCAATGCCTAAATGGTCAGGTTCTAAAATATCATGATCAAAGCCATTTTCTGTTAACCAAGTTGACACTTCCCCCGCTTGAATAATCGCAGATTCTTCAGTGGTTTCTGGCGTATTATTTTCTTCAGCCACGATTCATTTCCTCCACCGGTTGAGATGCCGTTTCTAACGCTGAGGGAAGGGGTGTTCCCATCGCTTCTGCTAATTCTTTAGGGGGGGCTTGACGGGTTTGATTGCGTAAATATTGTCCCGTTAAAATCGGCGATACCGTTTTCATATTGTGGGTGGTACTGTAATAACGGTGAGTTTGTTGTTGTACTAATTCCCGTTCTTGAATAGATTCGTTGGAGACTTTTTTGCGAAGTTTAATAATAGCATCAAAAATCGCTTCTGGCCGCGGGGGACATCCCGGAATATAGACATCTACGGGAATCAGTTTATCCACTCCTCTGACAGCAGTGGTTGAGTCGCTACTGAACATCCCTCCCGTAATCGTACATGCACCCATGGCAATAACGTATTTGGGTTCAGGCATTTCTTCATACAAACGAACCAACGCAGGGGCCATTTTCATGGTAAGCGTGCCAGCTGTGATGATTAAGTCTGCTTGTCGGGGACTAGAACGAGGAACAAGACCAAAACGGTCAAAATCAAAGCGTGAGCCAATTAAAGCGGCAAATTCAATGAAACAGCAAGCTGTTCCGTAGAGAAGCGGCCACAGACTCGATAATCTAGCCCAATTATACAGGTCATCAACCGTAGTGAGAATGACGTTTTCAGACAAATCTTGGGTGATTTGTGTCCGACTGATGGGGTTAAGAATTTTAGTGGTTTGCGCTTGTTCAAAGGTAGGATTAGGGGACATAATACCTCAAAATTAATGTTCAGCAACACTTTAGGTTATAACGAACTTTAGGGATAAGGATCTCATCTCAAGAAATACCCTAAGACCATTCTAAGGCCCCTTTCCGCCAAGCATAAACTAGAGCAACGACCAGAATCGCAATAAAAATTAAGGCCTCAATAAAAGCAAGTAGCCCCAAACGGCTAAAAGACACTGCCCAAGGGTATAAAAATACAGTTTCTACGTCAAATACAACAAATACGAGGGCAAACATATAATAGCGGATATTAAACTGAATCCATGCGCCCCCAATGGGTTCCATGCCAGATTCGTAGGTGGTACGACGTTCAGGCCCTCCCCCACTGGGACGGAGCAGTTTGGACGCCGTTAACGCTAAGATCGGAACGAGGCTACAGGCCAAAAGAAAACCAAGGAGATATTCGTAACCATTGAGAAGAAACACGATATTGATGGGACTCCATACTGAGGGTTAATTTTTCTTCACGATACATTATATCGGAAAAACCTTCTTTAATGGCAGATTTTGATCAATAAAAGCAATCTGTCTTGATCTATGATAAGAAAAGCTGTGTTTAATAATCAGAGTCATTTGCTGAAGTTTATTGATTTATTTGCGGGAATGGGTGGATTTCGTCTTGCGTTTGAAAAGGCGGGTTATTACTGTGTTTATTCTTGTGAAATTGATTCTGCTTGTCAGAAGGTTTATTATCAAAATTTTGGGGATTTTCCCGAAAAAGATATTACTCAGTTAGATATTTCTCAAATTCCAGAACATGATGTTTTGACGGCAGGTTTTCCTTGTCAACCGTTTAGCATATCTGGCAAAAGAAATGGTTTTAAGGATACGAGGGGAACGCTCTTTTTTCATTTATGTAAAATAATTGAAATTAAACGTCCTAAAGTCATTGTTTTGGAAAATGTCAAACATTTATTACATCTAGATAAAGGGAAAACGTTAGATACTATTCTCTATTCTTTGGAAGATTTGGGGTACTTGGTAGATTATCAATTATTAAATGCTAAGGATTTTGGTTTACCTCAGAATCGGGAAAGAATTATTATTATGGGTACACTGAATCAAAGATTTAATTTTAATCTTATTCGTAAAAACAATGATATCCCAAGTTTGGCAACTTATTTAGATACTGAAGGAGATTTTGAATACTTAAACCCTGATGAATATACCTTAATAGAGAATCCTAAAAAACAAGCTTCTGGTTTAATTTTTGTGGGTTATCGTAACAAAAATATTTGGAAAACAGGAATCCGTCCTAATACTGAACATCTTTCCCGTGTTCATCGTCAACCTAATCGGATTTATTCGGTTGAAGGGGTTCATCCTACGTTACCGTCTCAAGAAACATCAGGTCGTTTTTTTATTTATTTACCTAAAGAAAATGCGGTTCGGAAATTGACGATTAATGAATGTTATCGCCTTATGGGTTTTCCAGAGAATTTTCAGCGTCATCCCGTTTTAGGGGAATGTTATAAACAAATTGGTAATTCTGTCTGTATTCCGATGATTTATGAATTAGGTTATCAAATTAAACAACAAAATTTATTAACAAAAATTTATGATTTTATCAACAATAATACGATTCAATCTCAACTGACTTGTAAACCGATTCAATTAGAAATTTTAGGATTAACTGTTATGAATCACAAGGAAAAATTACTTCAAATTTATCACAATACTGACAATATCCATGATATTCAAGCAAGCCAGCGTCAGTTATCTAAAGCTTGTGTTCAGTTTATTAAAAATATTGCGGTTAATGCGACGAAACAAAAAGGCGTTTATACCGTTTTAATAACTCTGTTAGTACATAAAATACTTTATCCGAATCAGGACATCAGGTATCATCAATCAAATATGAAGGGCGGATTTTCTGGCAGAACAATAGATACACAGTATATCACGCCAACTTTGAAAGAATTAGGTTTATCTTCAATGGCAGAAAGTGGATGGTTGACTCGCTCTCTAGAACAACCTTATCCTTATACCTTAGATTATAATGGCAAAATTAATAATAAAATTGTCAAAGAAGCCTTTTTACAATTGGTTGATTTAGTTGAAAAAGAACCCCAAATCACAGAAAATATTTTGCTCCTACTTTTAGCAGAAGTCAAGCAGATTGTCAAAGTTAATTAAATTAAAATTATTAAAATTAATAACCCTGATAAATTTGATATAGTAACGATTATCAATTGTCTAGAAATGCACTTTTCTTTTAATTATAAAACTCATGGAGCTTCTAAACTTCCTGTTTTAGCTTTCTTTGCACTGTATCAACAATTAATCAAAGAAGTTGAAAGATATAAATCATGTACTTTAAAGGATTTAGCTAGTCATACGTCTTCTGATAGAAAATCAAAAAGTGCAGGAGATATAGAAATTTTCGATAAGAATAAAAACTTGATAGAAGCGATAGAAATCAAGCATGATAAACATTGCTAAAGAAAAAATCTATGAGTTTAATCCAAGAAGATATAATCTTTTTTCATCTGCTAATATCAAATCTTCTGAAATGGATAAAATTAATGAAGAAATTCGTAAAATCAAGCAAAAACATGGTTATCAAGTAATTGTTAATGGAATTTCACCCACGATTAAATATTACCTAAGATTGATTAATTCGTTAGATAATTTCATAATAATAATTCCAAATTAATTGAATCAGACACAGAATTTCAGGCAATCCATAAACTAAAATGGAATGAAATTTTATCATCTTTAAATTAAAAACTTTAACGTTCAACAAACGCATTTACACCATTAAAGTATCTTTCAGCATCCATAAATCAATTAATTCATTTTAACGATTAATCATCTATCCTAAATTATCCAACGAACTTAATAACCAAAATCCACTGTAAGTTATTCCCGTATCATCAGGTTGAACCAAAAGAAAGTGTAACCCTTTATTCTCTTGTTTTCGTTGCTCATATTGTTGAGCAGAAGTTGCCATTTCAGGATCTTCAAAGGTTACTAAAACCCAGCGATCGCTTAAACCAGATTCTAGGATTAATCCCCCCGATTGCCCTATTTCTGTCGGAATAAAATTAAGAGAATAAGGATGGTTTTCTGCTAACCAACGAGCCAAGATCATTGCTTTTCTATCCCCTTCAATGACGATACCAGAAATACGGTGATGGGAAGGCAATCCTAAGCTTAAAGGATCATCTTGAGAATCAATACTCAAAATGGGAATAGGTTGCTGACGAAAATAATGAATGATTTCCCCTGCGGGAAAAGACGCAAATCGCCATGTTTTTCCCCATAGATTTTCAGGAAGAGATTGGGGAGGAGAGGCTTCGAGTTTGAGCGGATTATAAAGCGGCGAGTAATATTTATCTAGAAGTAACCGTTTTAAAACATCTGTCCGTCGAGTGGGCAATATTTTGATACCTAATGCTTGCCCCATTAAAGAAAATAAGCTTAAGCTTTGGGGACGAAAAACGGCAATAGCTTCGGGATAACTTTTAGATAAATTTGACTGTATTTGTTCTATTAACCATTGAGAATTGACTTGAGATTGAGGGCAACTGGATTCAACAATAATATTACCTTTTTGGTCACAGATCAGTAATTGCCAAAGATTTGTTTCTATTTCTCTTTGAGGAAAATGATGATAAAAATCTGCTTGCCAAAGGGTCATAACTGATACAAAATGTCTTGTTAATGCTATAATTATAACAAATTTAGTTATTAATAACAATGAAAATCGATATTAGTGACGCTTTGGAAAATTGGCTAGAAATTGGTCAAGTTGTTTCTGCTCATGGACTCCAAGGGGAGCTAAAAGTGAATTCAACGACGGATTTCCCTGAACGTTTCGTACAAATTGGCGATCGCTTACTCGTGTCTCCAGATCGACACCAACAGCAAGTCATAAAACTTCTTAAAGGACGCTATCTTCCGGGCAAAAATCAATACGTTATCCGACTAGAAGGCATTGAAACTCGAAGCCAAGCAGAAGCTTTACACGGCTATATTTTAATGGTTAATCCTCAGGAAGAATTTTCTTTAGAAAAAGATGAATATCATATTTCCCAATTAATTAATCTCTCCGTTTATCTTCAATCTTCTCAGCAATTCCTCGGAACTGTCGTAAATGTTTTTTTCGCAGGGAATGATCTATTAGAAGTTCAATTATCTGTTTCTGAAATCCCAAGGAAACCAAAAACCGTTTTAATTCCTTTCGTCAAAGAAATCGTTCCTTACATTAACTTAGACGAAGCCCGAATTGAAATTGATCCTCCTGCCGGACTCTTAGACTTATAATTAAACCGATAAAATGATGATTTGAAATGCGTATTTTGTTAGTTGATGACGAAACCGAATTGACCGAACCCCTTAGTCATGTTTTATGCCATGAAGGATATTGCATTGACATAGCAGATAATGGATTAAAAGGGTATGAATTAGCCGCCAAAAATGACTATAATCTGTTGATTTTAGATTGGATGTTACCCTATCAATCGGGCTTAGAAATTTGTCAAGCATTGCGCGCCCAAGGAAGGACAACACCTGTTCTTTTTTTAACCGCTAAAGACACCACCGATGATCGCGTTTTAGGCTTAGATGCAGGGGCAGATGATTACTTAATAAAACCCTTTGAATTGCGGGAATTATTAGCAAGAGTGAGAGCATTATTGAGACGTTCTAATATTTCAGAAATAAAACCCCCCACCGAAAGAATGAAAGTGGCTGATCTTGAATTTGACATCGAAAATCAAGTGGCTTACCGTCAAGATAGGGTGATTAATTTATCAGAAAAAGAAAGTCAATTATTAGCCTATTTAATGAATCACTCCGGTCAACTCTTGACGCACGAACAAATTTATCAACAACTCTGGGCAGAGACAGAACAACCGAATAGTAATGTCTTGGCGGCTTTAGTACGCTTATTACGGCGCAAAATTGAAGAAAAAGGAGAAATTCCCCTTATTCATACCGTGTATGGCAAAGGCTATCGCTTCAGCGAACAGTAACAAAGTGATCACCTGATTAAAAATATTGCAAAATGTTTCAACTTTGCCCTCACCGACTTGCGCTGATCAGGAATCGTGGTACTTTAGAAGGTAGTTATTAAAAACAGTATCATGATATTTAGGAGGGATTAACGCTGTGCAGGTTATTCAATCGGAAACAGAGCAATTTCGTGAAGATATTAAAGAATATGTCGCTCAGTTACAACTACACATGACCTTACAGGCTCGTAATCTTGTGCCTACCCTTAACCAAACATCTGACAGTCGTTGCCAGTTAATTCACGAAACCCAAGCAACCATTGAGAAACTTGCTTCTCGTCAAGGATTTTAAAGTATCAAAAAGATTAACCTCTGATTCCTCTGTTTGCGTCAGTTTCTTGTAGTAAACTGGCGTTTATTTTATTCATGTCCAAGGAAGGGCGCGTAGTGCGGCACTGAGATAAGAGCGATCGCTGATACGATGAAAGAGAGGGCCTTGACGGGTAAACTCCACCACGCTGAGGGCGGCCACCGGCATCTCGAAACGGTCACGGTAACGACCTACATCTATTCCCATTAAATGACACAACATAATACGAATTGTCGCTTTGTGGGAAACAATAAGGACATTCCCCTCTCTATAGGTTTGTTCAATTTCCTCAAGTACAATTGAAGCACGACGGGCGATATCGATGCCCCGTTCTCCTTTAGGGGGCGCATTCCAAGCAGGGTCTGTTAACCAGCGGACATATTGGTCGGGATATTTTTGACGAAGGTCTTGAGGCGTCATTCCTTCCCATTCTCCATAACCAACTTCTTTGAGTCCCTCCCGTAACTCCATTTTCAACCCAATCATTTCGCATAGGGGTTGAGCGGTTTGGATAGCGCGATAGAGAGGACTGACGAAAATTGCCGCCCAAGGAAGAGAACAATAAGCTTTAGCAAAAGCTCGGGACATTTCGATCCCTTCAGGGGTTAAACCCGGATCATTTTCAGGTTTGCCGCAATACCCTCCCGTATGGCTGTAGGCTGTTTGTCCGTGACGCAAAAAGTAGAGAATGAGACTCATATCGCAGTTGTATAAGAAATTGATCACAAACCTCTCGGTATTAAGGAGGAGAAACCCTCGGTTTTTTTAGTTTAAAGGTTAATTTCCCATATTTTTGATTTGCCTTGTTTAAAAGAAAGTAAAGAGACGGCAGAAACAATGCTACAAAGCGAAGAGATTGTGGACAGAATATACCCCAGAAACCTGATTATATCAAGGCGATCGCCTTTTATTGTAAAGCAAAGAAAAACTCATCATTCAATCAAAGATCAATCCGTTCATCTTGAGCATTTTTTAGGGCGATGATTTTGTTATGTTATGGTTTAAGCCTCTGCTATTCAATTAGAATAATATCGCTATCCTGTTTTTTAGAGCCAGCATGATTTCCGATACATCTTATCAAATTCTCTCCACGCCTCATCTAACGACGCCAACCATCCGCCCGATTGCCGCATCCTCTATTCAAGGAATTGCATTCTATCAAGACAAATTATTGTCTATTGACGCAAAGAATGGATATCTATTAGAAATTGACCCAAAAACAAACTGTACTCGTATCTTAAACCCTCAACAGTGGCAAGAGTTTATTGGCACAACGGGACTCGCCGTCTCTGAGGATACGTTATGGTTTACTTCAGGGACGACGATTTATACCTGTTCTCTACAGGATAGTTTATTAACCCCTCAAGTTTTTAGCCAATTAACTGAACCTATTAATGGCATTGCTATCTGGCAGTCAACCCTTTATGTAACCTCTCATCGTCAAGGGAAAATTTTGGTACTTAATCGGGAAAATGCCAGCGAAATTACCCATTTTTATGCGCCCGGTATTGGAGTTGAAAACATTGCGGTCACCGCAGAGAAATTATGGATTTCTGATAATTTAGAGCAAACGGTTTATTGCTTAGATAGAGGCACTGGCCAAATTATTTTTAGTGTTTTAACCCCCTTTGAGTCTCCGACTGGATTAACTTTTCACATCAATTCGGAAACCGGTGAAAAACAACTTTATATTGCCTACGAATTTTCAGAACCTTATATTCGAGATAACCCTAATGCTGACCCCAATCATGAATTAACTTATCGTTATCAAACGTTTATTCATCCCCTATACTTTCATTATTATCCCGACCGACACTACGCCCTTTCTAATGGGTATCTCATTGAGATTTCTTATGTCGAAGAACTGTCTCCCCTCGATCCTTTCGTTTTAGAAAATTTAGAATGGAAAATTGCTTTACCTTCCGAGACAGAGCGTCAAAAAGTGCGTCAGGTTGAATTCATCGGTTTACCGTTTACCGAAGAAACCAATGCAGAAGGCCAACGAGTTGCTGTCTTTAAGTTTGATAAACTCACCGAACAAGATCGCTATATTTTTGGCTGGAAAGCCATCGTTGAAGTCTGGGGAATTAAATACCGTATTACCCCTAAAGATTGCGAAAATATTCCTGCTGTCCCTTCTGAATTTGTGTCGAAGTATTTAGTCGATAATGACAATTTAGCGATGGAAACCGAGATTATTCAACAGGCCGCCCAAGAAGCGATCGGCCGAGAAACCAATTATTTGCGTAAAATGTATAGTATTCGTAACTATGTCTATGATCGCCTTTCTTATGGCATTAAGCCTCATATTGATACGCCTGATATTGCTTTAAAACGGGGGATCGGATCTTGTGGGGAGTATGTAGGGGTCTTATTGGCATTAGCTCGCTTAAATGGGATTCCCTGTCGTACCGTCGGCCGCTATAAATGTCCTCCTAAGCCCCTCATTCGTCAGATTCCCCTTGAACCGGATTATAACCATGTCTGGATGGAGTTTTATCTCCCTAGTTATGGTTGGTTACCGATGGAATCTAACCCCGATGATTTGATAGATGGGGGTCCTTATCCCACTCGCTTTTTTATGGGATTAGCATGGTATCATGCAGAAATGGCAAAAGATACGCCTTTTGAACGTATTTATCAAAATGGAGAAATGATCAATAAACAGCAACTTTCTATTGGGGATTTAGCCATTAATCATGTTCAGTTTACGATCTTGGATGAGTTAAAACCCAGTGATTAAAGATTGCTTAATGGGAAAAAAAGGTTAAACGCTTTAATATCTATCAGTATTATGTGACGGGGGATTCTAGTAATTGGATACTGCCCTCGGCACTATCTATTTCTACGTTCAAACCGATCGGAAAAGTCAAAACGGGTTCTAAATGACCAATAATTGCCCCAGACCATGCTGGAATCCCTAATGGTTCGATATGATCCCGTAAAACCTCCTCTAAGGTTAATGAACCATAGTCTTCGGTTGGGTTACAATTGACACATTGACCCCAAATAAAACCGCTAATTTGTGCCAAAACCCCCGCTAATTTTAGATGGGTTAACCAGCGATCAATGCGATAAATATTTTCTCCCACTTCTTCTAGAAATAAAATAGCCCCCTTCATGTCTGGTAAATAGGGAGATCCGACTAACGTTGAGAAAACAGACAGATTCCCTCCAATTAATCTCCCTCTTGCTTTACCTGAGCGAATGATACGAAGACGATTTTTTACTGCCATTAAGCGATCGCTATCTTCTGGATGAGTTGTATTAATGTACTTAACTGTCTTTCCTTGCTCTAAAATCTCCCGAAAGGATTGAGTTTGTTGCGATCGCCACGAGGTTAATCCATTAGGACCATGAAAAGTAATTAAGCCTGTTTTAGCATAAATTGCCAATAAAAGTGCAGTAATATCGCTAAAACCAATAATTATCTTAGGATTTCGTTGAATAAGATCATACTTTAAATAAGGCAAAATCCGACTACATCCCCATCCCCCTTGTATCGGTAGAATAAGTTGTATGCGAGAATCCGCAAAAAATTGATTAATATCAGCCGCCCGATCAACATCTTGCCCTGCTAAATAACCGTAGCGATTCAGTACATGAGGCGCAAGATAAGGAATTAAACCCAATGCTTTCATCGCATCTTGCACAATTTCAATCTTTTCTGGCAAAAACGTCGCAGAAGCAGGGCTAATTAGTCCAACACCCATGCCAGACTGTAAACGCGGCGGTTTTAAGATTGTTGCCTGAGCGGTTAATGGCAAAGTTAAACCTAGACTTCCTGCCATAAGAGCCGTATTTTTTAAAAATTGACGACGATTGACCATAGTTGAGAGTTACCTTTTAACCTTTAATCGTTAATTGTTATCCGACTTAACTATCACCCCATGATCTTATTTATCCCCCCTATCAGCATACTCCGATTAGATATCTAAGATAAGATGGAATGGAGTTTAGATCTCCAAAATCAACTCACATTAAACATTATGTAGATATAAACAGTATGGATGTCATTCGTGTCGGCTTGATTGAAGATGAAGAGTTAACCAGCGTCAGTCTGCGGACGACCTTAAAGAAGTATCAAGAAATCAAATGGGTTGGAGAAGCGAAAACTGGACAAAAAGGTCTAGAATTGCTACGAAATGCTCATCCCGACGTAGCTTTGGTGGATATCGGTCTCCCTGATATGAGTGGTATTGACTTAATTAAACAACTCAAACACGATGAAACGATTCAGACAAAAATCGTTATCTTAACCCTCCATGATGACGAAACCTCCGTATTAGCGGCATTTGCAGCGGGTGCGGATTCTTACTGCATGAAGGATATTCGGTTAGACTTACTATGGGAAGCAATTAAAGCAACCTATGAAGGTCATGCGTGGATTGATCCAGCCATTGCCCGTATTATTTTATCTAAAACGAAAATATCTAGAGAAGATAATTCAAAAACTGACGCTGATAGCGATAAATTTTTAAAACCCAATAATATTCGCCGCAAAGATCAATCTCATCCCTTAACCGATCGAGAACTGGAAGTTTTACAATTGATTGTCGACGGCTATAGTAATGCCGAAATTGCTGAAGAATTGTATATTACTGTGGGAACGGTAAAAACGCATGTTAGAAACATCCTTAATAAACTCTCTGCCGATGATCGTACCCAAGCGGCGGTTCATGCCCTAAGATCAGGGTTAGTTGGATAAAGCCTTGAGATGCCATGATTTCAACAGAAACCCCCATCAGCGATCGCCTGCAATGCCTACGCCAGTTTTTTGCGACTCAGCAAACCCAATCTTTAACTTATCGCATCGAACAGCTACAAAAGCTAAAAAATGCGATTAGGAGCCATGAATCGGCCATTTTGACCGCCTTAGAATCTGATTTGGGTAAACCCGTTTTAGAGGCTTATTTAGCTGAATTTAGAGCAAGCCTTAGTGACGTTGACTATGCTCTTAAAAATATCAAATCTTGGGTCAAACCGAAGCGAGTTTCTACCTCTTTGATGCAATTTCCTGCAAAGGCGACGATTCAGCCTGAACCCTTAGGAGTCGTCCTCATTATTAGTCCTTGGAATTATCCTTTTTCGTTGATGATGCAGCCCTTAATCGGTGCGATCGCCGCCGGTAACTGTGTTGTCCTCAAACCTTCAGAAATTGCACTGGAAACTTCAAAATTAATTCATAAACTGATTGCTAATACCTTTTCTCCTGAGTATATTACTGTTATCGAAGGGGGAGTCGATATTTCTCAAGCATTGCTTGCTGAAAAATTTGATCATATTTTCTTTACGGGAGGTACTGAAATTGGCCGTCAAGTAATGCAAGCGGCCGCTCATCATTTAACGCCTGTTACCCTTGAATTAGGGGGAAAAAGCCCTTGTATTGTAGAAGATGACGTTAATCTCAAGGAGACTGCAAAACGCATCGTCTGGGGTAAATTTCTCAACGCTGGACAAACCTGTATTGCACCTGATTATCTTTTCGTTAAGCGTTCGATTAAACAAGCTTTGATTCAGGCATTACAAGAGACAATTACCGATTATTATGGCGAAAATCCAGCAGAAAGCCCAGATTATGCTCGAATTGTCAGTGATCGTCACTTGAATCGTTTAACGACCTTTTTACAAGAAGGAACAATTATGACAGGAGGGGATTATGATGCTGAAAATCGCTATTTTGCACCTACGTTAATGATAGATGTTCCCCTAGATGCTCCTGCGATGCAAGAAGAAATTTTTGGACCGATTTTGCCAATTTTAGCATACGATAACCTAAACGAAGCGATCGCTTTTATTAATCAACGCCCAAAACCCCTCGCTTTATACTTATTTTCCAACGATACAGCGAAACAAGAACAAATTTTAATGGCCACCTCATCGGGAGGAGTTTGTTTTAACGATACCATCATGCAAGTGGGTGTGACGGATTTACCGTTTGGTGGGGTAGGTCAGAGTGGCATCGGAGCTTATCATGGAAAAACAACCTTTGAGACCTTTTCCCATCAAAAGAGCGTTTTACGTCGTTATTTTCAGCTAGAATTTAATTTACGCTTCCCCCCTTATCAAGATAAAATCAATTTATTCAAGAAATTTCTAGGCTAAAAACGGGAAATTCTTTGTTCTTAACTTCAAACAAGTCACTGTTTACAGATTATATGTCTCTTAATTTTCAGGAAATTATTGCGAAATTAAACGAATTTTGGCGTGAAAAAGGGTGTTTGATTGCTCAGCCCTATGATACCGAAAAGGGAGCAGGAACAATGAGTCCTCACACCTTTTTACGGGCAATTGGCCCCGAATCGTGGACAGTGGCCTATGTCGAACCCTGTCGTCGTCCTACCGATGGTCGTTATGGAGAAAATCCCAACCGTTTCCAGCATTATTTTCAATATCAAGTCTTAATTAAACCTTCTCCTAATAATATCCAAGAAATTTACCTTGATTCTCTGCGAACGTTAGGAATTCGCCCTGAAGATCACGATATTCGCTTTGTTGAAGATAACTGGGAATCTCCTACCCTTGGCGCGTGGGGAGTCGGGTGGGAAGTCTGGTTAGATGGTATGGAAATCACCCAATTTACCTATTTTCAGCAATGTGGTGGCATTGATTGCCGTCCTGTTTCCATTGAGATTACTTACGGATTAGAACGCTTGGCGATGTATTTACAAGAAGTGGATGCCATCGTCAAAATTCGTTGGAATGAACAAATCAATTATGGCGAAATATTTCTACAAAGTGAGATTGAACAATGCACCTATAATTTTGAAGCATCCGATGCTGAATTGTTGTTTAAATTGTTTAGTTTATATGAACAAGAGGCAAAACAACTCTTAGAAAGGGCGTTGGTTTTACCCAGTTTAGATTATGTTTTGAAATGTTCCCATTCTTTTAATTTGTTGGATGCAAGGGGGGTAATTGCGGTTGCAGAAAGAACCCGTTACATTGGACGAATTCGGAATTTGGCGCGGGAAGTTGCCCAATTGTATTTACAACAACGGGAATCTTTGGGGTTTCCTTTGCAAACAGTTCACCGTTAAATTTCCGTTTAAATGTGCCGTAAAGTTAGTATTGAAGCCCCTTTTGTTCCTTTAAAAAAACAAGCCATTTCTAATGTTGACTCAAAAAACGCTATCCTCAAATCCAAGCTTGACAAGCGACTAGCGGTGAGAGTGTCAAAGCATCCACTGTTGAATCTGTTGAAGTAACTGATTTGCATTTACCACCCCTTCTAAACGACCATGAGGTTGACCATTTTTAAAAAAAACTAAGGTCGGTAACGCTTGTACCCCATATTGAGAAGCTAATCCGGGATATTTGTCAGAGTCAACCTTAACAATTTGAATTTGATTGCTTAAGTGGGTTCCCACCTGTTCAAGTATAGGTGCCATCATCTGACAAGGACCACACCAAGTGGCATAGAAATCCACCAAGATAGGACGGGGGGTGTTTTCCAGCAGTTCTTGAAAACTGGCAAATTGTTTTTTAACAGCCATAGCCCTAGAATTTACAAAAATACTAATTCAATTATAAATGATGAGTGGAAGGTAAGAACGTTAACGAAAAGGGGACTTAGACCGGCGTTGATAAGTGAGCAGTGGATTTGTGAGAAAGGAAGAGTCAACGAAACCTACTCAACGTGAGTTCGACGAGGGCAATTATCTCAATTTTTTTGTCCATTCTCGTTGGGATCAGGAAAAGAAAAACAAATTCTTGATTGGGGGGCTAGCCCCCCAATCCCCCCAGCGGGGGACGGAGTGCCTCCCCCGCACCCCCTGCACAAAAAAAATTAAATAAAGAATTCTCGTAGATTTTCTGATGGTCGAACTCACGTTACTCAACAACCTGAAATACCCCCAGTGCCACTCTTCCCATTATCGCAAAGATGGCTATCAAAAGGGAAAACAAAGATTTGAATGTAAAGATTGTGGTCGCCTCTTCCGTTCAGCTTATACCCCCAAAGGTTATCTTCCTCAAATTAAAAAAGAATGTTTAGAAGTGTCCTTAGATGGCAGGGGTTTCAGAGGACTCCAAAGAGTAACAGGAATTCATTAGACAACGATTA
>JBGTGT010000117.1:0-40947 GCA_041746575.1 Microcystaceae cyanobacterium
ACGAGGGCAATTATCTCAATTTTTTTGTCCATTCTCGTTGGGATTAGGAAAAGAAAAACAAATTCTTGATTGGGGGACTAGCCCCCCAAACCCCCCAGCGGGGGACGGAGTGCCTCCCCCGCACCCCCTGCACAAAAAAAAATTAAATAAAGAATTCTCGTAGATTTTCTGATGGTCGAACTCACGTATTGTTAAGCTCCTATCCTCACTGTGATAGGAGTTCTCTGTTGATTCGTTAAGAGAAAGAACGCGAACCTACAGCGTTTTGCGACTTGATGAGGTGAGGTACATGATTGATGGTAGGGATGCAAGGTTTGCGCCCAAAAATGTATGATATTAAATCGCAATTTTCTATGACATTTTTTAAAACGTCAGGTTATATTGTGTTATTTTCAGTTTGGTTACCCCCAATAATATCCCCTTTACCCGAATGACTTTGATTGATATTCGTTCGATTATCTTCTACACTTTGATTCACCTGAAAGGTACTCGGTTGCGGGGCTAAGGTTTGAATGATTTCTTTGAGATCAGTCCGATAAACGTCTTGATAGGCTTCAAGTTTTGCTTGAGCTTTTGCCGCCTCTAATCGGGCTTGATAAATTTCATTAAATTGTTGTTCGAGTTTTCCTTTATCTTTATCTTCGGGAACTTCAACGCTCACTAAGACATCTTTATCTTTTTTCTCAATCGTTTGAATTGAATCATAGGTAATTTCTGGATTTTCCTCAATAATTTTATCAAATGCTTGTCGAAATGCTTGAGGATTCATGCCATTTCTTAAGAATAACTGTAGTGTATTTAAGGCTTTTTGATATAAACGGACAAAATCTCCTGCTTTAAAGGTCGCATCAGGATCATGGGGACGGCGTTCTCGATTTCCTTTTTGGTCAGGCTTTTCTAATAAGAAAACATAGTCACATTCGACACTTTCTAACTTGGTATTAGGGTCAATATTCCATGCTTCTAAACACGCACCCGTCAAATGAGCATAGCTCAAATTGGTTTTAATCGCGTTGACTTCAGTTAAATTAGCATCTTTTAAATTGGCATATTGTAAACTCGCTTCGCTTAAATCGGCTTGCTTTAAGTTGGCTTCTTGTAAGTTCGCACCGTTAAAATTTGCTCCTCTTAAATCTGCTTTGAATAAGTTAATAAAAGAACCCCCACTCGGGTTAATTAATAAGTCTCTGATAGTTGGATTGGCTAAGAGGGTTTTTCCGGCTCTAGCAAGGTTTAATTTAACCGTATCCTTAAAGCAAGTACGGGTTAAAATCGCTTGATTAAAATTTGTATTGTTGAGAATTGCCCCCGTAAAGTCAGTATCGGTAAGGGTTGCCCGATAAAAAGCTGTGCCACCGATCGCCGCAAACGCCACCGCAATCTTGCGTAACCAAGGATCTCTGAATTCGTCTTTGAGGGTACGATAACCGATAAAACAGGCAAATAAGGCTAGCACTCCCCCAAAGATTGCCGTTTTGAAAATAACTTCAACTAAGATAAAAGCGACAACAAAGACGACGAATACAGCGATAATTCCAGCCACGGCAAAGGCGATGGTAAAAGTAATCGCAGAAATAACGATAGAGGCTACAGCAACAGCCAAAGCAACAGTTGCCGCACCGACAACGGTTATGGTGAAGGAATCAGCAGAAGACACAGTAGAAGCGATTACTAAAGTGATTGTCACCGCTAAGGCGACAGTTGTAGCGATAATAACGGCGGCGGCAATGACTCCCCCCCTCAAGTTTCGATAATAACTAACGAGGGCAAAAGTAATCACAAAAATTAAACTAACCCATCCAACCCGTTGAGTCTGGCTGTTAGTATCACCCAAAAAAGAGACTAAATGTCCCACAAAAGTTGATAACGAACCAGAAAGAACAATCAACAGTAACGCCATCAACAATAACGCAATCATCCATCGCTTTTGTAACCCTGCCTTTGCCCCGCTGAATTTTACCCCTGTCAGGTTGGCTTTCTTAAAGTTTGCCCCTCGGATGTCACAATAACTGAAATCTGCCCCTGATAAATCTTTCCCTACGAAATTTGCTCCCCGTAAATTTTTCCCTTGGAAGTTGTACTGTCCTTTTTGGTATTGTTGGAGAACTTCGGATGCTTTCATCGCTCAATCTTGTCGGCGTAACGGCGGCTGACTCAGTGCCTAGATATCATTATAGTAAACCTATTTTCACGACAAGACGTATTATTTCTTAGGAGTCAACGCTCTTCTAATCGGCAATCCATCCGAGTTCAAACTTACATTAGGTGTAAACTTTCAATTAGAAGAATTTAAATCGGAAACTCAGGATGAGAATTTGCGAGAAAATAGGCAAAAGTTTGCGGCAAGATTAATTATTATGAGTCGTTCTTTAGATCAGGATGAATCCCCCTAACTCGTCATCAATTCAAACACAGAAAAAATAAAAAAGAAATGATACTCAAAAGACTCAGCCACACTAAACAAACCATACGGGTTAAATTGAGTGCCTGATTGATAATGTCAGGTGTAATCGAACGTAGTGAGTCGCCTAAAAGGGGTTTCGCTTTAACCACCCCTTGATAAGTATTTTCCCCCCCTAATTGTACACCTAAAATAGCGGCATAAACGCTTTCACTCCAGCCAGAATTGGGACTGGGATCTTGCGCCGCATCCCGATAACATAGGGCTAAAATTTGCCGAAGTTTCCCCGATAATAGGGCAAGAGTAATCACGGTTAACCGACAAGGAAGCCACGTTAATCTATCTTCTAATTGTGCGCTAAACCAACCAATTTCGGTGTAAGGTTCTCGTCGATAACCCACCATTGAGTCTAATGTACTAGCGGCTTTATAACCTAACGCCAGTGGCACACTTCCCATCGGCAAAAAGAGTCCAAAGATAGCATAAAAGAGGGGAGCCGTCACCCCATCGACCGCATTTTCTGCGATCGTTTCCAATAAAGCCCGTTGAATTTCTGCGGCTGAAAGATGAGCAGTATCCCGTCCAACATATTGACTGAGTTTGCCTCTAGCAAGGTCAATATTTTCTGCCGTTAAAGGTAAGATAACGGTTTGTGCGGCTAATCGTAAACCCTTCCCAGCAAAACAACTAGCCAAGAGAATTATTTCTAATAATAACCCCAATAAAGGATCAAGGCGAGAGGCAAGGTTAATGATCAACCAACCGATAATTCCACTTCCAATAATTATTGTTAAGCCAAGGAGAATTCCCCCTAGACGACGCGGCCATTTATGAGGACAATAAGTTAAGATCCATTGCGTTAGGTGAGTGATGCCCCAACCCATCACCTGCACAGGATGAATCCAATGCCGAGGGTCAGCGATCAAATAATCCAGTAAAGCCGCCCCCAAAAGCGCAATGATGCCTCGATTAAAGTTTATCATTATCTAAGTGTCTTCAACAATTTGAGTCACATTTTTTTCCCAGTTTTCTCCATCAAAGAGGATCACTTTAAGCTGAGAAAGGAGATTTTGATCGAGACAGCGCACATTGACATCTATATGATTTGGGTGGGAGCGAGGACGATAGAAGGGATGAATCCCACAAATTTGACAAAAATAATGGGTAGCAGTTTGGGTATTAAAACGATAGGTTGTCAAAACATCTTCTCCTTGTAATAAGGTGAATTGTTCTGGGGGAACAATGAGATGCAAGAACCCTTTTTTGCGACAGATAGAACAATTACAGTCAATGACTTCCTCTGTAGAGATCACCACCTGAAAACGCACTGCGCCGCAGTGACAACCCCCTTGATATAGGGTAGGGTTCGGGGAATTTTCCATAAAAAATTGCTCCCTTAAACAATAAAACTGGCTTTTTCTCCCAAGGAAGCTTGCCAACTTCTAGCATCATAATAAAGATCTGCTAAAGTAATCTGATAGAGCGCATCTTTCAACTTATCATGAAGCCGCTTCCAGACACTAAAGGTCACCCAATCTTCGGGGAGATCCGCATCAGGTTGATGATGAGGAAGAGGTTGGATCGTTTCACCGACTGATTCTAAGATTTGTCCTAAGGAAATGCAACGAGGAGGGGATGCCAATTGATAGCCCCCTTGAACCCCGCGCAGAGAATTTACTAAACCCGCACGACGCATTTCTATCAGTAGTTTTTCGAGATAAGGGGCGGGAATTTCTTGTCGAGTTGCGATCGCTTTTACCGATGCCGGCCCATAGTTCGGTTGTAAACTAAGATCAAGCAATGCTTTAACACTATAATGACTGCGAGTTGTTAACTTCATGGGTGAATTGATTAACGAGAATCTTCAGGCTTGAGATCGATCATAAATGAATTATTATTGATTGGGATCTAAAGTTGAAATTTTTTTCCTTTTTGTGTGTAAGATAAAGAAAGAGACCAATGCTAACCAAAATATTTTTCCTCTTGTGAATTATTTTTGCAGTTTTGTATCTCTATCGTTCATTGATTGTTAAGTTATTACCTAAATAAATGGCTACTACAGAACAACCCAAACCCCTAACGGGTGAAGCGTTAATCGAGAAAGTTAAATTGCTGGGAAACTTGCCCAAAGAAGAAAAAGCCAGAGCTTGTGGTTACTATACTTTAACCAAAAATGGTGTCGAACGCGTGAACATGATGAAGTTTCTTAATGCACTGATTGATGCTGAAGGAATCGACTTAGATAGTTCAGCAAATGGCCAAGGTAGAGGCGGACGCTCGGCGAGTTATCGTATTAGTGTTCAATCTAATGGCAATCTGTTAATTGGTTCTGCTTATACTTCTAAAATGGGTTTACAACCGGGTGATGAATTTGAAATCACCTTAGGACGAAAACATATTCATCTCAAACAAATTACAGAAGAAGATGAAGAGTAATTCAACTGCTGACCATCAACCGCCGATAAAACAAGGGCAACGTTTAGCGAGTAACTAAACAAAGCCCCTGAATTCCTATCAATTTAGACAACATGAATGGAGAAGCAACTATTCTGGCTGAGGATAGTGGCTTCTTTTTAATTTTATAATCTTTTTGAATAATCGGTGAGATCGTTTATAAATGGATCAAGCTTAACCCGACGCTATCCTTGAGTTGTTCCTTGTCTGACAGGCTTAGGGACGGGATGAGATGACCTGTCCGACTTCATTCTTCTGAACGTTTGCTGATATGTCCGACTTTCATTATCATCATCATGACCATACCCCCAATTTTAACCGCGCTTTTGCCCTTGGAACAGCCCTTAATATTGGTTTTGTAGTGATTGAGGCAACCTTTGGTTTTTTAAGCCATTCTTTAGCGTTATTAGCGGATGCCGGCCATAATCTGAGTGATGTGTTGGGATTGTTATTAGCGTGGGGGGCTACTTGGTTAGTGCGTCGTCGTCCTACTCCCCGCTATACTTACGGTTGGCGGCGTTCTTCTATCTTTGCGGCACTGATAAATTCCCTCATTCTTTTTCTCGCCCTCAGCCTAATTGCCCTCGAAGCCATACAACGCTTTCAACATCCAGTTGCTATTCCGAGTCAAACCCTGATTTGGGTAGCCTTAGTCGGTGTCATCATTAACGGCGTGACGGCATGGATGTTTATGAAAGGCAGTTCCCACGATTTGAATATTAAAGGGGCGTTTTTGCACATGGCAGCCGATGCCTTAATCTCCCTAGGGGTAGTCCTCGCAGGGGTAGTCATTTATTTTACACAATGGTTATGGGTTGATTCCTCAATGAGTTTGCTGATTGTGGCGGTGATTGCCGTAGGAACGTGGAATTTACTGCAAGAATCGGTTAATTTGGCTTTAGATGGTGTTCCTGTCACGATTAATCCCCAAGCCGTTCGCTTATATCTCGAAGAACTGCCGGGAGTCGTAGCCGTTCATGATTTACATATTTGGGCAATGAGTACCACCGAACCCATTTTAACAGTTCACCTCGTCATGCCCGTCCAGAAGACAGGGGATGGACTTTTAGCCAGAGTTCAACAGGAATTACATCAAAATTTTGGCATCGAACATACAACCATTCAAGTCGAAACAGGTAATTCTTTGTTACCTTGTTCTCAATCGTCTTGTTGTGATTAATAAAAAACAAAAGGATTTACTCAAGTTCTTTTAAACGGCTTAATTTTATTAAAAAGAGTATTCTTTATTATTCATTGAGATAGTATGAATTTAGAAAATAACCTGAGATCAAAAATTATTGCGCAATGTCAATATGCGCTACAGACGGGAGCGTTACAAACGATTGAAACGAATTATGAATTGATTGAAGATCAGGGAATGCAATTTTTAGTACGAATTTTGACTAACTTAAGCCGAAAAGAAACTGCTCAGCCCAAAAAACCGCAAGGCGTTAATCCTTTTTTGCCTTACGAACCCGATTTATTTGTCAGTTATTTATCTGATACTCATCTTTGTTTATTGAACAAATATAATGTTGTTAATCATCATATTTTAATTGTTACACGTCACTATGAAGAGCAAGAAAATGGGTTAAATTCAGCAGATTTTGAAGCGTTAGCCTTGACGTTAAAACAGATTAACGGTCTCGGATTTTATAACGGTGGAACGTTGGCAGGGGCGAGTCAAAAACACAAACATTTGCAGGTTGCCCCTTTTCCATTAATGCCGAATAATATGCCTTTGCCCCTTGAATCTGCCCTTAAACAAGCCCAATTTAAAGATGAGATTGGCAGAATTCCCCTTTACCCATTTCCCCATGCTATTGGTTTATTGAATCCCTCAATGAGTGCTGAAGATTGGCTAAAAAGCTATTATATTTTACTCCAAAAAATTGGTTTAAACGTAGAAGGACTAAAGCAAACGGGCGCGTATAATCTATTAATCACTCAAGATTGGATGATGGTGGTAAAGCGATCGCATGAACATTTTCAAGGGATCCCTGTTAATGCGTTGGGTTTTGCCGGAACTTTGCTGGTTAAAAATCAAGCCCAATTATTATTACTTAAACGCATAACTCCTCTTCAACTTTTGCAAAAAGTTTGCTAAAGATATAGCTAAATTACGAGCAAATGGCGAGTTAATATCATACACTTTTGGGTGCCAACCGTGCACCCCTATAATAATAGGCGTTTTGAGAATACCATTACCCAAAGACCATCCCCTCTTGTATGGTTGAGAGAAATGGTCTTGAGGAAGGCTATTAAAATCAAAG
Source organism: Microcystaceae cyanobacterium (assembly GCA_041746575.1). Taxonomy (GTDB): domain Bacteria; phylum Cyanobacteriota; class Cyanobacteriia; order Cyanobacteriales; family Microcystaceae; genus JBGTGT01. The sequence continues at coordinate 7,129 of JBGTGT010000117.1, forward strand.
TTAACTAATCGTATTAATCGCCGTTTTGACTTTACTAATCACATTACTGGGTAACTGAATGTACCCCAAGGAAGGCGCAATACTTTGTCCTTTATCCAAGCACCATGTTAAGGTCTGTTTTAAGGCTTTTGCTTTTGCGGGATCATCATACTTTTTGTAAGCTAAAATCCAAGTATAAGTGACAATGGGATAAGAATTTGCTCCGGTCGGCTCGGTGATAAAGGCGCGTAAATTAGCAGGAAGGGTAACCTGAGAAAGAGTAGCAGAAGAATTTTGTGGGGTTGGTGCTACAAACTTACCGGCCTTATTTTGCAAGTCTGCTGTAGCTAAATTATTATTCTTAGCGTAGCCATATTCAACATAACCAATTGCCCCTTTCGTTTGCTGAATTTGTGCGGTTACCCCTTCGTTCCCTTTGGCCCCAATTCCAGTCGGCCACTGTACCGTTTTTCCGTCGCCGACTTTGCTTTTCCATTCGGGACTCATGGCACTTAAGCACTTAGTAAATACCCCCGTTGTGCCACTGCCGTCGGAACGATGAACAATCTGAATTTTTTGATTCGGTCCACCGATTTTGTTCCAATTATTAATCTTACCTAAAAACACATCAACCAGTTGTTGACGGCTCAATTTTAACTTAACACCGGGCATATTATAAGCCATTACAATACTTCCGGCAGTCATGGGAAGCATAACAACATTTCCCCCCATTTTCGCTAATTCTTCATCGGTCATTGCCACATCACTTGCGCCAAAATCAACCGTTTTTTGCATAAATTGCTGAACACCAGAACCACTACCGACGGATTGATAATTCACTTGGACATCGGAGTTTGCTTTATTATAATCTACAAACCAACGGGTATAAAGAGGTGCCGGAAAACTGGCCCCTGCCCCATTCAATCTAACGGCCGCAGACGCCGGCTGAATCGGTAATTGACCGGCTAATAAGCTACCCGAAAAACCTGCCGTCGCCCAAAGAAAATCCCGACGGCTAATCGAAAATTGATTTGTCATAATTGATTGTTTTCCCATACGAATGAATGTTGAATAAAGAAAAGAACTCATTGGTCTCTTCTAAAGTGCTATTTTATCTTGATTTTGCTTTATTTTGGGTTAAAAACTCTTTTAATTTTCTTAACCAATTCTTAGTATTTTGTTTGGGTTTACCTTATTGTTTCCTTAACCTTTTTTTAATTTTGATGTTCCTATCTTCTATGAACTGTGGTATAAAAAGAAAAGATGGATCCACTCAACAAAAAGAATCAATGTCAGTTGCCAACCCGACGAAAAGAGATATCATTCAGGCAGGATTTCAGGCTTTGTCCGATACTTTACGCCTTCAAATCATTGAATTGTTGCAAAGCCAAGAATTATGCGTCTGTGAATTATGTGAGAAGCTAGACGTAAAGCAGTCTAAGTTATCATTCCATCTTAAAATTTTGCGGGATGCTGAATTATTGTGCGCTCGGCAGGAAGGACGTTGGGTTTATTATCAGTTGAATTTAGCCAAATTTGTGATTCTTGAACAGTATTTAGCAGAATACCGCCGTTTCAGTCCGATTCTTCCCTCTCGTAACTGTTGTGATGCGTCTTAATCCCTCCTCAGCGGCAGGGAAATTTTCCTCAAAAACGGTTCTAGCGTAACCCTTTTCTCAGAATTAATTTAGTATTAATAAAAATTTAAAATGGATGTGATTAAGGAAGTCAACCCATGAACGCCTCAGAACAAGCAAAAGGACTCGAATTAACCAGTAAAATTGCCACGATTGTCAATTTATTCAAATCTCAGTTTCCCGATGCCAAGGCTGATCTCAAACCGTGGTGCAACGATCCGGATACCATCGAATGGATAGATCCTGACTCCATCGATATTGGATTTCACTTACCCGGATGGAGTCCCCGTTTTCAGAGTCGTAGTATTTTAGTACAGATTCGTTTTTATCAAGATCCGATTGAGCGATCGCAACGATTAATTGGGGTAGAAACCGTTGGATTTAACCACCAAGGTCAAGCATGGAAGCTCTCTACCGTAGACAACTGGCAATTAGTGGGAAATTATCTTCCTGCACAAGATATTAGTGAAAAATTAAAGTATTTTTGTCGTCAAGTTTTTGAAGTCTTCACTGGACAAAACCGCTGAAAACAAACGTTTTTGTTGGATTTGAAAAAGTTTTTTAATATTAAAATTTTCCTCAATTTTTTTGCTCTTTTCTGGCTAGAATCTCCAAAAGTCAGGCATCAATCTAGAGTGGACTCTGGATTTAATTTGGTGATTTCGCCGAGAAATGTAATTAAATAAACAGTTTTTCTGAAAAAAACAGCTAATAATTTGGTTCTTAATCTTTGATTAACCCTCTATTTTGCAGTGTGGTGTGAGTGACATGAAAATGAATGCTTTTAAGTCCAAATTACTAACAGCATCGGTCTTGAGTGGAACAAGTTTGGTCATCGGAGCTACTGAACTGAAGTCGCAAAACTCACCTATAGGAGTAAATGTCCCTTTAGTTTCGGAAATGTCTCCTTCTTTTTCCTTCAACGAGCAAGAATCCGATATTTTGTCAGCAATCAAAAAAATTCAGCAAGGCAAAAAAATATCAACTTCCGTTTCTCAAGTGACCAATGTTTCAGCGTTACGGGATGTTGAACCCACATCGTGGGCGTACGAAGCCCTCAGAAGCCTTGTCGAGCGATATGGCTGTATTATCGGCTATCCTGACCGCACATTTCGGGGTAATCGGGCGTTAACGCGTTGGGAATTTGCCGCCGGGTTAAATGCTTGTTTAAATACGATAGAACGACTTTTGCAAGAAAACGTCGCCATCCTACAAGAAGATTTAGATAAACTGAAGCAACTAGCAGATGAATTTCAGCAAGAATTAGCGGCAATGGGCGCAAGAATTAATAATTTAGAATCCAGAGTTGCTTTTCTAGAAGATAATCAATTTTCTACCACCACTAAGCTCAGTAGTCTGACAACGGTTTATTTTAGTAACGCATGGCGCGATCGCAATATTCTGGCAGAGGGGGCAAATCCCTTTAGTCAGTTCAGCCCACCAAGGGATGAGAATAATCGTCCTAGAACTCGCATCGTGGACTATAATCCCAGTGCAACCCTCAGTTACTACTCTTGGATTAACTTTAATACTTCTTTTTCGGGTAGAGATAACCTGACGGTTCAATTTGCGGCAGGAAATGGCAATGCACCGGCCAATCAATTTCTCTCGGCAGGATTTTATAACTCTTCTGGAACGCCTTTTCTGTTGCAATCGGGGGCAACTCGACCCAATTTTGTCACGATTCGGGAATTATTTTACAGTTTTCCCGTTAACGATAATTTACAAATTGCGGCAGGTCCTCGGCTCAACATTTATCGTTATTTTGATAATAACCGTTTTACCTTTTTCCTCAATGGCGCAGAAAGCTTTAATAGTAGCGGCTCTACCCAATTTAGTCCGATCGACAGAGGGTCTGGTGCAGTGGCAACTTGGAAAATTAATGATATTTTTCAACTCAATGTCGGTTATATGGGCAATAGCACCGAATTTCTCCCCCCCGAACTGGGTGGCTCGGCGGCAGATCCTGCCTTGGGACTTTTTGGCGGAACGTATAATATTACGGCAGAATTAACCGTTTCTCCGTTCGATAATCTGAATTTGCGCTTTTTGTTTAATCATTCTCGCCTTGAACCTAATCCCTTTAGTGGATTTGTGGGGGGTGCTGTGGGTGAACCAATTCCCTACGGCTTAGCAGATGATGGTTTTGGCGGTACATTGCATCATGCCTTGGCGAATGCTTATATTTTTAACTTCGATTGGCTGATTTTTGACAGATTTGGGGTATTCGGGCGATATAGTTGGGGAAGCACCCATTTAACCCCCGTTAATCCCGACCGAGGCAGACCTCACATTAATTCTCAATCGGTGCAATTAGGCTTTGCTTTACCTGATTTAGGCAAAGAAGGCGCACGGGCAACCTTTTCTTATCTGATTCCTTTTTCGGTGGTCAGTGGACGGGATTTTCTGGTGTCTGGTGGTGGCAATGGCGGCGTACAGTATGAATTTGAGGCCAATTATTTTTACCCTTTGAATCAGAATATTGCTCTTGTCCCTTCTTTTTATGTCATTGTTCGACCCAATAATTTCACTACCAATGGGCCGATTTATGTGGGTAACCTACGGACACAATTTTCTTTCTAATGCCCGTTTTTAGGCTTTTTAGCAAGGATAGAAGGTGAAATTGGATTTTGGCAGTGGCGATGTCGGTTTGCCATTCAATCAGCTAAAAATTAGCGTTTTATTGATACGTTTTTTCGTAGGCTAACTGTCCCATAATATACGTCGCATGGATGGCGCGATCATCTCCCATCATCATTAAAGTAAAGACCGTATCCGCTAATTCCTCTAAATTGATGGGTTTCGGTGCAGGATTACGGAATGCCATTAAGGGCGTGGCACGGGGGTCTAAAACAATAAAATCGGCTTCCTTTCCGCTGGCAAAGTTACCAATATAATCCTGTAACTCCAATGCTTTCGCCCCTCCTAACGTGGCTAAATAAAGGGCTTGGAAAGGGGTGGGGTTTTGTCGCCTCAGTTGGGAGACTTTATAAGCTTCATTGGCAGTCTGAAGAATCGAAAAACTCGTTCCTGCTCCTACATCCGTCCCTAATCCAACTTTAACGGGATATTCTGTTGATTTCGCCTGTTCTAGCTTAAACAACCCACTGCCCAGAAACAGATTGGATGTAGGACAAAAAGCGATCGCGGATTTGGCTTCCGATAAGCGTTGAAATTCTTCGTCTGTAAGTTGAACGCCGTGGGCAAAAACTGAACGTTCTCCCACCAATCCTGCTTGATCGTAGGTATCTAGATACCCTTTACAGTCAGGAAAAAGCGTTTTCACCCAAGCCACTTCAGCGATATTTTCTGATAGGTGAGTGTGCAGATAAACATCGGGATATTCTTTTAAAAGTTTACCGGCTAGTTTCAATTGGGCATTGGTTGAAGTAATAGAAAAACGGGGGGTAACTGCATAGCGCAACCGTCCTTTTTTGTGCCATTTTTCAATCAAGGCTTTGGTTTCGGTATAAGAAGATTCAGGCGTATCTAAAAGAAAGTCGGGTGCATTGCGATCCATCATGACTTTCCCTGCGATCATACACAGATTTCGCTGGTAAGCTTCCTCAAAGAAAGCATCGGCCGATTCGGGATAAACGGTGGCGAAGACGAGGGCTGTAGTTGTGCCATTTTTGAGTAATTCATCAAGGAAAAAAGAAGCGACTTTTTGGGCATATTTTTGATCTTTAAATTTGCCTTCTGTCGGAAAAGTATATTTTGTTAACCATTCTAAAAGTTGTTCCCCGTAAGCGGCGATCATTTCCGTTTGAGGATAGTGAATATGAGTGTCGATAAACCCCGGCATAATTAACATTCCAGGATAGGATGTAACGGGAATATCTTGATAACGATCTTTGAGTTGTTCGTAAGGTCCAATTTCTTTAACTCGTCCCTTATCTAAGACTAACAGTCCATCGGCAATGAATCGTACACAATCCAATTCGGGAACGTAAAAAGGATCGTTTAGGAAGTCTAATAATGAACTGCGGTAAGCTTTAATTCCTTTTTCGGGAAAGATAGTTTCTTCGGTCATGGTATATTTAACTTTTAACAGGACAGGGAGAAGTTAGAGCTAATTATTAAATTTTTTCTCCTCAATAAAAATTGCTTTTGGGTTGTTTTCTTGAGAAAATCGAGTTCAAACTCATACTTATTGTGTTTAAATATTATTGTCAAGATTATTTCAAAAAAACTGTAGTTATGGATACATTATCTATCAATCTTTCTTGATTTAAAATTAGGCTAGAGCAACCGTTTAAATGCGTTGAACCTATTAAAATCGCGCTTTTTGCACGAAATCATTTCTAGTACCTTAGCATCCAGAAAAGATCTCTCAAAATCACCCCCTTAACTCGGTGGTGACGGGGAGCGGGGAAATGGGGTTGACCAAAACTCTTTTAAAGCATAACAGTTTATTGAGGTGTAAGGTTTTATAATATAAAAAAATCCTTCAACTTTCAATTATTCTGCCATGGCTTTTGTTTCTTCTCAAGACTTAGTTTCTCATGTCTTAACAGGTAAGGTGGTTAGTTTTCCAACGGATACCATACCTGCCCTAGCCGTGCAACCTGAAGCCTCAGCGTTAATCTTTGCGCTAAAAAAACGTCCTTTGAGCAAGCCTTTAATCCTGATGGGGGCTTCTTGGACGGATTTGTTGCCTTATTTAAGTGGATCTCGTGAAGAATTCGTGATCTGGGAAGCGATCGCCCAACGCTATTTTCCGGGAGCGTTAACGTTAGTCCTTCCTGCTTCGTTTCAAGTGCCTAAAGCGACTAATCCCCAAGATTCGAGTAATATTGGTATTAGAGTCCCTAATCATCCTACTGTAAGCAAAATTCTTGCTCAAACTGGACCTTTGTCCACCACTAGCGTCAATCAATCAGGTGAACCGCCCTTAGAGACGTTAGAAGCTATCAATCAAAGATTTTCCTCTGTTTTTGTCTTAGATCCCAGTGAATTGAATCCAGAAGAACAAGTCGGCAGTGGCAAGCCTTCAACGGTGACTAAATGGACAGGAAAGGATTGGTTTACCCTTCGACGGGGCAGTGTTTATCTATAGTTAGAAGCAGAGAGCAAAGGTTTAAAAGTGATTATTCATTATCGACAATATGGGGCCAATTTTCGTTGCTGAAGATGAATGGATGGAGTTGTTTAAAAGTGATTATTCATTATCGACAATATAGGGGTTAAAAATGGACGAAATTGAATTTCTTAAACAAGAGTTAGAACAAACCCGTTTAGCCTATCAAATGGTTTCCCAAATCAATCAATTTAAAACAGGATTTTTAGGTCGTACGGCTCATGAAATTCGCTCACCTCTCAGTCAATTAATGAGTTTACATCAGTTAATTTTAGCGGATTTATGCGAAAGTCCAGCAGAAGAAAGGGAGTTTATCGACCAAGCTTATAAAGCGGCACACAAATTGGTTAAAATCATTGATCAAGTTATTTTAGTGTCTAAGTTAGAGTACGGAAGGATTAGTTTACAACAAAATAAAGTCAATCTTCAACAGGTGGTTAGGGATTTGGAACCCTTAATTTCTTTACAGGCGGCTAATCGTAATTTAAAGTTAAATGTCGTCGAATCTTCTTCCCCTATTTATATTTTAGCTGATGAACAAAGGTTATTAATGAGCCTGATAAATTTGGTAGATACAGCTATTAATTGGACAGAACAAGGGACGATCGAAATTCAATTAACCGTCTGCCCCAATTCTTCACGAGGAATCATCAATATTCGGACTCCTTGCTTTCCTTCAACTTGGCAAGAATCGACCGATTTATTACAACAGTCTCCCGAAATTTCCCCACAAGGATTAAAAGAATTTGCTCAAAAACTAGAGATGTCAGCAGGGGAAAAGTTTTTATTATCTTTTAATTTAATTGAAGCAATGGGAGGACAATTGATGCTTAATTCGACGGCTGATGATTCTACAACACAGCTAGGGATTGCTTTTCCGCTAGTTGAGAATTAATGTGTGTTAAGCCTTGAGGGATACTTGTATTGTGAAGTATCATTGTGGTATTGCTATTTTCCTGAAAGCCAATTCGCTTATAAAATTCGCTTTGATGGGTTGTCATTAAATAAATTCGTTCAACTCGGTTTAATAAGGGATGACTAACCACTGTTTCGACTAATTTACGCCCTAAACCATACCCTTGGTAATCAGGATGAATCACTACATCCCAAATGGTTGCCCGATAAATCCCGTCAGAGGTTGCTCTGGCAAAACCAATCATTTGTTTTTGATCCCAAACGGTCACCACCGGATTACTGTTTTTAATGGCTAGTTTTAAGTCTTGAAGATTTCTTTCTTTTGCCCAAAAGGCTACTCTTGTAAAAAGAGATTGGAGTTGATTAAAATCAACTTTGGATTTCTTCGCAGAGAACTCTATATGGCGAAAATCCATAAGAAATAATATAAATTAATCAATGAACCTTACTGTTACTCAAATTGTAGCGGAGAAGGAGCAGAAAACTCAATTTTGGCAGGTCTTTATGTTGCCGTTTCCTGACAAGATACCCTGTTTGAAGGGAAATAAAGTTAAGTTAACGGTAAGAAAAGAAAACAGGGAAAAAAATTAATCATTAATTATTAATTTTACACACCTATCTTCTAACCGCTGCCTCTATAAGGGACGATAAACCCGATAATTAATGTTAGGAAAGATATTATCAATCGCATAGACTTTATCTAGCCAACCCGAATCGATTTTTTCCTGTTTGATATCCTCATAGAGCTTGGTAAAACGCAACACATGGGAACGAGTCCGACGCACGGCATAGGGTACCATTGTCCCTGTCCGCATGATAAACGCCCAATCAGACGATTGTGCCAGCAATAACTCTCGTGCCGCCTGATTTAAGGCTTTTTCTTCTAGCTCATCGGTAGGGTTGCGATAGCTGAGTTCAATCATGCGTTCGGTGGCTTTATGGAGATGGGGATAAATCCAAGCATTGGTTTCATTTAACCAGTATTCATGGAAACCTTTATACCCCCAACTAGACTGGGAGGGGCGACACACTTGCTGAGTTGGATTATACTGTAGATAATCAGCTAAATGAGTCATTTCAAAGGTATTTTGGTCATACCGTGACTTACGAAACAGATAATCGATAAACCAAGGCCCTTCATACCACCAGTGACCAAAGAGTTCTGCGTCATAGGGAGAGACAATAATGGGGGGACGTTGCATGATTCCGGCTAAATGCTGAACTTGTCGTTCGCGGTTATACATAAAGTTTCCAGCGTGTTCAGCCGCTTTTTCCTTTGCCCAATAGGGGTCATAGAGACCCTTCTCTGATAATCCCCCATCCCGACTGGTAATCTTGTGATATTTAATGCCAATATTCTTGCGCTGACCATTGGGCATAATATAGGGCTTAATATATTCATAATCCGCTTCCCATCCCAAATCTTTGTAAAATTCTCGATAGACGACATCCCCTGGGTAACCGACTTTAGATGACCAAACCTGTTGCGATGATTCGTGATCTCGACCAAAGGCCGCCACGCCATTTTCGGTGAAAATCGGTGCATAAGCCCCAAAACGAGGACGAGGACGAGCATAGAGAATCCCGTGACCATCTACCAAGAAATAGCGTAATCCTGCATCTGCCAGCATCCGTTCTACCCCTTCAAAATAGGCACATTCGGGTAACCATATTCCTTTGGGAGGACGACCAAAGGTTTCTTCATAATGTTCACACGCAACCTTAATTTGCGCCCATACTGCCTGAGGATACATTTTCATCAGGGGAAAATAGCCATGGGTTGCCCCACAGGTGATAATTTCAAGGTTATTGCTCTCTAAAAACGGCTTAAAGGCTTTAATAAGATTGCGATCGTATTTTTCCCATGTTTGACGCACTTTTTTAAATTCTTCGCCATAAAATTCGGCTAAGTAGCGAACATGTCCGTTAAACTCATTAAAATGGATTTCTTTTGCAATTAATTCTTCTAATTTCGCTAAATGTTCATCATATCGCTCTTGCAACAGGGGATCTTGCAACATAGACACCAAAGGAGGTGTCATGCTCATTGTTATCTTAAAATCAATACCATCTTGCTTTAGTCCTTCAAAAACGTGGATTAAGGGGATATAAGTTTCAGTAATCGCTTCGTAAAGCCATTCTTCTTCTAAAACATAGTCACTTTCAGGGTGACGAACAAAAGGAAGGTGGGCGTGGAGAACGAGGGCAACGTAGCCAAAAGCCATAACTGTTCCGAGATCCTAGATAGCTGTGAATAAACTTTCAACAATATGTTGATAATAAACCTAAGAGTGATTTAATTTAACACTATCTTTAGATTTTAGAATAGGGGTAGCGCAAAATCTCAACAAATTTTCTATCTTTTTGGAGAGTTGTTATCTATGCTACCATTTTGCCAAAATCTGAACTGAGAAAAATTCTTTTAAATTAGGAGCAGACTTGAAAAATGACGAATTCTTTGCCATATTATCTCACAAGTCAATTTCATTGCCCATCACCCGTTCTCTCTGTTCAATGGACACTATAAAGATCGTGTCAATTCAACTTCTTCTCTTCGTCGATGATCGCCCCAGTTCTCAAGCTCATATTGAGAAAGTAGCCGAACAGCTTCAAAAAGTGGCGGATGGAATGCCTTATGACTTACAAATTATTGAAATTGGCGAACAGCCTCATCTTGTTGAACATTTCCGGCTTATTGCGACACCTGCTTTAGTCAAAATTTTCCCAGAACCTCGTCAGACTTTAGCGGGGAGTAATATTGTTCAGCAGATTGATCGCTGTTGGCCTCGATGGGTACAGGCATTTGAGATTTATCGCCAGCAAGAACGAGACCACAAAACTTTAAAACTAAATAATCCTCAAGAAATCAGTTATTCATCTGAAATTGTGCGAATGTCTGATGAAATTTTTCGCTTAAAAAAGGACAAAGAGGCACTTCTTGATCAATTAAAGTTTAAAGATCAAATTTTGGCCATGTTAGCCCATGATTTACGAAGTCCTTTAACAGCCGCTTCAATGGCGGTAGATACTTTAGAAATTGCAGATAATCAAGAAGAGTCTACCCGAATTCAAAAGTTAAAAATTCAACTTTATCAGCAGGCAAAAAAGCAGTTTAAACTAATGAATCGTCTCATCACTGATATTTTGCAAGCCTCAAAAACGATAAATTCTCAGTTAAACTTAAATCACTCTAAAGTATTGATGCAGGATCTCTGCGAAGATATTTTATATCAATTGACAGGTCAATTTAAAGCAAAGAATTTAACGATAAATAGGGATATTCCCCAAGATTTACACTCCATTTATGCCGATGAAGAAATGATTCGTCAAGTGGTCGTTAATTTATTAGAAAATGCCATCAAATATACCCCTGAATCGGGGACAATTAGCTTGTCTATTCTCCATCGCACAACCCAAAAAATTCAAGTGAGTATCTGTGATACAGGACCGGGTATTCCAAAGGAAAAACAAGAGCGCATCTTTGAAGGACATTTTCGTTTACAACGGGATGAAAGCAAGGAAGGATATGGCTTAGGTTTATCTTTATGTCGTAAAATTGTTCAAGCCCATTATGGTCACATTTGGGTAGATAGTTTGATGAATAGGGGCAGTTGTTTTCATTTTACGTTGCCCGTTTATCGTTGAGTGACACGGATATTTAAATTTCGGGGAAAGGTTACAATTTTTCTAACTGAAAGACAGCTATTGGTCAGGGAAAATCAGACTGTCGCTAGGGTTTAATTTTTGCTTTTTCTAAAGATAAAATCGCCTTTTCAATTAGTCATTCATAAAAACGGAATTTTTGCTGTTTGAAATACTCCTTTAGGGGTAATTTTTAGACGTTTTTGGCTCATAGATGCAACAAAACACACTTATTTCTTTAAATGTGTTTCACTTTACCATGTTGATCGTAAAAAATCTATTACAATAACAATGTTACAAAACTTAATTTTATTTCTCAAGAGTGACTATGGCGATTAATCTTCGCAAACAACGCATCTTAGACCATCTCAAGCAAAGTGCCGATGGCGTGCAATATGCGCCTAAAAAGACAACTCGCTCAACATCTTCCCCTGCTCCTGTTGTGATTCCTGAAGTTGCATCTTCGCCTGCCCCTGTATTTACGATGAGTCGCAAACAAAAGGTGATGAATCATGTTAAAACGAGCAGTTCTGAATTTGGGGACTTTACCCTAGAAACGCCAGATCGTCGTAAAAGACAGATTCACGCTCATTTAAAAAAAAGCTTAGGCGTTTAAATTCTCTATCCCCTTAATAGGAAATAGTCACAGTTAATAATTCAAAAAACCATGCTTCTGCTTCGGTTTAAATTCTCTATCTCCTTAATAGGAAATGGTCACTCTGGCGGTAGAAACCACCTTACCACCCTGTACTCATGGTGAGTGTAAATTCTCTATCCCCTTAATAGGAAATAGTCACAGCAATAAATCTGCCGAATGCGATCGCTTATGTTATTGCTGGACATCATACCCAATTAAAAAGTCAAGATGAGTTATGGGATGAATATCCCGAAGATAGCGAAGACTGGGAAAATTGCCGAGAAATTGCCCAAACGGAAATTGATAACTTAATTCCAGACACCTTACCAAAAATTACTTTACCGAATAAACTACGCAGAGAATTTGCGATTAGAATGTTATTTTCTGCCTTAGTGGATGCAGATCGCTTTAATGCAATGAAATTTGAAGCAGGACAGGAAGATCCTGCCCTTAATTTGCTAAACTATCAATTAGTTTCAATTCTCGATTCTAAATTCAAACCTACTAATTTACCAGAAAGTAAGACAAAGATAGATGAACTTAGAAACGTCTTCGCTCAACATTGTATCAACTTTGCTGAAAATGCAAGAGGATTTTATCGGTTAACGGGGGTATGTGGTATTGGCAAAACTATGAGTAGTTTACGATTTGCCTATCTTCATGCTCAAAAACATCAAATGAAAGGAATTATTTATGTTGCATCTCTAAAAGTAATTATTGAACAAACAGCACAAATTTATAAACAGGAATTCGGGGAAGATCAAGTATTAGAACATCATAGCGATTATGAGCCAAAATTATCAGAATTTCTTAACTATAAACTCGATACAGAAAGATGGAATAAACCTTATATTGTCACAACTGCTGTTCAATTTTTTGAATCATTATTTTCCAATAAACCCAGTCGTTGCCGTAAATTGCATAATATTATCAATCGAGTTATTTTAATTGATGAAGCGCAAAGTATTCCTCCTAAATTTGCCCGATGTATTCTCGATGCTTTAAATACCTTAGTTGAGGATTATGGTTGTACAGTCGTTTTAATGAGTGCAACCCAACCCGCCTTTGATCGTTTTAACTCTTCTGAAATTAAAAATATTAACTTTATTGATATTATCGAACAAAAAGAAGTCGTAAAGCAATTTAAAACTTTAAAACGAGTTACCTATAAACCTGTATTAGATATAGAGTGGACATGGCAAGATTTAGCAGAAGATATTATAACTTCAGGCTTCCAACAGAGTTTAACGGTTGTTAATACGACTCAACTAGCAAGAGATGGCTACTATCAATTAAAAGAATTAGTCGGTAGAAACTGGTATCATTTATCTTCCAGAATGTGTCCAGCCCATCGTAGTAAAATTATTAATAATTTACCTAATAATCCTAAACACTGGGGTCAATCTTGTCATTTGATTAGTACCTCTATTGTAGAAGCTGGTGTTGATTTAGACTTTCCTAGAGTATATCGTCAATTAACCTCCTTGGACTCGATTATTCAAACCGCAGGGAGGGGAAACCGCAATGGATTTTTAGAGGCTTTAGAAGCCATTGTTACTATTTTTAGAATGGCAGACAATAATCCAAGAGATAATGATTTAAGAGAAAAAATAAATATTACGAAAAATATTATTAATCAAAATCCCCAAGCCCTTGAGCAAGATATGCTTGAATCGCTTGTTCAATATTTTAAAAAGATATATACCCACTGGCAAAATAAAGACATCATTCAACCCTTAAGAAAAGCCTATAATTATCCTAAAGTTGCTCAAGCATTTCAACTCATTGATGATGATTATAATATATCAGTGCTTTGTCCTTGGGAAAAAGGAACTGACTATACTCAAGAATTACAAAACAAAGAGAATCTAACCTTAGCAGACTATCGGAAAATTCAGCCTTATTCCGCCAAAGTTTCTCAACAACAGGCCAAATTCGTCACAGAATGTCAGAACGGACTTAACATTTGGCAAACAGATTATGATAAACATACAGGATGCTCACAAACTTAGTCTTTCATCACTCAGTATTAATATTAAGATACGTCACTGAATTGATCAACGCATGATAAAACGGGTTTTAGAAATTTGCAGACTGAGGAAAATAACAGGGATAATTCCCACCAAAACGATCGCTAAAGCGGGTGCAGACGCTTCTACTAAACGTTCATCTGAGGCATACTGAAAAACGCGTATCGCTAGGGTATCAAAATTAAAAGGACGAATCAACAATGTAGCTGGTAATTCTTTCATTACATCCACAAATACTAACATGATCGCCGTTAACATTCCCCCTGTCATCAAAGGCGCATGAACCTTTAATAGGGTGTTTAAAGGAGGATTACCCAGACTACGAGAGGCATCATCCAAACTGGGTTTAATTTTGCCTAAACTGGTTTCTACTGCCCCAAATCCAACGGCAAGAAATCGTACCAGATAAGCATAAATCAAAGCAATAATCGTGCCACTAAAGATTAATCCCGTGGAAATGCCAAACGTGCTTAAAAACCAACTATCTAGGGCATTATCAAGCTTTGCCATCTGAATATACGCTCCTACCGCAATCACAGAACCCGGTATCGCATATCCCATTGAGGCAATTTTCACCCCTAAACCCATACTCCAATTAGGATACAAGCGATAGCCATAAGCCATAATTAAGCAGATAATTACAGCAATTCCCCCACTTAACAGGGCTAAAATTAGGCTATGGGAGGCTAAATCCCAAAAAGTATCATCGAGGGTGGTTTCTAAATTATTGAGGGTTAAATAAGCTAAATACAGGGCAGGCAAGATAAATCCTAAGACCACTACTGTCAGACAAAGTAGAAATGCCCCTATTCCTCGAAGTCCTTGTAAATAATAAGGATTTAAGACACTTTTGGGGCTACTGACTTGATAGTAACGAGCTTGTCGACGGGAGGCTAACTCTAAGCTAATGAGAAGAAAAATAAATCCCATTAACACCGCCGCTAATTGAGTTGCCGCCGCTAAATCCCCTAACCCAAACCATGTATTATAAATTCCTGTCGTGAAGGTGTTTACGCCAAAATACTGCACGGTGCCAAATTCATTCAGCGTTTCCATTAAAACTAAAGATAATCCTGCAATAATCGCTGGACGAGCCAAAGGAAGAGCAATTTTAAAGAAACTCCGCCAAGGATTACAACCTAATGAACGACTTGCCTCTAAGGTAGCCACGGACTGACCTAAAAAAGCCATTCTTGCCAATAAATAAACGTAGGGATAGAGAACAAGGGTCAGCATCAGAATAGCTCCCCAAAGGGTGCGAATATTAGGAAACCAGTAATCTTCTACGCTAGCCCAGCCAAAAATATACCGTAAGAAACGTTGAACAGGTCCAAAATAGTCCAACATATCAGTATAAGTGTAGGCGAGAAGATAGGCCGGTGCCGCTAACGGTAATAATAACCCCCATTCAAACCAGCGATCGCCCGGAAAACGGCAAAGGGTCACTAACCAAGCAGTGGATACCCCAATTAGGACGACACCGATTCCTACACAGAGCATTAGCAAGAAAGAATTGATCAAATAATCGCTGAGAACTGTTTCTGCTAAATGTTGCCAAACATCACCGACATTAACCCAGAAACTCGATAAAACAAATAAAATGGGGGCGGCAATTAACAGGGCAATCCCCATGACGAAAATTAACCAACCTTGATTGAGAAATCGGTTGAGGGAAAAAATGGGTTTCCCTTGATGAGTATAAGGTTCTATCATAATAATTTTGTTTCATCTATAGCGTTCACTTTATCTTATTATTTACTTTATAAATATCATTCGTTCTACCACTAGGTATTTTATAATGACGACGCAACTAACGGATACAGGCTGGAACGGAGATACTTCAGGGACTTGGACATCTGGAGATGATGCGGTGATTGATCCAGACGATGGAATTAACGTTCCCCCAAATACCCTTGTCAATACCCAAGCAGGGGATGATGTGATCAACGGCACGGATACCGATAACCAACCGAGCATAACCGATACTGGCCTTGCGAATCAAGGCATCATTGAGACCAAAGCAGGTGACGACACCGTAATCGGGAAAGCTGAGACAACTGCCAACGGTACTGACGTTCAAGCCTTTGCCAAAGGTATTGATAATACCCAAGGCATCATTGACACAGGGACAGGGGACGATATTGTAAAGGGAACGGCTGAGGCTACGGCTGAAGGCACTGGATTTGTAGAGGCGATCGCCATTGGTATTGACAATGGGGGGGAAATTAAAACCGATGCGGGTGACGATAAGGTCATTGGTAAGGCTGAGGCTACCGTAGAAGGCACGGCAGATGTGGCTTTTCCTTTTGTTGTAGGAATCGATAATACGCGAGGGACAATTACAACCAAGGCGGGTGACGACACTGTTAAAGGAAACGCACAGGGGACAGCCAATAGCATTGAAAACGTTGTCTTTGCTATCGGCATTGATAATACTCAGGGTAGCATCAAAACGGGTGCGGGCGATGATATCGTTAAAGGAAAAGCAACGGCGGTGGCAGAAGGCACGGAAGTCGATATTACGGCAACAGGCATCGACAATTTTCAAGGTCTCTTTGGCAGTAACGAAGTCATGATTAGAACAGGTGCAGGTAACGACACCGTAAAAGGGAAAGCGAAGGGTACGGCTCAGAGTCAAGAAAACGACGCCAGTGCCGCTGTTACAGGGATTATTAATTTTAGCGAGATGGCTCGGATTAAGACCAGTGCGCTCGATGATACTATCCAAGGGGTCGCTAAAGCAACAGTTGAAAGTAAAGGAGGTTTCGCCAGTGCTTCAGCCACGGGAATTCTTAATTTCGGAGATATTAGGACCGGCAAGAGCAATGATACTGTGATTGGGAAAGCAAAGACAGTGGCTAAAGGCACTGAAGTTGAAAGTCTTGCCAGAGGAATTGACAACATTGGGGCAATTAAGACGAACGAAGGCAACGACATCGTAAGGGGAATCGCTGAAGCCACGGCAGAAGGTACTAAAGAGATTGAGATAGTTGCTATTGGTATCGACAATACGGGGAAGGCTGGAGAAATTATGACGGGGATAGGTGATGATGCCGTCATTGGCAAGGCAAACGCCATTGGATTTAATGCCACTGCTACAGGAATTCGCAATACGCAGATTCGGTTAGGAGGAGGTGATGACACCCTGATTGCCAAAGCCACAGGTACAGGTGTTAATCTAGGGATTGACGATGTGCTGCTCGACGGGGGAGGGGGTAAAGATACCTTTGATATTCAAAATGGCAACGGCACAATTATTGGGGGTTCGGGTCAAAAAGATTTGTTGATATTAGAAGGATTAAAGAGTGATTATACTTTTACTGAGCTTTCTTCCTTGTCTCTGGGTGTCTCGATCACGAATGCTAAGAATTTCACGGATTTAATTGTCAGTGAGGTTGAGTTATTTCAGTTTTCGGGAGACCCGACTTTAACTTATACCTACGAAAATATTAGAGTGTAACTTTCCCTGCTAACCTGCGCTCCTGCAAGCGTAATTAAATATTTGTGAAAAGGGTATCAGCCAGCGATGATGTCATGGACGGCACGAATACCGACTTCAATCTACGATACAATAAACAATTAAGTGAATTGTAGAGAGAGTCATTTCATGAATCCAGAAGAAAATCTACCCCTTCACAGTGAATCCTCAGAAAAAAAACGACCAAAATCGGATAATCCCTCAAAAAATGCTGAAGATATCGTAGATATACCCGAAATAGAGGCTCAAATTGTCGAAAAATCTCCTAATTCAGAGGATGAGAGTAATTGGCAAGAAGATTCCCTTGATTGGTGGAAAAATGAACCTTTTCTGCCAATAAAAGAGGACAACACAGAAACCGTTGAGGCAGTGGTGATAACGTCTTTAGAAACGTTGGAAACTGAAAAAGCGGAAGCATTAAAGGAAGTACAGGGCAAAAAACAGGAACTGGAGTCAGAAATTGAACAATTAAATCAACAAAAAGTAGATTTAATTAAGGAAATAGCTGATCTCAGCGATATTAATCAATTAAGCACCCTAAAAACAAAACTCGAAACAGAAGTCAATCAATTAAGAACAGTCATCGAACAAATGACAAGAGAAACCCAAGAATTAGAGGCCAAGCAAGTAGAGAAAATTGCTGAAATTTTGGCTAACCAAACCACACAAGGGAAATTTACGGCAAAATTCGACCAAATTATTGACAATGGTTTACAGGATCTCGAACAACGTCGACAAGCGTTAGAAATCTCCGTTGAGCAACTGGAACGTCGCCGTGAACGCATCCGTGAAGAAATGCGAACGACTTTTGCCGGAGTTTCCCAAGATTTAGCCATTCGAGTACAGGGATTCAAGGAGTACCTTGTTGGCAGTTTACAGGATTTAGTGGCGGCGGCTGAACAACTAGAATTTACCCGTCTAGAAGATGATAATTGGGAATCAGCACCCCCTGTTTCTGCTTATAACACCCCATCTGAGCCATCTCAGCCCCAATTTGCTCAACAAAAATTTCAAGATCAAACCCGTCAAATTGAGCAACTTCTTGATCAATATCGCACTCGCCCCGACTATTATGGGCCGCCTTGGCAACTGAGACGAACCTTTGAGCCGATACACGCCGATAGAGTCAAAAAATGGTTCTTTTCTCAAGGAGGGAGGGGCGCAATCCCTAGTATGGGCAGTCGTTTGCAAAATATTTTGATT
Organism: Microcystaceae cyanobacterium; assembly: GCA_041746575.1. Taxonomy (GTDB): domain Bacteria; phylum Cyanobacteriota; class Cyanobacteriia; order Cyanobacteriales; family Microcystaceae; genus JBGTGT01. The sequence continues at coordinate 25,730 of JBGTGT010000117.1, forward strand.
GCCTCGGCCGTTATTTCTACGTTACATCAAATGTACGGCGATCGCAGTCGTGTTTTAATTCTAGCAAATGTCCCTGAACGCTTAGGGGAGTGGCGACGAGGATTACAGGACTGTTTGGGCATTTCTCGCAGTGATTTCGCTCCAGAAAGGGGAATTGGCCTTCTAGAATCCCCAGAAGCGTTAATTCAACGGGCTGATCGCTTAATTGAAGATAAAAAGGTGCCTTTAGTGATTATTGACGAAGCAGAAAATGAAATTAGCCTTGCCCTGCTACAATTTCCTCTATGGTTAGCGTTTGCCCCTGATCCTCAGCAAACCTCCAGTTATCTTTATTAACGCGTCAGAAGTCCCTCACAATTTCCTTTTTAGAGCGGAAAGAAAAAAGATGGCACGTTCTAGTATCTCGTTATAAACTTTAATATTGACTTCTCGCTTTCTTAAGATCTAAATACTAGACTGTGGCTAACTCCTCTGTTGTATCATCTACCTTTTTCTTGACCCTTTTGATGGGAATTGGTTTATTCTTCTTTATTCGTGCCTCCGTCAAAGAACGAACGGAACAACTCGAATTCATTGCTGACGACTCAGATACCCATCTTCTAACCCAAATTCAGCAATATTTCCTGCAACGTGCTTATCAAGTCATCCATGTTAATCCCCAACACCAACAGATGATCTTTCAGGGGTTAGTGCGCCCTAGTCGCTTTTTGGCGATTTTTCTGAGTGCTTTAGCGGGATTGGGGCTATTATGTTTAGGATTAGTTCTCTCGCTTCTGTATCCAGCCTCTCATCAGTGGTTTCTCGTTTTGGTTCTTTTATGCCCTTTAGCAGGATTATTTTATTGGCACAATGCCAAAAGAGTCGAAAAAATTGCCCTAGAAGTTAAGTCTTCCCCTAAATTGAGTCAGGGAAATTTAATTACGATTACCGGTCACCGAGATGAATTAGCTCAATTACGCCAAGCTTTTGCTGAAAAAGCAAGAATTTACCCAGATTAAGTCATTTTTGTCTTGAGTTTGTTACATAATAAATCCCCCGTAGTACTTCTGCGACACTCCAAGCTTGAGCAAAACATCCCCGTGAGGAGAAAGGGGGATCTCCATCAAAAATCTCGCTAAGTGTACCTAGACAAGCTTCCTGTAAGTGATTGAGCATTGGCATTAAAAAAGAAAGAGATTGCTCTGGATTTTGATAAACTTTAAGATGTGCTTGCACGAAATGACCCATCAACCATCCCCATCCTGTTCCTTGATGATAAGCTCCATCCCGTAAAAAGCGATCGCCGCCATACTGACCCTGATAATCAGAATTATTAGGAGAAAGAGAGCGCAAACCATAGGAAGTTAATAGTTTCTGGCTTACGATATCCACAATAGCTTTTTCTTGCTTTTTATTGAGTAAATCCTCTAAAGAAACGGCGAAAATCTGATTTGGCCGCAAAGTGGCATCATTTCCTGTTGGGGCGTCTAATACATCGTAGCAGTAGCCTAAATAATCATTCCAGAAGCGTTGAAACCCTTTTTTAGCATTTTTGCCTAAATTTTCGTATTCAGTAGCAGAATACCCCAAAAGATTAGCGAATTTAACCATAATTGCTAAGGCATTAACCCAAAGGGCATTAATTTCCACGGGTTTACCGATACGGGGGGTTACCACCCAGTTTTCCACTTTGGCATCCATCCATGTCAGTTGTACGCCTGTTTCTCCGGCGTAAATTAAGCCATCCCTGTCTAAATGAATGTGATAGCGAGTTCCTCGGCAATGCCAGTCGATAACTTCTTTGAGAAGGGGAAATAGCTGAGAAATCAACTCAAGATCATTGGTAAAGTTAAAATACTGATTAATACTTTCAAAATACCAGAAAATAGCATCTACAGTGTTATAAATAGGGGTTTCTCCGGCATCAGGAAAATAATTGGGCAACATTCCCTGATTTAAGTAACAGGAGAACGTTCGTAAAATCTGACGGGCAACCTCAAAGCGTCCTGTAACAAGGGTTAAACCACATAAACTAATCGCTGTATCTCGCCCCCAGTCGCTAAACCAAGGATAACCTGCAATAATCGTTTTTCCAGCAGTATTATCCTGAAAAGAGCGATTTACAATAAATTGATCAGCCGCTAAGATTAACTGCTCGATGCCTTGAAGGGGTGAGGAAAATTTAACATTATTTTGCCAGAGGGAGATTAAGTCATCTTGATGATGATAGTATTGCGTTAATGCCTCGTTTCCGTCTAAATTCACGGTTGATTCTGTACTGGCAATCAAAGTAATAGATTGATTAACATCCAAAGGGGTGTTAAAAGTTGCAATGTGTAAATGATCGTCAGTGTGACTTAATCCTCGATATCTTTCAATCGCTAAATCAAACCCGAAGTATCTATCATGACTGAGTTGAATATTACCCAGATCAGCAAAAAGATAAAAAGGAAGGGCATCAGGAAAAGCAATTATTTTTATGCCTTTTTCTGTTGGAGACGTTTGCATTTGCCAATTTGTATTTTGGGTATCATGATGATGATCTCGATAGTTAACTAAGGCTTTTAAGGAGAGTTGAAGAGGAGCAGAACCTCTTTTTAGGGTATAACGAATATAGGTAGTGTTTTCTTCTTGTTGCATCCAAATCTGTTTTTCAAGCAAAGCATCAGCAATGGCAAATATCCAAATGGGGGTATTTTTTTCGAGGCAGAATGATTCAAGATAAAGATACCCTTTAGGGGCTATGCTTCGATCTTGCCAAACGTTACTCGATAAATCATGAGATTGCGCTAAGTAATGAACGGTTTCTTCAACTTTTGCCAGTAACAAAGTTCGTTGTACGGGGGGATTTAAGGCTGCTATTAATAATCCATGATAGCGTCGAGTTAAAATGCCTGAAAGTGTGCCACAAGCATAACCCCCTATGCCATTAGTTATTAACCATTCTTTAGCGGTTGCAGTCTCTACATGACCACAAATTTCTCTGCCAAATTGAATGTTCATCGTTTTTTATGTCTGTAATAGGCTCTTTAAAAATTATGATAGTCAGTTTGAATGAAGGGCGGAAAGAGTAACGCAAACTTTCTCATTTATGACCCCTTCGTATTAAGAAACAGAAAGATCAATTAACCAGCGTACGGTTTGTGGAAAAATAATCACAATAAACAAAACAATTACTTGTAAAAGGATAAAAGGAATAGCACTTTTATGAATATCAATTGTTTTAACTTCTTTGGGAGCAACACTTTGGAGATAAAATAAAGAAAATCCAACAGGCGGTGAAATAAAAGCCGTTTGCAAGTTAATTGCTACCACCACACCAAACCAAACCATATCAATTCCTAATGCTTGAGCGGCAGGCACAAATAAGGGCATAGCAATAAAACAAATTTCGATGAATTCTAGAAACGCTCCTAACATAAAAATGGCGATATTACTAATTAATAAAAAGCCCCATTTTCCTCCCGGTAAACTGGTTAATAAATTCGTAATTAACGTTTTACCGCCCAAGCCATCAAATACGAGACCAAAGAGGGAAGAACAGAATAAAATCATTAAGACTAAAGCCGTAATGACGGCGGTTGAGTGGGCGGCTTCTTTGACTAACTGAGGCGTTAATCTTCCTTTAAACAATGCCAGCAAACTCGCTCCTACTGCTCCTACTGCTCCTGCTTCTGTGGGTGTGGCTAAACCAAAGAAAATACTTCCTAAAACCAAGAAAATTAGAGCAATGGGCGGAATTACAGCTTTTAATACTTTTATGTATAAATCTTTTTTTTCAATGTTGATGACATTGGGGGGAGGAAGCGGAACCTGTTGCGGTTTAGCAATAGCTAAAATAATAACATAAAGTAAATATGAGCCGGCTAACATCAAACCGGGAATCAGTGCGCCTAAAAATAAATCTCCTACAGAAACCCCCAATTGATCGCTTAAAATCACTAAAACCAAGCTAGGTGGGATTAATTGGGCAAGCGTACCGGATGCGATAATTACCCCTGAAGCGAGTTTTTGATCGTAGCCATAGCGTAACATAATAGGTAAGGAAATCATGCCCATCACAATCACGGTAGCGGCGACAACGCCCGTGGTAGCGGCTAGGAGTGTCCCGACGATAATTACTGCTAGGGCAAGTCCACCCCTTACTTTGCTTAAAATAATGCCAATCGTTTCTAATAATTCCTCTGCTAACCCCGATTTCTCCAGAATTGCCCCTAAAAAGATAAAATAAGGAACCGCTAACAGCGTAAAATTGGACATTGTACCGAACCAAATATTCGGCAATAATAACAATCTGTTTAAGTCAAATGCCCCAAAATATAAGCCAATTAATCCAAAAATAATAGATGTTCCAGCAAAGGAAAATGCGACAGGATAACCACTAATTAAAATCAAAAAAAAGCCGACAAACATTAAAATGGCTAACCATTCAAAACCCATAATAATCTCCCTCTTTCGATTTATTCAATATTAGTATAATCTGAGGCTTCTAAACGCATTTGTTCGGCAACCTTTTGATAATCCAGTACCACGGCTAAGTATTTAATGGCTTGGGAAATACTTTGCAATAATAATAAGAATAAAGCAATGGGAAGCATGGTTTTGATGGGAGCGCGAGGTAAGCCATCGGCATCTGCAGAAACTTCCCAAGTTCCCCACGTTCCATTCGGTAAATAGCCCCAAGATTGTAAGACTGGATTGAAGGTTACCCACAGACTCATCAGACAGAAAGGAATTAAAAATAATACCGTTCCGATTAAATCGAGAAGGGCTTTTTGTTTGTCTGTCCAACGGGTATATAGAAAATCAACTCGCACATTTTCACCGTGTTTAAGAATATAAGTAAAGCCCAGTAAAAAAGCAATTGAGAATAAATACCATTGCAATTCGATAAATAAATTAGAAGAGAGAGAGCGTCCAATAAAACGACCAATATAACGGGCAATTACATTATAAAAACCAACCCCCACTGTCAGCAAAATAATCCAGTTAATGAGAAATCCTAATCTTTCGGTAAATTGGTCAATTCGATGAGAAAATTTAAGAAGCGATCGCATCGGAACTCTAATAGCTAATGACATGGATGTTATCTGTTAATTAATCTGAGCTTTTATTCTACCTTATGAAGAGCCAAACTTAAATAAGTTCCCTATTATTGTAGATTTCCAATCTATGTTAAACAAGATATCATGAGATGAACGAATAAATTCAGGAGGTTAATTAAACGATGGTTATTGAATGGCTAAAATTTCAAGTTGAGCCTCAACTGCGAGAAAAATTTATCCAAACTGATCGAGAGATTTGGACACAATTTTTAGCCCAATACGACGGCTATGTAGGCAAAGAAATTTGGCTGGATGCTGACAACCTAGAACAAATTGTCATCACGATTTATTGGCAAACTAAAGAACAATGGAAAAGTATTCCAGCAGAACGTCTTCAAGAAAAAGAAGCTCAATTTGAGCAGAAGTTTGGTAAAGCGTCTTATCAACTATTATCTGCAAAAGAATACCAAATTAGACAATTTTTAGCCCGTTAAGTAACCATAAATAAATCATCGAAAAATAACAGGGGGCGATCCCATAAACGATAAGGCGTATAGACGGATTGAGGGTAAAAGATTAAAAAGTCTAAATTCTGGTGATCGTCCCTTGATTCTTTTTAAATAATTGGATTACAATTTGAACGATTGTTAACTCTTTTTTCAGTATCCCGTGAACTCAGACACGAAAGAACAATTTAACTTATTATACCAAGCCGGCAATAATGCCCTCGAACGGGGACAATATCGCTTAAGTGTTGAAAATCTTGAAAAAGCGATTGAAATCTATCCCGTAACCACCAAGCAGGGGGCAGAGGCGAGCATTTTATTGATCACCGCCTATCAAGGGGTTGGGAATTCGACTGCCGCTATCCATTTATGCCGTCAACTTGCCCAACAGCCCAATGCCTCGATGCGTCAACAGGGAAAACGATTACTCTACATTCTAGAAGCCCCCCGTCTGAAACGCCCCCCCGAATGGGTGAATAATGTTCCGACGCTAAAAGCAGATAGTAATCAATCTCAATATGTTTCTGCTAAACCAGCCTCTCAACAAGTACCGAAGAAAATCGATAAAATTGAACCGATTGATCTTTCCCAAGTGAAGACAAAAGACAATGCGTTTATTGGGTTAGCATTGGTCATTATTTTATTAATGATGGGAGCATTTATTTGGTTGAATTAAAATTTAATAGTTACGCCGAAATTTAAAATAACAATTTATAAAATATGAAGTTATCCCTCAGAGAACGATTAAATATTTCGCGGTTAGCAATTAGATATTCACGTCTTACCATCTGCTTTTGGCTAGCAGTGATTGTGGCCGGTTTATTCGCATTCAGTTCCCTAAAATATGCTCTTTTTCCTGATGTTGCTTTTCCCGTTGTCATTGTCCATACTCAGAATAATACCGATACGCTTGAAGCCACTGAAGCCAAAATAACCACTCCTTTAGAAAAAGCGTTACTTGTTTTAGATGAAGAGGCTAATATTTATTCATCGACTTATACGAATCAGTCAGTGATCAATGTAGTTTTTGAAGGTGGAATTAATCTAAGCACAGCCACTCAAAACGTCCAAAATATTGTTAATACTGTTCCTTTACCTAATAATCTCAAACCGAAAGTTACCCCCTTCAACCTCAATGAATCATCTGCCGTTAGTTATATTATTAATAGTCAACAAAAAAACATAGGGGAATTAACAGAAATCGCCCAAAAAACAATTATACCTAAAATTAATTCAATTAAGGGCGTTTTGAGAGTTGATCTTTTAGGAGATGCCACCTATCGGGATTATGATTTGCAAACTCCTGATGCCAATCCACCTACTTTAGTACAGTTTAATGGCGAAGATGTTCTCTCATTTCAAGTGATCAAAAAAGCCAACGCTAATACCTTAGATATTGTCCGACAAGTCGAGCGACAAGTACAAGAATTGCAATCCCAATTAGCCGATATTCAATTAACCCTAGCAGAAACTCAAGCGAATTATATTAGAGAAGCGACACAATCCACGATAGATGCTCTGATTGGAGCAATTGTTTTAGCTATTTTAGTCATATATCCTTTTTTACGCAACATAGCGGCAACTTTTATTACTGCCCTTGCAATTCCTATCTCTTTATTAGGAACATTTATTATTATGAAATGGGCAGGGTTTAATTTTGAAACGCTGACTTTATTAGCGTTAGCATTAGTGATTGGGATTATTGTAGATGATGCGATCGTTGATGTTGAAAATATCGCTAGATACGTCGATGAAGGCGAAAATTCTCGGACAGCTGCCCTCAAAGGAACCGATGAAATCGGGTTAACGGTGTCGGTATCAACCTTAACGATTGCGGCGGTTTTTCTGCCTATTGCCTTAATGGGAGGTACATTAGGACAATTTTTTAAACCTTTCGCTTTAACCGTATCTTCTGCTGTCTTAATCTCCCTTTTAGTCGCTAGAACCTTATCCCCTGTCTTAGCCACCTATTGGCTAAAGCCTAAACGTCAAAATAGAGGTGAAAATGGGACTTTTTCCCCTTCCTTACCCTTTACAAATGCTTATCAAAATTTACTTAATTGGTCTTTAAATCACCGAAGAATTGTAATTATCATTGCCCTAGTCAGTTTTATGGCAGGTATTGCTTTAATTCCTTTTATCCCTAAAGGATTTATTCCTAAATTAGATCGAGGACAATTTAATATTGTTTATACAATTCCCACGCCGAAAGTCGATAAACGATTAAAAAATATTGACCTTAATCAGTTATCTCAATCTAACCCATCGGAGGAAGGTTCATTTAATTGGACAGGTGATCTTAGAAACTCTCCCGATCGCATTATTTTACGAAAAACTCGACGCATAGGTGAAAATTTAGAAACGACAGTTTTAGAGCAATCCGAAGTAGAATCAGTTTATTTAATTGCAGGATTAAGAGGAAAACCGACTCAAGGAAAATTATATGTTACGCTCAAAAAAGACCGTCAACTTTCTACCAGTGAAATTCAAGAAAAAATCCGCAATAATTTACCTAAATCCTCAGGGCTAACCCTGAGCGTGGAAGATATTGTGTTTGTAGAGACAGGTAATGATACCCCTCTGAAAATGGGTTTATTGGGTCATAATATCACAACCTTAAATCAAGCAGGACAGACATTAAAGGCAAGGGTATCAGAATTATCGGGGTTAGAAGATGTGGAAGTCACAAAAAATGACCCCGAGCAGGTTATTCAACATTACAACGGAGAAAGAAGTGTATTTATCAGTGCAAATTTAGGTGAAACAGCCGCTTTAGGGAATGTAACTCAAGAAATTGTTCAATTATCACAATCCATTTTACCGCCTGGTGCTAAGCTGAAGGTGTTAGGAGATTCTGCCCGCTTAAATTTGATCTTTAGAGAGTTTGGTACTACTTTAATCTTATCAATTACCTGTATGTTAGTTGTATTGTATTTACCGTTTCAACGCTTATTAGAACCGATGGTGGTGGCGTTATCCGTTCCTCTGTCTATTGTGGGATCAATGTTAGCCTTATTATTGACGCAAAGTGAATTTGGCATGATTTCTTTAATTGGCTTAATTTTCTTACTGGGATTATTAGATAAAAATGCGATTTTGTTAATGGATTATACCAACCAATTACGACAAAAAGGAATGACTCGTCGGGAGGCTATTTTAGAAACAGGAATTATCCGTTTACGCCCTATTTTAATGACGACGACTTCAACTATTTTAGGAATGTTACCCATTGCGTTAGGATTCGGCGCAGGGGCAGAATTAAGACAACCGATGGCTGTTGCTATTATCGGCGGATTAATGACTTCTTCCTTACTCAGTTTAATTGTTGTTCCTGTTTTATACACGCTCCTAGAAGATGGTTTTTTTAAAATTAACACTTCTGGTAATAATTAATCAAAGAAAAAGACTGATTACCGTTTATCGTTTACGTCCATGTTTTATCATCTTTGCCATCAAACCCTTTATACTTATCCACAAGCGGTCAAGTTATCCCCCCATCTTCTAAGATTATGTCCTCGCTCTAATGGTTGGCAAAAATTGCTAGACTTTCAATTATTTATTGAACCCAAACCAACCCGTATCACGCCGATTTATGACTTAGATGGCAATCATTTACATCAAATCTGGTTTGACGATGAAATTGAAACCTTGAACATTAAGACGGATTTTAAAATTGAAACCTTAATCGAAAATCCTTTTATTTTTCAACTCGAATCTTGGGCATTGAAATTACCCTTTGACTACACGACTTCTTGGTGTCAGCAATTACAACCTTATTTGAACTCTTATTATCCTCATTTTGATCCCGTTGCCATTGAACTTGCTCAAGAAATTTGTCACGAAGTTCAACAAAATCCGCTTAATTTTCTCTTTTCTTTGAATCAAAAAATTTACCAAAATTGTCAATATCTAACCAGAGAAGAAGGGGATCCTTTGCCCCCTAGGGTAACATGGCAAAAAAAACAGGGATCCTGTCGCGATTTTAGTATCCTTTTTATAGAAGTTTGCCGCGCGATGGGGTTAGGCGCAAGATTCGTCAGTGGTTACCAAGAAGGCGACCCCGATCAAGTAGAATTGGATTTGCATGGATGGGTAGAAGTCTATTTGCCCGGTGCGGGTTGGAGAGGGTATGATCCCACTTATGGGTTAGCAGTCAGCGATCGCCATATTGCCCTCGTCGCTAGTGCAATTCCTCAATATACTGTCCCTATAAGTGGTACAGTCACTACGGCAGGGACTAAGTCTAATATGGTCAGCAAAATAACGGTTTTAAGGAGTTAAGTGATTATTGGGTTAAATATCAGGTCTTAGGCTTCGGTTGTGATCGCACAACGCCTTGAATTGAGATGTTTAGCAAATTGCCTGACATCAATCCTCATTAGGGATTTAATTCTGCATTCTGCAAATTCCTTCTTCCCCCACCTAAAACCTGATATTGAGTTTATTCAGCGAAATAAATGAATTCCTGTTCAATGACAGGTTCATCTGCCTCCGCATACTCGCCCCCGATACCAATTCCCGTATAGAAAATTTGGGCATCATTAAGGGTTAAAGCGACCATAGAAGCCCCTCTAACTTCTGTATCGTACAATTGAGCATGGGTGAAATTCACCCCGTCTAAGTTGGCATCTGCAAGGATGGCATTGGTAACCATTGCTTGGGTTAAATTTGCCCCTTCAAGGTTTGCCCCTGTCAAATCAGCCCCTTCTAGGTTGGCATTTGTAAGGTTTGCACCTTTTAGGTTCGCTTCACGTAAGTCTGCCCCAATTAAGTGCGCCCCCTCTAGATTTACACCCGATAAGTCGCAATGACGACATTGTTTGGTTTCTAGGAGTTGCTCAACCTGTTGAGGGTTGGCGGCGTTAACTTGCGTGGATAGCAATAACACGGGAATTAAGCTAAAAAGTGCTAAGCGTTTGCGTTTCATGAAATCACTCGCTATTACTCAGAGTTTTACCTTTCCCGACGCATTGACACCATGAGGGGTTTCGGGGATATCAAGAAAGATTAACGAACAGATACAATGAGAAATTAGAAAAGTCAGATGCTATTGGGGGATAAATCTATGATGCGTAAGAAATGGGTGGCCGTTGTAACAGGGGCTGTTTCAGTAGCGATCGCCCTTGCTTATTTAATTTTAGTCACGATTCTCGATTCTCGTGGCGAAATGATTCCTGCCCCTGTTGTTGATCTTATTTTCTTTTTTTGAGTCAAACCCAAGCAGAATGAGTGCTATTGGGGGGAATATCTTGCCATCTTCCTACACCAACCGCTTTGACTGCTTCAGAGAGGCTTAGATCTCCTGTATAAAGAGCGCGTCCGACAATAACACCGGATACTCCCAACGGTTCAACAGACAGTAAACTTAAAATATCACTTAAGGAACTCACCCCACCAGAGGCAATGACGGGAATCTCCACGATTGACGCTAATTCTCGTAATGCTTCTTTATTAGGTCCGATTAACGTGCCATCTCGTTTAATATCAGTATAAATAATCTTTGCCACGCCTAATTTTGCCATGTCTTGCGCTAAATGGGTTGCTAACACTTCAGAGGTTTCTAGCCATCCTTTAGTGGCAACCTTGCCGTCTCTAGCGTCAATGCCAACAATAATCTTATGGGGGAAAGTTTGACAAAGTTCTTGAACTAAATTAGGGTTTTCAACTGCAATTGTCCCTAAAATGACTTGATTTACCCCAATCTCTAATAGCTGACTGACACTGTTTTCATCTCGTAATCCGCCTCCGACTTGTACAGGAATCTGAATGGCTTGAACAATTGCTTCAATTACCTCTAAATTGACAGGTTTTCCTTGTTTTGCACCATCTAAATCGACGACGTGTAATCTCGGTGCGCCTGCCACCTCCCATTGACGGGCCACCTCCACCGGATTTTCGTGATAGACTTGCGCTTGTTGATAGTCCCCTTGATAGAGACGAACACAACGACCGTTTAAAAGATCGATAGCCGGAATGACATCCATAATTCTTAAAAATAAGCCAATTATTTATACTATACATTACGTTATTTACGCTGAGCAATTAACTGAAGAGCAAAAGAGACAAGGAACAACTGGCTAGATAACATCAATCTTACTTTTTTTAACGATTTAATCATACAGTTTTACATGAAAACGGTTGCAAATTATTGATATTTTTCATAAAATAAATTAAATAAAAAATATTTTTTGCAATTATCGAGAAATGTATGAAATCTGATTATAGATTGATAGCCATAGCGATTGTTGTTATTTTATTAATTACCCTACCAGAAAAAGCACAGATTCATTCTGAGGATTTAGCCAAGATCAATCCGTCTATTTTTCAAGCCCAAAATACTTCAATCTCAAATACGAGTACAGAAGCTCTTCATTTCGGTTATACAAGAAATCTTTATCCTGTGAGTTCTTATACTAACGAACCTATCAAAGAATTAGATGGCTATTGTGGGGATTTGTTTAAGCATCTTAAGGCTGAAAAATTTAATGTTGAACCGATAGAAGTTTCTCTAACTGAGCGGTTTAAAAGCGTAGTGAATGGGAAAAAATTAGCAGTCGTTTGTGGGGCTAATACGATTACCTCCGAAAGAATTAAACAAGTTAACTCTCAGGGTGGCACTTTTTCTGAACCTTTTTTCTCGACAGGAGCTAAGCTATTAATGAAAAAGAAAAATATTCATTATTTTTATCCTAGAAGTCCCTATGAAGAATTACCATTACAAAGTCAAAAAATAGGTGTGATCAAAAATACGACAACGATTGAAGCAATACAAACTATATTTCGTACACGGTGTTTGAAGATAACAAAAGACTGTCCATCATCGGAGATAACAAAAGGATGGAATCCACCGGTTTTGCAAGGATTTGATGACAGAACTCAAGCCTTTGAAGCACTACAGAATGATCAAATCATTGCCTATGCCAGTGACGAACTTTACCTAAAAGGAATCTTACGCTATAAAAAGCAAAGCGGTGAATATTTACTAGGAAATCCTCAAGAATATATCATTGTACCCCATCACCTTTTAACTCATGAAAACATAGCCTTAATTATTTATAATCAAGACTTAGTATTCCCCATTAATAGCTGGATTAAAAATGAAGGTATAAAATCCAAAAAATATTTAGAGAAAACCGTTAATGGTAACTTGTTCAGTCAAGTTTCAAATTATCTTTATCAAGAAAATTCACTCTTTAGCTATCTCCAAAATTCAGTTTTATTATTAATCCCTTTAAGCATAATTTTATTTAAAAATTTGATGAAATTTTTATGGAAAAGTGAGAAAATCAATCTTTCTATTTGGAATTTACTCATTAAACAAAGACAACCTTCTAAAAATAATACCTTAGAAACTTCTAACAGTATAATTATTAACTTTTCTCCCGTTAACCATAACGAAAATACGAATCAAAGTCATTCTGGAAAGGGCGATAATGTCGGTGAGGATAAAAATACTACCAATGACAAATGACACAATTCACTAAAATGAACAAAAGATGGATGAACAAATTCTGCCGAACTCAAATAATCACCTTGAAAGACAGGAGATATTAATTTAGTAAGGGCTTTCAGCATTGGGATTATCTTCTCCCTTGATCATGGTAGATTAAACTGATCTCATCCTCAACATTAAGAATTATGACACTTAAACAACATGAAAGTTGCTAAACCCTAGACGTCGTAACCTCTTCACCCGATTTGCTGCAATGTAACGATATTTGAGCAGTCCCTCATCAGCGGGCAATAACTTTGAGACAATGAAACCTTAGAACTTATCGTCATCCTTATCATTCCAACCATCAGGAGAACTCTATGAAATTAGCTTACTGGATGTATGCGGGACCTGCACATATTGGAACGCTCAGAATTGCTAGTTCCTTTAAGAATGTCCACGCTATCATGCACGCACCGTTAGGAGATGATTATTTTAACGTCATGCGGTCTATGTTGGAACGAGAACGGGATTTTACGCCAGTGACTGCGAGTATTGTAGATCGAAATGTCCTCGCCAGAGGCTCACAAGAAAAGGTCGTAGATAATATTGTACGGAAAGATAGCGAAGAAAACCCCGATTTAATCGTTTTAACTCCCACTTGTACCTCTAGTATCTTACAGGAAGATTTGCAAAATTTTGTTAATCGTGCGCAAATGGATGCTAAAGGGGATGTCATGTTAGCAGATGTCAATCACTATCGCTTTAATGAGCTACAAGCCGCAGATCGAACTCTTCACCAAGTTGTTCAGTTTTATCTCGAAAAAGCACGCAAAAAAGGCGAATTGCCTCAAAGTAAAACCGAAAAACCTTCGGTTAACCTCATTGGGATGACCACTTTAGGCTTCCATAACCAACATGATTGCACAGAACTCAAACGCTTAATGGCGGATTTAGGCATTGAAGTAAATGAAGTAATTCCTGAAGGCGCATCCGTTCATAACTTAAAGAATTTAGCAAAAGCGTGGTTTAATCTTCTTCCTTATCGAGAAATCGGACTTAAAACAGCACAATATCTTGAATCCGAATTTGCTTTGCCTTATGTGGATATTACTCCGATGGGTGTAGTTGAAACCGCGCGCTGTATCCGTAAGATTCAACAACTATTGAATGAGCAAGGCGCAAACGTGAACTATGAAGACTATATCAACGAACAAACTTTATATGTGTCTCAGGCGGCATGGTTTTCTCGTTCGATTGACTGTCAGAACTTAACAGGCAAAAAAGCAGTGGTTTTTGGAGATAACACCCATGCTGCTGCCCTGACGAAAATTCTAGCACGGGAAATGGGAATTCATGTTGTCTTAGCGGGGACTTATTGCAAATATGATGCAGATTGGTTTAAAGAACAAGTCAGTGAATATTGTGATGAGGTGCTGATCAGTGACGATAATGGAGAGATTGGCGATGCCATTGCCAGAATTGAACCCTCTGCTATTTTTGGTACACAAATGGAGCGTCATGTTGGGAAGCGGTTAGACATTCCCTGTGGTGTTATTGCCTCTCCCATTCATATTCAAAACTTCCCGATTGGATATAAACCGTTTTGTGGCTATGAAGGAACCAACCAAATTACCGATTTGATCTATAATTCCTTTACGTTAGGGATGGAAGATCACTTATTAGAAATCTTTGGCGGCCATGATACCAAAGAAGTGATTACCAAGGGAATTTCGGCGAATTCTGATTTGAATTGGCATAAAGAAGCACAAACAGAATTAAATAAAGTTCCCGGTTTTGTGCGCGGCAAAGTGAAGCGAAATACCGAAAAATTCGCACGGGAAAGAGGGTTAACAGAAATTACCCTTGAGGTGATGTATGCGGCAAAAGAGGCTGTCGGTGCCTAATTAATTAACCTTGTTACAATTTAACCATTCGTGGGGGGCATAATACTATTATGCCCTTTAATTTTTGCGATTAACGTTTGTATCATCTAATCTGAGGGTTTAACAACCCCTACCATCCCTTAAAAGTTGGTAGAGTTAAATATGTAGTGATAAAAAATATTAGTTAGCTAGAGTTTCATTGTAATAATGAATAAAGTTCCAGATAGCACCGATGTGATTTTCTAACTTCTTAGAAAAAGATAAGGCTTTTCTAACAAGCCTTTAAATCCGTTGTCTTAAGGTATTATTAAGCCTTTCTATCTGATTCGTTTGTCCACTTGATTTGCCAACAGCTCGATGTCTTTTTTGA
>JBGTGT010000118.1:0-40665 GCA_041746575.1 Microcystaceae cyanobacterium
AGGTGAAAGTGTCGAAAAGATACAGCAACCTCTCGAAAATATTGCCGAAATTAAAGCGCATTCTCAAACTTATTTATGCCATCTAAGTGAATTAGATAGTAAAGTTACTCAATTAGGTGAAAGTGTCGAAAAGATACAGCAACCTCTCGAAAATATTGCCGAAATTAAAGCGCATTCTCAAACTTATTTATGCCATTTAAGTGAATTAGATAGTAAAGTTACTCAATTAGGTGAAAGTGTCGAAAAGATACAGCAACCTCTCGAAAATATTGCCGAAATTAAAGCGCATTCTCAAACTTATTTATGCCATCTAAGTGAATTAGATAGTAAAGTTACTCAATTAGGTGAAAGTGTCGAAAAGATAAAGCAACCTCTCGAAAATATTGCCGAAATTAAAGCGCATTCTCAAACTTATTTATGCCATCTAAGTGAATTAGATAGTAAAGTTACTCAATTAGGTGAAAGTGTCGAAAAGATACAGCAAAACTTTATCTGTGAATCTCAATTTCTAGCTGAAAATTTAAAAGAGATGGGTCAAGTTTTTGACGAAAAATATCAAAATCAAGAACAAATCCTTAAAAAAGTTTTAAATGCAGTAGATAGTAAGTTAACAGTGATTAATTCTAATGAAGGCTTATCGAATCCTGAGGTTGGATTAATGTGTTATTTATACTCTTATCTACCTAGCCGTCGCATCATTGATGTTGGTGCAAATATTGGAGATACTTCTAAATATTTACTTAAAACGGGTTACGAGGTTTATGCTTTTGAACCCTTTCCCCCCGTTTTTCAAAAATTAAATGACAGATTAGGAAGCAACCCTAATTTTCATAGTTTTCCAAATGCAATAGGTTCGGAAAATGGAACCAAAATTTTCCACATTGCTTGTGATAAATCAGAAACAGGTATCTATAAAGATTCTAGTTTATACAGTAGTTTGCTGAAGCATTCGATGCCCGATGATTTACCCTTTATTGACACCATCAGCGTTAATGTCAGAAGTTTAGCTGACTTACATAATTGCCAAGAAATTCCGACTGATATCGGCTTAGTAAAAATTGACACCGAAGGCTACGATATTGAAGTCATTCGAGGGATGGAAGGCTATCGTTATCCCGTAGTCATTGCAGAATTTTGGGATACGCAGTTTCCTTTTGGGCGTTTTGGTGCCATGAATCAACTAGAGGGATTAGTCCAAGAAATGCAGGTGAAAGGCTATAACTGGTATATTGTCATTTATAAAGTTTGGGGAAATGAGCAGTTTACATTTTATTGCAATTATCCCCAATCAGTAGAAAATAGCTGGGGCAATGTCTTCTTCTTTCAAGACTATGAAGTATTTTCAAAAGCTTCAATGTGGTGTTCTGCTACCCTTCCTGTTACTTACTTTAACTAACTACTACTTCATTTATATTACGATTTAAAATCAGATCCCTCTGGGCGCAAACCTTGCACCCTAACCTCAATCACGTACCTCGTCATGCCGCAAAACGCTGTAATATAATCCCATTTTCCAAAATAATGAGAGACTTAATTCAAGTCCTTCTCCCCCTGCTCCTCTCAATTAACCATCTCTCTCACGAATAAAGAAAATTGGTATAAGTATTCGTTATTCCTAATCTTGCGCTAAAAAGCCGTCTCCTTTCCTGCAATATTCCTCCTGCTCTAAGAAGGATGATCCTAGATAATATGAAGTTATGTTATGACTTCTTGATCAAGAAACAGAAATTTTGTCACAATTGATACAGAAAGTTTTAAAAGCTTGTTTTTCGAGTCAGTATAAATTGGCTTAAATCAGCTTTAAGTCAGAAATAATTAAATTTTTAGTGAAAGGATTGTCTCATGATTAAGGAAGCTCGGCAATATGCTAAGGGAAAACGGGTTAAACTCAAAGATGACTTAAGTCAAGTGTATATTATCGCTGAATACGACTCGTCCATTGTGCCACCGATATGGCTTGAGAATGATCCCATTCCTCATTATGCCCACGAATTGGTTCTCTTACCTGCTTTTTCTTACGCTCTAAATCGTCAGTCTGCTTAGAGAGAATGAGAGAAAAGGATTACTTTCTGCAAATTCTAAAATCTTTGTTAAACTTGGGGATAATTAGCTCAACCTTGTCTCAATTTTTATGATGAGTTTTTCCCCTAATGGCAACCTTACTCTCTTCCCCTCTATTGCTCGTCGATGGTTATAACATTATCGGTGCTTGGCCGTCGTTAACAAAAGTGCGTGATTCAGACGGATTTGAATTAGCTAGGCGAGAATTGATTGAAATCTTGCTTAATTATACCGCACACAAAGGTTATTCAACCCGCATTGTCTTTGATGCCCATTTCCAAAAACAGCCGGCTTCCTGTGAGCAACACACTCCCTATCTTGCCGTTCACTACACGGATTGGATGCAAGACGCTGATACCTACATTGAAAAATTTTGTGCTACTTGGTCTCGTCAGATAGCCCCTACCTGTCAACGGGTGATGGTTGCCACTTCTGATTATGCTCAACGCTTAACCGTACAAGGATATGGCGCAGAATGGATATCCGCTCAACAATTAGCGACGGAAGTGCAGTTAAGTTATCAAACCCTAAGGCGCAAACAGCCCGCCTCACCGAAAGGACGACGACAGTTGTTGTTTAATCGCCTCAACCCTAGGACGCAACAACAGTTAACCCAATTCCAAAAAAAATTTTTCCAAAAGTAGTTGACATCCCCCAAAAGACTTGTTACTATTATAAACGTGCTAAAAAACAAGCCCCCATCGTCTAGTGGCCTAGGACACCTCCCTTTCACGGAGGCGACAGGGATTCGAATTCCCTTGGGGGTATCTTAAAAAATACTCTTGTAAGAAAGTCAGTCATCTCAAAAGTGGCTTTTTTGTATTTAAGTTAAAAATTAACTCGATGTCTCGATTTTTCCAGAGATTATTTGCTAATATTCAGGGCATCTTCGCTAATCTCATTTAAAGATTGATTACCAATGAAACATCATTTATTAGCGTGTGGGTGGGGTGTGGTCAGTTTAACCTTAATCGTAAATATAACTGCTTTTGAGGCAAGTGCTGACGATTTTAGCTTTAATTCTCAGGAAATTATCCCTATTATTGAACCCAAAGACTTATCGAGCGAAATCCCTACTTTTATGGTTCAAGGTTCTTCGGGTGTTGTAGGGGATACCTTTTCTGAGGGCAATATTCGGCAGTTACGGGAGGACTTATTAATTGATCCCTTATCGAGGGATAGATTGCCTTTTCCGCCAACCCCTGCGTCCACTTTGGGTGTACCGACGGCTTATGGGGCTAATTGGGGTAATGCTTATGTCGGTGCGGCTTTTGCTTCAGCGAATCGTTTAAATGGGGATGCGGATGGTTCTCTTTCTTTGGGTATAGGATTCGGTAATGCCCGTGAGGTAGTGGGTTTAGAAGTCGCCTTGGGTATTATCAGTTTACAGGATAGTTTTGGGTCAGATGGGGTAGTTGGCTTCAAACTGCATCGGATTTTGGACGAAAAAGGCTATTTTGCGGCGGCAGTCGGTTGGGAAAACCTAATTAAATGGGGAAACGCGGGGGATGATATCTTTCGAGGAAGTTCTAAAGATACGCTATTTGGAGTTTTTACAGGACGTTTTGATCTTCAACCCGAAAATTTAGCGAATCAACTCCCTTTAACAATTTCTGTCGGCTTAGGGAGTGGCCGCTTTCGCTCTAAGGGGGCTATTGATGCCAGTGAGCAGAATGTTAATCTCTTTGCCACTGCCGGTTTAAGGGTCATTCCCCAAGTATCGCTGATTAGCACTTGGACAGGACAAGAACTGAATTTAGGGACATCTATTGCGCCTTTCGCTAATATTCCGCTTATCATTAACTTAGGAGCGGCCGATGTGACGGGTGTGTTTCCTCAAGGAACTCGCTTCGTGATGACGGCAGGTTATGCGATTGAATTTTGAGGTAGGAGTCAATCTGATGAGAAAACTAACATTCTTGGGCTTCGTTGCTTTGTTGATGCTGGAATTTTCGCCGAACATTGCTCAAGCAGGGTCAGGTGGGGCTGTAGGGGGTAATGATTCCGGTTCTAATTTGGATTCCTCCACGATAACAGGTGGGACGTTTAATTTTTTGGAAAGTCAATCGGTTGAAAATCCGCTTGGTGAGTCTCCCTTGTTGGACTGTACCCCTGATGAGCAGGGAGGGGTGGACGAAAACTGTATTCCTCAATTGTCTCCTCCAGAATTGGCCCAAAAAATCAAGGAAGCTTTAGACTCATCGGAAACAACGGATTTAGGGACGGAATTCTCTCCCCAAGTGACCTTATTAACTCAATTTATTGCCAATCTAGAAGAATTGACCCAAACCAAGCAGATCAGTGCAACGCAATTTGAGCAGACGATTCAAATGTACAATGAAGTCGTGAATTCTTTAACCTCTGAACAGTTGGTTAAGGTGAGTCAGATGCCAGAGGTGCAACAACTCAAATCGTCTTTACTAAAAATTCGCGCCTTATTTTACGAGAAAACCACGAATAATCAGTAAATAAAGCATCTATCCTCTTTCTCTACAATACCGACTAAAATGACTCTAGAAGACTTAAAAGGAAAAGATATCTTAAGTATTGCCGATCTTAGTTCTGCGGACATGGAAGAACTTTTGGACTTGGCAACGCAACTTAAAAGCGGAGAAAAATCGCCTAAATGTAATAAAACGTTGGGATTATTGTTTTATAAAGCCTCAACCCGTACCCGTGTTTCTTTTACGGTGGCAATGTATCAAATTGGAGGACAAGTGATTGATCTCAATCCTAGTGTAACGCAAGTCGGACGAGGAGAACCGATTTCAGACACGGCAAGGGTCTTAGATCGCTATTTAGATATTTTGGCGGTTAGAACTTTTAAACAAGAAGATTTAGAGACTTTTGCCCAATATGCAGATATTCCCATTATTAATGCTCTCAGTGATTTGGAGCATCCCTGTCAGATTTTAGCGGATTTATTGACGATTAAAGAAGCTTTTGGTCAAACGTCGGGTATTACTTTAACCTATTTAGGAGATGGTAATAATGTTGCTCATTCTTTGATTCTGGGAGGCGCATTGATGGGGATGAAGATACGGGTCGCTACACCCGATCATTACAAGCCTGACCCTGAAATTGTGCAAAAAGCACAAGCAATGTCTGTTAAAGGGGCAGAAATCACCTTAACCTCCGATCCAATGGCGGCAGTCGACGGATCACAAGTATTGTATACGGATGTCTGGGCAAGTATGGGACAGGAAAACTTAGCAGAAAGCCGAATTCCCCTGTTTCAGCCCTACCAAATTAATGAAAAGCTCCTTTCTCACGCCGATCCCCATGCAATCGTGTTACACTGTTTGCCGGCTCATCGTGGAGAAGAAATTACGGATCGGGTAATGGAGAGTCCATCTTCTCGTCTATGGGATCAAGCAGAAAACCGAATGCACGCTCAAAAGGCGTTATTGGTCACTTTATTAGGGATTTTGTAAGATAACCACTATGCTCTTTTGTTTGACTCGTGATCCGTTTCCTTTCTTCCGTTAAAAAATGCCTTATTAATTCAATCAATATTAATAGGATTAGGATAATCCTCGTCCGAAAAATCATTACCACTCATGGGGTGACGATATTGGGTATAAAATTGGTCTCGCCAGTTAAAAAAGATATCGTATGCGCTATTATCGCCTAATCCCGGAATGCCTTTACCTTTTAGTTCCTCTGGCACAGCTAAATAGTTACCTTTGGGATATTTGAGGACAATGCTTAAACCTGCCACTGCAAAATCCGCCAACGTGGGCTTATCTCCCACTAAATAGGGGCGATCTTCTAAAATAAGACATAACGCTTCTAATGCCTGTTTGAGTTCTTGGCGGGCGGATTTAATTTCTTCTTTGCCAAAGCCTACACTAGCCCCTAGTAAATCTAAAAATTCCCGTGGAACTGCTCCTAACATGGATTTTACGACATCGGGTACGGTTTGAGGCAGTAGGGCGGTGCGAAAGTTAGGATTGTCGTTTAACGCCCCAATTAGGGCTTTACGTCCTTGAAGTCCGATGGTATGATCTGCCCATGTTTCAATCAAGAGACATTGACCTTTCAGCAGAGGAGTTGAGGGTAAAATCGGTTTGTCTGGATATTCACGCTCTAAATAAAAGGCGATTTCTGTAGAATCGGCGATAATCGTCTCCCCATCTTTTAAAACAGGGACTTGTCGCTGTCCAGATAATCGAAAGACATCTATTTGTCCGACACCGGGGACAACTTCGATTTTACGATAATTTAAGCCTTTATAATCGAGAATGAGGCGAATTTTTTCAGAATACTGGGATAGTTCAAATTGATAGAGTTCTAACATTATTTTGAGAAAAATTTTCCAGTTTACTTAGGGTTTTCTAGAGGCGATATCCACTCATAAGAGTAGCATAAGCAGGACAATAGCTAAACCCTTTTGATCGAGTTTGACCGAGGCTCTTGTCAGCCGCCCTCTTCCTCATATTGTTCTTGCCTTAAGCATACTGCCTACACACTCAAATAAATCCCAAAAAAGCTTTAAATTTGAGTTAATTTATCTCTACTCGCGGATTGATTAATCCCTTCTCCGGAGGATAAACTTTCCTCTAAACTGTCTTCTTATCTCAAATCTAAAATGGCAATGATTTCCGAGCCGAATCCTAATACGTTATATCCTCTTTTTCCCGATCAAAATTTATGTTTTCTGAAGAACTTAGTCAAAAACCCTCGTATTGTTGTTGGTGATTTTACTTATTACGATGATTTCGATAACCCAGAAAACTTTGAGAAAAACGTCCTTTATCACTTTGATTTTATTGGCGATAAACTCATCATTGGGAAGTTTTGTGCTATTGCCAGTCACGTAAAATTTATGATGAATGGGGGAAATCATCATCTTTCCCATTTTACAACTTATCCTTTCACAATTTTTGGTCAAGGGTGGCAACAGGCAACCACAGAGGCTTGGCCTCACAAAGGCGATACCCAGATTGGCAATGATGTTTGGTTAGGGTATAATGCGGTGATTATGCCCGGTATTACGATCGGCGATGGTGCCGTTATTGCCGCTCATTCAGTCGTTACGAAAGATGTCGAACCTTACAGTATTGTAGGAGGCAATCCTGCAAAATTCATCAGAAAACGGTTTGATGAAGAAATCATCAATTTATTATTAAAATTACAATGGTGGCATTGGTCAGTAGAAAAAATCACCCAACATTTACCCACTCTTTGCAGTCATAATTTACAATCGCTCAAACAACTGGCGGAAGGATTGTAATCATTCTTCAATGCCATCACCCGGCCTAATATAGCAAATTGTGAGTTAATAATTATCTTACCCCTCTGAGCGCAAACCTTGCTCCCTTGCCATCAATCCTGTACCTTCTCAAGTCGTGAAACGCTGTAATTTGTCATCAAATTAGTCAGTCGGTGTTAATCAACCTAAAATGAAAGATGGGTTATTTTTGGTTTTCGATTAAATTACATTTTGCTCCCTAACCCAAACTAGGATTACGATATGATAAAGTGGTTAAACAATAAGCTAGTTGCTCAATCTCGTCGCAAGCGTAATCTTAAATATCTTCGGACTTCTCAAAAAAACACTAAAGTTGATTTGTTTCATCCAGCTACTCATGATCTTTATCATTGGTTACTGTCTTTACGTTGGCGATATTTTTTACTTTTAATTACTCTTTTTTATGGCAGTATTAACGTCCTGTTTGCTCTTGCCTTTTTAACCACGGGAAATGGCATTGCTAATGCCCAGTCAGGTTCATTTAAAGATGCTTTTTTCTTCAGCATTCAAACCCTATCTACTGTCGGCTATGGCTCAATGTACCCTGAGAGTTTATATGCCCAACTTCTCGTTAGCTTTGAAACATGGTTAGGGTTGTTATTACTGACAATTTTAACCGGATTAATGTATGCTCGTTTTTCCCGCCCCACTGCTAAAGTTGTCTTTAGCGATGTCATGGTAATTTGTCCTCATAATGGCCTTTTAACCTTGATGTTTCGCACTGCTAATCGACGAGAAAATCGCATTTTAGAAGCCCAAGTTCAAGTGAGTTTACTCAAGAATGAAATGAGCGCAGAAGGATATCAACTGAGAAGATTTTATAATTTAAAATTATTGCGATCGCAAACCCCAATTTTTGCCTTAAGCTGGTTAGTAATGCACCCTATTGATGAAGATAGTCCTCTCCATGGGGAAACCATGACTACGTTAGCGCAGAAAAATGCCGAAATCTGGGTTGCTTTAACGGGAATTGACGAAACGTTCTCCCAAACGATTCATGCCCGTCATGGATATACGCTATCAGAAGTCTTACCGAATCACCGCTTTGTGGATATTTTCACCCACACCCCCGAAGGAGAAACCTATATTGATTTGAGTCGTTTTCATGAGGTTATCTCAAACTCGGCTGAATAAGGCTACTTACGAGTGAGGAGAGAGTAGTGACTCGTAATCCGTTTATTCTCTTCAATTCTCTGTATCTAAAAGGGGTGTTTCTGTTGCGCTGGGGTTGACGTCTTCCGTTGGGGGATTTATTTCATCAGGGGGATTAGAATCTGAGGCTTTAAGAAACTGCCAAAGGCCGAAGCCACTTAAACCCACCAATAATAAAATACCTAGAAGGATAGCAATTGGGCTTTTGCTTTTTGCTGATACATGACTTTGTTTGGGCAGTTCTTGCTGTATTTCTGTATTTTCGTCTTCTTCCGGCACAAGAGTCGCTAAGGGGTCAAGTTCTGGTGAATTAGACAGCGTTGTCTCCTCTATGGAGAGAGCATCCGTAAAGACTAAAGGGGTAATAGTATCAGGAACGCTCACCTTACAGTAAATCAGGGCAATTGTCACGTTGTCATGACCGTTTTTTTCGTTTGCAATCTCAATTAAGCGTTTTCCCACCGCCTCAATCTCTGTTTCTTGCTGAAGTAAGGGGGTAATTTCTGTCTGCCAATATTGATCGACCCGATCATAGTCGCTTAAGCCGTCAGAACAAAGCAAAAAGATGCAATCTTCCGCTAAAATCCAGCGTTGTATGTTAGGGTGTAAGGCTTTTCCATCACTCATCCCCAAAGCTTGAACTAACGCCCCAGCATTAGGATAATCTACCGCATTGCGATAGAGTAAATAGCCTAGACGCACTTCCCGCGACGCCAAATCATCATCTACCGTCACTTGATGACAGCTATCTGGGGTAATCCAGTAAATCCGAGAATCTCCCACATGAGCGAGATACATTTCATGATGGCGAGATAACCCAATGACGGCAGTCGTTCCCATGCGTTGCCGTTCTTGGCGATTTTCCCGATCATTGCGTTGACTAATGCGATTATTGGTCACTCTAATGGCTTGTTCAATCGCTTCCATTTGTAGAGAAGGCGGTTTAGGGGAAGCCGTTACCATCACTTTACTAAATTCTTCTACTAAGGTTTCAATCGCTAAAGCTGAGGCAATTTCTCCTCCTTCTTGGCCGCCAATGCCGTCACAAACGATGGTTAAGGCCGGTTGCGCTGTTTGAGTGTCAATGCGTTCATTTTCTGGAGGATAACAGGCATCTTCATTATGTTCCCGACTCGGTCCTTGATCAGTGGCTGTAAAAATTTCGTAACGATATTGGTAAGATTGACTGCACTCCTCTAACGCTTTATCCAACACCTCAATTAAAGATTGAGCGTTATTGATCTTGCCCTGTTCTAAACGTTGGCATAATTCCGTCAAAAAAGACCTCAAACTAGAAGAGGCGGTTTCTATCCACGATGACCACAGTTTTCCCACTTGTTTCAGCATAACCGCTTGATTGGGGTCGAGTTTTAATTCCAGAATCTGTACCAGTTCACCGTTAATCTTTAACAGGGAAGGATCCAGTAAACTGGATACTACTCCCTTACTTTGAAGCGGTTGCCACAGCTTGGCCATTTGCCATAACCAGTGTAATTGACGCAAGGGATTAGCTGACCCCCACCGATCGGTTAAAGCCGGTAAAAAGGCTTCTCCGTAGCGGAGTTCCCCATTTTGGGTTAATGGAAGACTGCCATATTCTAATAACCAAACGTCTAGCTTAATCGCCTCCTCTGGACTGGGAAAGTAACTATAAATTTGAGGAATATGTACCCGATAGGGAAAAAGCTTTAAATAGGGCTGAACTTCTCCCGGCATCTCATCGGGAGTATTTGGGGTTAGTCCGGGCTTCGTATCTAACAAAATGCGCGGATATTTCAGGAGATAGCGTTCTTCGAGCAATTCGCCGACACGGTACGCCTTAATCCAATCCCCAATCGACCAAAGATATCGCTTGATTAGGGGAGTCTGACATTGTTCGCATTCGTGACGGTCTATCGAATTGATAGCTTGGCAACCGGGATTGGCGCATTGGATAGTCGTTTCGGACATGAAGGCTATTCGTCCTAAAAGGCGATGATTTTGAGCGTTGAGCTTAACGTCTTTCCCAGGGTAGCGATCGCTCGCTTACCGTAGCATCTTCTGATAAGCTTTCTTTTAATTAACGCTATATTGTAAGATTGTAGCGTTTGTCTTTCCTGAGGAATCATCTTTTTTTTTCGTCAATTTTGTCTTGATGCCATGAAACAACCTAATATTGCCCTACGGCATCTTCTTATGAATAAAGGTAAAGGTGACTTCATTTTTTATGCCACTTGTCTGATTTGGCTCGCTGGGTTTAGCCTGACGGGATGTTCCGCGCTGACTCCTCTGACGACACAACGTCCCCCCTCGTTAAATGTTCCCAAGGTTCAACCTTTACCCATTACGGCTCAGTTTCAAGTCGAGCAAGCCGTGATCGAATTAGAAGTAGCCGCAACACCAGAAGCGCAACAGCAAGGGCTAATGTATCGCACTGAGTTAGCCCCTAATCGAGGGATGCTTTTTTCCTTTTCGCCGCCTAAAGTTGCTCGTTTCTGGATGAAAAATACCCTTATTTCTTTAGATATGATCTTCTTAAAGGACGGGGAGATCAAAGCTATTTTTCCCCATGTTCCCCCCTGTAAGGTTGATCCCTGCCCTGTCTATGGCCCCTCGACTGACGTTGATCAAGTCATTGAATTAGCCGCAGGACGGGCGCAATCTCTAGGATTACAAGTGGGTGATCACCTCGAAATTATTCCCCTGAAAACAATTCAGTAATTTTACTGAAAACCTTCTCTGAAAACGACGGGTATTTTGCTCAATTATGCCCTTTTTTTCTTTACAAAATTAAATGCTTTTTACCGATTTTTTGTGTCAAAATAACGGATAGTCAGTAGACAAGTTTTTGCCATCGACTGATCAAACCTCCAGTGTTTAAGGAAGTGAGATTCTCCCCACAACGCCTCAGGACATTTGATAAATAAAACTGCTGACCCATCAGTGGTGGTCGAATCACTGAACGTTGGAAACCATTTATTTCTCCTACGATTCTCGATTCCCTGACTCCTGTAAAAATCTGCGGCATCCCTCAATGCAAATGACCGTTAGCACGGCAATTTCTTCAGTCTTCCCACTGAATTTGTTCTCTGACGATTTGAAGGATAACCATTGATTGATTCCTACTCTTCTGAAATCTTAAATAAATCTTAAGATCAAAAAAAGTCTCTTGCGCTTTAATCCCCCTTGCGCCATAATTCTAAGTCTGTGTCACAAAGATCAGACTAATGTACTGAATTGCTATTTTCGTGGCCTTCTCTAACCTCAATTCAATAAAATCCATGCAAAGCAACAATTACTCCCGTTTTTTACAGTTCCTGCGCGAGGAATTGGCCTTATCGCCAGACTCCCTTGCGATCGCCCAACGATCTATGGAACAATACCAAGGTCCCTTGCCGATGGTTCTCTGGCAATATGGTCTAGTAACGCTCGAAGAATTAAATCGGATTTATGATTGGCTAGAACAAGCTTAAAGGGATCGGCTCGTTTTCACAAATTTTTAATAACATAAATTTAAATTAAAAAGTTAATTAGCTTGTAAAAACGTAAGATATTTCTCGCTTAACTCTTTCACCGCAGTATCAAAGAATTGTTTTCCGTGTTCTGGTGTTGCTAAGGCAGGATTTGACCCCATTCGTCCATCGGGGTAATGTCGCCGGAAATCTTCAGCCCCATAAATAGGATAGCCCGACGCGACCTCTTTTGATAAAGGGGCTTTTTTGAGCGATTCAGGGTAAACAAACTGAGTCAAAGCAACTTCTGAAGGCGTAGCATGGGAACCCTCTTGATTGCCATATAATTCTTTGGCTAATTGATACACAGAACGGCACATAAACCAATTTCCCACTTCACACCGAACCTGAGAGGCATTCGGGAGATTCAAGAAAGATAAATGATAGTAAGTTTCCGAAAAAGCCGCCTTTAAAGTCGCAATATTGCCCCCGTGACCATTAATAAAGTAAAACCGTGTAAATCCCACCTTTACTAAGCAGGTAAGATAATCGATGATCACCTGAATTAAGGTACTGGGGCGTAGGCTAATCGTGCCAGGAAAGGCGGTATGATGTAAGGCCATTCCCACATTAAGCGTCGGACTGACGAGGGCTCCTGTTGTTTCCCCAACTCCTTTGGCAATCACTTCAGCACAAATGGCATCCGTTCCAATTAAGCCCATCGGGCTATGTTGTTCAGTAGAACCGATCGGGAGAATGATACCTGATGAAGTGTGTAAATAGTGTTCAACTTCTGGCCAAGTGCTGAGGTGGAGTTGCATAGTGTCCAATTGATGGCAGTTGATAACCTTATTTTATCACTAATTTTTTCAATTATC
This sequence comes from Microcystaceae cyanobacterium, assembly GCA_041746575.1. GTDB lineage: Bacteria > Cyanobacteriota > Cyanobacteriia > Cyanobacteriales > Microcystaceae > JBGTGT01. Next base: position 12,777 of record JBGTGT010000118.1, read on the forward strand.
CTAGTCATTCCCAGATAGAGCCAGTCTTCGTTGTAATGAGTTGATAGTGATTGATTTCCGAAAAGTGAAATCGTGACTACCGAAAACAGAATTGCTTACTGGATGAACGGTTTTGTATCATAGAGTTGTAGCTTAGCTCAAAGCAAAATGAAGAATTGAGAAGGAAGAATTCAAATACTTAAGGATTGTGTTATAAATAGACCGCTTGCATCCTTGAAATTTTCTTCTATTCTTTTGCCTTTTTTTCTCAGACTCTCTGAATTCTGCCTTAAAGTCTGATCGTGGTTTTTCCGTCTTTTACGCAACCCTGTTCCCACTATGTGGAAAAAGCCAATTTTTAAAAAGTTAGAAAGAGGGATGAACAATCTTCCCGGAATGACAATTATTATAGTCATTATTTTGGCGCGGGGGCTAGGTTTATTACAAGGATGGGAATGGACGAGCTTTGACGGGTTGTTGCACTTACGCCCGTTAGAAGCAAGAGATGAACGAATTGTTATTATTGGCATTAATGAATCAGATATTCGGGAAATAAAGCAATATCCTCTATCAGATGCTGAAATTGCTAGCTTGATCCAAAATTTACAACAATATAACCCCAGAGCCATTGGCTTAGATATCGTGCGCGACCTTCCTGTGGAACCTGGCCACGAACAAATCGTTAAAATTTTACAAAATACCTCCAATCTCTTCGGTATTCAACAAGTTTTAGGCTTAGGAATTGCGCCACCGACTGCCTTACCTGCCACCCAAATCGGCTTTTCTGATGCTCTGCCTGACGCTGATGGACGAATGCGGCGTAGTTTACTGGGAACCTATGTTAAGAATAACCCCGATTATCAATTTTCTTTGGCCTTACGCCTTGCTGAAGCCTATTTAATCCGAGAAGGTTTTACCCTAGAAAATGGACAAAAAGATCCCAAAACCATGCGTTTCGGGACAGTGGAACTTCCGCGTTTTTTTGCTCATACAGGAAGTTACGTAAATGCAGAAGCAGGAGGGGTACAAATTTTATTAAATTATCGCAATAATCACCAAGGTTTTCCAACCTTTTCTTTAAAAGATATAAAATCAGGCAACATTAACGCCCAATCCTTAAAAGATCGTTTAATTTTAATTGGGATGACCACCCCCAGCGTACCGGATTTGGTTTATACTACTACCGTTTTTTCTTCTCAAGTAAAAGGAGAGATTTATGGGGTCGAATTTCAAGCCCATGCCATTAGTCAAATTCTTAGTGCCGTCCTTGATCGGAGACCCCTTTTAAGAAGTTTAGCAGAAGGATGGGAATATCTTTGGATTATTGCTTGGGGATTAGGAGGGATTTATCTAAGTCACTTAACCGTTTCCCCGATTAAGAATTTATTGGCTGTGGTTATATCGTGTTTGATTTTAATAGTAATTGGCTATCTTTTTTTGCTAGGGGGATGGTGGTTACCGATTATTCCTGCTCTATTAGCATTAGGATTGAACGGGATCATTTTGAGTAGTTTTTATCTGTCTTACCGTAGCTTATTATTACAATTAGCAGGGCGTCAACAGACCATAGAAGAAACCTTAACCATTATTCATAATGGACCCTTACAAACCTTAGCAACAGCTTTAAAGAAAGCGAGAAACAAAGAAAATGAAGAGATAATAAGGGACTTAGAATACCTCAATCAAGAAATTCGGGGCATTGGTGAGTATCTCAGGCAAGACTCCTTGCATCCCTCAGAAAGTTTACGATTAGGTAGTGGGTTAATACTCGATTTAAGACATCCGCTTCATGAGTTGTTTTACCAAGTTTATAGCAGTACCCTTAACCGAAAATTGCCTTGCTTTACCACATTGAAAGTCAAAATTCGTGCTTTCGATCCTATTTCTACGCCCTTGACGCTTGAAATAAAACAGGAACTTTGTCAATTTCTTGAAGAAGCTTTATGTAATATCGGTAAACACGCTCAAGGCGTCATTCGGATTGACGCGATTGGCACGGAAAAGGAAGGATGGTATATTTTAAGTATTCAAGATAACGGCACTGGAAAAAACGTTATTTCAGAGTGTCTAGGCACTCAGCAAGCTCAAAAATTAGCCAAACGGTTAAAGGGAATATTCCGACGGGAAAGGCTACAGCCCCGAGGCATTCTATGTGAGTTAAGTTGGCCTTTATTACCGCAAAAACAATTCAAGTTAGCTTCGTTGATGGCGTTTATTCAACATAAGCTTTATTTCAAAAAGTAATCTTTTTAATGATAATTTGATTTAAAATCTCATGAAAACTATCACACCTAAACTCGTTTTTCTGCCGATGTTACTTTTGAGCATCACGGCTTTTGCAGGAATCGCTCTAGCAGACTACGTGCCACCCTCTCAACAGGAAAGGGCAGGAGATTATTCTAAATCAACAGGGGTTAGAGGGGGCGGAAACCAACCGCTTTTGATTCTTCTTGCACCGCAAACGTATGTCGGTCAAACCTTTTCAAATATGCCTTCTTTTGTCTGGATAGTGAAAGCTCAATCATCTAGTTATGAAACCGATTTTCGGTTATTTGAATTCGATGAAAAAGGGAATATTCACGCCAGAGGAAATCCTTTAAGATTTCAGAGTGAAGAGGGAATTAATCAGTTATCTTTTCCGCCCCATCAACTGCCCTTAACCCTCAGTAAAAAGTATCTTTGGCAAGTGGCTATTCGGCAAAATAATGGGGATTGGCTCATTCAAAAAGCAGAATTTCGACAAGTTGAAATGCCGCTTAAGGTAGCACAAACCTTAACCTTACTGAGCCAAGAAACGGATAGGGCAGAACTGTATGCTGAGAATGGTTTTTGGTATGATGCCTTAGCTTCGAGTTTAGGGCTAGCACATCAAGGCGAATTAGGTCCTCAAGCCTCTCATTTTCTCCAATCTTTGGCTGAATCGGATAATCTTTCTTTGTCTGAAGAGATTGAAGCGTCAATGATGCCAAAACGTATGGATGATTTAATGCATATTGCTGAATACTATTTAGAAAAAAAAGACAATTAAACCATTTGATTCGTTTGATGTTAGCTTCAAGGATTCTCTTTTTTGAAATATGCTTTCTATTCTTATTATTGACGATCATGCTCTGATTCTCGAAGGAACACTTAAAGTCATTCAAGAACGCTATTCTGATGCCTATTGTTTAACGACGCAAACGGCTCAAGAAGCAACGCAATGGCTTAATATGAAAACCTTTGACTTAGTGGTGATGGATTTATCTTTACCCGAAAAGACGGGAGCGACTGCCGATATTGAAACAGGATTACAGTTTTTAAAAAATACCTTAAAACATTATCCTGAACTTAATATCATGGTACAAAGTAGCTATATCAAAGTTTTAATGCGTCTCAAACACGATATTGATAGTCATCAAGGGGGATTCACCATTGCAGATAAAGGGTTATCAGAGTCAGATATGTTAAGTCGGGTGAATTGGGCGATGCAAGGGTTAACCCATACTAAAGACTTAAAGGTGGGTTTAGAGATTAAACCAGAATGGTTAGATGTCGTCCGATTGGCTTTTGAAGAAGGATTGCAAGATAAAGCGATCGCTAAGAAGCTACACGTCTCTGAACGGATGATTCGTCACTATTGGACAAAATTGCAAGACGTACTCGAAATTTACCCTGAAGAAGATAAAAACTTGCGAATTTTAACACTAAAACGCGCTAGGGAAGAGGGACTCATTGATTAACTTTCAACCCTCAATCCGGTAATCGAAAGACGTCAGCAAAAATTGCCTGTTTTTCAGGACGACGATTCTCATTAGGATCATCATAAACAATCATTAAACCGTTTTCATAACCCAGACAAGGCAGCAAGGTTAATCCTTCGGCATGATCTGAGCCAATCGTAAAAGGTAAATCAAACAAAACCGTTAAATAACCCGAATCTTGACTCCAGAGGGTGTCCTGACTATGATCAAGGACATCTTTCAAGCGAAATAATTGCATCGCTCCTTCTAATTCCATGGTTGGCCCTGCTAGAATGAGTAAATCCCCGTTATATAAATATAGTTCCCGAATTCCCAAACCATTGAGGTCTAGAAAGTGTTTCCGATAAAAAACCCCATCCCCTAAATCTTTCAGCGTGAGTACCCCCGGTGCAGACACTTCTACCTCTATTTCTAGAATAATTGCCCATCCGCGCAACACGGGGCCGCGTAATCCCAAGAAAATTTGATTGCCTCGAACGGCGAGTCCTTCGATATCAAATCCGTTATCTTTAGAGGGCAATTGTATCGATAAAAAGCGACCCAAATGTTCATCTTTGGCTAACGCTTCCATTATTAAATTGTGGTTTTCTATTTTTTCTAAGCAAGCCGCCGACAGAGCGGTTTCCCCATCATCAGAACGGGCATAAGTTGGGACTAATTCTCCATTTAGAACCGGCAAGCGGGCTAGGAGAAAGCGATTAGAATCTTGCTCAATTTCCGATAGGCGTTCAATATCTTTTGTAGGCTTTTTGCCCTTTGTTTTATTTCGTTTAAAACTGTGAGATCCCGTTACCCACAGATAACCGTCAGCATAATCTAACCCTTCAATATCAATTTCCGAATCGGTGTCAAAAATATCAATATAATCTTTGATGTGAAATGTTTTATGATTTCCATAAACATAATCCCCCATGGGGGTAAGACGTTCTAGGGTTAGGAATTCATCTGAGCCAAGCCAAAGATTGCCATCTGGAGTACGGGCAACTGCCGAAAGTTCTCTTAACAAATCATCTGATTTGCTTTGAAATTTTAATAAAACTCGACTGAGTAAAAATCCATTTGGCATAAGATTGGCTCTCTGAATATGAGACAAATCTGATAGAAAATTGTTAATCGTCGCTTATTTTGAATAAGGCTAACTTTATGCTTAACTTTTCCCTATTTTACCACCATTTTCGTTCCCCCGACTCCTCATCAACCCGTGCTTGACGAATCACATCTGAAATTTCTTCGGCATCTTTAACATGGTGTAATGCTTTTTGACCTTCTTCGGGATCATCTACAACGAAGTAAGTCGGAACCACAATGCGATCGCCGGTGATATCGCCCGTATTAACGGCCACTTGTTGGGATTTTTCTTCTAGGGTCATGTCATCATCGATGCGATCGCCCGGATTAACGGTTGGCTTCTCGTTTTCCATAATTTCTTGATGGGCGGCTCTTTGTTCGGGAGAAACCTGCTCAGGCGATAAGGGTTGGTGAATGGGTTTACGATTTGATTCTTTACGATTTGATTCTTCAGAAGGTTGGGGCGTTTGATTACTCATGATAAATATTTTTTAAGGGACTACCATTACTTTTACGATAAGATATAAAGGTTTCCAGTAACATCTTTCAAAGGGGACAAGTTTTTTATATCTCTTTGGAATTATCTCTATCGAACAGTAGAGTTGGAAAATTAATTGTGTTAGGATTTTTAGAGAATAAAATCATCACGTAATAATGATAAGTTCTCAATTGTAACCGCCTTAATTTTTAATTTTTTTTGCCATTATCATTATCTATATCTATGGAAACCTTCGATATTATCATCATCGGGGCAGGACATAACGGTCTTGTTTGTGCTGCTTACTTGCTCAAAGCAGGCTATCAGGTTTTATTATTAGAAAAACGGTCAGTACCCGGAGGGGCGGCAACCACAGAAGAGGCGATGCCAGAAGAAGCCCCCAATTTTAAGTTTAATCTTTGTGCCATTGACCACGAATTTATTCATCTGAGCCCCGTTGTTGAGGAATTAGACCTTAAACGGTACGGTTTAGACTATCTTTACTGTGACCCTGTTGTCTTTTGTCCTCATCCCGACGGACGCTATTTTTTAGGGCGTCGCTCAGTGGAAGAAACGTGTCGTGAGATTGCTCAATTTAATCCTCAAGAAGCCGAACGGTATCGAAAATTTATTCATTATTGGCAGCAAGTTATTAACGCGCTAGTACCCATTTTTAATGCGCCACCGCAGTCTATTTTTAATATTCTTCGTAACTATAATATTGAAGCGATCAAAGATTTATTAAAGTTAGTGGGGACTCCTTACAAAGCGTTAGATTTCCTACGAACGATGCTCACCAGTGCAGAGGATTTGCTGGATGAATGGTTTACTGAACCTTGGTTAAAAGCCCCTTTAGCGCGCTTAGCGGCTGAATTAGGGATGTCTCCCTCCCAAAAGAATTTAGCCATTGGTGCAATGATGATGGCACTACGGCATCACCCCGGTATGGCACGTCCTAGAGGGGGTACGGGTGCATTGGTGGAAGCGTTGTTGAAACGAATCAGGCAAGAAGGAGGAGTCGTCTTAACAGAGCAAACGGTAGAGCGAGTCCTAGTGGATAACGGAAAAGCGGTAGGGGTGAGAGTATCAGGCGGTAAAGAATACCGTGCTAAATCCGCAGTTATTTCTAATATTGATGCTAAACGGTTATTTTTGAACTTAGTAGATGCCAGTGATGTCGATAGGGTTGATGGGAATTTACGTCAGCGACTGGATAAACGCATTATCAATAATAATGAAAGTCTCCTCAAAATTGACTGTGCGTTGGCTGAACCTTTAAGATTTGATAACTATCACCATCAAGATGATTATTTAATTGGGTCTGTTTTAATCGCGGATTCGGTTGAACAGGTGGAAACAGCGCACCATGAGGCGGCTAGAGGTCGAATTCCCGATCAAGATCCCTCTCTTTATGTCGTCATGCCCACCCAATTAGATCCCTCCATGGCACCTGAAGGTAAACATACCTTGTGGATTGAATTTTTTGCCCCCTATCAAATTGCAGGCGCAGAGGGAACAGGATTAAATGGGACAGGATGGACGGATGCCTTAAAAAATCAAGTTGCAGATCGAGTTTTGGCAAAATTAGCTGATTATTCTCCTAATTTGAATCATTCTGTTATCGCCCGTCGAGTTGAAAGTCCCGCCGAATTAGGACAACGATTGGGGGCTTATCGAGGTAACTATTATCATGTAGATATGTCCCTTGAACAGATGGTTTTTTTACGTCCTTTACCAGAAATTGCCAATTATCAAACTCCCATTGCTGGATTATTCCTGACAGGTGCCGGCACTCATCCTGGTGGCTCAATTTCAGGGATGCCAGGTCGTAATTGCGCTCATGTTTTCTTAGAATCACAACGAGGGATTTCAAAGATGCTCAAAGATTTCCGAAATTCGGTGACTAACCCCTAAAAGAGGACTTGATAGGCGAGGTACAAAGACTTTGCTTTTGGGAAATTGGGGAGAATTCTAAAATGCACCTTATATTACAAAAATATTTAAAAGATAATTCGTTTTAATTTTTATATGAGAAAAAAAGGGGTAGGAGATTTAGCTGGCGTCTAATCAAGTCGTTCGGGTAATAAGGATAGAATTCTTAATCCCATTGACGATAAACAGAGGCTAATATAACCTCAGTCTGCTTAACCAGAACTCAGGTTAATATATATTTATCAGATTGAAACGCGCATTACGGAAAATAAACATTTTTCCTCTCTCAATTAAAATATTATTAGAAATAACACAATATAGCACCATGACGCTCGCTCAACCCTTATCTTCTACCGATACAGACCAAAACCATGAGATAATCTTTCCTCAAGGAGAATTTTGGAGTGACGAACCCCCATTGGAAAGTAATTTACATCTGCGACAGATTTTATTATTAATTGAATGTTTAGAATGGCTATGGCAAGATAAAGACGATTACTTTGCAACAGGAAATCTAAGCATATACTATAGTCCAAATCAGAAAAAATCTGAATATTTTCGCGGTCCTGATTTTTTTGTGGTATTGGGAACAACTCGAAATCAAAATCGTAGAAGTTGGGTTGTCTGGCAAGAAGACGGGAAATATCCTAATGTCATTATTGAAATTCTCTCAGAGAGTACTGCCAAGGTGGATAGGGAAGAAAAAAAACAAATTTATCAAGATATATTCCGTACCCCTGACTATTTCTGGTTTGACCCTGAAAGCTTAGAATTTAAAGGATTTACCCTAATCAGTGGAAAATATGAACCCATTGAAGCCAATGAACAAGGATGGTTATGGAGCAAACAATTAGGACTTTATTTAGGAATCGCTAAAAATCAGTTACGCTATTTTCAGGAGGACGGGATGATCGTTCCTACTCCACAAGAGTCATCAATTCAAGCAGAAAGTAGAGCGACAGCGGCAGAAAGTAGAGCGATTCAAGCGCGGGAAAAAACAGAAAAATTAGCCGCCCAATTAAGGGAATTAGGTATTAATCCCGATGACACGCTGTGAAAACAAAAAGCCACTTCCCTCATAAATTCTCAAATTGGCAGAAAAAATCACAAAAAATAAAGGAATAATCCAGAAAACTTTCTTTGGAATGATAATATAGGAACGAATTTTATGCAACGAGTTTTAATTATCGGTGGTTGTGGGCGCATTGGCAGAAACATTGCCAAGGATATCTTGGCGCATACCGACGCTGAAGTGACGATTACAGGACGCAATTCGCACTTAGCAGAAGCTGCCCTAGAACAACTCGGCTCTAAGGTACAGTTTCAAGTACTAGATTTGTCTAACCCAGAACAGCTAAACGCCGCCGTAGCCAAAGCAGATTTAGTGGTTCATTCGGCAGGGCCTTTTCATCATCGCGAGGCGAAGGTTCTCCGCACTTGTATTGAACAAGGAGTAAATTATACGGATGTCAGTGATGAGCGACATTTTACTCAAAAAGCGTTAGCCTTACATGCCGCCGCGGAAAAATCAGGAATAACAGCCATTATCAACACGGGGGTATTTCCGGGCATTTCTAACAGTATGGTGCGTCAAGGGGTAGAAAAGCTCGATCAAGCGGATGCGATTCAACTTAGTTACATTGTGGCCGGTTCGGGTGGGGCAGGGGTAACCGTGATGCGGACAACTTTTATCGGTTTGCAACGTCCCTTTGAGGCGTGGTTAAATGGAACTTGGCAGTCAATTGTGCCTTACACCGAAAGAGAAACCTTGGACTTCCCGCAACCCTATGGACGAGGGAATGTCTATTGGTACGATATGCCTGAAGCGTTCACTTTACAGCAGTCTTTTCCCGTTAATAGCGTCATTACGAAGTTTGGCGTTGTGCCTGATTTTTATAACCATGCCACTTGGATGATGGCACACTTGCTTCCTTCTACGGTATTACAAAGTGGAAAAACGGTGGAATTTCTCGCTCGAATTAGCCATTTAATGACCCAAATCAGCGATCGCTTTACAGGGACGGGGGTGGCCATGCGTTGTGATATTCAAGGGCAAAAATCGGGCGATTCTGTCCATTATCTCAGTACCTTCGTGCATGAAAGTGCCGCAGTAGCCACCGGACTCGGAACAGGTAGCATTGCTGAACTCATCCTTAAGGGGAAACTAAAACGCCCCGGTGTTCATCCGATTGAACAAGCCTTATCGACCGATTTGTTTGAGGAAACGATCAACACTCGCCATTTACAGATTAACGTGGGTTCAGTTTAAGCGGTTAGAAGACAGCAATGCTGGATAACGGTTTCCCAATTAGATCAATTGTTGGGGGCTACGACTCGAACATCTACCTTAACTGCCTTAACGCCTTTAATTTCTTTGGCTAATGGCTCAATGCTCGAATACTCTTTTTGATCGGGTACTGTCCCACTAATGCTGACAGTCCCTTCATTCGCTTCAACCACTAACTGGCTTCTGGGAATATTCGCCTCTAACTTCGCTCGCACTTCGCTTTCTAAGTCAGCATCCGCTCTTTTAAGCTGATCGCCAAACCATTGATTGCGTTCCTCCCGCGCTCGAATATCAGAATTAAGTTGCTCTTGACGAATTGGGTTGTTTGCGTCTTCTTTAGTGGCTTCTACCTGTTGCGGGGTGTCAACCTTTCCACCGACATCCAATGGGGCATCAGCACTGGTTCGTGAACTGCCACAGGCGACTGTTCCTAGCAGTAAAGCACTCCCAATAAGCCATAATTTTAGCGTTTTCATGTCTATATTCCTCGATTTGTGATTTGCGATAAATTTTAATAAGGGGAGCTTATTTTGTTCTCGATGTTTCATCTCGATGATCTACAACGACGACCATCGGGGTCTCCGCAACTGCATTCACCTCAGAAGGATTGGCGGAAGCAGATGAGGGAATTGAATTAATTGCCCATTCTTGAATCCCGTGATCCTTAAGAATTCTGGCTGCTGTCTGGAGCGATCTTTCGTCTCCATCCACAATGACTAAATATTCACCGCGGGAAATGCGTTCGCTATAGATTCTTGCTTGTTCTTCGGGAATGCCCAGACCGATTAAAGCACCGATCAAACTACCCGCCGCCGCTCCAATTGCCGTTCCTGCTAATGTAGTGACAAGCGTCGTAGCCGCTGCACCAGCCAACAAAACGGGGCCAATTCCGGGAATAGCAAGTGTCCCTAAGCCCACAAACAGGCCGGTAATCGCTCCTAATGCCCCTCCTGTGGCGGCACCCGTGGCAGCTCCTTCGTCCGCTTTATTACCCACTTGATCGGGATGTACCTGACGGACTTGTCCATCATCCCTATCGGACAACTGGTCATTATCCTTGACGATTACGGAGACATCGTCCATATTAATACCGGCATTTCTTAACGCTTCGATGGCTCGTTGGGTTTCGGCTTGAGTGGTAAAGATACCCGTGGCACGATGATGATAATGATGGGAAATGTTAGTCACAATTTTTTGCCTCTTAATTTAACTTTTGATTGATCAAATTTTTTTTTATAAGCGTAAAGCTTAAAGGGTCATCTAAAAACTTAATCCAATTAATGATTTTTCCCTTTTTCTAGTATGTCAAATTTACCCCTAACTGTCCTCAGTCTAAAGCTATAAAATTAAACTATCTAACGTCATACTCTATTAGATAGAGTTAAAATTCTTGTTTTTTCTTTCCCATGAAAGATACGGATTCTAAGAAATTATTTTTTTATTTATAAAAAGAAATTTATCTTAATAAAACTTAACGTTTTTATCTTATATGAATTCCCATGACGGCTATGACTTAAATTCTATTACTATATTACTTTTGACTGAAACTAAATCATGCCACAAGTAGAGGCAATCAGTCAAATTTTTTTGGAAAATAGAAAGGTAGCAAACTTGAATAGGATTAACAAGCCATGGCTTTAGTAAAAATCAGAGACTACAACTCTAATTATAAAGACGATATCTTTGACGGCAATGACATCAACAGTTATGCAGTTTACGAAGATGTTAACGACGAAAAAGTGGGATCGGTAGACGATATTTTAGTGGATGAAACAGGTCGCCTGCGCTACTTTGTCATTGACACGGGATTCTGGATTTTTGGCAAAAAAGTCTTACTGCCTGTAGGTCGCACTCAAATAGACTACAATCGAGACCGAATTTACGCGGTCGGCTTTACCAAAGAGCAAGCGGAAAACTTGCCTAGATACGATAGCGACACGGTAATAGATTACGATTACGAAGAACGAGTCCGAGGAAGTTACCGCCCCTCTAATTATCGGCAAACCACTCCTTATACTCGCAATGATTACAGCTACGACTACGACCCCGACTTATATAACATTCGCCAAAAAGAACACGGAGTCATTAAACTTTACGAAGAGCGATTAGTTGCTAATAAAGGGGTTCATAAAGTAGGCGATGTGACCGTCAGTAAAAAAGTTGAAACAGAAACCGCTCGTGCTTCTGTCCCAATTGAAAAAGAACGGGTTGTCATAGAACGACGCACCCCCAGTCAAACTCAAGCTGTTTCTCCAGGAGATGCCACTTTCCAAGAAGGAGAAGTCGCCAGAATGGAGGTTTACGAAGAGAGTGCTGACATTCACAAGCAAGCCTTTGTTCGCGAAGAAGTGAATGTTAAGAAAACGATAGAACAGGATACGGTAACAGCAGAAGAAACTTTACGACGCGAAGAGTTAGAGGTTGATGCTAACGGCAAACCCGTCATAGATCATAACCGAAATCGAACCCCTCGTAATCGCTAAATCTAAATTTTTTCGTTTTTCCAACTTTCTTTAATTTGGGCGACGTGAATCGAATTCGACAAGCGTAAACCTCAATTAAGGGAACAAGGGGGATAGGGAAAACGCCGGTTATACCCTCGTTTATCCCTTCCTCTTTAATCGTTTTTATATCCCAAAATTTTTATCCCCATTAAACAAAGCAATGAATGCTAAAGAATCAGAAATTACCGTTAATTTATGGCAAGAAAAATTAGTCACTGCTTACAATAAACGCAAAATTGGCGAGGTTGTGGTTCGTAAGGAAGTGACGACACGCTGGCTTGAAGTGCAAGTCCCCCTTCGACGGGAAAAAATCATCGTAGAACAAGTTGCACCAGAATATAAAATCTTGGCTGAAATTGAGTTAGACAGTCAACCCGAAAATGAAAAAATGGTGGACGAAGGACAAGAAAAAAGCAGGGTGCAACCCCTCTGTAAAGGTGAATTTATATCACCTAAAACCGCTAGCGATTGGTTAGCAGCGATCGCTGAAGATCCTTCAAATGAATGCAAACGGGTGCGAGTAGAAATTCTGCTGGAAGATACTCACAAACAAGAATTCTATCAAGCAACGTTTGATGAGAGACGGGTTCAATAAATAAGATTGAGATAATAATAATAACGATTTGATTTTCCTAAATATAAATATTAATTAAATCGGGTGGGCTTTACTCCCCCACCCTACTCACTGTTTTAATTCTCTCGGTAGTTCGCATCGAGCCAGCATTGCGGTAGCGGTTCACCTGACGGAAAGATTAATTGACTTTTAGCAAAAGATTCAGGAGGTTGCTCTTCTTCCCCTGTTTGCCGACGACCTTGAATCGTCGCTTGATTAGGATCAAATAAATGTTTAGGATCACTGATTTTAATGAGAGAATCGCTTTGAGTATCTTGTAGAAACATGGTTATTTTTCGATTGTACTTGAATTTGTGGAGATTACCCCCGCCCCCTTCTTTCAAGAAAGGAGAAAGGGGTATAGACCAAACTAAAATTTGCTCTAAAAATAATTAGGGTTTTGTGGTATATTGAGCCGCATCATTGGCTTGATCAATGGCTTCTCCAATATTTTCTTTTAGATTTCTTAATCCTTTTTGGGTCTTGTCAGGAGTATTTTTGACAGCATTTTGTGCCGATTTTCCAAGGTTGTCAGCGGTTCGCTTTGCTGATTTACCCAAGTCTTTTGCTTGTTCCGTCAGGGGTTTATCTGGGGTAACCTCGTTAAGATAATCTTGAGTATTTCGCACTTTTTGGTTATTGCGGTCAGCTTGTCGAATTAAATGCTCTACCTTGCCATCAGTTGCTGGGTTAGTGGTGCTATTACTCGTGTAAGGTGTTGCGGCATCTGTTCTGCCACAGGCAGTGGTGACCAGAATCATCATACCTGCTAGAAAAATCACTAGCAATTGTCGCCCAGAAATAGAAAGGTTTTGGAAAAACTGTTTAATGGTCTTCATAAGATCCTCGATAGTAGAACTGTCAATATGATGTATTTACTGTTTGTCCTGTTTTAAAGATACTTGAATAGACTATTGCTTGACTTCTACCCTTTGAATTGTTTTATTTCTATCAGAAGATACAAAAGACTGAATCGTTGTAATTAGAACGGACTAAATAGGACTAATCTGCTCGACTTAGGAATTAGAATTTGCGTTTGATTTGCTTTTTTTATCTCAACTTAACTCGTCAAAAAATCTAACTTTTGATTCTTGTCAAATCAAAATCATGCTCGAAAAATATCCATAATGGCATTACAGCCCATTGCAGGTTATACGCACAACCCTCTAAGAGCCGAACAGTAACGCTAATCAATCTTTGAGGCTTTAAACCGTATTGTATGCCGCGAAGTTGCAAAGAAAAGGTCAGTAAAACAGGAAACCCTTACACAACAAATCATTAAGTTAAACCCGACAAAAAAAGTCGGGTATTTTTGACCCTGCATTGACACCGTGTTAGTATCGTTTTAACGATGACGGAAAAAACGAGGAAACTGAGATGACTCAAGCGATTGATCGCCCCACCCAACAGCAAGCAAAGACCTTTACCCCCACCTTCACCAAACTGGTGTCCAAAGAAGGAGGAACCGAATACCCTCTAAAAGCGTTGCACATCTGCGAAGAAACCTTTGCCCCTCTTGAAGTAGCCTACGATTACGATGCCATCCGTCGCCAAGTCAGCCGAGAAAGTATTGCGGCAGGTCCAAATTCGATCTGGCGTTATCGTGCTTTTTTACCCGTAGAAAGCCAAAATCCGATTGATGTCGGTACAGGCATGACCCCCCTTGTTAAATCGCATCGTTTAGCCCGTCGTCTTGGACTTAAGAATCTTTATATTAAAAATGATGCCGTCAATATGCCCACCCTGAGCTTCAAAGATCGGGTGGTATCAGTGGCGTTAACCCGCGCCAAAGAGTTAGGATTCACCACCGTATCCTGCGCCAGCACTGGAAATCTCGCTAATTCAACCGCCGCGATCGCCGCCCATGCGGGGTTAGATTGTTGTGTATTTATCCCTGCGGACTTAGAAAAGGGCAAAATTTTAGGAACGTTAATTTATAATCCCACTTTAATGGCAGTTAAGGGTAATTACGACCAAGTAAACCGTCTTTGTTCAGAAGTCGGCAACACATACGGTTGGGGATTTGTCAACATTAACCTTCGTCCTTATTATTCTGAAGGCTCAAAAACCCTTGGCTATGAAGTGGCAGAACAACTCGGCTGGAAACTACCCGATCATATCGTTGCGCCCTTAGCGTCGGGTTCACTTTACACCAAAATTCACAAAGGCTTCCAAGAATTCGTCAAAGTGGGCTTAGTCGAGGATAAACCTGTTCGTTTCAGTGGCGCACAAGCGGAAGGATGTTCTCCTATTGCCACCGCCTTTAAAGAAGGACGGGATTTTGTGACCCCTGTTAAACCGAATACAATTGCTAAATCGATTGCCATTGGCAATCCTGCTGATGGAGTTTATGCCCTTGAGATTGCTCGTAAAACAGGCGGAAATATCGAAAGCGTCAATGATACAGAGATAGTCGAAGGGATTAAGCTTTTAGCCGAAACGGAAGGCATTTTCACGGAAACTGCAGGAGGAACAACCATTGCTGTCTTGAAAAAATTAGTCGAAGCTGGTAAAATTGATCCGGAAGAAACCACCGTGGTTTATATTACAGGCAATGGCTTAAAAACCCAAGAGGCGGTTCAAGGAGCGATCGCTGAACCCTTTATCATCGATGCGAATCTAGATAGCTTTGAACGAGCATTAGAGCGTTCTCGTACCTTAGAGCGTTTAGAATGGAAGCAAACCCTTGTTTAAGGTTTAATTTAGCGTTTTGGGCCTAAACATCCGCGCCCCTACAGATTACTTTATTACTTTTTACTGAATTTATGGCTGTTAAAGTTCTTGTCCCCACGCCGCTGCAAAAATTTACCAACAATCAAGCGATTATCGAGTGTGACGGGGCAACTATTGGTGAGTTAATTGATTCGTTAGAGTCAGCTTGTCCGGGCATTAAAGACCGTTTATGTGATGAGTCTGGGCAACCCCGCCGTTTTCTCAATTTTTACGTTAATAGTGAAGATATTCGCTTTTTAGAGGGAACAGATACGGTTCTCCAAGCAGGAGACGAAGTGAGTATTGTTCCGGCGGTGGCAGGAGGTTAATCTCATTCGATTTTAGGTTCGATTTTAGGGCTGAGGTATTGGGTTTTTAAAGATGATTTATTTAAACCTTGTGCCTCAATACTTATGCAACAATCCCTAAGTTAACTCAATCCGCCATCTTCAAATTTATAACCGACCCCAATTACGGTTTTAATAAAGCTAGGATGAGCAGGATCAGGTTCTATCTTCTTCCGTAAACGACGAATATGGGTATCTACGACCCTTTCATCGCCAAAAAAGTCATCTCCCCACAGTTTATCAATTAATTGGCTTCGACTCCATACTCTACCGGGGTAATTCATCAGGGTGGACATCAAATTAAATTCTAGGGTGGTTAAATCTAAGATTTCTTCTCCTTGGTTATCGAGATGGCGAGTAACGGTGTGTTGGTCTAAATCGAGGGTAAAATGTTCTGTTTGACAAAGATTGCTATCTGAGGAGCTATGACGCAGACTCCTCCGTAATAATGCCCTCACTCTCGCTACTAATTCCCGTGGACTAAAGGGTTTAACAAGGTAGTCATCAGCCCCTGTAGATAACCCAATAATGCGGTCGATTTCTTCCCCTCTGGCGGTTAACATCAGGATATAGGGGTCTTTTGCGGGAGGTTTCTGACGAATTCGGCTACAGACTTCTAACCCATCCAGTTGCGGTAACATTAAGTCCAGGATAATTAAATCGGGGAGGTTTTGCTGAATGGTGTCTAAGGCGGTGAAACCATCCCAAACAACTTGACAACTAAAAGACTCTCTTTCAAGGGTTTCTTTGATTAATTGGGCGATTTCGAGGTCATCTTCGACAATAAGAATATCCATAAGCAGTCACGATGCGTCAATGGGTAATTGAGAAGAGGGTAGAAAGCAGGAGACAAGCCAAAATAGGCGGTTTAAATACGCGAAAATTGCTCAATTATCCTTTATCAATCATTTATTACAATGCTCCGGCGGCAGTTTGGTCAAAAATGCCTTGGCCAAGGTGAGAAGTGAGATTAATAGCTTGAATAACGGGCATTCCCTCTAAACCTTTAGGGTAATCAATTACACTGACGCTTCCGTTACCTTGCTTAATATTCCAGAAGCTAGCGGAGGATAAACCTAATAAATGACAGATAATCACTTTATTAATCGCATCATGGGCAACGACGATTCCCACTTGAGGGGTTGAAAGACTACTATAGTGTTTTACTAGGTCTTCCCAACAGGCTACAGCGCGCTCCCATACCTGTTGCAAGTTTTCCCCTTCAGGCATTTGAACGGTTTCGGGGGTAGTTTTCCATTGAGTGAGTAATCCCGGAAAATCGGCTTCGATCTCGGTTTCGAGTTTCCCTTCCCATAAGCCATGGCAGATTTCCGCTAGGCGGGGTTGCAGGTTTAATTCGATGTCAGGATGAGCTTTCAGGATGATTTCGGCGGTTTCTTTCGGCCGTAACATGGGACTACTGACACTATAGGTTAAAGACGTATCTTTGAGAAAATCGGCGGCTTTTTGGGCTTGCTGACGACCATTGTCATTTAAGGGAATATCCCGAATGCCTTGAAAGCGGGATTCTCGATTCCATTGAGTTTCACCGTGACGTACTAATAGGAGGCGTAGACGGTTGTCTGATGTGCGAGGAGGAGGTAAAGAGATGCCTAAATGAGATATTTGGTTTAAAGATTCAATTTGAACAGGATCACCAAGATTACCGGCAAAATTAAGGACACTAATACAACAATTGGACTGTTGAAGGGTATGATAACGAGCAACAGGCATCCCCACAGCACTAAGAATTAAACAGCGATTAATGCCATTATGGGCAACAATGAGGAGGGTTTGACCTGAATGTTGCGTCAACGCAGTTTGCCAAAAGGCTTTTGCTTGTTCATATAGAGAAAGCACAGGGTAATGCTCTGTGCCATCTTTTAAGACCATTTTAAATTCGTGGGGACGCTCATGCCAACAACGGTAATCTTCAGGAAATTGGGCAATAACGTCCTGTTTAACCCATTTTTCCCAGAGGGGGAGGTCAATTTCCAATAATTTTTCTGTTGCTTGTAGAGGGGGAGGATTGGTTAAACAAGATTGAATAATTTCGGCGGTTAATTTAGCCCGTTGGAGGGGGCTGGCGTAAATTTGATCAATTTTAAGATTTTTCAGGACTGAACCTAGAAGTTTGGCATCTTCTCTGCCTTTTTCCGTTAAAATAGACTCATCGCACCGACCTTGAATCCGTTTTTCAGCGTTATAATTACTTTGACCGTGACGCACAATAATAACACGAGTAGCCAAGCTTTCTATCCTCCTAAATAGTCAATAGTGGGTGAGATCGAGTAAGGGGTTGCCAATGACCAATAATAATAGATGATTCCCTTCAATACCGCCCATCTCAGAACAGTTTAAATGCTGTGAGATAAGCGTCTCACTTGTAGCAAAGCCGATAACTATGTTACTGTTTACCCATCATTGAGATAAACAACAGCAAAGGGGGATCAACCCCAATAGACACAACATCGGTTTTTGTTATTTTGTATAATGGCTCTACTAATAATATCCTATTTAGTTACGCTCTGCTGATAAAATTAAAATAACATAGAGCGTTTTTCTAGTCGGTTATTTCTTTTAGACTAACGAGCATTTATTGATTTTTTATTAATCTTGATTGATTCCTTTTATTGACGTTCTACGACATGGCTATTTCAGAAAAGATAACGTTTCCTCGAGCTTCTTTGAAGTCTGCTCGTCAATCCGCTCATCAACTTTTTTGGAGTTGGTTAATCTTCTTAATCATTGGTCTGTTGGGTATCCTAAGCCATGCCATGTGGCGCGATGAACTTAACGGATGGTTAATTGCCAGAGACAGTGAATCTTTAGGACAGTTTTTTTATAATATTCGCTACGAGGGACATCCTTTTATTTGGTATAGTTGCCTGTCTTTATTGAATAAAATTACTGATAATCCGGTTATTATGCAACTTTTTCACTGGTTGCTGGCAGTGACATCTGTTACAATTTTTCTTCGCTTTTCTCCTTTTACCAAACTACAAAAAATCCTATTTATTTTTGGCTATTTACCTTTATATGAATATCAAGTGATTAGCCGAAATTATGTCATTGGGATGCTAACGCTTTTTCTCGCTTGCTGGTTGTGGGAAACTCGGAAAAAGACCTATATTGGGTTAAGTTTAATCTTAGCATTGATGGCAAATACGAATGCTTATTGTTTGCTTATTTCTTTCACTTTCGCCCTAACCTTAGGATTTGAAAAGTTATTTTCTCAACCGCTTCATCTTAAACTTTTTCAGAAGAAAAGAGACATTTTAGGCAGTATTTTTATTTATTTAGGAGGAGTTGCTGTATCTATTATAACCCTACTTCCCCCTTCCGACAGTACTTTACAAGGAGGAGCGTCTCAATGGTTTTTGCAACTAGATTTTTATCGCTTTTGTCAGAGCCTGAGCAGAATTTGGAATAGTTATATTTTAATTTTAGTCCCCAGCGACTCCAAATTATTTGATGGGGTTTTATTTGCAATTTTATCTTTGCTTTTATTATTGTTTGTTGCCACTTTACTCATCCGAAAACCTGTTGCTTTATTCTTCTATTTATCAGGAAGTTTCAGCTTATTACTCTTTACTTATCTTAAATTTTTAGGGTCAGCCAGACATTACGGACATCTTTACCTTGTTCTCATTGTAGCCTTGTGGTTAGCCAGTTATTACCCCAAATCTTCCCTGATTTCTCAAAAAGTAAAAATTCCTTGGCACTCTTTTGTCAATACTTATCGCAAAACCTTTCTGCTGATTATTTTAGTTTCACAGGTAATTGCGGGTTTAGTGGCTTTCAGTAGAGATGTATCTATTCCTTATTCTGCAAGTCGAGAGGTCGCTCATTTTATTCAACAGCAACAACTAGATAAACTCTTTATTGTGGGCAGTGAAGACTTTACCATCGCTCCCATTTCAGGTTATCTTAACAAAAAAGTTTATTATCCTGAAAGTCAAACTGTCGGTAGCTATGTGCTATTTAATCATAATCGAAAGGAGGTAGATGACCAACAAATTTTGCAAGAGATCCAGTCCATTCTCAGATATCCGAATGAGTCATTATTACTCATTTTAAACCATGAATTGACCACGACAAATCCCCAGTTAGAAATTCAGCCAATTCAACAATTCACAAAAGCCTTTATCTACAACGAAAAATATTATCTTTATCAAGTCACTCAATCGCAAGCCTAGGTTTATTCTTTGTTAATATTGACGATAGCTTAATTATTTTGGAATTCATGATCATTAAAAATGAAAAATATTATTTTCAAAATTTACAGATCAAATTTCCTCTTATGGGACGCTATTTTTTTAGCACTTGTATCTTTATTCTTGGGGACAATCAACTTAGGAAATGTCGCCTTAAGAGACTGGGATGAAGGGTATTATGGAACGGTTTCCCAAGATATGTTTTATTCGGGTGATTGGGTATACCCTACCTATCTAGGAGAACCTTTTTTACTCAAACCGCCTTTAACTATCTGGTTAATTACTCTCAGTTATCATTTGGGAGGAATTAATGAATTTACCAGCCGTTTCCCTTGTGCATTAATTTCTGCATTAAGTATTCCTTTACTCTACTTAATTGGCCGAGAAGTTTGGCAAAATCGTTCGTCGGCGATTTTATCAGCTTGTGTTTATTTAACCTTATTAGCGGTGATTCGTCATGGTCGTTTAGCGATGATAGATGGCATGATTAATACTTTTTTTCTAATTTCTTTACTGGGAATTGTCAAATCCTATCAATCTCGTTTATGGTTAATTTTAGTGGGAATGGGTCTCGGTTTAATTGCCTTGAGTAAAGGAACATTAGTCATTCCATTGGGGGGAATTCTATTAGTATTTATCTTGTGGCAATATTCCTTTAAACGCTGTCTTTCTCCCTATTTATGGCTAGGATTTCTAATCGGTTTCACCCCTGTAGGATTATGGTATGGTTTACAGATTCAACACTATGGGGATGCCTTTATTAAGGTTCATTTTATTGAGCAAAATTTCAGTCGCTTATCTACGGCTGTTGAAGGAAATCGGGGAGGGGTTGGCTATTATGTTTGGGAAATTTTGAAATACACTGCTCCTTGGTTATTTTTCTTGCCCAGTAGTTTGTGGATAAATGGAAAGTCGTTAGAAAAAAAAGGTTCTAAGTTAGTTATTTTAGGAATTATTCTGTATTTTGGACTCATTTCTGTAATGCAGACGAAACTTCCTTGGTATATTATGCCCCTTTATCCCTTTTTTGCCTTATCAGTGGGACATTATTTAGGATTACTTTGGGAAAATAGCGTCAATTATCCTCGTTGGATAGGTTGGATTTTAATGGGTATTGGGGGGTTAAGTAGTGTGGGATTGATTTATTTTATTCAGACTCAAGCTTCTTTAATTTTAGGGTTAGTGGTTATTAGTTTGGGTTTAACTTTATTTCTCGCAGGTTTAAAACTTTATCATAAAAATAGACAATTTATTCCAATTTTGATCATCGGGTTATCCCTGAGTTTAAGCTTATTCTTCTTTTCCAATGATTGGGTTTGGGAATTGAATGAAGCTTTTGCCGTTAAACCTGTAGGCAAACTGCTTAAAAATTATACGCCTCGAAATACCGTTATTTATACCTCTTTTGATTATAGTCGCCCCAGTCTCGATTTTTATAGCCAACGCAAAGTTATCTCAGCGGATGATAACCGCTTAAAAGAATTATTGACTTCTCAAAATTATTTACTTTTGGAAAGAGAGGTCTTCGATCAGTTACAATTAGAGAATCCTTCCCTTTTAGGAGAAGCAGAAGGTTTTCTTTTAGTCAGGCCTTCCCATCATCCTTAAATCACTAAAAACGAGGCAACTTTTTGATGAAGTTAAGACAAATTATTTTATCTATTTTAACCTTTGTCGTTTTAATTCCAATTTTTCTCTCCCTATTCATCAGCTTTCAAGAACCTCAAGTTCAATCGGATTTACAACTTTACCAAACTGACATCATTTTACAGGGTTCTGAACTGGATTTAGAAAAATTTGAAATTCCCATTCCTCGTAATACGCTATTGGGAAAAGATTCCTATGAAATTGCCGAAAAACAATATCAAAAAGTTCAAACAGAATTTACCCAAAATTTAGAACGACTCAAACAAAAATATACCTCAGAAACCTTGACAGTAGAGAGAGATAAAAAGATCAAAAAACAAGAAAGACTGCTCAATCAAATTATTCTAAAAAAAGGCATTATTCAAGCGGCCAACCATCAAACGGCTAAAGCCATTAAAACATGGGAAATGATTAATCCTAAAATTAGCCAAACCCAAAATACGCTCGCAGATGCCCTGCAAACCGCTTGGAGTCAACCCACTCAACTTAGCGAAGATAAAATAAACTTGCTGGATTTAAAATTATTGGGATGGTTTCGCTATCAAACCCTAAAACAAATTTATCAAGCGCGAAGCAATAACGCTGAATTAGCCACTTTAGAATCCCAAGAACAAATTCTCGCCTCTAAAGCCATTACCAAACTTTTAATTGTGTCGTTGATTCCTTTTATCTGTGGTTCAATTGGCATCATCTTACTTTTATTCGTCCTAATTCAGCAACTGATCAAAAAAGATGAATCTTTGCTGTCTATTAATCAAAATAAAGGGTGGGAAGTACCGTGGAAATTTGAAATTACTTGGCAAGTGTTGATCGTGGGATTTTTTCTGGTTTCTCAAATTCTCTCCCAACTTTTTCTGCCTCTTATTCTTCAAGGAATTGGACTAAATATGGCTGAAACCAATTTACGATTCAAGGCAATTTATGTTTTAATTAGCTATGTATCTATGGCGATCGCTGGACTATCCGTTCTTTATCTTTCGATCAAAAACTTTTTACCTTTGCCGCAAGATTGGTTTAAATTTAACATCAATTTCAAGAATTTTCTTTGGGGTTTAGGAGGTTATTTTGTCGCTGTTCCTTTGGTGGTTCTGGTTTCGTTAGTGAATCAACAACTCTGGCAAGGACAAGGGGGAAGTAACCCGCTTTTATCCCTTGCTTTAGAATCACAAGATAGCCTCGTTTTACTGATCTTTTTCTTCACGGCTTCCTTAGCGGCTCCTTTCTATGAAGAATTGATGTTTCGAGGCTTTTTATTACCCGCCTTAACCCGTTATGTTCCCCTTTGGGGGGCAATTGGAATTAGTGCTTTAATTTTTGCCGTTGCTCATTTAAGTCTGTCAGAAGTATTGCCCCTTTTTACCCTAGGAATCGTCTTAGGTATTGTTTATACGCGTTCTCGTAATTTATTCTCCTCTATGTTACTGCACGGTTTGTGGAATGGCGGCACATTACTCAGTTTATTTATTTTAGGGAGCAGTGCCAATTAGGGAACAAGTTGTCACTAGGGTTAATCCTGTTTATGATAGATTCATCGGGTTCTGATTGAGGAATGATTGTGATGCTAAGATTTATAATTCTTGGAGGGTGTGTCAGCATAGGGATGATGCTCTCTCCCGTCGTTGTACAAGCACAAGCGAGACAGTTAGAAATTGCTCCTGAAGCATTGCCTTCTGCTACGGCAAATAGCCAAATTACGCCTCTAGAATTAAATCAATTTTCCCAAGTGATTAAGCAACTTCAAGCCCTCGAAATCAAGAATCAAAAAAAGATGACAGACGCAATTAAAGCAGAAGGCTTAAAACCCGAACGGTTTGTGGAAATTGAAGATAGTATCCGCGATCCCGCCTCACAACCTGAAAACCCTATTACAGCCGAAGAAAAAGAGAAATATATTAAGGCAGCTACCCGCCTCCAAGAAATCTGGCAAGAAGCTCAACCTAAACGCGAAAAAGCGGTGACAACTCAAGGATTAACCCTACAAAGATTTGCTCAAATTAATCAAGTTGTCAGTCAAGATCCGGCTTTACAAAAACAGGTTCAACAAATCGTCGGACAATAGACTTCTGGCAAAAGTCAGGTAATAGCGTATTGTTTTCTGTTACTTCAAATCGCCGCTAATCGCATTAACACCGAATCTCAAATCTAGAAAATTCCCACTCACTTTGACTTGTCCATCTTACTGGCATGATGCCCTAATTTATCTCTTAAAAAGAGATGAAACGTTAGCCAAATTAATTACGGCTTTTCCGGATGCAACGCTGATTAATCAGCATAATCCTTTTCATACCTTGATGCGAGCGATTGTCGGCCAGCAAATTTCCGTCAAGGCAGCCGATGCTGTCTGGTTTCGTCTAGAAGCTTTACTCAAATCCATTTCCCCTGAAGCCTATCTAGGCATTTCTCCGGAAGAATTACGTCAATGTGGGTTATCTCGCCAGAAGATCGCCTATATTACTCATGTTGCTCTTGCTTTTCAAGATAGAACCTTAAATCCTGAAAATTGGCAAACAATGGATGATGAGGCAGTCATTAAACAATTAACAGCAATAAAAGGTGTTGGACTTTGGACAGCCCAGATGTTTCTCATTTTTAACCTTCATCGTCCTAACGTTCTTCCTTTAGCGGATTTAGGTTTAATTAACGCCCTTCACCGCCATTATGGCAACGGACAAAAACTTTCAAAAACAGACATTATTCGTCTTTCTCAACGATGGGAACCCTATCGCACGGTGGCGACTTGGTATCTTTGGCGTAGCCTAGATCCGGTAACGGTTCAGTATTAAAGTTAAAGCCGTTATTATCTTGAGTATTGTCAATCTTTCTAGATCTTGTCATTTACTTAACCTTTTCCCCTTCGCCGAATCATCCCAAACACGATAGGATGAAAAGCAAGCCTTAAATTCATCATTTGGTTTAATCAACTATGCCCAGAACGCAACGTAACGATAATTTTATTGATAAATCTTTCACGGTAATGGCCGATATTATCCTGAAAATATTGCCGACCAACCAAAAAGCGAAAGAAGCGTTTGTTTATTATCGAGATGGAATGTCTGCCCAAGCCGATGGCGAATATGCTGAAGCTTTGGATAATTATTATGAAGCCCTTACGCTAGAAGACGATCCCACTGATCGCAGTTATATTCTTTATAACGTCGGCTTAATCCATGCCAGTAATGGGGATACCGCTAAAGCCATTGAATATTATGAACAGGCATTAGACCTTAACCCTCGAATGCCCTCAGCACTAAACAATTTGGCTGTCATTTATCACTATAAGGGTGAACATGCCAGAGTGGCCGATCAAGAAAACGAAGCAGAAGTCTTATACGATAAAGCGGCAGAATATTGGAAACAAGCCATCCGTTTAGCCCCTAATAATTATATTGAAGCGCAAAACTGGCTAAAAACCACAGGGAGATCTGAAATGGATGTCTTTTTCTAAGCAATGATTCTGATTGCCTCTTAAAGCTCCCTTAAGAAAGCTATTCATGAACCTGACTTAGCCATGACTCAATTAAACCGTCAAGACGTACAAAAAATCGCCCATCTTGCTCGATTAGAGATTACAGAAGCAGAAGAGAAGCAACTTACTACCCAATTAAGTAATATTTTGCAGTATTTCGAGCAATTAAGCGAACTGGATACCCAGAATGTTCCCCCAACGACCCGTGCCATTGAATTGAGTAATATTACTCGTCAAGATGAAGTTAAAGGCTATGGAGATAGGGAAGCCTTGCTAAAAGAAGCCCCCGAACCCGATGGAGACTATTTCCGAGTACCGCAAATTCTGGTCACCGATTAAAGACGATTAAAATATGTTATAGTAATATTGACTCGGACTCATGCGATTATGACGCCCAAATCTTGTCAGAGCTGGAAGGCAGCAGCAATACGGGATGCTTGTGATAGGCGTGGACTCCGAGTCTTTTGGTATCTAAGCTTTTCAGGAATTCATGAGCGGCGATATAACAGTATCACAGTTAAGCATCGGTCAGAAAGACTTAACGATTATCAAGTTTTCTTAATCACTCCTATCTGAAGTTCGGTTAATCCTATAAAGAAGAGTAAAAACCGTATATTTGAAGAGATTTATGACGGTAAACCCTCATAAAAGTCGTGAAATCTCCTCTATTTTTTTAAAAAACATTATCCGACAATCAAAATAGTCAATTATTTAACAGAGAAAAGAAAAGTCAAGTTTTCGTTTTCCCATCTTCTCTTTATCACAGGAATCATTGAGATGAAAACAGCAACCCGTCAGCCTTCAACCTATCGCCAATTCGTTGACCACGTTAACTCGTCACACGTTCAAAATGTAACCCTTAAAAGCGATCGCCTTGAATACGCCTTAAAAACTGAATGGGGCAGGGAACTCTACACGGCAAAACTGCTTAATTCAAGTCAAATTGAAGAGCTAACCCGTTTTTTGAAGGATAACAATATTCAATATACGACAATATCTGACAATGCAGCAATGACGGAAGGATTCATGGGTTTACTCTTGGCGACGGGATTGCTGGCGGGAACGCTGGTAGGACTCAAAAAAATGAGTAACGGTGGTCGTAATCTAGGGGTTGGCTTCGGTGTCGGAAAAAGCAAAGCACGGGTTTATTCTCAAGATGAAAAAGGACGGATTACCTTTACCGATGTAGCTGGCGTGGATGAAGCCAAGCAAGAACTGGCCGAAGTCGTAGATTTCCTTGCTGATAGCGAAAAATACCGCAAAGTCGGCGCAAAAATTCCTAAAGGGATTCTCCTTGTCGGCTCACCCGGAACAGGTAAAACCCTGCTAGCAAAAGCAGTTGCTGGAGAAGCCGGCGTTCCCTTCATCAGTATGTCGGGGTCAGAATTTGTCGAAGTTTACGTCGGTGTTGGTGCGTCACGGGTTCGGGATTTATTTAACCGCGCCAAACGTCAAGCTCCTTGTATTATTTTCATCGATGAACTCGATGCAGTCGGTAAAACCCGCAGTAGTCAACCCAATGGGGGCAATGATGAGCGAGAACAAACCTTAAACCAGTTATTGACAGAAATGGACGGTTTTACGGGTAATGATGGTGTTATTGTCATTGCGGCTACCAATCGCCCCGAAATGCTTGATCCTGCCCTCCGTCGCCCCGGTCGTTTTGATCGCCAAGTTTTGGTTGACCGTCCAGACAAGAGTGGCCGTCTTGAAATCTTACAAGTTCATAGTCGTACTGTTGCTCTCGGAGAAGATGTCAATCTTGAGCGCATTGCTGATCTGACTTTCGGCTTTGTAGGAGCAGATTTAGCTAATTTAGTCAATGAGGCGGCCTTGATGGCCGCACGGGAAAACCGTCAGGTCGTTCTCATGACCGATTTCAAAGAAGCGATTGAACGGGTGGTAGCCGGATTAGAGAAGCGATCGCGGATTTTAACTTCGCTCGAGCGACAAATCGTAGCTTATCATGAAGTGGGACATGCTCTGGTAGGGGCATTGATGGAGGGTCGTGGTAAAGTTTCTAAGATTTCTATCGTACCACGTGGAGCAAGTGCCTTAGGTTATACGTTGCAAATGCCTCAAGAAGATCGATTCTTAATGCTAGAAGACGAATTGCGGGGACAATTGGCGATGCTATTAGGGGGAAGAGCGGCAGAAGAACTGATTTTCGGCAAAGTTTCCACAGGTGCAAGCGATGATATCCAAAAAGCAACGGAATTGGCGGAACGGGCAGTCACTCAATATGGCATGAGTCAGACGTTGGGGCCGGTGGCCTTTGACAAAAATTCGACGCAATTTTTAGAGGATAGTCGTACTCGCCGCACTATCAGCGAAGCAGTGGCCGCAGAGATTGACCGTCAAGTCAAAGACAACATTCACTATGCTTACCGGATGGCGTTAGATATTCTCGCCCTCAACCGTGATTTATTAAAATCAACTACTCAATTCTTACTGGAAAATGAGGTACTAGAAGGGGATGAATTACAGCAAATTTTGACACAGGTGCAAACGCCTGTCGCCTTAAAAGATTGGTTAGAGCAGGGTGTCAGTCTGTGAGGACTGAGGCTTGAGGCAGGTAAAATCGGTTAAATTGCGGACAAATCAGCTTTCACGTTGCCTTTTTTATCTACCCCGTCCGACTTAGCCTATTTTATATAGCAAGTCTAAATCATTTAGATAAATGAGAATGAGATGATAAAATCAAAAAAAGATTCACCATCTTGGAGAAAAAAGAAAAATGGAAGACTCTCAGCTATTTAAGTTAGAAGCGATTGCCCAACTACAAGAGTTTGTAGACAGTTGCCAAAAAGTGAAGGAATGGAAGAGAGGAGAAGCGGTAAGGCTGAGATTATTAGGATTTAGCTACGCCGAAATTCAGAGAAGATTAAGGGTCTCAATA
>JBGTGT010000119.1:0-2401 GCA_041746575.1 Microcystaceae cyanobacterium
TTTTGTTAGAACTAATAGATAGTATGTCGATTTTCGGGGCATTGAACCCCTTAATCGACGCGGGGAGTCCATGTATCCCGACGCTGACCTTTCAGGTACAGCGCGGGACTTATAGCTCCCCGAACCCCTCAAAAGTTAAAGCACGATCCGACCAAGTACACTGACCGGGAGATAAACCTTGAGGTGCTGCACCACTTCCAGGCTGAAATTGAATGCGTACCCCCTTTTCGCCATCATTTTTGATAGATAGTGTGCCACCACCCCGACAAGTCATTGGGTAACTTTGCTGAGTGTGAGCAATGTCTATTGCAAAAGCGATATTGAAGATTACGGCAATAGCAACAGTCTTAGAAAAAGTTGGGAAATTTATCATTATTGTAATTCCTGACTTTGATAAAATAAGAGAATAAAAAAAGCTAATTTGCTTAGTTAAGTCTCGGATCTCTTCCTTGTTCAAAAGTCATAACTGCAGCACTTTTTTCCGAGATTGCACTTGGTAGTAAAATTGCAGTATCATTTGTATAACAAACGGCTTTGTATCTGTAAGTCTTATTATTGAAACTTCGCTCAACCCAAGTTACCTCTCCATTAGGGGTTATTGTTATATTGACCAAAGCGGTTTTTTTGTGAGAAAAAGGTTGTTGTTCATTACTTCCAAGTGAGCCAGAAGGGGCTGGCAAGGTAAGAAATTCGTTACTAAAGAGCTTAGTTAAATTCCCTCCTAATTTATTTTCTCTAAAGTAAAGATTTCCTCGACTATAGGTAACTAAACGTCCTTCTACATTATTAAAAGCTACTGAGGTAGATACTAAAAAGTCGGAAGACCTTTTCGCCCAATCAAAATAAGGCTTTAAAAATTCAGAACATGGCGTTTCTAGAACAGACACAGACAAAGGAGGATTACTATTAATATCAAGTGGCGGTCTTATGGGTGAAGCTGGATTTATTTGCGCATTTACTGGCTGAATACTAAAATTAATTGTGGCAAAAGCCAAAATTAATCCACTACAAGCCCACAAAATTAATCGATTGAACATTTTCACTGCTCCTTATGAGAGTTTATTGAAAAAATAATGATATGATCCGAGTTGATATTGTCTTTTAAGAAGTACAGGCTAAAATACCAATTGCATTTGGATCAGGTGAACCTTCTCCATGTTGCCCATCATTCCATCCACTTACTCTTACTGTGAAATTGGAGCTTGTGATATCTAGAATGGGCGGTAATTCAAACAGGATGTAAGAGACAATTGCGGATTCAAATGCTGGAATTTTAAAGAATGAAGCGTAATTACTCGAATCAATACTACCAGTAGCCACAACTTCAGAAGGATAGGATGCTGGCGCACCAAGCGTTCCAGTCCCAGTTCTCTCATCCCAGTCAACTGATATAGTATTAACCTCGTCACTAAAAACCCATCGACTACTCTCCCACCCACCCGCCAAGGGGGTATGTCCACCATTTAACTCGAAGGCAATTATATGCGTTCTTGCTAACATTTCTGCTGTTACGACATCACCTCCCTTTGAACCGTTCAAGAGAGGGAGCAGATCGGGATAAAATCCCCCCTGAAAGTTGCCAATTGTAATGTACTTACTAACATTTAAGGTAATCGTTTGAGCATCAGGCTGACCCAGTATCCAATCAGGATTACCGATATTCGAGACAAAGACTTTTCCCGGCCATAAAATAACTGCTGACATGGTGTTTTTCTCTATTTTTAGATATGTTTTTGGGAGGACATTATTCCCCCGTCCTTATGATGGGATGAATATTACGGGTGCGACGGGGGTGACTTAGATATAGAAAATTAAGATGAAAGCGTTAAAAACCAACCATTTGTTCTACATCTTCTAAAACGGAAATTGTAACTATGACATCCAAGGGAGAGTTCCAATCGACATGAAGATGAAACTCAACACCTCCATCAGGACCACCTTCTGGATCGTGAGGACCGATATTTGTCACATAGACATTGGCTGCTCCCAGTAAAGGTCTTCCGTTTCCCGCAGCACGAGAATTCCACTCTGCCGCAGTAATCACAACTACGGATTTCTCAGTGATAGGATTCCAATTAAAGTTGCGACGGACTCTACCTTGTACACCTCGATATAGAACGCGAATTGATCTTGCCATAATTTGTCTTTCCTCAAGTTAATTTTGATTGGAGAATAACCATCATATTAGACACAGAGCAATAGCTTTGTCAGTCGGTAAAAAGTCAGAAAAAAGTCAGATTTAATTTAACCTTAAGTCTGTCATCAATTACACCATCTGCATTAGAGTCATCTTCGTAAACAAAAACTTCAAGAAGATAAGCGTTAATATGGGTATTGATTCTGGCGTTTTTAGGGGTCATGTTACTACCTCTTTGTAGATATTATTTTTAACTGCTAAGTA
>JBGTGT010000120.1:0-75338 GCA_041746575.1 Microcystaceae cyanobacterium
CTGGTTATCTGGCAAGGTAAAGAAATCAACCCCGATTTATTAATGCAGAAAAAACCTTAACATTAAATACCAGATAGTATAATTTAACTATCTGGTATCTTTTATTTACAAAATCTGATATTAATATAGTATTAGTAGGAATACGATGGCGTAATATCCCTTTTTCAAATGTTATCTGTTGTCTCTAAGCCCTAGAGACATTTAACAATTGCCCAATCTAACCCTAAAATAACCATCAATCTAATTAGGAGGAACACACTCAATGAGATTCGTTGCTCGTTTCTTGATTCTTGTCACCTTAGTATGGGGTTGCCTCGGCTTTCTCACCCCCCTTCAAGCCCACGCTGAGTTAAATGCCTTTGATCAAAAGCTCACCACTGAGTTTGGTCAAAAAGTGGATCTCAATAATGCGACGATTCGTGCTTTTCGAGATTTTCGAGGATTTTATCCTAATTTAGCCAGTAAAATCATTAAAAATGCACCTTATGATCGGGTAGAAGATGTTTTAGATATTTCCGGTCTTAGTGAAACGCAAAAAGCTCGTTTACAAGCCAATTTAGATAAATTCACCGTAACTGAGCCAGCGAAAGAAATTAACGAAGGCGGCGATCGCATTAATCCGGGTATTTATTAATTGTTGACTAACTTTTCAGCCCATCTTAATCAGAAGGTGGGTTTTTTATCGCCCAATTCGGTTATCATCAAACCCTGCTCCTGATCGGAAAAAGCAGGTGTTAAGGTGTACAAGTATGAATTATTTTTGACTGTAAACGAAAAAACAAAAAAAAGGACATAATTGCTTAATTATGTCCCTTGAGTCCAAAAATCTTGAAAATTTTACAACTTTACTTCAATATCTACCCCAGCAGGTAAGTCTAATTTCATTAAAGCGTCAATGGTTTTCGATGAAGGTTGATAAATATCTATAATTCTGCGGTGGGTGCGAGTTTCAAAATGTTCCCGCGAATCTTTATCAACGTGGGGCGAGCGCAGGACACAATAAATTTTACGTTTAGTGGGTAGGGGAATCGGTCCGAGAGCAGTGGCGTTCGTTCTATTGGCTGTATCAACGATCTTTTCACAGGAAGTATCTAACAGACGACGATCAAATGCTTTGAGGCGAATGCGAATTTTTTGTTGTTGAATAGTAGCCATGGTGTTAATTTTTGGGGTTTAGTTGTCAAGGTACAGTAGGGGCAAGGGATGAGGTGGGAGGGACAAGGTGCAAGGTCTAAAGTGAATTCTTAAAAAACCTAACACCTAGAACCTAACACCTAATGAATAGAATTTATTTGAGGATTTTAGAAACCACGCCAGCACCGATGGTGCGTCCGCCTTCGCGGATGGCAAAGCGCATTCCTTGTTCAATTGCAATGGGGTTAATGAGTTCTACCGTCATTTTAATGCGATCGCCCGGCATAACCATTTCTACGGCACTACCGTCATCGGCGGTGTAGTCTTGAATTGTTCCGGTTACATCGGTGGTTCGTACATAAAATTGAGGACGATAGTTTTTGAAGAACGGGGTATGACGACCGCCTTCTTCTTTGGTTAAGACATAAACCTCGCCTTCAAATAGAGTATGGGGGGTAATCGAACCGGGTTTGGCAATGACCATACCCCGCTCAATATCTTCTTTTTTGACACCCCGAAGCAACAATCCGACATTATCGCCCGCCATCCCTTCATCAAGGGTTTTTTGGAACATTTCCACACCTGTTACGGTGGTGCTTTGGGTGTTGCGAATGCCGACGATTTCGACGGTTTCACCCACTTTCACTTTGCCCCGCTCAATTCGTCCGGTGGCAACTGTTCCCCGACCGGAGATGGAGAAAACGTCTTCTACGGCCATCAAGAAAGGCTTGTCAATATCCCGCTCAGGGGTGGGGATATATTCATCTACTTGATCCATCAAATCAAGGATTTTATCTACCCATTTATTGTCCCCTTTCTTAACTTTGGTGTTCGAGGCGGCGTAATCTAAAGCTTCTTTGGCAGATCCTGTGACAATGGGAATATCATCACCGGGGAATTCATATTCGCTGAGGAGTTCCCGCACTTCTAATTCCACCAGTTCTAATAATTCTTCGTCATCTACCATATCCTCTTTGTTCATGAAAACCACCAAGGAAGGAACCCCTACCTGTTTTGCTAACAGGATATGTTCACGGGTTTGGGGCATCGGACCATCGGCCGCCGAAACGACCAGAATACCACCGTCCATTTGTGCCGCTCCGGTGATCATATTTTTGACGTAGTCGGCGTGGCCTGGACAGTCCACGTGGGCATAGTGGCGAGCATCGGTTTCGTATTCAACGTGAGCTGTGTTGATGGTAATCCCCCGCGCTTTTTCTTCTGGAGCAGCGTCAATATCTTCGTATTTTCGAGCTTTTGCTTTCCCTGCCGCAGCCAAGGTCATGGTAATGGCCGCCGTCAGGGTGGTTTTACCATGGTCAACGTGACCGATGGTGCCGATGTTAACGTGGGGTTTAGTCCGTTCAAATTTTGCGCGTGCCATGAATAATGATTCCTTTTTTAATGTCTAGTTAGTTGTTTTATCAGTTATGAGTTACCCGTTACCAAATAATGATTATATTCGTTTCCGGTTCACGGGTCACTCTTTCACTGAAAGTAGGCGTTCCCTTTGTTGAGCGTAATAATCGCTTCGGCAACATTGCGAGGCACTTCTTCATAATGGCTAAATTCCATAGAGAAGATCCCTCGACCTTGAGTTTTTGACCGAATGTCGGTCGCATAGCCAAACATTTCCGCCAGTGGAACTTTAGCAGAAACGTTGGCAAGTCCGTCTTCGCTGCTCATCCCGTCAATACTGCCTCGGCGAGCATTGAGGTCTCCCATTACGTCCCCTAAGAAGTCTTCAGGGACTTCCACCTCGACTTGCATCGTCGGTTCGAGGAGAACAGGATTGGCTTTCATTACTGCTTTTCTGATGGCCTGTGAGCCCGCTAGCTTAAAGGCCATTTCGTTAGAATCTACTTCGTGATAAGAGCCATCCACGAGGGTCACTTTTAGATCAATTAAGGGATATCCTGCCAAAATTCCTGATTCACAGGTTTCCTTAATACCCTGTTCAATGGCGGGGATGTATTCTTTAGGAATGACTCCCCCCACGATTTTGGAGACAAATTCAAAGCCACTGGCGGATTGACCGGGTTCTAGTTCGACCACGGCATGACCGTACTGTCCTTTACCACCGCTTTGTTTGATCCATTTTCCTTCCGCTTTGCTGGGCTTGCGAACCGTTTCTCGATAAGCCACTTGGGGTTTTCCGACATTGGCTTCGACCTTAAATTCCCGCAACATTCGATCTACCAATATTTCCAGATGGAGTTCTCCCATGCCCGCAATGACGGTTTGATTGGTTTCAGGATCTACGCTAACGCGGAAAGTGGGATCTTCATCAGACAGAGATTGCAAGGCTTTGGACAGTTTTTCCATGTCTCCTTTTGTTTTGGGTTCGACTGCCACCGAAATCACGGGTTCGGGAATAAATAAGGATTCTAGAATAATGGGGTGGGTTTCGTTGCACAAGGTATCCCCAGTGGTGGTGTTTTTTAAGCCAATGGCTGCTCCCAAATCTCCTGAGCGTAATTCATCTACTTCAATGCGATCATTTGATTTCAGCACAATCAAACGAGAAATTCGCTCTTTTTGATCTTTCGTTGCATTGTAAATATAACTCCCTTTTTGGAGAACTCCAGAGTAAACTCGTAAAAAGGTGAGACGGCCATAGGGATCAGCGGCAATTTTGAACGCCAACGCCGAAAAAGGTTCATTATCGTCAGCATGACGCATGGCTTCTTCGCCATTGGGCAACAGCCCTTTAATGGGCGGCACATCCAACGGGGAAGGTAAATAATCCACTACTGCGTCTAATAACTTTTGGACGCCTTTGTTTTTAAAGGCAGAACCGCACAGCATCGGCACAATTGTTCCTTTAATTGTTCCTTTACGCAGTCCCCGCTGAATTTCTGCTTCCGTAAAGGCTTCTCCCTCTAGGTATTTTTCGAGGAGGGTTTCGTCAGCTTCTGCTACCGCTTCAATTAATTTTAGGCGAAATTCTTCAGCTTTTCCTGATAAATTATCGGGAATCTTTTCTTCTTTGAATTCCTGTCCTAAATCATCTTGATAAACCGTTGCTTTCATTGTCACGAGGTCAACGATACCTTGAAAATTGCTTTCACTGCCAATCGGGATTTGAATCGGCACGGCATTAGCTCTGAGGCGATCGCAAATCTGCTCGTAGACTTTATAAAAATTCGCCCCTGTGCGATCCATTTTATTCACAAAGGCAATGCGCGGCACGTTATAGCGATTCGCTTGTCGCCATACGGTTTCCGATTGAGGCTGAACCCCTCCAACGGAACAAAATACGGCAATTACCCCATCCAACACCCGCATGGAACGTTCCACCTCAATGGTGAAGTCAACGTGGCCGGGGGTGTCGATGATGTTGATGCGATGGTCATGCCAATTTGTACTAATGGCGGCGGCGGTAATCGTAATCCCCCGCTCTTGCTCTTGCGCCATCCAGTCCATTGTCGCTGTTCCTTCATGCACTTCACCGAGTTTGTGGGCAATGCCGGTGTAAAACAGAATCCGTTCCGTCGTTGTGGTTTTGCCCGCGTCGATATGTGCCGCAATGCCGATATTGCGTACTTGTTCCAGAGGGATATTTCGTGCCACAGCTTACCTCCTTTTAATAATCACCCCGTCTTTTCCTCACTCTTTACAATTTTATACTTTTCTTTGTAAATTGTTACGAAAGAGGATGACAATTACAATCTAAAAATGTGACAAAAAGATATTATCAGGCTAAATTAAACGGGTTAGTACCGATAATGCGCAAAAGCTTTATTGGCTTCTGCCATCCGGTGGGTTTCTTCCCGTTTTTTGATGGCAGCACCCGTTTCATTGGCTGCATCCATGATTTCATTAGCGAGCCGCATGGCCATGGTTCGACCCCCTCTAGAGCGGGAAAATTGAATTAGCCAACGCAGGGCAAGGGCAGTGCCTCTAGACGAACGCACTTCCATCGGGACTTGATAAGTTGCCCCACCGACCCGTCGTGCTTTGACTTCGACTAATGGGGTCAAATTCCGCACGGCTTGTTCAAAAACTTCTAAGGGTTCTTGGCCGGTGCGCTCTTTGATAATATTGAGTGCTTCATAGACAATGTGAGCGGCTAGGGCTTTTTTGCCGTCTTTCATCACCCGACGGATGGTCATGTTCAATAAACAACTGTTATAGACCGGATCGGGGGGAACGGGACGTTTTTTGATGTTTCCTCGACGAGACATGGAACGGGTATTACCTCCAAAATGAGTGGCACAGAAACAGAAGAGAAAAGTTCAGGGACACAAAGAACCTTGCCTTACCTAACTTTCTCTTCAGACAGATAGGGGAAAGGGCGGCAGAGATGAGGTTATAAATGAGGGGATTTATCTAGATTTATGACGCTTTAGGACGCTTTGTTCCGTACTTAGAGCGACCTTGCTTGCGATCTTTTACCCCTGTCGCATCAAGCGTTCCTCTAACAATATGATATCTTACGCCGGGCAGGTCTTTAACCCGACCCCCCCGAATCAAAACAACGGAGTGTTCTTGTAAGTTATGTCCAATTCCCGGAATATAGGCAGTCACTTCAAAACCGGAGGTTAGACGAACCCGTGCCACTTTACGCAGGGCAGAGTTAGGTTTTTTGGGCGTGGTGGTATAGACTCTGGTACAGACGCCTCGACGTTGAGGACATTGTTTCAGGGCAGGAGATTTGGTTTTCTTTTTGGCTTTGGATCGTTCGCTACGAATTAGCTGTTGAATAGTGGGCATGGGTATAATCTAGTAAAAGGGCAGTGTGACCCCCCTGAGCTGGTTGAATACTTGACAAATAACCATCGTAGCGATTTTTGGGATCGTTTGTCAATAGCCTAAATGTTCAGTTTGACCGATACCGTATTCAGATTAATTAAAAAATAGAAAAAACGAGTAATATTAGGACTAATATGGCAAAATTTAAGAATGAAGTTCTAATAGCAGAGGCGAGTAGGGCAGAACCAGATAAAAGGTTCTAATAGGTCACTCGATCAGATCGGTAATCAGGGGGTTCGACATGAATAATCACCCTAACAGGACTAAAGCGTGCTTCTAGTCGTTCTTCGACGGCTTCGGTAATATGATGAGCGGTTTCGACATCTGGTGCGTCAACGATCAAGTGCATCTCAATAAAGACCTGTCGTCCTAATAGACCCCGCGAGGCGATATCATGACAGTTAACTACCCCCGATACTGCCATCACTTCTCGATGAATCGCTTCTGGGGCGATCGCCACTTCATCGACTAACCAAGGCAAATTACTTTTAATCACTTGCCAACCACTATAAAAGACTAAACCCGCTACTGGAAAGGACAAAACAACATCTAACGCTTGTAATTGAGGAAAATTATAGCGATTTCCCAACCAAATTCCAATTAAACCTGCTAAAACGGCAATAGTTACCCAAATATCACTCATGGTGTGATAGGCATCGGCGATTAAAATTTGACTGCCAATGCGTTTCCCGACACGCCGTTCATAAAAAGCGACGAAAATATTAATTCCTAAGACAAGCAATAAAACCCACAGTTCCCAACCGCTAATTTTGACCGTTTTTCCACCTTGCCAAAGTCTTTCGACGGCACTCGATAAAATTTCGAAACAGGCAATCCCTAAGAAAGCGGCAATTCCTAAAGCTCCTACTGCTTCGTATTTTTGGTGACCATAGGGATGATCTCTATCCGGTTCAGGGGAAGATAAACGACTGGTGACTAGCCCTAACACATTGTTAATACTATCGGTGACGCTATGTAAAGCATCTGCTTGTAAACTTAAAGAACCTGTCAAAAACGCAACTCCAGCCTTCAAAGTCATTACTAATAGATTCAACCAGAGGGTAATCAGTAAAACTTGGCGAACTTTAGCACGATGATCGACGACAACCATAGGTTAAAATCACATTTTTTTTTTATTGGAAATAGAGAAAATAATGCCTAAATGTGAAACAAAGAAAATGACAGGTTAAATTAAGTTTACTGGTTTAGTCGCCAATAATCTCAGGTTGAGTGAGTTCATCAGACATTTCAATGATGGCACGAATGGCGGGTTTCATCATGGGATCATCGATATTGTCAAATTCTTCATAACGACGACGCTTTGCCCGTTTAGCTACCATAACCGTGATTCGGTAGCGATTAGAAGCCGCACTCATGAGTTCTTCTGCACGATACATGATTTGAGAAGAATCAAAACTATATTTTTTGATCATTGAGGTGTCATTCATACAATTAGGAAGATATGCCCTAGTGTATCGAATTCTTGGCTTTCCATCACGGCTCTCTTTTTGCGGTGAAGGTTGACAAGTGAGGACAAATACCCATTAATATAGAGGTTGAGTTAAATTATGTATAAATGTAAATTTTTTATCCTTTTTGTAACATTTTTTCAGCATCTACATGATTATCTATCGCCAACAACCGTCTCTGAAAACTCGCTCAATTCATCCCCTTAAAGTGATTGCATTAGGCGATAGCTTAGTGTATGGCTATGGTGATCCGATTGGCGGAGGCTGGGTGGAGCAACTACGACGATATTGGATGATGTCCGAAGAAGCAGGTCATATTCTTTACAATTTGGGGATTCGGGGGGATCGGGTGATCCAAGTGGCAGAGCGATTGGAGCGGGAGTTTCGGCAACGGGGGGAACTTCGCAATCAGGTGCCTGATTTAATTATTCTTTCGGTGGGAGTGAATGATACTCCTCGATTGGGTAAGATGGACGGGAGAAATCATACCCATTTAACCTTATTTGCTCAACAAATGGCTGATTTACTGGATAAAGCTCAAGCTCTCTGTCCCGTTTTAGTTGTGGGGATGACGCCCGTTGATGAGTCAAAAATGCCCTTTCTAGACTGTTTTTATTATAACCACGCCGATCAATATCAATATAAAGAAGTGGCCAAACAAGCCTGTCAGCAAAGACAAATTCCTTACTTAGATATTTTTGAGCATTGGCAGAGAAGAGGGAAAGCGTGGGTGCGATCGCATATGAGTGACGACGGATTACATCCTAATGTGGCAGGATATCGAGCTTTATGGGAAGATGTACTGAATTGGTCACCAATTGCTCAGTTATCTACAATATCCGACGCAAATTGTGAACTAACCTCTTTTTATTAATTAATCATTGCGACGGTTTTAACCTCAGGGTAAGTTAAATACACGTTGGGGCGCAAGCCTATGATCCCCTAGAATGAACGTTGTACCTTGTTAAGTAGGAAGACTGCTGTAGTGCAGAGAAGGTGTCAGAATGATGGGTTAATCGTCATTGATGGCGGTTTGCTGATAACGGGTTGTTGATTCTCGAAAATTCGCTAGATTATTAGATAGCATAAAGACAGACTTTTTTCATCTCTCCTCTCACGCTACGATGACTGTCCTTTTAAGGTGATCCTATGCTAGACAAATTTAAAAGTTTATTTAGCAGTCAAACAGGAGGTATTGGCTTAGAAATTACTCCTGAACGACTGAATATTGCCCAAATTGTCCGTCAAGGACAAACTTACAAACTAACGAAGTTGTGCACGGCCGAAATTGATGAAGGGGTTTTTGAAGAGGGAAAAATTGTCGATTCTCCCTCCTTAGCCGAAAAAATCACGGAAATTCTCGCAGAGAACAAAATTAAAATCAAGCGAGTAGCCACCTCCGTTCCCATGCGGGAATCAATTATTCGCATTATTCCCATTCCTGCCGAACTCGATGACCAAGAATTGCGGGATATGGTGCTGAACCACGAAGCAAGTTTATATTTGCCCTATCCGAGGGAAGAAGTCGATCTTGACTACCAAAAACTGGGGTATTTTGAAGACGAAGATGGCATTGAGAAAGTACAAGTGCTATTGGTGGCAACACGACGAGAAATTACCGATTCTTATATGGATACCTTCCAGCAAGCTGGCTTAGAGGTAGATGTTCTCGATATCAATAGCTTTGCCCTGATTCGTACTATTCGGGAGCAACTAAGGCAATTTGGCTCAAAAGAAGCGGTGGTTTTGGTGGATATCGAGTTTGATAACACAGAAATTGCCATTATTGTCGATGGTGTTCCTCAATTTTCCCGCACCGTTCCCATTGGAACGTATCAGATGCAGAATGCCTTATCGAGAGCGATGAATTTGCCCACTGCCCGTAATCCTGAAATCTTGCAGGGCATGACCATTCCGGTCACCCAATATGACAGCTTGAGTACGCAAGGCGCAGCCGTCAATCCGGGTATGAATGCTTTAATGCGGGTTTTGGGGGAATTAACCGATGAATTACGCCGTTCTATTAATTTTTATCTCAATCAAAGTGAAGATTTAGAAGTCGTGCAATTATTATTAGCAGGGCCAGGGGGAGGCATTGTACAACTGGATGAATACTTAACCCAGCGTCTCAGTTTGCCGACGATGCAAGTTGATCCCGTCACCGCCTTAGCCCTTGAAACCGATCAAGAGATTCCGTCTGTGCAACGGCCGGGATTAGGGACAGTGCTTGGACTTGGCTTAAGAGAGGTGTAAAACCATGT
Organism: Microcystaceae cyanobacterium; assembly: GCA_041746575.1. GTDB lineage: Bacteria > Cyanobacteriota > Cyanobacteriia > Cyanobacteriales > Microcystaceae > JBGTGT01. The sequence continues at coordinate 9,620 of JBGTGT010000120.1, forward strand.
ATAGTTTAGACGTTAATTTTCTCAAAGATCGTCATTTAGAAACCACTAAAACAACGACGTCCCCCAAAAAATCACCAACGGCGACCCTCAAGCAACAAACACCGCTTTTAATCGGTGCAGGTGTGGGTTTAGGGTTAGTTGCCTTAACGGGGGGCTTTTTAGCCTTTTTGAACCTGCAAAAAAATCAGACCCAAGACAACATTGCCGAGTTGGATGCCAAACTAGGTCAATTACAGGAACAAGCCAAATCGGTCGAAGAAATCAAACAGCAAATTGAAGTGGCTAATGGAGAAGTCACGGCTTTAGTGAGCGTGTTTAACCAGATTCGTCCGTGGTCAGCATTGCTAGAAGAACTTAAGGTACAAATTCCCGAAAATGTTCAGATTTCTAGCGTGATCGAAGGACCCGCTCCCCAAGTGGAAGGTCAACCACCGGGAACGCAACTGACGATAGATGGGTACGCCCAAAATTATGAAGCGGTTAACGATTTTTTGTTAACTTTACAAAATTCTCGTTTTCTTAAAGCCAATCGAACACAAATTGTTTCAGCAACGCTAGAAAAATCGCTCCCCCTGCAATTAACAGCCGGAAGTCCCTATCAATCCGCCAGTCTTCCCGATGTGGTGAAATATAAAATTACCACCGAGTTTAGTAACATCCCCGCCGATCAACTCCGCAAAGAATTGAGCCAGCGAGGGGCGGTGGGACTGCTCAGCCGTTTAAGAACCCTAGAACAAACAGGAGCGATCAAATGACCTACACCGAAGAATTTATTCCCGAAGACGAGCAGGGTTTTGGCCAAGGGGACTATCCCACAGCCTTTGGCATTACTTTTACCCCTAAGGTATCGGGTATCGCTTTAGGGTTGTTAGGCTTACTCGTCTCTGCTTATTTATTAATGAATTTTGGTCTGTCGGCTTTTGGAGAATTATCGGAATTGCAAGCCCAAGAAGCCGATAAGCGTCAACAAGTCGAAGCCAAAGAATCGGGCAAGCTCGATCAAGAAAAACTCTCGTTAGAAGCGGAATTGAGACGACTGCAACTGACCAAACAGCAAGTTCTGGGTTTATATTCCAAACCCGATACCTTGAATACGATTTTACTGGATATTACCCGTTTAGCGGAGGCTGGCAAGGTAGAACTTTTGAGTTTTCAACCGGCCGGAGAAACAACGGTGGTCAATGATGGCTCTTTGGGAACAGCAGTTAACGGGAAGCTCAAACGCCAGAGCTATCAATTGCAAATCGATGGAACTTATCAAAATATCCAAACGTTTCTCCGAAATTTAGAGCGACTTCAACCGTTGTTGGTGGTTAAGAATCTTAGCATTTCTCCTCAACAAACAGAGTCACAAGCAGGAATTCCTGTTAAATTAGTAGAAAATCCCGATGAGGTCTATGCGATTCCGGGGGAACCCGCTAAATTAGGCGCGCAGTTTACCTTGGATGTCGTCTTACCCGCCCAATAAACGGCGGTTTGGTGTGTAAAACGGATCGTTAAATTTCGATCAGACTTTTTATTTGGTAGAGGAGTGAATTGTGAATCATTATTACTATCCGCTTATGTTAAGTGGATCGCTGTTAGCCCTATGGATAGGGCAACCGGCCCAAGCCAGCGATCCGAATGCTGTCCCTGAAAACCCATTCGATGCATCCGTTATCTTTGAGGGAAAGTCCGAAAGTGAAGCAAAGATCCCAAAAGAGAAAGGGTTAAATTCGTCGGTTATCTTGCAGGAAGAAAAGAATTCCTTCTTCGCTCAAACCTTGCCACCTACTTCGGAAGTGCAGATTTCTCAACCGGAAATTATTATCCAAGAGCAAATTGAACCCGCAACTCAAGACTACTTAACACCGCAAACCCCTTCAGCTCCGGTGTTGCCCAGAGCGATCGCTCCGCCTGTGGGTGATATGGCAGTTTCTAATATTAACACGGCGGCCAGTCGCATTAGTTTAGGAACAAACTTGATTATTCCGCGTTTAGTGCTACAGGATGCTCCCGCCGGTAAAGTCTTAGAAGTCTTAGCTGAATATGCCGGTTTAAACTTAATCTATAATGTCTCTGCGGCAGTACCCCTACAAGGAGAAGCCCCGGCCGAAGGAGGGGGAGGAGGGGAAGCCACTGTTACCCTCAATTTTACGAATGAATCCCTTGAAAACGTCTTTAATACGGTGCTAACCGTCTCAGGATTAAAAGCTAACCGTCAAGGACGCACGATCTATGTGGGGGCCAATTTACCGACGGAAGCATTGAATCTCATCAGTCGCACCCTGCGCCTCAATCAGGTGAAGTCTTTTAATGCAGGTACCTTTCTGGCATCCCAAGGGGCAGAGTTTCAACGTTTAGTGACGGTAACAGAAGATATTACCGATCCGCTAACGGGGCGAGTAATTGGACGACGGGACGTACCTGCTAACTTGGAAGCGATCACTCCGGCTGTTGAGGGGGCAACAGGCGCGCCTCTTCTTTTAACGGGGTTGAGGGTATCGGCGGATGACCGTTTAAATGCGATTACCTTAGTCGGAGAACCCCGTCAGGTGGAAGTTGCCACATCTTTGCTGACTCAATTAGATGCCCGTCGTCGTCAGGTGGCGATCAATGTGAAGGTGGTGGACGTTAACTTAAACAATGTGCAGGATTTTGACGCCAGTTTCTCTTTTGGAATTAATGATAGTTTCTTTATCCAAGATAATGGGGCGGCAACAATCCGTTTTGGTAGTAGTAATCCGGCTGGTCGAAACACAATCGATTTCTTGAATCCGACTGGACAAATCACAAATCCACCCACCATTCCTAATCCGTTTGCTAATGGTCAGATTTTATTGGACACTAACGGATTACAGGTGTTACCAACAACCGGACAGCCGGACTTTAATCCTTTTGCTTTCCAACAAAACAATTTGCCCGGTCTTTATTACCCCGGTCAAGTCGGCATTACCTCAGACCCCTCATTTGCAGGAATTGCTGAATTTGAGCAAACAATTACCAGAGATCCTGCCACAGGAATATCAACTATTGTTAACACCGTTACGAGAGGCATTCCTTCCTATTTCCAATATCCTCAGCAATTCCTTGCTCTGATTAATGCTCAGATTCAAAGCAATAATGCTAAGGTGTTGACCGACCCTACCTTAGTGGTGCAAGAAGGCCAAGAAGCCACCGTTAAACTAACACAGAAAGTGGTCGAAAGCGTTCAAACTTCAGTTGACCCGTTAAGTGGCACGCGAACAATCACCCCCGTCTTAGCCGATGCGGGTTTAACCCTCGTGGTCAACTTGGATAAGGTGGATGATAATGGCTTTGTCAATCTGTCAGTCAGTCCAACTATTGCCGCCCCTGGTGGCTTTGAATTTTTTGATAGTGGGGATGGTGCCGTTAACCGCTTAACTTTACTGAACCGACGGGAATTAACATCAGGTCTAGTGCGGCTGCGGGATGGGCAAACCTTAATTCTGTCGGGTGTTATTCAAGAAACCGATCAAACGATAACTCGAAAAGTTCCAATTTTAGGGGATATTCCAATTCTAGGGGCTTTATTCAGAAGCAGTTCAGACAGTACTCAGCGAACTGAGGTGATTATCGTAATTACCCCCCAAATTATGGATGATAACGGGCAGTTCGGTTATAATTACGCCCCCGGACGGGAAGCGGCGGATGTCTTGAGACAGAGAGGTTTCCAAATTCCCAGCCAATAAGTTGCGTTTTTGCTTTCAGCCTGAAACTATCCTAATGTGGCCTCCCTTGGGAGGCTCTTTTTATTAGGACAAATGGCTAGATTACTTCCCTGCCAATGTCCGACGCTTCATGACCATTTCGTAGGCTTCAATCACGTCGCTTTCTTGCCAATCCGTAAATTTAGACGACCCGATGCCGCATTCATAACCCGCATTGACTTCTCGGGCATCTTCTTTCATCCGTTTCAAAGAATCGATCACCCCTTCAAAAATGACCTCTCCCTTGCGACGAACTCGCATCAGACGGTTCCGAATAATTTTACCGGATTGGACGTAACAGCCGGCTACTGTACCGCGACCGACAGGGAAGACAGCCCGTACCTCTGCTTGACCAAGGGATGATTCTACTTCTTCGGGATCGAGAAGTCCTTCCATTGCCCCTTGAATATCATCCAATAATTTGTAAATGACATCATATTCTCGAATATCAACCCCTTCTCGGTCAGCCGCCGCCCTGGCACCACTAGCGAGAGTCGTACTAAAACCAATCACCACCGCACCACTCGCTGAGGCCAAATCTACATCGGTTTCAGTGATTTCACCGGGGGCGGCCAAGAGGATGCGAATTTGAACTTCTTCTTGGGGGAGTTGTTCTAAAGAACCGATAATGGCTTCGACAGAGCCTTGAACATCGGCTTTAAGGATGAGGTTTAATTCCTTGAGTTCTCCTTCCTGTGCTTGGGCAGAGAGGGTACTGAGGCTGATACGTCGCCCTGACATGGCTTTTTGGAGGCGACTTTCTCGATCAGCAATGGATCGTTGGTCTGCGATCGCTTTGGCTTCTTTTTCTAGACTGAAGACCTCAAACTCATCCCCCGCCGCCGGAACTTCGCTTAAGCCCAATACTTCTACCGCAAAAGACGGACTAGCCGCTTCCACTTTTTCTCCTCGGTCGTCAATCATGGCGCGGATTTTACCCATAACGGCTCCGGCTACAATAATGTCTCCGACCATTAGAGTGCCATTTTGTACGAGTAAGGTGGCCACCGGACCTCTGGCGCGATCCAAGTGGGCTTCAATCACTGTCCCCCGAGCCAAACGATCTGGGTTGGCTGAGAGTTCTTCAATATCGGATACCAGCAGGATCATTTCCAGTAAATTGTCGAGATTGTCTCCTTTTAAGGCACTGACTGGCACCATAATCGTTTCTCCGCCCCATTCTTCTGGCACTAACCCCAATTCTGATAATTCCTGCTTAATGCGATCGGGGTTAGATTCATGTTTGTCCACTTTATTGATGGCAACAATGAGGGGAACTTCCGCCGCTCGGGCGTGACTGATGGCTTCTCGGGTTTGGGGCTGTACTCCATCGTCAGCAGCGACGACAAGAATGGCAATATCGGTCACCTTTGCTCCTCTAGCCCGCATAGCCGTAAAAGCTTCGTGACCGGGGGTATCGAGAAAGACGATCTGTTGAGATTCGCCATTGTGATCAGTATCCACATGATACGCCCCAATGTGTTGGGTAATTCCTCCAGCTTCCCCTTGGGCAACTTTGGTTTTGCGAATGGAGTCTAGAAGGGTAGTTTTGCCGTGATCGACGTGACCCATAATCGTCACCACGGGGGGACGGCGTTGAAGATGATCGAGGTCTTCCACATCGAGCATTTCAGTGCTTTTAGTAGCGGCAGCCTTTTCTTCTGGACTTTCCACTGCAATTTCAAAGTCTTCTGCTACCTGTTGGGCAATTTCGAGCTCTAGCGTCTGGGTAATATTGACGGCAATGCCTTTAAAAAATAGGTTCTTAATAATGTCGGTTTCAGGAACTTGAATCAAATCGGCTAATTCCCGAATAGTTAAGTTGCCTTGAATGATGATGCTCTCGGGGCGAACCCGCTCTTTGCGTTCTCGACGCTCGGATCGCTGACGACGGTCAACTTGTGTCGCTTTGACAGGAGCTTTTTTCGGTTTATTGGTGGGAGCTGGGGGTTTATTGCCTGATTTGGGTTTAGGAGGACGAGCCGTTGACAGGCTAAAGGAGTTTGTCGCCTCATTATCCGACAAATCGTCTTCAAAGTCGTCATCATCGTCAATGATCGGTTTAAGGCGTTTATTTTTGCTCCCAATTTTGCTTTTAACTTCTTGGTCGTCATCCTCTTCCCATCCTGCTCCCTTGGTAGGACTCGGAAGGGTAGGTCGTTTCAGTTTTTGCTTCGATTTTGCTTTTTTGTGGCTGGGGGGTAATTCAGTATCAATCGTGTCTTCTTGATCTTCATTTTCTGCAGGTTCAGCGACGGTAGCGTCCTGAGTTGGGGATTTCGCAAGAGCAGGAATCTCTTTCTGGGGCGGTTGAGGTCGTTTAAGTTCGACTTCAGCGGCAATTGGTTTAATTTTCTGGGGTTTTTTCTGGCGGTTATCTTGATCTTCGCCTGTTTCTTCCTGTGTTTCTTTTCTCGCTTTCTTGGGTAGCGGTTTAAGCTCAGAAATCTCTTTCTCTTTATCCTTAGGTTCAATCCCAGATGAACCGGTCTGAACAGAAGGCTTACTGAGAGGATCTGAGGCAGATTTACTAGTTAAACGGCTAGGGGGTTCTAATAATTCCGATTTTTTCGGCTTATCTTCCCTTGCATTTTCTTTTGTTTTTGAGGAAGGTGCCGTTAGGGGTAGGGCATCCGGAGATGTGCTTTCCGTTGCGGAGGCGGGGCGTTGAGGCTTGTCTAGAGTGGGTTGAACAGAGAGAGAAGAGGGAGACACCAAAGTGGGTTTCGGTTGTAGAGGTTTAGTTGGAGAAGGAAGGTCGGCGGATTTTGCGGTTTCGGCGGAGCGAGGTTGTTTGTGATGAACAGCTAAAATTTGCTGTTTTCCTCTATCTTGAGCAGATTCAGCCACACCTTTATGAATGGCGCCACCATGTTTTTCGGCAGTTGATTTAATGCGCACAGCTTCGTCTTCGGTAATCGTGCTACTATGGCTTTTGACAGGAATATTGAGATATTCGCAAATTTCAATAATTTCCCTGTTTTCCAAATTTAATTCTTTTGATAAATCGTAAATTCTGACTTTGGCGTTGTTCATCCACTATCCTCTTGACTAGACTCCGAGTAAATTTAATAAAACGGTTAAAGGTTAATTGTTTGGCTCATGATCTTGAATCCTGTTTTTATGGTAGCGATCTTTTATTTAATATGGGATGGTCTGAATTCAATGCCTCCTCTAGGCTTTGATAAATATCGTCGGGAATGGCGGTTTTTAAAGCCCTTCCTAGTCGCTTTTTCTGACGAGCAATCTGAAGACAACTGACTTGAGGGCAGAGATAAGCGGATCGTCCCATTCCTTTATTTAATTGTACCTGCCCTGATGGATAGACTCTGACAATTCGCCAAAATTTCTCCTTGGGGGCGATTTGATGACAACTGATACAGCGTCGATTATTGGGTTTCATGAGACGACTGGCAGAATCGAATTGGGCTAGGCTTGGGATATTCAAGTTAAGTCGGCTCTCTCGATCATTTTATTCGGTCTTTTTCTATTATTTCTGATCTGGGCAATGATACAAGGGGTCAGGTATCTAATTCGTCGGCGATCGCTTCAAGGGGAGGATTGGCTTTTTCTGCTTTATAGAGAACAATATCTTTAATATCAATCTTCCAGCCTGTTAAACGGGCGGCGAGGCGGACATTTTGCCCTTCTTTACCGATGGCTAAACTCAGTTGGTCTTCAGCGACTAAAACGAGGGCGTGGCGTTCTTCTGCATTAATTAAGATCACCTCATCTACTCTAGCAGGACTTAAGGCATTGGCGATGTAGGTGGCAGGATCGGGTGACCAACGAATCACATCAATTTTTTCGCCTCGCAATTCATTGACAACCGCTTGAATCCGTGATCCTCTTGCGCCAATACAAGCTCCCACAGGGTCAACTTCTCGTTCGATGGTATCAACAGCGATTTTGGTACGGGGGCCGACGTGGCGGGAAGGAGGGTTGGCTTCCCGTGATACAGCAACAATTCGCACAATTTCTTCGTCGATTTCGGGAACTTCCACGGTAAAGAGTTCTACCACCAGTCCCGCGGCGGCGCGGGAAATGAGCAGTTGGGGGCCCCGTTGCGATCCTTCTCGCACTTTTTTAAGATATACCTTGAAGGTAGCATTGGCGCGGTAATTGTCGTTGGGCAGTTGCTCGCGTTTGGGGAGTTCGGCTTCGACTTCGGGTTGACCGTAAGCACTTTGGACGGACATGATAATATTTTGTCGTTCAAAGCGTAAGACTCTGGCGTTGAGAACAGTCCCTTCGATGTCGTTAAATTCTTCTTGAATCAGTTTGCGTTGTTGATCTCGTAACTTTTGCAAGAGGACTTGTTTGGTTTGAATAGCGGCCATGCGGCCAAATTCTTTTTGGTTGGGGGTGACATCTAGCACCACTTCATCCCCTAATTCGGCTTCTGCGGCGACAGTTTGCACTTCTAAGAGGGAAATCTGATGATCGCTATTGTCCACTTCTTCAACGATCCGTTTGGTGGAGAGGACGCGAAATCCTTCTTCGTCTGTATCGAGTTCGACTTCAAAATTCTCAAAGTAGTCGTCATGAAATTGGGTGGAATCAGCAATATTCTGCGATCGCCGATAGCGTTCATAGCCTTTTAAGAGGGCTTCTCTGAGGGCTTGCTGGACGGCCGACAAAGGTAAGCTATGGCGTTGACTAATTTCCTTAATCATGTCTTTTAAACCGGGCAAATTGACCAAAGACATCAGATAATTTCCTCCAAATAATAAAGCGAGTTTTTAACCCCCTAATTGAATATGGGCGACTAATTCACGAGGAATCGCAATTGTTCGTCCTTTTTGATTGAGATAAATGGCTTTTTCATCCCTCCTTTGTAATTTTCCTTGCCATTCTTTATGATTTTGATAAGGAGCGTAGGTTTTAACAATGACCTCAAAGCCTTTAAAAACGATAAATTCGCGATCGCTGGTTAATTGTCGAGCCACTCCAGGACTGGATATTTCCAATACATACGATCCCGGAATTAAGTCCTGTTGATCAAGGGCTTCTTCTAGGGCGTAACTCATCCGTTCGCAGTCATCAAGGCCGGTATCATGATTAAGATTACGGACATCAACTCTCAAGGTCGGCGGCGATTTATCGGTATGAAAAATGGCTTCCACGACTTCTAAACCAAGACTTTTAGCAACGGGAGTAGCAATCTCAATGATTTGGGGGATGAGTGGGTGAGTCATGGCGTTTATCCATTAAAAAAAGCGGGCTTGACCCCACTTCTTTGTAGCTGATGCGCAATTTGGGTGGACTGAATGAGTGATCGGTTAACGCATTCATTCTCTTAGTTTATCACACCTGAGCAAGCAAACGGTATTAACCCCGTAAACAATGTAAAGCAGGGTGTTCACTTCAAGGACAAAGATAGCGATCGTCCTCCCGTTTAGAATAACTTTAAGCTTCCTTCGCCTTCAATAAGTCAAATTCTTGTAAGGCAGGATAAAAATTCATATTTTCATGATTAGAACGACTTAATTTAATTAAAGCAAATCGTTGGAGAGGGGTTAAGTTTTGCCATTGTTCAAGGGTCAATTGAAGATTAAATTCAGAAGCTTTTAATTGGACTTCTTCAGGAATTTCTTTAATTTTCAACCAAGCAGGATTGTCTTCAATTTCTAATTCCTTGGCCGGTTTACCTGTTTTTTCAGTGATTAATTGTTGTAAAAAGTCTCGATAAATTCGACTTTCTGCTACCGTCTGACAAGCCATATTGACTAAAACGTTGCGCTCTTTTTGAGTAAGTTGATGCCAATGGGATAATTTTAACTTTACGCCACAAGTATCTAATTTGAGTCTTACTTGCATGGGAATGCACCGCAAGGAATCCACAAAATCTGCTTCAAATTGAAAGAAATCAGACATAAAAAGTAATCAAAGAATATGAAAAGAGAGGGTAGGAACGCAAGTTTGCGCCCAAAAATAGAGATTTAAAACTCGATACTTAATATTTAACGGCCAATACTCACTAATTGATTGTTGCTCTCTTTCATCATAGCTTGATTGTTACCGAGAATGGGAATCAATTGCACGGCACAGGCTTTTAATTCAGGTTCAAGGGAAATAGGACAAGCTTCGGGATGGGTTAAGGCATTCGCTTCGGCATCGTCCGCCCATAATGCCCCCCAGTGCATCGGCACAAAAACTGTTCCTTTAATGATCGCAGTGGTGATTTTCACAGGGAACTTTGCTTTTCCACGGCGGGATAACACTTCTACTTGATTTCCGGTTTCCAATCCTAATTTATCTGCATCATAGGGATGAATTTCAAGAAAAGGATAGGGGTGCATTTTTTGAATTTTGGGAATACGCCCAGTGCGAGTTTGGGTGTGCCAGTGACCATAAAGACGACCAGTGGTTAAAACGAAAGGATAATCTGGGTCAACGGGTTCTGCCAGTCCTTTTGAATGAAAAGCGGCAAATTTTGCCCGTCCATCGGGGGTATTAAACGTTAAATCTTCGTAGAGTCGTTTTCCTGTTAATTTTCGGTCTTTGTTGCCAAAAAATCGCTGTAAAATACCTTTTTCAGGGTCTTCTTTCCATTCTCCTTCTCCTTCTTCTTGAGGACAAGGCCATTGAATGGGCCCCTCTTCCTGTAAGCGTTGATAGGTAATTCCTGTCATCTCACAGGGACGATTTCGGGTAAATCGAACAAATTCTCGATGAACTTCCGAGGAATCAGCAAAATTAAACTGTTCTGTGAAGCCCAATCGCCGCCCGACTTCGGCAAAGATTTCCCAGTCTGCTTTAGCTTCCCCCTGAGGCGTCCGAAATTGTGGACATAGGGTGACGACCCGTTCAGAATTGGTCATTGTTCCTGTTTTTTCGCTCCATTGAGCCGCAGGAAGTAATAAATGGGCATAAGCTGTGGTTTCTGTGGGATGATAAGCGTCTTGATAAATCGTAAAGGGGGATTTAAGTAAGGCTGCTTTCGTTCGTGTCAAATCAGGCATACTGACTGCCGGATTGGTGGCGGCTATCCACAATAACCCGACTTCCCCATTTTCTAATCCGGTAATCATGCGCCATCCGTCAAAACCGGGTTCTGGCTTAATACTTCCTTCGGGTAATCCCCATAATTGTTCGACTTCTGCTCGATGTTGCGGATTTTTCACGGTACGGTATCCCGGTAGCAGATGACTCAATCCCCCAGCTTCCCGTCCACCCATGGCGTTAGGTTGCCCAGTGAGCGAAAAAGGGCCTGCCCCCGGTTGACCAATCTGAGCCGTCATTAGGTGTAAGTTGATAATGGTGCGGACTTTGGCGGTGCCTTCAGAAGATTGATTGATGCCCATTGACCATAAAGACAAGACACGTTCTGAATCTGCCCAAAAACGAGCGGCCGCTTCGATTTCCTCGACTTCAATGCCACAAAGATCCGCCGCGACTTCAGGGGGATAATGTTGAATAACTTCAGCATAGTCTGAAAAACCTTGGGTACATTCATCGAGAAAATAAGTGTCGATTGCCCCCCATTTCAGCAATAAATGGGCAATTCCGTTGAGCAAGTCAATATCGGTACCGGGTTTAATCGCTAAATGAAGATCAGCCGCTTCTGCCGTTTTGGTGTGGCGAGGGTCAACGACAATGAGCTTAGCTTGCTTATTTTTCTTAAGATGTTGCTGTAAACGGTTAAAGACGATGGGATGGCACTCGGCGGTGTTTGTTCCAATGAGGAAAGCGCAATCGGTTAATTCCAAATCTTCATAGCAACAGGGAGGGCCATCTGATCCTAAGCTTTGAATATAGCCCGCAACGGCGGAAGACATACATAAACGGGAATTTGCGTCGAAATTGTTCGTCCCTAGACAACCTTTTAACAATTTTTGGGCAATATAGTAATCCTCGGTTTGAAATTGTCCTGAACCGTAGAGACAAATTCCTTCTACCCCTTGGCTTCGTCTGACGCTTTGAATCCGTTGCACAATGGCATTGAAAGCCGCTTCCCAACTGATGCGATGGAAGGGTTCTGATAAAGACTCTCGAAGCATGGGGTATTTCAGACGATCTTGGTCTAGCGATTCGGTTATCGTTGCCCCCTTAACACAGATTTTACCTAAACTTGAGGGATGATTGCGATCGCCCATCACTTTCCAGATGGGTTTACCTTCACTATCTCGGTGGGTTGCCCGTCCAGCGGCCGCCGGGGGGGTGACTTCGAGTCCACAACCTACACCACAATAGGGGCAGAGGGTTTTGATGCAATCCGTCATAATAATTATCTAAATAAGCCGTTTTATCTTGTCTAAAATGATCATCTTCATATTTCTTCAAGTAAACTGTTGTTTTTTATACATATTTGCTTTAACTTTACGGTTAAAGGATGTTTATGATGCGGATTATGCAAGTTGGGAAGAGGGAAAAGGACGAAGGCTCAAGGATGAATATCGAACGCCTGCCGCTCAATCCGCTCAATCTCTTTAATTCGAGGTATTTCCGCTTCATCTACGGGAGTAGCGAACCAAGCGTCCAGTATTTCTTTGGCTATCTCTGGGGCAGTGGCACGGAGACTCATGACGAGAACATTTGCATCATTCCAACGACGCGCGCCTTGGGCGGTGAGGGCATCGAAACACAAAGCGGCACGAACCCCTTTGACTTTATTGGCAACGATAGACGCCCCCGTTCCGGTATAACAGAATAAAACGCCATAATCAGCTCCGCCTTGGGCAACACTTCGAGCAAGCGATTCGGCGGCAAGTGTCCACGGCAAGGGATTTTGCTTGAGAATACCCAGTAAGATCACTTCATGATTACGCTGTTGTAATTCCTGAACAACATAATCGGTTAAATAAGTTTTTTCGTCACTGGCGACGGTAATTTTCATGATTTTAGGGGGTGGATGTCAATAAACTTAATTTTGGATAAAATTTAAGGGGTATTTGACCCCGAATTCGAGATAGAAAAATGCTTAACCCCTTATGCACTGGTCACAACTTTTAACGCCAAAACGATTAGGAAAACCCTATTTAGAGGATACCCAATTTGAGCGAACCCCTTCTTTGAAAGATTATGACCGTTTGGTTTATTCTGGGGCATTTCGTCGTTTAAAAGATAAAACGCAGGTTTTTCCCTTAGCAAAAACAGAAGAAATTCGCACGCGATTAGTGCATAGTCTGGAAGTTTCCTGTGTTGGGCGTTCCTTGGGACGTATTGTGGGAGATCAGGTGATTAAACGCCATCAGCTTGCGGAATATACCCCTGCCGATTTTGGAGAGATTCTTTCGGCGGCTTGTTTAGCGCATGATATTGGTAATCCGCCTTTTGGCCATTCGGGAGAAGATGCCATCCGAGTCAGCTTTGAAATGTGGTATCACCTACGTCATTCTCTAGGGCGATTGACGGCTCTAAATCAACAACAGAAACGAGATTTTGAATGGTTTGAGGGAAATGCTCAAGGATTTCGTGTCTTGACTCACTTGGAAATTCCCCATCGTTACGGCGGAATGCAATTAACGTGTCCGACATTAGCAGCATTTACTAAGTATCCGAGAGAATCTTGGATTCCAGAGGAGATTTTGGGGCATTACCAAGGGAAAAGTGTCCAAAAGTTTGGCTTTTTTCAAGCAGAAAGTGAATTTTTTAGCGAAGTAGCAGAAACAGTGGGGTTGATTCGTCGTCATCCTGAGGTGGCATGGTGGGCGCGTCATCCCTTATCATTTCTGGTGGAAGCGGCAGATGATATTTGTTACTTGGTTATTGACCTTGAAGACGGGTTTCGGATGGGTTATATTCCCTTTGAAAAGGTGTGTGATTTATTAAATGCGATCGCCGATGTTTCTTTAGATACAAATTATAGCAGTTCAGCAGAAATTATTCGACGTTTACGGGCAAAAGCGATTAATCAGTTAGTGTGGGAAACGGCGCAGATTTTTTTGGATTATGAATCAGCCATTTTAGCAGGAACGTTTGACGAAGATTTGCTGTCTCGGAGTCGTTTTTACCCTATTTTAACAACGATTAAACACCTCGAAGAAACCTTAATTTTCCAGAATCCTGAAGTGGCAGGCTTAAAAGTGGCAGGCTATGAAGTATTAGGGGGATTATTCACTGAATTTGTTGATGGCGTTATTCATAATACGAAGAAAGGGGAATTATTACTTTACTTATTACCGCCAGAATATCGCCCTAATTCAGATGATGATCTTTACCAAAAGTTGCTGAAGATCACGGATTTTATTGCGGGAATGACAGATTTCCAAGCGACGAAAATTTTTCAACAACTTAGGGGAATTTCTCTCTTAAAAAACTAAGATGGTAGGGTTTTAAAAACGTCCTACCATCTCGAAAAAAGAGGTATTTAAGTTTTAAAGGGATACCTAACGCGTTTCGTATTCCCTCTCTTCGTAGGTCGTTGTGGTAACGACTTTGGGAGCTTCAAAGAACGAGGAATAGAGATAACCCGCTAAAACCGCTCCGATAATCGGTGCAATCCAAAACAGCCATAGTTGACCAATCAATGCTCCATTTCCGCAGAAGAGAGCAACGCCAGTGCTACGAGCCGGGTTAACAGAGGTGTTGGTAACAGGAATACTAATTAAGTGGATTAGGGTTAAAGCCATGCCAATAGCGGCAGGAGCAAAGCCAGCAGGAGCGCGTCCATCCGTCACACCAAGGATAATTATTAAAAACATGAAAGTCATGATGATTTCAGTTAATAGACAGGCAAATAAGCCATATCCTTGGGGTGAGTGAGCGCCATACCCATTCGTTGCGAGGGGATTAGAACCGCTTAAATCTATGCCATCAGCACCACCACTGGCAATTAAGAGGATGACACCACCCGCCAAAATTGCGCCTAAGACTTGAGCGATGATGTAAGGCAGTAAATCTGAACTGGGGAAGCGTTTTCCAGCGTATAGACCAAAAGAAACGGCAGGATTGAAGTGTCCGCCTGAAATATGACCTAAAGCATAGGCTCCCGTAAAGACGGTTAAACCGAAGGCAAGGGCAACCCCTAAATAGCCTAAACCAAAAGCGTTGTTGTTTTCGCCACCGGGGACGGAAACGAAGGCGGCGATAACGGCACTCCCACAGCCCCCTAAAACGAGCCAGAAAGTGCCGATAAATTCTGCAAGATACTTTTTCATGGTTGTTTTCCCAAAGTTTTGTCAACAAAATTGTTGCTAATTGTAGCAGACGTTTGAAAATTTAGGATTGATTCCTCATTTTCTGTCATAAAAATATTACGTTATCTCAAAAAAAAATTAAGTTTTTCGATTTTAAGGAAATAAAAGTTTAAGAAGTCATTACCATTACTTTAATGAGTGTTCCAACCTCTAAAAATGTAACACCGATGGGAATAACTGCAAGAGCATTTGTTTGGGCTAAATTAATTAAATTTGCTGAATTTTGGCTCCCTTTCGCCCCAGAAAATTGGCACTTTCCCGCTATAATGTGTAAATTTCCCCAAATATAAGTTTCCCGTTGTCCACCGGATGTTAAAGGGTGTTGCAATTCGGCACTTATCCAATGGGGGGTATAATCTGCGGCTAATCCAGAACCCTTTTTTAAGGCAGGTTGCACAAATCGCCAAGCAGTGACTAAAGCGGACACGGGATTGCCCGGAATACCAAAATAGAGGCAACCATTGGGAAATTTAGCTACCGTTAAGGGTTTACCCGGTTTAATGGCGACACTGCGAATTTGAATATCTGCACCCAATTCGCCCAAGAGGGTTTCAATGTAGTCGTAGTCACCCACGGAAACTCCACCCGTTGAGAGAACAAAATCCCCTTGATTAATCGCTTTTTTAATTGTTTCTCGCAAAATGTCAGGCTCATCAGGTAAAATACCTAATTGAGTGGGGATTGCGCCTTGAGATTCGATAAAGGCACTTAAAGCATACTGATTAGAATCAATAATTTGGCCGGGTTTTAAGGTCGTTTTAGGGGAAATTAATTCGTTACCTGTCGAAAAAATCGCCACTTTGGGCTGACGATAAACAGTTACTTGGACACATTGTGCGGTAGCTAATACAGCAATTTCAGGGGAATTAAGCTTAATTCCTACGGGTAATAAGGAGTTTCCTGCTTGATAATAGGCACCTTTCTGACGGACGAAGTGTTGCGGTGCATCAGGGGCAATCAGAATTTTGACCTGTTGTCCTTCCCGTTGCGTATTTTCCTGCATAATCACGGTATCCGCCCCTTCGGGTAACATCGCTCCTGTAAAGATACGAGCGGCTTTTCCAGATTCAATGACGGTTTGTGGCGCAATCCCTGCTGGAATTTCGCTAACGACTTCTAAAATGACAGGATTTTTAGTATTGGCATTCTTAACATCGTCAAAGCGAACCGCATAACCATCCATCGCCGAGTTATCCCAATAAGGAAAGTCTAGCTTACTGGTCACGGATTGCCCTAAAATACGACCTTGAACTGCTTCAAGGGGCAAAATTTCCGTCTCTGTTAAGGGTTTGACAAGATCTAAGATGATCGCTTCAGCTTCTTGGACGGAGATCATCATGATAGTTAATCGTTAAGTGATTAACGATACATCTTACACGATAGCTCGTTGAGTGAGGTAAAGTCAGCGATCCTACTCGCTTAATAAAAGATTTGTGATCATTCAGGTTTGAAGAGATAATCATTAACTAAACTAGATAAATATTCACTTATTTAAGCATCCTTTCCCTTGGAGTGCAAAAATCTATGAATCAGTTTAAAACAATCGCTCTTTTGGGCTTATTAAGCGGTTTATTGGTGGCGATTGGTTATTTTATTGGAGGGACAACGGGAGCCCTTATTGGTCTCATATTCGCCTTAATTAGTAACTTCGGATCTTGGTATTTTTCAGATCGTATTGCTTTGGCGGCCTATCAAGCACAACCCGTTACCGCCCAACAAGCTCCAGAATTGTACACAATGGTGCAAAAACTTTGTGAAAAAGCAGATTTGCCCATGCCTGATATTTATATCGTCCCTAATCAAGCAGCCAATGCCTTCGCTACGGGCAGAGATCCGAATCATGCGGCTGTCGCTGTCACGGAAGGAATTTTACAACTTCTACCTGCCGACGAATTAGAAGCCGTCATTGCTCACGAATTGAGTCATGTCCGCAACCGTGATACCTTAACTCAAGCGATCGCCGCTACGATCGCCGGGGCAATTTCCTATCTGGCGCAAATGCTAAGTTACAGTATGTGGTATATGGGTAGCTCACGAGATCGAGAAGGAGGAGGCATAAATCCGATTGGACTTTTGGTAACGGTTTTTTTAGCACCCATCGCGGCGTCAGTGATTCAAATGTCTATTTCTCGGACACGGGAATTTGAGGCGGATACAGGCTCTGCTCAATTAACAGGTAATCCCAGAGCATTAGTTCGGGCATTACAACGGTTAGAGGCGATGGGAAGACAAATGCCATTGCAAGCAAATCCTGCTTTTGAACCCTTATTAATTAGTAGTCCTTTTTCGGGTCAATTTTTGGCGAATTTGTTTTCAACTCATCCTTCAACAGAGGCACGGGTGGAAAATTTGTTACGCCTTGAACAAGACTTACAGAAATCCGTAAATACGAACAGTTACTCGTAATTTAGTCAATCGTTAAAGTGAGGAGATCAGAGAAGTTATTTTCTTTTTTTTGCCTCACTATTTTATTAAATTTTAGAATTCAAGTCATGTCTTTTCAGTCTTTATTATCGTTACTACAGTTGGTGAGTCCTGTATTACCTGTTGGGGCTTATAGTTATTCTGAAGGATTAGAAACCTTAGTCGAACAAGGCGTTATTCAGGACGCTAAAACGTTACAAGACTGGTTAATTAATGAGCTTTCTCATGGCAGTATTCGAGTAGAAACGGCTCTCATGATCAGAGGTTATCGCTCTTTTTTAGAGCAAGATTTAGAGCAGTTAAACGATTGGAATCGATGGTTATCTGCTAATCGAGAAACCAAGGAGTTACGTCAGCAAAGTTGGCAAATGGGACAATCTTTCTTATATTTATTAAAGGCATTGAATCCTGAGTTAAATTCAACGATCAAACAGATTCATCTCCCCTGTAATTATGCGATCGCTTTTAGTTTAGGGGTGTATGCTTGGCAAGTTAACTTAACAGAAAGCGTGATGGGTTATTTATGGAGTTGGCAAACTAATTTAGTGAATGCAGGCGTAAAACTAATTCCGCTCGGACAAACAGCAGGACAACAAATTCTTTTTGATCTTAACCCTCATTTAATTGAGATAGCACCGGCAATTTTAACCCTCAAAGATGAGGATTTATCGAGTTGCAGTTGGGGTTTAGCGTTGGCAAGTATGGCTCATGAAACTCAGTATTCTAGGCTTTTTCGCAGTTAAATAAAAGACAAAATATCATCATTGTTCCTCGCAAGAGTAGCAACCCATCTAAACTGACAGCAAATTGCGAGCTATATCATACACCTTTGAGGGTCTGACGTTTTATTATCTTTTTTGATGCTCGATTTCCGCCGTACAAAAATTTGAATCAGAATCGGTCAAATCCCTAATCTTGTAATGCTACTGTATAATCTTTCAACATTTTCTGTAGGGAATTTCGCCAATAAGGAGGACATTGCTCGATAGCCTCTGTGATTTTTCGACCTGATAAAACCGAATAAGCAGGACGTTTAGCAGGGGTAGGGTATTCGGCGGTTGTGATGGGTAATATTTGTTCAATTTTTAGGGGCATTCCTAACGCTTTGGCTTCGGCAAAAATAGCGATCGCAAAATCATACCAACTGGCAACACCACTATTAGTAAAATGATAGATACCTGTTGCTTCTACCTTAATTAATTCAGCGATAGTTTCGGCAATATCCCGCGACCAAGTAGGAGAGCCTACTTGATCTATAACCACTTTTAGTTGTTCTTTTTCTCGCCCTAATCTTAACATGGTTTTGACAAAATTTCCTTGACCCGCTACGCCATAAACCCACGCTGTTCTAAGGATACAAAACTTTCCCCCTACAGATTGAATACCTAATTCTCCTTCTAATTTTGATTTTCCGTAGATACTTAAAGGATTGGTTTGATCTTTTTCTAAATAAGGCGTATTTTTTGTTCCATCAAAGACATAATCGGTAGAAATATGTAGCAAGGAGGCGTTAATTTTTTGGGATGTTTCTGCTACGATAGTAGGCGCGATCGCATTAATTTGATAAGCTAATTCGGGTTCAGCTTCTGCTTTGTCAACAGCCGTATAAGCCGCACTATTAACAATGATATCGGGTTGAATCTTTTGAATCGTTTGGCGAATGGCATCCTGATGGGTTAAGTCAAGAGTAGAGCGCGTTAAGGTTTGAACATTTCCTACTGAATTTAACACTGTTTGTAATTCTGTTCCGACTTGTCCATTTGCACCGATTAAAAGAATTTGCTTCATTTTTCCTTGATCTCTCTAACTAATTATGTTTGCTAGAACTCACTCAATAAATCTTTTTGTTAGACACAGTAAATTTAAAAAAGATTTAATTAAACACGATAATATCAATTTTTTATTCTAGGTTTATCTGTTAATTTATTCATAAAGATCAGCCTCTTGAAAAGATTTACCTTTTTGATCTTTTTCGGATAAAATAGGATCTTCTGTCGTTGGCCAATTAATGGCAATTTTAGGATCATTCCAAATGAGGGTTCTATCAAACTGAGGCGCATAATAATCCGTTGTTTTATATAAAAACTCAGCCTCATCCGATAAGACCAAAAATCCATGAGCGAATCCTTTAGGAATCCAAAATTGCCGCTTGTTTTCTGCACTTAGATGACAACCCACCCATTGACCAAGGGTTGTAGAAGATTTCCTAAGATCAACGGCAACGTCAAATACTTCTCCTTTGATAACTCTTACTAATTTACCTTGAGGTTGTTGAATTTGATAATGAAGTCCTCTGAGGACATTTTTTTGCGAACGAGAATGATTATCTTGAACGAAATGAAGCTGAAGTCCCGTTTCTTGAGTAAATACTTTTTCATTGTAACTTTCGTAGAAAAAACCTCGTTCATCTCCAAAGATACGGGGTTCAATCATAAGAACGTCAGAAATCTCGGTTTGAATAACCTGCATAAATTTAAAAAAACTCAGTTCACCGTTAGCATAGCAGGATTGGGGAACAGTTGAAAGTCAAAAATTAGAAGCGTCGTCTAGATTGCACTTTGGTTAATTTATCAGAATTCAATTTTATAATAAGTGAGCAGATAAATTGTAGTAAACTTCAGTAAGGAGAATTTGAGGATGACTGGACCTGCTATTCTAGCGTTAGATTTTGACGGTGTAATTTGCAATGGATTACGAGAATATTTTCAAACCAGCAAACGAACCTATCAAAAATTATGGTTACCTAATCAGATAGAAAATCTGGAAATTTATGCGTCCCGTTTTTATCAATTGCGACCAGTCATTGAAACAGGGTGGGAAATGCCGTTATTAATTCATGCGATGGTTTTAGGGTACGATGATATGCAAATCTTAAATCATTGGGCAAACATTTCTTCTCATTTGATAGAAAAAGAATCATTAAATAAAATGGTTTTAATGGCAACCTTGGATGAAGTGCGAGATCATTGGATTCAATCCGATTTAGAGGGATGGTTAAGTTTACACCAATTTTATGACGGTGTGATTGAGAAACTCAAAAAAATCATGAATTCTTCGACTTATTTGTATATTGTTACCACGAAAGAAGGGCGATTTGTTAAACAACTTTTGAAAAATCAAGACGTTGAACTTCCTGCGCATACTATTTATGGAAAAGAAATTAAACAGCCTAAATATCAAACCCTACAACAAATTTTACAGTTTCACGCTGAAATTCCAGAGCATTTATGGTTTGTCGAAGATTTACTGAAAACCTTACAATCCGTTCAAAAACAAAACACCCTACAGGGAATTAAATTATATTTAGCAGACTGGGGCTATAATACTCCTAAAACAAGAGCCTTTTTAGAGGGACAATCGACGATTAAATGTTTATCTTTAGACCAATTTTGTCAAGATTTTCCGCAATGGAATGATAGAATTAACGTATAATCTTCGTAAAAATCGGCAATAAAAACCTTGAAAATTTTAGATTGTATCAGATGGAGAGGTTAACAGCGTTTACCCAAAATTTAGTGTAGAAAGATATTGATAGCTTAATAACTTAATACTCTATTCTAGACTTTAAGGGTTGGATTTGCTAAGATATGATCAGCAAAATAGAGCAATGAACGTTGCTTAACTTAATAAAAATTGATAAATGTTCATCTTCTTTTTCAGATTTAATTGTTAGAATGAATAGCATAATTCTCAAAAGTGAGTAAGTACGGATAGAGCGTGTAGCAAACTGAGTGTTTGTCTTATCTCGTTTGTTGATTGTCGTTTCCTCTGCTTAATTAGTAAAGTAACGTTTGTTATGCGCTCCTTTTTGTTAGTAAAACTGATATTTATAAGGAGATCCGAGCAATGAAACCAATGATTTGGCATCCCGAACCTCAAGATGAAAAAGTTAATCAATATCTTGATCAAGTGAATCACGAACCTTGGTTAATGATGACTGCAGTTGGATTATTAATGATCTTTCTGATGACGGTTTTAATTCTAGTGGGTGTTTTTTAAGCTTGTTCATATTGTGTCATTTAATTCCTTGTGAGAAAGAACAAATTTCTGCTGCCTTCGACGTTATGGGGTTAACGCTGTTAGCCCCTACATCTTGATTACCTTCTGTCACAAATGATTAAATTTTTTCCCACATCTCTTGCCTAATTTGAGCAGAGAAACCAAACTAGACGTAAGCGTTTGGCAAAGTCTATGTCTCTCAATCGACGCAATTTTTTGAAAGGGGGGATGGTCGGTGGAACCCTGCTAACAACTTTTCTGACTGTTCCGCAACCGACTTGGGCTTTAAGTCCGCAGATTCCTCGGTTTCAACTCCCCTTCAGAATTCCGCCCGAATTGTCTCCCCTTCGTAGTGATGACACCACCGATTACTACGAAATTAGGGTTCAAAAAGTGATGGTCAGTATTTTACCCGGTCTGATGACCGAAATGTGGAGTTATAACGGGCTGTATCCGGGACCTACCATTCGGCAATTAGGGGGTAAGCGCAGTGAGGGGGGTCGTCAATCTGTCGTACGATTTATTAATCAGCTTGGGCTAGATTCAGAAGGCAAACCGATTAATACCGTAACTCATCTGCATGGGATGGCTTCTTTACCCCAATATGATGGTTTTGCAGAAGATTTAATTGCGCCGGCTCATTTCAAAGACTATATCTATCCTAACGATCGAGCGGCCACCATTTGGTATCATGACCATACCATTGACCAAACGGCTCGCAATGTTTATCGGGGTCTGGCAGGAATGTATATTGTCGAAGATCAAGTCGAAAAGGACTTGCCTTTACCGAAAGGCGCGTACGACATCCCCCTCATTCTCCAAGATGCTTTTTTTGCTAGTGATGGACGTCTGGTATTTAATGACCGCGATCGCAAAAACCTCTACGGCGACGTTATCCTCGTCAATGGCGTTCCTTGGCCTCGCATGGCTGTCGCCAATCGCAAGTACCGTTTTCGTTTGCTGAACGCGTCTGCCTCACGAAGTTATAATTTAGCCCTCAGTCAAGATGAACAACGGTTAACGAAGGGTGAAACCCTAATTGTCATCGGTTCCGACGGAGGATTATTAGAAACACCAGTTGAATTAACAACCCCCTTCGAAGTTCTCAAAATTGGCATGGCTGAACGCTACGAAGTCGTGATTGATTTTTCTCGTTATCCCGTCGGCCATTCCGTTTATCTCAAGAATCTAGGCTTTACGGGCAGTATTGATGCCGATACTCGAACTCATACCTTAATGCGATTTGATGTTGTGCGAGAAGAACCCGACGAGAGCGAAATCCCTGATACGATCCGTCCTGTTCCCCGTTTATCTCCTGCCGATGCTGTGCGTACTCGTAAATTCCGATTTGCCCGCAATTTCGATGGCTGGGTGATCAACAATCATCAATGGAATCCTAATTTTGTGATAGCTGATCCTCAGCAGGGAGATGTAGAAATCTGGGAACTGATTAATCCCGGCAGTGGTTGGTTTCATCCCGTCCACATTCATCTCATTGATATGCAGATGTTAAATCGCAATGGGTTGCCCCCTCGTCCCTACGAACGCGGCTGGAAAGACGTTTTTCATGTGGGTGAATTTGAGACTTTGCGTATCATCGGCCAGTTTGGTACTCGTGACGGAAATTACATCAATGGTAAATTTATGATGCACTGCCATAACCTAGTCCACGAAGATCACTCTATGATGACGATCTTTGAAATTGGTCACGGTGGCACCGACCCCTTATCTGCTCCCGCCTTACCGATTTCCGAAATGCAACTGCTCTAACGTCCGGCACCATACACTTCTTGATCATAGGCTTCAATGGCTTCCATGTCATAAGGATCGGGCGATCGCTCATAAGTTCTCTTTGTCAGAAAACGCTTTAAGGGAGATGAGGATTTTTCGGCTGATTTTTCGACGGTTGGCTGGGTTATCTCCTCCTTTTGTCTTTTAGGCGAAGGCAATTCCCCTTCGGATTGAACAGGTAAAGCAGAATCCTCAAAAGGGGACAAGTGAGTTTGCGCTCTGGTGGGAAAAGAAAACAATAACAGCAAGCAAAAGACAGTTAAAGTAATTTTTATTAGTTTTCTCAAAAAGCCTTGAACCCTCTTATTTTGGAGAATTGCTAAAACTTGAATATTCATGAGATTTAAAATCACGAGGCTAAATAATTTTATTTTACCCATCCTGAACACCGAAAAAAGACATAATATTTTCTTAAGATTTTTCAGCTTCGCCTCGGTAGATTATCTTTTATCCTAAAAGCATTATGATAAGTAAGTTGTTGACAGATTGAGCAAAAAATGACGGATTCTCGCCCTCCTTTTAACGAATCTGAGTCCCCCTCTCCGACCCCACCTCCATCTCGCGATAGATTAGATGGGGAGGAATGGATTGCCATTGGCATAACGTTCATCACGTTGGGGAGTATTTTCCTTTGGATCTTAAATAGTCAAGATAATCAGGTTTTTGTGAGAAACCGATGGATTAATCTGTTTCCCTCCGCCACTGTGTCGCCTCAATCACCCCTTAATCAAGCTGATTCCTCTCCTGAGGCGGCTTTAATTCCTCAAGAAACGCTTTCTGCCGAAAAAGACAATATTCCTGAAGCGATTTCCCCGCTACCTCGCTCTTCACCGGTTGTGGTTGCGCCTGTGCCGGTTACATCGTCTCAATCCATCCCTGAGCATTGGTCTCAACCTTTTGCTCAACAATTACTTGAAAAAGGCTATTTAGAAGCGGAAATCACAAGAAACTGGCAACCCAATCGAGAAATCACCAGAGCCGAGCTTGCTTCTCAAATTGCCGAAGTGTTTGATGCTCGTGAAGCGACTCAAGCGGCCAAAAATTTTCCCGACTTACCCTCAGAAGAATCGTCTCAACAAAAGATTAATCGCGCTGTTGAATTAGGGTTTATGGAAGGGTATGCAGAAGGGACGTTTCGTCCAGAGCAAAAAATTACCCGACTAGAAGTATTAGTCGCTCTTGCAACGGGTTTAAAGCTGACGCCTCCCAACCCAGACAAGGCAACCGAAATCGTTAAAATCTATCAAGATTACCAAGCCCTCCCCCCTTGGGCTGTCGCTAAAATTGCGGCCGCCACCCAATCCCATTTAGTTGTTGGCTATCCCGACAAAACCCGTTTAAACCCCCTTAAACCCGTTACCCAAGCAGAAGCGATCGCGCTATTACATCAAGCGTTAGTGGTGTCAGGTCAACTGCCTGAAGTGGATTCTCCTTATATTGTCCATGCCGAATAAGGGGATGTCAACGTTAAGCTTTAACGCTATCAATTGCTGCTTTAATCAGCGTTGAATCGACATCATCGGTTATAAATACTTTCCCAATGCTCTGCGGTAAAATAAACCGCACTTTACCCCCTTTTACTTTCTTGTCATAGTGTAATAATTCGAGAATTCGATCAGTTTCTATTGTTGAGGGGATTGCGGTTAGTAGCCCTGTTCTTTGAATAAGGTTAAATTGACGTTCTTCTGCTTCTTGTGTCCACAATCCCATCAAAGTGGCCAATTTTCCGACGGCAATCATGCCTAAACCAACTGCCTCTCCGTGATTGATTTCGCTATATCCTGTCAAACTTTCAATGGCATGACCAATTGTGTGACCATAGTTCAAAATTGCTCTTAATCCTGCTTCTTTCTCATCCTGACTCACGACGTCTACCTTTGCTTGACAAGAGCGAGTAATCAGATTATCTAGCAAGGAATCGGGAATAGCACTCAATTGATCTAAACTTACCGCTTTTTCTAGTTCTGTAAACAGCATTTTGTCCCAAATTACGCCATATTTAATGACTTCTGCCATGCCTGCCCGAAATTCTCGCAGGGGTAAAGTTTTGAGAACCACCGGATCAATATAAACCAGCTTCGGTTGATAAAACGCCCCAATCAAGTTTTTTCCTTGAGGATGATTAACCCCTGTTTTACCGCCAATCGACGCATCCACCATCGCCAGTAGAGAGGTAGGAATTTGGATAAAATGAATGCCCCTCAACCATGTGGCCGCCGCAAACCCTGTCATATCGCCGATCACTCCTCCGCCTAACGCTATCATCGTTGAACTTCGTTCGAGGCGGTTTTTTAGGGCAGTGTCATATATCTCTGCAATCGTACCTAGGGTTTTATAACGCTCTCCTGACGGAATCAAGTGATGGCTCACCTCAAAACCCGCTTTTGTGAGAGAGTGGCTGATAATATCGCCGTAAACCCTAAAAATTTCTGGATTAGAAACGATTAAGATTTTTTTGCCTAAGCTCAAAAGATTGACATAATTAGAAATTTGTGGTAAAGAATCCGCTAAAATCTGGATAGAGTAGGCCGTTTGGGGAAGAGAAACGAGAAGGGTAGTCATAATCCACAGAAAACAATTAACGAAGCAGTCGCCCCAAGAGTACAATAACAAACTATATCGTGCTATTTGGAGTTAGGTTTAACCATGTCAATTTTTGCAGTTGCCGCCTTTATGGGTTATTTAATCGCTTTTACGGTCATTGCGCTCGGACTTTTCTTTGCTTTTCGTTCTATTAAGCTAATTTAGTGTTTGGGTGTTAGGGGTTAGGGAAGGGTTTACATCGTTTATTACTCAATTGATGACAATCCACTTTAGACGATCCTTCTCCCTCGCCCCTTCTGGCAACATACCCTTGAAAGCGTTATGCTCATAGACATTACACCCCAAACTGTTTATTGATCCTACAGCAATGGATACCCGTGAATCTGTCAAGATGGCTCTATCGTCCATCAACACACAAAAACTCCGCAGTCTCCTCACCATGTTGGGAATTGCCATCGGTAACGCTTCAGTCATTGCGATGGTTGCTGTCGGTCAAGGGGCGCAAGAATTAGCCAAAAAACAATTTGAATCTCTCGGAGCAGATATTTTATTTGTTACTTTAAGCTCCAGCCGCGTTAGACGCACTCTTTCTTCTAATGCTAAACCCTTGCTTCTGGAAGATGCCAAAGCGATCGCGACACAAGTCCGAAGCGTCGCAGAAATCTCGCCCGAACGTCATAGCGATCAACTCTTGACCTATCGAGATCAGAATTTAAATGTGCAAGTCGTGGGAACAACGCCAGAATACCTGAGTGTTCGTAACTATAGCATGGCTGAAGGTCGCTTTTTCAATGAAATTGACCTAAAACGGAATCATCGCGTGGTAATCTTGGGGGCAGAAATTGCTACTCGTCTATTTGGCCGGCAAAATCCCGTCGGTCAATCCCTGCGCATCCGTAACAGCAATTTTACGATTATTGGAGTTACACAGTCAAAAGGTGTATTATTTGGAGAAAATCAAGATAATAATGTAATTGTTCCCTTAACGACGCTTAGTTCCTATCTGACTCGCTGGAAATCGCCTTATGGGACGCCGATTAGTTTGATTGCCCTAACGGCAACTGATCCCCGTCAACTTCGTTCGGTGCAGTTTCAGGTGAAAAATTTGATGCGATTACGTCATCCGGTTACGACGGAAGATGATCTCAACGTCTATGCCCAACAGTTAGTTTTAGATAAAGTAAAAGAAACAGAGGCCGGTTTAACCCGAATGTTAGCAGCGATCGCCAGTATTTCCCTCTTAGTAGGCGGCATTGGGGTGATGAATATTATGTTGGTTTCTGTCACGGAGAGAACGCAGGAAATTGGTTTAAGAAAAGCGATCGGCGCAAGAGAGGAGGATATTCTCGTTCAATTTCTCATTGAAGCCATTTTACTGGCCACCTTAGGGGGATTTTTGGGCATTGGTGCGGGAGTTGGCGGAATTAAAATAGCAAGTCACTTAACCGAATTAGCCGCTAAAATTTCCCCTACGTCGATTGTGGTGGCTATTGGCGTGTCAAGCGGGATTGGTTTATGTTTTGGTGTAATTCCCGCAAAAAGAGCCGCTCAGTTGGATCCGATTGTGGCGCTACGTCGCTCTTAAGCAAGAGAGAGGAAAAGCTACGGATTACCGTACTTAAACGCTGAGTAAATGTTACAAATTAAAAAGGTTCAATCTTCTTTCCTATCTCACAAGTGTGAACCCACTGAGAAATTCAACGTCTCATTGATTTAGCTCAATCCTTTTGATAGATAGGCTTTTAGCTGTTACCCTTCCTGAGAAGGATTTCCGCTTTTCGCCATTGACAAAGCCAAGTTGTTTATTTTAAGTTAATAATGAACTCACTTAAGTTACCTTTTTGGTGATCTCGTATACTGTAAGTTAGGCTCATGTGAGTCTATGATCAGCCCAAGTGAGCATCGTCTTTGACCTGTAATCAGGATTAACCTCACATCTATTAAGTCAAATCAGTCAAAGGAGAAAACCAATGGCACCCCAGAAGCGTATCGCCCTTATCTCCGTTCATGGAGACCCTGCTATCGAGATTGGGAAAGAAGAAGCCGGTGGTCAAAATGTATATGTTCGACAGGTTGGGGAAGCCTTAGCCCATCAAGGATGGCAAGTAGATATGTTTACCCGCAAAACCAGTCAAGAGCAAGCGACTATCGTCAACCATCTTTCCAATTGTCGAACGATTCGCCTAACGGCTGGGCCTGAAGACTTTGTACCGAGAGACGAAATATTTGACTATCTGCCTGAATTTGTGCAATCGCTACGTCAATTTCAGCAAGATCAAGGCATTAAGTATCATCTGGTTCATACCAACTACTGGTTATCGGCTTGGGTGGGCATGGAATTAAAGAAATATCAACCCATTCAACAGATTCACACCTACCACTCCCTAGGCGTCATTAAATATCAATCCGTGACCGATATCCCCCCCATTGCCAATACTCGCTTAGCAGTAGAAAAAGAGTGTTTAGAAACGGCGGAAACGATTGTTGCCACTAGCCCCCAAGAAAAAGACCACATGAGACAGTTTATGTCCGATCAAGGCAATATTAAAGTGATTCCGTGTGGAACAGATATTGAGCGTTTTGGAGCCTATTCTAGCGCAAAAGCTCGCTTAAAATTGGGCATTCCTAAATCCAGCTTAATGGTTCTCTACGTCGGACGCTTTGACGAACGGAAAGGGATTGAAACTCTCGTCAGAGGCTTAGGAAAATCCATTTTCCCCGGTTTAGCAGATATTCGCCTTGTGATCGTCGGTGGTTGGCGAGACGGACAAAAAGACGGTCAAGAAAAAGCCCGCATTGAAGGCATTACTCAAGAATTAGGCTTAGAAAACTATGTCACTTTTGCCGGACAGAAAAGCCACGAAGAATTGCCCTTATATTATGCGGCCGCAAATGTATGTGTCGTACCGAGTCATTATGAACCTTTTGGTTTAGTGGCGATTGAAGCCATGGCTAGTGCAACCCCCGTCATTGCTTCCAATGTGGGGGGTTTAAAATATACGGTTATTCCCGAAAAAACAGGATTACTTTGCCCTCCGAAAGATGAGGACGCTTTTACTGAAGCGATTGACCGCATTCTTAAAGATAGTGCATGGCAAGCGGAATTGGGTAAAGCGGCCCGTCATCGTGTTGAAGACCACTTTAGCTGGTACGGGGTAGCCCGTCAACTGAGTGAATTATATAGTGGCTTAGAGAGCAAAGACGCAGCAAAACCCGAACCAATGGTTCTTACTGCCTAAAAAACCTTTCTATCTTTCGTATTTGGGGCTACTTCAACCATAGCCCTTTTTTATCTTCTTGAATTCACGATTTTGTTGAGCAAACAGGATACAATATTTCTAAGAAAATGTAGGCGCTCTATCTTCTAGACCTTGCCGAATTTTTGCTCATTGATTCAAGCCTCATGGGAACACGAACATGGAGTTTCTACCGACCGATATCTCTCCTCAGTTTTTTGATAACCTTGCGGATGACTACGGCTTATCCCAAGCCGAGTTAGAGGTTTTTTCCTTAGTTTTACAAGTAGAATCTCCCAGTGCTATTGCTGATACGCTTTCCCTAACCAATACGGTGGTGCGAAAACGCTTGAGTAACGTCTATAGTAAAGTCGGCATTGAAGGCCAAGGTCCGGTTAAGTTCGCTAAATTGCAAAAGCGGCTTATTTCAGATTATAGTAGGCGATTTGATAAGATATCAGAGACTAACGGCTCAACTCAGCCCCCAAATGCCCTTTCGCCCTCTTCTTCTCAACCGAATTCGATTGATTGGAATACTGCCCCCGACGTTTCTCGCTTCACCGGACGAACGCAAGAACTGAGTTTACTTAATTATTGGATGATTGAACAGCAATGTCGCTTAGTCGGTATTTTTGGGCTACAGGGCATCGGCAAGACAACTTTAACCATGAAGATTGCGCAACAAGTCCAAGAACAGTTTGAGTATATTGTTTGGCGTTCTTTGGTGCAAGTTCCCCCTCCTCATCTTTTATTTAGTCAATTAATTGAGTTTTTTTATCAACAACAAAATTTAACCTACCAACCCGGTAAACGCAATCTCAATGAGCAAATTATCTGGTTAACTTCCTATCTGCGATCGCATCGTTGTCTGATTATTTTAGATGGGTTTGATGTTTTATTCAAGAAAGAAGCTTTAGCAGGAACATATCGCAAAGGCTACGAAGCTTATGGTCAATTTCTTTGGCGTTTTGCCCATGAATCCTCTAAAAGTTGTTGTTTAGTTACTTCTCGTGAGAAAAGTCGAGAATTATCGGTATTAGAAGAAACGGACGGAAAAGTCCACTCCTTATCCCTTAAAGGCTTGGATGATGGGGCTTACTCTCTCTTAGAAAATAAATCCCTTTTTAAGCAAGAATCATGGCATGAATTTATTAATATTTATCAAGGGAATCCTTTGATGTTAAAATTAGCCGCCATGACGATACAAGAAGTTTTCGAGGGAAATGTGGCGGATTTTTTGGCAACCACTCGATTAACTGAAGAAATTACCACCTTAATTACCGATATTCTCACCCGTTTATCCTCTTTAGAGTATCGCATTATTACTGTGATGGGACGTGAAGAAGAAAGTACCCCTATTCGACACCTTCAACGACATTTATCCGGCGTAGCGGCGAAAGATACCTTACAAGGAATTCAATCGCTCAAAATGCGTTCTTTGATCGAAAATACCACAGAAGGTTTTCGTTTGATGCCTTTAGTAAAAGAAGTGATTCAAGCTAAGTTGACGGAATAAATGAGCAATTTTAGCTGACATTAAAGCAAATCAAATTGAGATGAATAATAGACATTTCCCTGACATCGAGTCAAGATTCCAGTCGTTAATTCTTTGACCATAAAAGCTTCTTCTGGGACAGAATAAGGCAATCCAAGGTTAGACTGAAGAGCAGTTTTAAAGCCAAATCGTTGATAAAAATCGGGATAACCTAAAACGACGATTAAATCCTGTTGCTGTTGTTCACAGTCTTTTAATCCCTGAGAGACTAAGGCAGAACCAATCCCTTGTTTTTGATAAAGCGGTAAAACGCCCAGAGGAGCCAGTCCCAGACTTTTTAGACCATCGGGAGATGACGCTATCCTAACAGGACTAAAGAGAATATGACCGATAATGGTATCCTCAATGATTGCTACTAAAGCGCAAAAAATTTCGTTATTTTTTCGTAAATGATTGACTAATTCTGCTTCACTATTTCGCCGAAAAATTTGACAATAAAGCTGGTAAACTCCTTCATAATCTTGTGAATTTTCAGATCGAATATGATACAATTGATTGTGAATCATTGTTCAAAGTTTTAGAATTAGAGAAGCTTTATGATAATATAATTTTAGCATTTATAATTGATTATTTGTTATGTCTTTTCAATTTGAATCACCAGGGCCGATTATTTTTCAATTAGGGCCAATTGCCGTTCGTTGGTATGGTTTATTAATTGCTTCTGCGGTTTTAATCGGTGTAAATTTGTCCCAATATTTAGCAAAAAAGCGACAGGTAAACCCCGATTTGATGGGCGATTTAGTAATTTGGTTGATTCTGGGTGCAATTCCCTGCGCTCGATTATATTATGTTCTTTTTCAATGGCAAGAATATGTAAACCGTCCGGCGGATATTGTTGCGATTTGGAAGGGGGGAATTGCCATTCATGGAGCCATTATTGGCGGCACAATTGCAACTCTTCTTTTTGCAAAATATCACAAGATTTCAGTCTGGCAATTGATAGATTTAGTGGTTCCTTCTTTGGCGTTAGGACAAGCTATCGGCCGCTGGGGAAATTTCTTCAATTCAGAAGCATTTGGTCGTCCGACTGATTTAGCATGGAAGCTGTATATTCCTATCGAAAATCGCCCTTTAGGGTATCAAACTGCTGAATATTTTCACCCTACCTTTTTGTATGAATCTATTTGGAATGTTGGGGTATTTATTCTCTTAATTTATCTCTTTTTTTGGGGGCTAAAGCATCCTCATAAATTTAAAGTAGGGACTTTATCCTGTGTTTATTTAATGGCTTATAGCTTGGGACGTTTCTGGATTGAAGGGTTGAGAATGGATAGTTTGATGTTAGGCTCCCTAAGAGTAGCGCAGGTGATTAGCTTAGGGTTAATCGGTCTAGGAATATACGGATTAGTCTGGTTATATTATTATCAACGTTCTCTACCTGATATCAAGGTAGATAGGACGACTTCTTGATAGAATTGAGGGTCAATCTATCCGTTTAATCTGATTTGACGGTTTTTACTTCTCATCCATCACTAACTCTTCAGCTTTAAGCGTTGCTTTCGCCATTGAATCCCTTTCCTAACCATTAGCAATAAAGCAAACCCACTTGAGCTAAAAAGCGAATTAGAGTCTGGGATTTCTGCGATAATATCAACGGATTCAACAATATCTACTTCTGCATCTAATGCTGTTAGGGTTTGTGGATCTCCCCGTAGCTGAAGCTGAATGGCGCCAACCTGTGTAAAATCTACTCCGCCACTAAAGAGGGATTTGTTACCTGTTGCGGCGGTAAATTCCGCTAAGTCATAAAAGAAATTAACCCTTTCATCGAGAATAAGGTTCGGGAAGGTGAAGGAGGCGGTGGAAAAACCCCCGTTAATATCCCAAATATTGATAATAACGGCTTCAGATTGGTCTGCACTGGCAAATAAGACGGATATGGCATCTAACTTGTCGTTTTGGGTGATATCAATTCCTCCTAATCCATTAGTATCCACTGTAGATGAATTATCGTTGCCGTCCCAAGTGACTTCTAATCGGGAAGAGACGTTTGTGTCGTTATTGTAAAAAAGGGTTTGTGAAACACTCGGTTCTATGACGGCTGAAGCCGCTCTTCGGTTCGTTGTTCCAATGGCATTTGTCAAAAATATATCTCGATAACCCCCAACAACCGTACTGAAATTACCTTGTTGTGAAAAATCGGAAGGAGGCATCGGGTTAAGCCCTGTCACCTGCACAAATTGGTCGGCACCCGTTACTTCGGAAAAGGTGTCAATCGTAAAGGGGTTTGCTGCCGTTGGTTGTAAAGCCGAAGAAATGGGGTTTCTTGCCTTGGACAGACGAATGCTTTGATCTTGAGCAGAAAAAGGATTAGCAAGAGGCGTTTCGTAGGTAAAGGGTAAGGAATCGCCAGAAGAGAGATAGGAGTATGTAAACGATAGGGCTGTTCGGGCGGTATGAGCAGCAGTCACGCCCAAAAGTCCGATGAGGGAAGTATTGAGGGTAAATTTTAGGGCGGATCTGTTAAACATTGTTACTTTAAATAAAGTTATATTTAAAACTGTTCGACAGTTTAACAGAATATTCCTAATTTGGCAAGAGAAAAAACAGAATTATCTACGTTAAATAGAAATGTATGAGGAAAGAATCGTTAATAAACGCAATACATCCTCTTCTTTCCCCTAAATTGAGACATAATCAGCAATTAAGCTTGAGTCGGTTGTAATAAGCTGAGAAGCGTTCCATCGGGCGATCGCACGGCGGCCACTTTCCCAAAGGAGGGTTCTCGGATATTTCCTTCCAATTTTGCCCCAAGTTGTTCAAGGTGAGCAAGTGTTGCTTGAATATCTTCGACATGGAAGCTAAGAATCGGCGGATTTCCCTCTTGTCCATTATTATTGGCCGCATGGAGAGCGATGGTTGTGCCTTGAGCGTCTAATTCTGCCCATCCCGGACTGGACATTTTGACGGTTAAACCCAGTCCTTCACTGTAGAATTGAACAGAGGATGGAATATCTTTTACCATTAACATGATGTGTTTAAACTGAGCAGTCATTATTGCATTTACCCCTTAAAAATTTCTTTTTAATTATAACCTAAAAACGGCTTATCTCAATCGTCCTGAACGAGCAATACTAATCAATAATAGTACCCCGATTAAACTGGCGAAAGCAAATAAAACATTACTGATTAAGGACAACTCTGGCGTAGATGCGCCCGTGGAAATAATGGCTGCTCCCATAATTAATGAACCGACAACAATACTAAAAGAAAGACGATTAGCAGAGGAATCTAAGCTACGACGTAAGGGTTCTAATTCTTTAAGGCGTAAATTCCATTGTAAGGTTTCTGTGCTTAATCTTTCCAATAACACTTCGGCTTGTCGAGGGGTTTTTAAAGAAACCGCCTTGAGATCCAAAATCGTTCTTAAAGCAGTTTGTAAGGGGGTATCTCCGATCAGTTGACGACGAAATAAGTCTGCCAGTAAGGGTTTAATTTCCTCAAATAAATTAACATTAGGATTAAATTGTCGTCCTGCTCCTTCTAAATTGGCTAAACATTTTGCATACAATCCTAAACTACCGGGGAGTTTAATTTTATTATCCCGCGCAATTTGGAGACTTTCGTAAACCACTGCGCTAAAATTAAATTGATTTAAACTCAAGTCATAATATTTTCGCAACATTCGTTCATAGTCTAGTTGTAATCTTTCTAAACTAGGAGGGTTGGGTGATTCGGATAATTCTAAGGTTAATTGGGTACAACTTTGAGCATCTAAATCAAAAATTGCCAGTAACAATTCGGTGAGAATTTGTTGGGTTCGAGGATCAATTTTGCCCACCATACCACAATCAATAATCGCCACCCGTCCATCTTCTAAGTAAAAAATATTACCCGGATGAGGATCAGCGTGAAAAAAGCCATCGATATATAACTGTTCAAAAAAGGCTCTAAATAACAAGCTGGTAATTTCTGCTTTGCGTTTGTCTAAGGATTGGTCGGTTTTAGGTAGGGATAAGTCTGCTTCTAAAAGAGGTTTTCCATTTAGCCATTCTAAGACTAAAATTTGTTCACAAGTATACTCCCAATACACTTTAGGAACAATCACTTTTGTTGGATCAAACCAACGAGTTTTGGCTAAATTCTTGCGCAATTTATCAGTATAAAATCCTTCTTTGGCAAAATCTAATTCTGAAGTGATTGCCTGACTAATTTCATCCGCTAATTTGACAATATCGTAATTTTGTCCAAAGTCGGTTAATGCCACTAATTCAGCGATCGCTTTGATCAAATTAATATCCTGAGAAACCACCCGTTCAATCCCCGGTCTTCTCACTTTAATGGCAACTTCTTGCCCATTTTCGAGGGTTGCTTTGTGAATTTGCCCCATCGATCCGGCCGCAATGGGATGGGGATTAATGGTCAGAAAAACCTGATCCAGAGGTTGATTTAACGCCGTTTTTAAAACTTCCTCTATATCTGGCCAAGCAACGGGAGGAACATTGGCTTGCAAAGCCGTTAAAGCGTTAATATAATCGGGGGGCAACAGATCGGGTCGAGTGCTTAACAGTTGCCCTAATTTGACATAAAAAGGACCGAGTTCAACTAAAATTTTGCGGAGAACTTCAGGAGGCGGAATTTGAGGATTATCGGCTTTACCGACTGTTAACAATCCTCGCATATAATCCCAACCATTGCTGAGAACAACATCAACAATTTCCCGTTGGCGGCCAGTGGTTTGAGTGAGAGAAAACACGGTGTTAAGGGGGTGAGTGTAGATTAGCTTAAAATGAGGGCTAGAAATGTAGTACAAGCGGTAAGGTCTAACGTTAATTTCTTGTCTCTAGAATGTAGAATTCAATACCTGTTCCCTTCTTGTCACTCGTTTTAATTTTATTTTACCGACCTACTTATGATATCATAATTACGATTCGCGCGTTTAACAGATTGATCATGACCGAAACAATTTTTAGTAAAATTATCCGTAAAGAAATTCCTGCCAATATTGTCTATGAAGATGATTTATTGTTGGCATTTACTGATGTCAACCCTCAAGCCCCTACTCACATTTTAGTCGTTCCCAAGAAGCCCATTCCTAAGCTTGAACTGGCAGATGACGAAGATCAAATGTTACTGGGTCATTTATTATTAACTATCAAAAAAATCGCTGAAGAAAAAGGATTGAAACAAGGGTATCGTATTGTCATTAATAATGGAGAAAATGGGGGACAAACCGTCGATCATTTACATTTTCATCTATTAGGCGATCGCCCCATGCAATGGCCACCCGGTTAGTTTGATAGAAATCGTAATGCGTAAACCTCGCTACTACTATCACAATGGTTTTCGGATGCCGATGGGTTTTCCCCCTGAAAGTTTTGAATCAGGCATTCGCTATTTAGCACAACCTGATGATATTTTCGTCGTGACCTATCCTAAATGTGGTACAACTTGGACACAATATATTATTTGGTTACTCTATCATCAAGGTTTACCTCTCTTATCCTATCAACGACTTAATCAAGTTTTTCCCCATTTAGAAGAAAAGGGACAAGCGGTTATTAAAAATTTACCTAAACCTCGATTCATTAAAACCCATTTACCCTATTCTTTAACTCCTTATCATCCCCAAGCAAAATATATTTATGTTACCACATCCATTCTACAGAGTAGAATGAAATAGCCCTGCCCAAATTCAGTATTTATCATTTATAATAAGTAACTTATAACTCAATTGGTGTGAGTGCAGGATGAAACTATCAGTTATTATTCCCGTCTATAACGAAATCCATACAATAGATAGCGTTATTTCTAGAGTATCTCAAGTTTTGCCCCATATTCCTAAAGAAATTGTCCTTATTGACGACGGTTCAACCGATGGCACAAGAGAATGGTTAAAGCAAACCTTTGGCGCAAGGGAAGATTCCCCCGTACAGATCAAAATGCCGTTGGAAAACGCCTTAATCGCTGAAGAGGAGACATATTCCCCCCTTACTAACCGTTCTGACGTCGCAGTCTATCCCCGATCTTCTGTCACCATTAATATTGTCTTGCATCGACGGAATAAAGGCAAAGGGGCAGCCCTACAAACAGGCTTCAAAGCGGCCACAGGTGAGGTATTTGTGATTCAGGATGCTGATTTAGAGTATGATCCCAGAGATTGGAGCGAAATGTGGCGATTAATCGAAGAAGGATGGGCAGATGTCGTCTATGGTTCTCGTTTTTATGGAAAGCCTCACCGAGTGCTATATTTTCATCATTTATTAGGAAATCGAGTAATTTCTTTCTTGGTTAGTTTGCTATCCAATCTCAATTTAGATGATATCGAAGTTTGCTATAAGATGTTTCGGCGTGAAGTGTTAGAGGGAATGAAGTTAACCTGTAATGATTTTGGCTTTGAAGTCGAATTTACAATGAAAATGGCCCGTTCTCGTCGTCGTTGGCGAGTGTACGAAATGGGGATTTCCTATTATGGCCGTACCTATACCGAAGGAAAGAAAATTAACTGGAAAGATGGGATTAAAGCGTTGTGGTATATTCTTAAATTTAGGTTTACTTAAAATGAGTAAAATAGAGTCTTTGAACATAATTTTAAAATGATTGAAGACACTTTTTTTTTCAGAACCATTTCTGTTGATGTTGATGCGGCCATGATTGGCATTGGTCGCTCTCGATGGATTAGCATTAAACCGGAAGACGAATCAGTAGAAAAAGCGATCGCTATCATAAAACAGGGAAGATTTGATGTTTTACCTATAAATCCGGGAGATTCCTATCCCATTTATCATTATTTTAGCACTTCTCGACCCCATTGCTGGACAGATAAAACCGTCAAGAAGCACACTTAAAACACGCTGATATCTTACCGGCTCAAACCCCGATTATTGACTTAATTGAAAAATTAGCACGAGATCATCGGACATTTTTCTTCTTAACATATATGAGTAAAATTGCCGGCTTAGTATCCTTAGTGAATCTCAATTCTAGAGAAGTTCGAGTCTATTTATATTCTTTAATCTGTGAATTTGAAACCCGTTTAATTCGCTTACTAAAACAGAGCCAGCTTTCTGAAGAAGTTATACTTTTAGAAATGAAAGAATTTGCCCAAAAAAACTACCAAAAAGATAGAGAGGTAGGTTATGATAATGAAATTACCGAATATTTATATCTTCGCGATTTATTAGAAATTATTTGGAAAAATGATCTCTATAAAATAATGGGATATGGCGGAACGAATCTCCCTAATAAACTCGCTCCTCATCGTTTAAACTAACAGTAATACCTATTAGAGATTGAAATAATTCTTTACTATTAAATATTCATTATTAACTATTCCCTGTTTCCTTGAATAAATTTGTCTAATACGATAAAATGACTCTGAGATATTAGTGACTTTTGCAAATGAACCCAAAAACAACCTCTAAACCTTCACTGCTGGTCATTTATTGGATTTCTTCAATCGTTTTTCTAAGTTTCATTTTAGGAACGCTGGTATATGAGTTCAAATTATGGCCGTATAGCTCATTAAACAAGGCCTACACAGCCGCTAGAGCATGGAAAGAAAAATTAAAGCCAATTGATCGCTACGAAACGAGTTTTTTTGGTGAAGTGCCTCGTCAAGGTAGTGGCATATTGCAATTTGATAAAGAAAAAGCTTACAAAGGTTACACAGTGTTCACCTCCAGTCATGAACAAAAAGCCTTTCTCTTGTCGATGGATGGACAAATTGTACATGAATGGCAAATCCCTTTTTCCAAAGTCTGGACATCCTCTCCACCGCATATCAAAATCCCCAACTCGGATGACTTTATTGTTTTAGCAAAAGCTCATGTTTATCCCAACGGAGATCTGTTAGCGATTCATCAGAGTATGAATGACACGCCTTATGGCTATGGACTGGTTAAAGTTGACCAAAATTCTAAAGTAATCTGGAAATATCCTCACAATGTACATCATGATGTTACTATTGGTAAAGATGGAAAAATTTACACCCTTACCCAAGAATTAGTTAAAGATAAAATTAATTGGTATGATGATCTAATCATTGTTTTATCCCCTGAGGGTAAAGAACTTAAAAAACTTTCAGTCGCCAAAGCCCTCCGCAATTCGGATTACTCAGACACTGTAAAAAAAATTCGCAGTTGGGATCCACTCCATACTAATTCAGTAGAAGTTCTCAATGAAGAAATGGCTGACAAATTTCCCTTATTCAAAAAAGGTCAAGTCTTAATTTCTTTAAGAAATCCTGAGATTATTGCTATTGTTGATTTAGAGGCAGAAAAAGTAGTGTGGGCAACAACAGGTTCATGGCGACAACAACATGATCCCGATTTCTTACCAAACGGAAATATTCTTTTATTTGATAATGAGGGTCATATCGGAGAGGGCGGAAAATCAAGGGTGATGGAAATTAACCCCAATACAATGGAGATCGCTTGGCAATACACAGGTGGTAAAGATAATATTTTTGATAGTCCAGTGGGTTCATCTCAGCAACGATTACCTAACGGCAATACGCTCATTACTCAAACTTGTTTTGGACGAATTTTTGAAGTTACGCCTGAGCAAAAAATCGTTTGGGAATTTATGAGTCCCTTTAGGTCTCCCCATGATGAGCAAATTGTAGGAACCGTCTATCAAGCACAACGTTTCAAACCCGATTTTTTTAAGTTTAAATTTAATTCAGTCAAGAATTGATACTTCAACTCTTACATTTCGCTCTAGAGTGGGATTCTTGCATTGTGACAACAAATTGTTTTTATAAATTCTTAATTTAGAGATTGCTCTTTCAACTGAGCGTAAATAGAGTTTACTTGTCCTAACAGAGAACTAGGCACAGTATGGGTATCAATTTCTTTAAGAGTAGTATGATGGATGCGAGTTGCTGATGCCATCAACGCCTCTGGATAACGACTATTCACCACCTCTGCTAAGATCCTAAGGCCTTGTTCCGGGTTTTCGCATAAAGTATCGTAATTAAAAAAATTCAGAAAACTGCTCTTTTTTGCTAAAAGCTGT
The DNA here is from genome assembly GCA_041746575.1 of Microcystaceae cyanobacterium. Taxonomy (GTDB): domain Bacteria; phylum Cyanobacteriota; class Cyanobacteriia; order Cyanobacteriales; family Microcystaceae; genus JBGTGT01. The sequence continues at coordinate 48,978 of JBGTGT010000120.1, forward strand.
TTGTAACTGGCTACCCAATATTCTAACCAAAAAGCGAGAGAATCAGCCTCTTTTGACTGCCGTTGGTCAAACCAATCATCGAAATCAACAGGGCAGAGATTTTGTCCGAAATCATAATGACCAATCGCTCGCATATAGTCCGACGCAAAGCTATCTTCTTTATGAATGCGCAGAAAATTACGATGTTGCTTCAAAAGAGAAGCAGTGTGATTGAGCGGTTCTCTAAAGGGAATAATAATAATCGAATCAGGGAAAAGTCGATGTAATAACACCGTCCGCGCAATATTGAGGTTATTCTTCGATACATAGCGCACACCTTCCACACCCGGTTGCTGACGCAGAATGATCATCTTGCGGATATGACTGCGGAAAAATTCCTCAAATTCTGGGTCTGTTTCATAATCCCATGGAATAATGCGATCTTTATGATAATGTCGTCGCCAAAACGCCTTCCATACGACTTCCTCTAATGCCTCTGGACTATCTGGCGTAACTTGCATTCCATCCCCATGCGCTCGTTCTTGAGATTGCACCGTCTTCTGAAAAGATTTTGAGAAACGATGCCACAGACAAGGAATTAAAACAAATGGCATATCACGATAACAATGAGTCGCAAACTCCGGCGTATTGGCGAAGCATTCAAGTAATAAAGTTGTTCCTGCTCGCGGTAATGCAGTGATAAAAACGGGCTGTTCAAGTCGACAGGAAGATAATTCTTTTGAATACAGAGAATCTTCCATATCTGCCAAGGCGATTTGAGCAGTAGAAGTATTAAAGGCTAGATAATATAATGCCCGATCTAGTCCAGAGAAATTACTGGCTTGAACCTGATTTGACACTTCACCCTTGTTAGACGACGGGGAGGTCGTTCGGGTCTGATGGGGCTTAAAAAATAATACTATCACTGTAAGGATAGTGCTAACAATGAGAAAGACAGGTGATAGAAGGGTATTAAAGACAGCATCTAGCGAGAGTAAACCCAGCTGTTCTCCTAGCCATAATACTCCTACGGGCAGCAGAAAGGATACAATTCCACCAAAAGCGAGAATAAAAAACAAGCCGAATAGGTATTTGGCATTTTTTTGTAGCAAAGACTCCTTTTCCGCTTCACTGAGAGTGGAAGAGCGAATGATGTCTAAAGAACTACTGGCGATCGCTGTTGCCTCTCCACTTTTTTCAACCAGCTTAAAACGCTGTACTAAGATAAGAAAACCGACAACAAATAACGCAGCACCTATCCAGTGGCTCATTGTGCCTCCTTTTGACCATCATTGTCTTCTTTCGATTGCTTACGCTTCCGCATCAGTCGTTTAATGGGGTACCACAAAAAGCCAAATAAAGCCGCAAAAATGCCGGCAACAAGGGCAAAAAAAGCACCAATGGCCGCTAAACCCGCACCCGGTCCCACATAAGCCATGGCGGGCTGGGATATAATCAGAACAAGGCATAAAGAGGCTAAAAATAATCCGACAAAGTTGGGTAGCTGTTTCATTTTTCTGATATTGAAGTAACTAGGGTTTTTAGGGGTTAACAACGACTGCTATAAAATCAGGGCTGATTTGTCTTTAGGTAAAAATTTGCCCGTATTTGAGCATTGCTAAATAAGTCATAAATTAAGTCTTTCAAGGAAGCGTTTGATCTCTCAAATCGTACCTTAACAACATTACCGAGTATCGTAGCATTTCTGGACAATTCTGACTCGAAAATAGAATTTTAGCAAAAAGCTATCAGACGCTTGGCAAAATTCTCGAAATTTAAGCCAAAAGAGACTAAAAAAAGGTTGGTGAGAGAAATTCTGCTTTTTTAGGGATATGGCTTAAAAAAAGAGCCCAAAATTATCAATTTAAACGATTTTAATACTTTCGTTTTGAGTGCCAACGGTTTGAACTCCTATCCGTCGGGTAGGAGTTGTTGGGTTAATATGCGGTTAATTGCGTTTAGGAAATTTTGGACAACAGGTTCAATTTTATTCCCATTCAATCGTTCCGGGCGGCTTAGAGGTAATATCATACACCACACGGTTAACGCCTTTCACTTCATTAACAATGCGGTTAGAAATGGATTCTAGGACATCATAGGGAACCCGCGACCAATCTGCCGTCATACCATCTTCACTACTAATTAGCCGTAGCACAACAGGGTGAGCATACGTCCGTTGATCTCCCATAACGCCAACACTGCGAATAGGCAGTAAAACAGCAAAGGCTTGCCAAAAATCATGATACATTCCTTGTTTCGAGATTTCATCCCGTACCACAAAATCCGCATCTCGCAAAATATTGAGTCTTTCGGCGGTAACTTCTCCAATAATGCGAATCGCTAAGCCTGGCCCCGGAAAAGGATGACGACGTACGATTTCTTCAGGCAATCCAATCGAACGCCCTACATTGCGCACTTCATCTTTAAATAGCTTTCTGAGGGGTTCAATTAATTTGAATCGTAGATTTGGGGGTAATCCCCCTACATTATGGTGACTTTTAATCTTAACGGCTACTCTTTCCCCTGTTTTGGGATCAACATTGCTGTCGGCGGATTCAATGACATCGGGATATAATGTCCCTTGCGCCAGATAGTCAAAAGGACCTAAACGATTCGATTCTTCTTCAAAAACCTTGATAAATTCGTAGCCGATGCGGCGACGCTTTTCTTCAGGGTCAAGGACTCCCTCTAGTTGCGTCAGAAAACGTTCACGGGCGTTAACATAAGCCACAGGGATATGAAATTGTTCATCAAACAAGGTTACTAAGCGTTCGGGTTCACCTTTACGCATGAAGCCTTGGTCAATAAACATACAGGTTACTTGATCGCCGATGGCGCGGTGCAGTAAAAAAGCAAGGGTTGAGGAATCTACACCCCCTGATAAGGCTAATAAGACCCGTTTATCCCCGACTTTGCCTCTAATTTCCCGAATAGTTTCCTCGACAAAGGCTTCCATTGTCCATGTCGGTTCACATTCGCAAATATGATAAACAAAATTACGAATCAAGGCGATACCCCCAATCGAATGGACGACTTCGGGGTGAAATTGGACACCAAAGAGTTTTTTCTCAGGGTGAGCGATCGCCGCACAAGAAGTATTATCGGTATGGGCTAAAATTTCAAAACCATCGGGTAAGTTCGTACAGGAATCGGCATGACTCATCCACATGGTTGCGCCACTGTCCACATTAGTGAGTAAATCGGTGGGATCATCAATATGAAGCGATGCTTTGCCGTATTCTCCCCGTTTCGCCCGTTCGACTGTGCCACCGAGTTGTTTAACCATCAATTGCATTCCGTAGCATACCCCTAAAATGGGAACACCTAAATGCCAGATATTGAGGTCACATTGGGGCGCATAATCGTCATAAACGGAGCTTGGCCCTCCTGAGAGGATAATGCCTTTAGGATTAAGATCTTGCAGTTGCTCGGCAGTGGTGCGATAGGATAGCACTTCAGAATAAACACTTGTTTCTCGGATGCGGCGGGCAATCAATTCAGAATATTGAGAACCAAAATCTAAAATAACGATAATTTGACGATTTAGCTTATTGTCGATGGACTTTGTCGGCAAAGTCGGTTTAACGTCGGGCATGGCAGGAGTCTGAGTGTTCACGATGGGGCGTTTTGCAAGGAAACGAGGTCATAATTTTGTTTATTTTAACCTGTTTTTGTTTAGGAAATGAAATGGGACAATTCATCTTTGTTCTGAGGATTCAAACCTGAGATCCTTTTTTACAATTTATTTAGACTCGCTATAATAAAATTCTTTCTTGCTTAGACAAAGATTAATCAATTAATGGTAATTCATCATTTTTGAAATTAGAAACCTTATTTTTTAAGTTTTTTATTACTTGAGAAGTTAAAATGATGACGTTCGCCAAGACCCCTATTCTGTATGATGAAGATTTTGCTTTATGGGATGAGGAAACGTTACAGTAGTTAAAGATAAAGGATTTGGATAATCTTGAGCTAGAAAATTTAATTGATGAGGTGAAATCTTTGACAAAACGAGATAAACAGGAAATAAAGTCAGGTGAATTTACCTTTCACAAATAAAAATTTAGAAATAAATTGAACCATCAGGACGCATATAAAAATGATAAGAAGGTTTAATTCCAAATAAAGTCGGTAAACCTTTCACATCAATACAAAAACAAAGTGTCCCATCTTTAAGAAGAGTATAAGCTTCTGCGGAAAAATAAAATTCTTGACCATTAATCACCCTTATCATAGACAAATGTTCTGCCGGAAGGAGTAGATCCTCATAAGGTTTTTGCTGATACTCTGTGGCAACTAAATCCACTACTTGTTGTAGAATGCGATAGTTTTCTTTGAGTTGTTTACGTTGGGATGGTATTAAAGGAAAAAATTCAGTGAAAAACATTGTGGCTCAAACCTTCATCTATAGCACTACGTTTTATATTTAAGGTAGCCATAAATAAAAAAACCGGATATCTGTAACAGAAACCCAGTTCATACACGGAGATTGACAGTTAACAAGAAAGGGAATTACATTAATCCCCAGAAATGCAGAACACCTTGGCCAGAGACTAATTCGACGATTAAAGCGGCAACAAACCCTAACATTGCCAGACGGCCATTCCAGTTCTCTGCATAGCGAGTAAAACCGAAGCGAGACTCATTATTCGTGTTGTTGGTCATAGTAATTTCCCCTGATGTAAAAAAGTATTAAGAACTATATTAACAAATGTAACGAAAAAAAACAGACATTGCAACCATGACACAGGGAAGTCGGCAATTATCCCTTTAGATTATGGTTTTCACGGTCTGCGTTTCTGCCCCTTAATTGTTACAATAAGTTAACGAACTCCTTGGTTGTGAAAAAATAACCCATGCCAGACTCTGTTATGACCCAAAATCCAGACCTTGTGACCATCGATATCAAACCCCAGTATATCCCCACCACTCATCAAACCCCCTTAGGACCAGTCTATGACAATCAGCCCGAAAGCTGGCAATACAACCCTGAAACGATTGAAACTTACTATCGCCGGCGGCCTTTACAAGTTTTATTTCGGTTGATTAATATTTTGTGGCCGTTTGCTTCGTTTGCTTTGGGTATTTGGTGGGATAAAGTCACTAACAGAGGTTCACGACAACGTCAACGCCGGGCATTACAACTCAAAGAAATCCTAACAAAACTGGGGCCAACCTACATTAAAATCGGTCAAGCTTTATCGACACGCCCTGATTTAGTTCCCCCTGATTATCTCGTCGAATTAACTACCTTACAAGACCAATTGCCCTCCTTCCCTAACGAGCTTGCCTATCGTTTTATTCAAGAAGAACTGGGTCATCCTCCCGAAGATATTTATGCGGAATTATCCCCTCAACCCATTGCCGCCGCATCTTTAGGGCAGGTGTATAAAGGTCGTTTAAAATCAGGGGAGAAAGTCGCCGTCAAGGTGCAACGTCCTGACTTAATTCGTCGCATTACCTTAGATATTTATATTATGCGCCAAGCGGCAAAGTGGGCAACCAAGAATCTTAAAAAAATACGATCAGATTTAATTGGTATTACAGACGAATTGGCAAGCCGAGTTTTTGAAGAAGTTAACTATATTCAAGAAGGGCAAAATGCCGAAAAATTTGCAGAACTTTATGGACATCTACCTGAAATTTATGTTCCTAAAATTTATTGGGAATACACAGGACGAAGAGTCTTGACAATGGAATGGATAGATGGCACTAAATTAACCAACACACAAGCGATTCAAGCTCAAGGCATTGACGCTGCTCATTTGGTAGAAGTAGGCGTTCAATGTTCTTTAAGACAACTGCTAGAATCCGGTTTCTTTCACGCAGATCCCCATCCGGGTAACCTTTTAGCTATGCCCGATGGACGATTGGCTTATTTGGATTTTGGGATGATGAGTCAAATTAAACCCTACCAACGCTATGGGTTAATCGAAGCCGTAGTTCACTTAGTCAATCGTGATTTTGAATCCTTAGCACGGGATTATATCAAGTTAGAATTCCTGACACCTGATACGGATTTAAGTCCCATTGTTCCCGCTTTATCGCAGGTTTTTGGTAATGCGTTAGGGGCAAGCGTGGCAGAACTAAACTTCAAAAGTATCACCGATCAAATGTCAGCGATGATGTATGAATTCCCCTTCCGTGTTCCCGCTTATTATGCCCTTATTATTCGCTCAATGGTTACGCTAGAAGGGATCGCTATCGGTATTGATCCTAATTTTAAGGTACTGAGTAAAGCCTATCCTTACGTTGCTAAACGATTATTAACTGATCCTTCAGAAGAATTAAGAACATCCTTAAGAGACTTGTTGTTTAAAGATGATAGTTTTCGTTGGAATCGTTTAGAAAACTTACTCAGAAATGCAGTCGATTCTCCCGACTATGAATTTGATAAAGTCCTCGATCAAGCAATGGATTTCCTATTATCAGAACGAGGAAATTTAATCCGCAGTCGTCTAGTAGATGCTTTGGTGAATAGCATTGATAATCTCAGTCGCCGAACTTGGTTTAATTTAACCACAGGCGTTCGTCAACAATTCGGTATGACAGTGCAAAAAATGCCCGAAGATTTAATTGAAAGTAGTCAAACCCTACACCATTTACAAAATATCTGGAAAATTCTGCAAAATACTCCCGGCTTTGATCCCTTGCGGGTAATTCAATTAAGCAATAAATTAGTCACAAAACCCGAAACCTATCAAATGGGACAACAAATTGTTGAAGAATTAACCCAAAAAGTGATCGCTCGCGCCCTTCGCAATTTATTTTTAGAATGGGATAAAATGGCCCAAGAAGATCAAGTTTCTTCGGTGTCCAAATTTCCCCCTTTACTATCAGGAAAATAAGCCATGTTTAAAGCGTTTTTGACGATTTCAAGCCTGTTTGCTATTATTTCTCTTAATAGTACTGCTTTTGCTCAAATTCGTGGAGGTAGTTCTACTGAATTCTTCCAGCAAGGTCAAGATCAAATGGATCGTGAAATCCAAAGAATAGAAAATCAAAGAGAAGGAGAAGAAGAAAATTTAGAACAAACCCTCAAAATTAAACAACCCGAATCGGAAGACATTGAGGAAATGCCTGATAATCCCGAAAGCATAGATCATAACGTTCCTGAATCCACCGAACAAGAAATTGAAATTAAGCCAAATTGAAAGCGAATGTTTAAAATATCAGAATAAACTAGGAATATATGATCAATTTAGCCGTTATCGCCTCTTTAATTTATGGCAGTTTAGCGATCTTCGGGGGATTACTAGGATATATTAAAGTCAAAAGTTTGCCATCCCTGATTTCAGGGACATTTAGCGGTATTTTATTAGTTATTGCCGCTATTTTGCAGTTTCAAGGTATTTTTTGGGGCAAATATTTAGCGATCGCTGTGACTCTTTTATTGATCGTTGTTTTTATTATTCGTTGGTACAAGACGAAAAAAGTGATGCCTGCTGGCATGATGGTTATAGTAGGGACGGCTTGTTTGGTGATGATAAGTAAGTAGGTAAAAAAAGTTGTAAAATAGCTAGAGGACGAGCCTAAAGAGGAAAATTGAAAAGTTGCTAGCCCCTTTAAGCGGAGAAACTTATTTAAAACTGATGGATTGGCAAGCCGAACAAGCCACTAAAAGATTGGCACAAACCGGACAAATTACGGTTATTGTCCAAGATAATCCCCTATCCATCTGAGTAAAAAAGTCCGAGAACATTAGACATTACTGGGCATTTCCTCCCCCCGTCGTTATGCCTGAACCGATTCCCGCTAAAGTCTTATGCGTAATTAAAGCGCAAAAAGGATTTTGTTTTGAAGAAAAGCTTTGATTAGGTATAGCTATCGGTATTTCTTTATTTTCTTTCCTGTTAAGTTGAGGGATAAAATGCCCGATGCCGGTTGTTTTTGCCTTCGCCTTCGATGTGGTAACTGCCGCCCGATTGGAAGTTGAAGACATTTAATTTAACAGAATTTTTTCCTTTAAAGCCCTCAAAATGTAAACAACTTAGAGAAAATTAGCGAATTCTACGAGGATAAAGATGGCAAAAATTTAAGGGAGAAAGTCGAAAAATAAGTCCAATATTATTATAATCTAATTATCCCTAATCTTACCTGATATCCATCAAGGGTCGATTTTAAAATCAATGACAAATTTTTCAAGTCCTCTTTTCACCATTGAAGTTCCAAAAAATGTGGGTCTTTCTGATCAAGTATGGCATCTAGATCAACTTTATCACTTAGGAAGGTCCCCATCTTACACTTATGTCCATTCTCCGTTTACTTGTCCTAGAAGTTATCGTTCCAGTTGGTGGCAGAAAATAGGATTTTATCTTAAAAAGGGTTTCTTTTCAACTCAGCAAGCAGATAGACTTATCAAGTTTTTAGGGCTGGAGGATTTGGAGCCAAATATTAATAATTCATATTTTAGAAAGTGGCAAAAAATCATAATAAATATTGACAAGATTTTGGAAAAAAATACTGACTTAGACATCTCTCAGTTAAAACAAATTATTCAATCTAATTCGTCAGCTAAGGAAATAATTTATGTTTTTTCTACTGAAGGGTTATACCCATTCACTTTTCAGATTGATCAACTAATTCAGCAAGCTGAATCTAAAGGAATCGCTCAAGACTTAAACTTTGCTGATCAATATTGGCAAGCGAGGAGTAAAATGCCTATTAATATTCCATTTGATCCGAATAAAATTAAAATTTTGCTCCATATCAGAAAAGGCGATACAGCTTGTGTTCAGCTCAATCATAAAACAATTTATACTCATGGAGCTATGGCCAAGATCGCTAACTCGTTTGAGGAACTAAACGGTTACTTTAGAAAACCCGTAGAGGATCGAGAATATCACTTGATTCTTCATAAAATTTTTGCAAAATACGGAAATCAAGCGTTTTCTACTATTGTTATTTCTGATGGTTATAACGGGACATTTAGAACGATTTTAAAATCGCTTTTAAAAGAACAAATTTATTTAAATTTTAAGGAAATAATTCAACTCATCATCATGCAATTGTCGGCTAACAGCAAATTCGAGGATTTTTTATCCTATTCTGATACGTCTATTATTATTGGGGAATATAATCAAAATTTACTCAAAAGTATTCAAGCATCTGTTTGTTAGGATCAAGTGGTTTTCCTTATTGGGTTCATTACACTTTTAAAAAAAATAATCGCCCTTCCTTTGTTGCTTCTACTAATTCATTTGATGAAGAAACCCTTCTTCGTATTGAAGGTCTGTTCGACTCATTCTTTAAACTAAACTGAGGCTAAAATAAGTTCAAAAATTGAGCAGAAAGCATGGGACGACCAAAATAATAACCCTGTCCATAGTCACAAGCTTGAAGACGGAGAAAGTCTGCTTGTGCTTTAGTTTCAACGCCTTCCGCTATCACTCTTAAATTTAAACTATGAGCCATCGCAATAATCGTTTTTACTAAAGAAATAGCTTCTGGATCATAGGGAATATCTGCAATAAAAGATTTATCAATTTTAATGACATTAAAAGGAAACTTTTTTAGATAACTTAACGAGGAATATCCGGTTCCGAAATCATCCAAAGACAGTCGAATATGTAACTGATGTAATTGAGTAATTAAATTATTTGCCCCCGGAATTTCTTCAACTAATAATCATTCTGTTAATTCTAATTCTAAGCAGTGATTCGGTAAATTGTGATAACGAATAGCCGTCTGCACGATATCGAGAAAATTGGTTTCCCGAAACTGACGAGGGGATAAATTCACGGCTACCCAGATAGAAGGACGGGTTTTACGCCAATGCGCCACATCTTGACACGCTTGATTTAAAATCCATGCGCCTAATTCCGCGATTAATCCTGTTTCCTCAGCAATGGGGATAAATTGGTCGGGAAAAATTGCTCCTAGCTTCTCATTTTGCCAACGCATTAACGCTTCCACTCCCACTACTTGATTATTTGTTAAATCAACGAGGGGTTGATAGAGCGCATAAATTTCCTTTTTTTCGAGGGCGTGACGCATTTGTCCTTCGATTTGTCGTCTTTCTTGGGCATTTTCGTTCATTTGAGCCGTAAAAAACTTAAAACCATTGCGCCCATCCCGCTTCACTCGATACATCGCCGTATCTGCATTGCGGAGTAAGATATCAATTTCTGCTCCATCATCGGGGTATAAGGTAATGCCAATACTGGTAGAGACAAAGATTTCTTCTTCTCCCAACTGGAAAGGTGATTCAAGGGCAGAAAGAATTTTTAAGGACACTCGTTCAGCTTGGCAATAATCGTTTAAATTCGTTAGAATAATCAAAAATTCATCACCTCCTAAGCGAGCCACTGTATCACTTTGCCGCAGACACCCAGACAATCTTTGCGCCGTTTGCACCAGTATTTGATCGCCTATATCATGGCCAAGGGTATTATTAATATTCTTGAAATTATCTAAATCCAAAAACATGACGGCTACCTTCTGATGGGTACGCCTCGCTTGGACAATAGATTGCTGTAATCGGTCAAATACCAGAAAACGGTTAGACAAATGAGTGAGAGCATCATGATTCGCTTGATAACTTAAGCGTTCTTCTTGTAGCTTCCGTTCTGTAATATCTTCTTTAACTCCAACGAAATGAGTAATCTGCCCTTCATAGTTATAAATAGGTGAAATAGAGGCAATTTCCCAAAATAATTCGCCATTTTTACGACGATTACACAATTCTCCATGCCATTCGTTGCCACTGATAATCGTTTGCCATAGAAATTGATAAACTTCAGGCGCAATGTTACCTGATTTCAATAAACGGGGATTTTGTCCGATGACTTCTTGGGCAGTATAACCTGTTAATTCTTCAAATTTGGGGTTAACATATTCAATATTACCGTCGATATTCGTAATTATTATAGAAGCAGGACTTTGCTCCACCGCACGCCAAAGGATCTGCAGTTTTTCGTCGGTACGCTTGCTCTCGGTAATATCGTTAATACTCACGAGATAAGCCGATAAGTTTTGCCAAGAAATCAAAGTATTACGTAATTGGGCAATGCGCAGACCTTTTTCGGCATTAAAAACCTCAATTTCTGTTGATTCGTTCTCAATAATTGGTAATCCCAGCATTTCTCCCAATAATTGAGCAGACGGACGACCAAAGAGCGTTTCAGCAGAAGAATTTGCAAATAAAACCGTTCCTTGTCTATCTAGAACGAGAATGGCATTAATATCTCCTTGAATAATCGTTTTTAAGCGTTCCTCCGATTCTTTCAGCGATCGCTCTGTTTCTTGATACTGAGTAATATCATGACAAAGCACCACCGTCCCCAACCTATTCTGATGCGTATCAAAAATCAACTGAAAATCAAGGGTTAACCATTTATTTTGGCAATCAATTAGGCAATTGAGGGTGTAAGTCTTTGTTCTTTCGCCCGCTTTTTTAAAGTCTTCTAGTTTCTCGCCAATTTCACCCAATTGAAGTGAGGATAAATTGAGGAAAGAAGGGGAGGTTAGGGGTTGTAATAAGCGTATAGCGGCATCGTTTGCGTCAATAAAGCGATAGTGAACATCAAAAATCAGCACAGCGTCTTTTGAATGCTGAAATACTGCCCGATAGGAGTCATGATTTGCTGATAAATTTCTACTTTCTCCCTTAAATTCTTTCATTGGCTTGATTTTCGGACGATGGGCGGGTCAGCTACAGAGATAACCTCCTAACAACAAAAGTTTATCCTGTTGAGAGTGTCCCTAATCAGAATTGTAGAGAAAAGATCATAAAAAAGGATTTTTTCTTAACAATAATCCAAAAAATAGTATCTCTTGTTTCTGGGAGCTTATCTAATACGAAATTTACCTTTAAAAAGGCAGAAGTCAAAAATCAGGCAGGTAAAATTCACAATTCATCTAATAGGTTCTTTGCAATTCTAGCCAATATTATGTAAATTTGTATCAGCGTCGTTATCTTAATTAACCCTATGTTGCCTGCGGTTGTTGTTGAACATCTTCAAAAGTCTTACGGAACGATACCAGCAGTTAAAGATATATCCTTTAAAGTCCAAGCCGGAGAAATCTTCGGACTGCTAGGCCCTAATGGGGCGGGTAAAACCACTACGATTCGCTGTTTATGTACCTTAGCAACCCCTGATAGTGGAATTTTAGAGGTGGGTGGTCTTTCTGTTGTCGATAACCCCAGAGGAGTACGTCGCCGTCTAGGGTATGTTGCCCAAGAAGTTGCCCTCGATAAAATGTTAACAGGACGGGAATTACTACAATTGCAGGCGGCTTTGTACCATCTTCCCCGTCAACGTTCTCAACAAAGAATTGAGCAATTAATTGAGTTATTAGGCTTAAATAACTATGCAGGCCAAAAAACGGGGACTTATTCAGGAGGCATTCGTAAACGTTTAGACTTAGCGGCCGGATTACTTCATCAGCCCGAAGTGTTAGTCTTAGATGAACCCACCGTCGGTCTTGATATTGAGAGTCGCCGCATTGTCTGGGAATTTTTAAAGCAATTAAAAGAAGCAGGGACAACTGTCCTGATTACCAGTCATTATCTTGAAGAAATTGATATTTTAGCCGACAGCGTGGCGATTATTGACCAAGGGGTGGTGATTGCTGAAGGCGCACCTTCGGAATTAAAAGATCGCCTAGGTGGTGATAGAGTGACCTTACGGATACGAGAATTTGCATCCGAAGAAGAAGCCAATAAAGCTAAGATTATTTTGCAAGATTTGCCTTTCATTGAAGGAATTATCGTAAATTCTGCCCAAGGAAACAGCTTAAATTTGGTGGTCACTCCCCAAAGTAATCCTCTAAGTAAAATAGAACAAGCGTTAGAATCCGTCAGCGTACCCATTTTTAGTATGGCGCAATCCCGTCCCAGCTTAGATGACGTCTATCTAGCCGCCACTGGACAAACCCTAATGGATGCTGAAATGGCCGCTTCTGGAAAAAGAGACTTAAAAGCCGAGAAAAAGCAATCGATGCCCTAATTTCAGTAAACCGTAATCTGTCTTTTTTAGGGGTTTGTTCCCGATTGTCCAAACCATAGAAACTAAACCTTTACATCAGGAAAAGTGTCAAAATGAGTCAAACTTTAACAAAACCCAATTTAGATTCTAATTCTGCCTTAAAACCCTCTGTAGAAGACTCCAATAGTGCCTTAGGGGATTTCACCCAAGAAACCTTGGCCATGACGAAGCGATTGTTCATTCAACTGAAAAGACGACCTTCTACCCTTATCGCGGGAATTATTCAGCCTTTTATGTGGTTAATTCTCTTTGGTGCTTTATTCTACAATGCCCCTCAAGGATTATTTGGCAATGACCTTAATTATGCCCAATTTTTAGCCCCCGGTATCATTGTGTTTACCGCTTTTTCGGGAGCGTTAAATGCAGGTCTTCCCGTGATGTTTGACCGAGAATTCGGCTTTTTAAATCGTTTTCTCGTTGCACCTTTATCTTCCCGTTATTCTATCGTTGCCGCTTCTACTCTCTATATTATTACCTTAAGTTTAATTCAAACGGCTGTGATTGTGGCGGTTAGTGCCGTTTTAGGCGCAGGATTACCCAATTTAGCGAGTTTAAGCATGATTACCCTCATTGTTTTTCTGGTGGTGCTTGGGGTGACTGCTCTTAGTTTGGGGTTAGCGTTTGCTTTACCAGGGCATATTGAGTTAATTGCTGTGATTTTTGTGACAAATTTACCCTTACTCTTCGCCAGTACTGCTCTTGCGCCCTTATCCTTTATGGCGAAATGGTTACAAGTGGTCGCCAGTCTAAACCCCCTCACCTACGCCATTGACTCTATTCGCTATATTTATCTTGAGAGAGATTGGCATTGGCATAGCACAGTATTATCTACCCCTTGGGCGAATCTAAACTTTATCACGGTCATTCTCGTATTGTTAGGATTCAATGGGTTAATATTATTAGCAGTACAGCCCTTATTACGCCGCCGTTTCGCTTAGCACTAAGTCGCAGAAATCTGAGGAGTTATTTAGCTATGAAAACCGCTTTAATCTTTACCAGTGTGACCAGTTTTTTATTGAGTGTTGCCCCGATTACGGTTGCCCAAGAATATCAACCAGAAGGGTTATTACAGCCGAATACGGAAGGGGGAGAATTTCAAAAAAATTCAGTGGATTCCCTAGGAGAAAGTTCCTTTGGCGGTGGTTTTGATCCTTTGCAATTGATTCACAATCACAATCTTAGACGGAGTCGAGGGGGAGCAGAATTTGCCGAAGATTCGGAAGTGAATTTAAACAACGCCGCCGAGCAGTTCAAAAAATTGCAACAACAACGCCTTTTAGAACAACAAAACAGCACTTCTACTGAAGCAGGCAATGAGGAATTGTAAAGGAAAAAAGGCAGGATAAAATTCAGTATGTTTTTGAGTTAATTTAATGAAACAGACTCTTTCTCTATACTTTACTTTTCATCCATTCGTTGCCCTCAAATCTCTCGTCATTCAATATGAATTTTGAGCAATTATTCACCCTCATTGAAAGGCTGGTATTGTGCCATTCTCCTAGTGGTGTTGAAACTGAAATTGATCAATTTATTTTTAATTATATTGCGAATTTAAATTTAAATTCATGGCAAGATCAAGCCGGTAATATTATTATTAAAATAGCCGGAGAAAAAGCGACGGAAACCATTGCCATTACTGCTCATAAAGACGAAATTGGCATGATTGTTAAAGGCATTGATGAACAAGGAAGTTTACATCTCAGAAAAGTCGGGGGAGCTTTTCCTTGGGTATATGGGGAAGGGGTGGTAGATATTATCGGAGATTACGCCATTCTTAGCGGTATTCTCTCCTTTGGTTCGCGCCATGTTTCCCATGAATCACCGCAAAAAGCACAGCAAGAAAATTTACCGGTAACGTGGGAAAATACTTGGGTCGAAATGCCCTATTCGCCAGCAGAATTAAAGAAAGCAGGGATTCACATTGGCAGTCGAGCGGTGGTCGGTAAACATCGGAAAAAACCGATCAGACTTAATGATTATATTGCCAGTTATACCCTTGATAATAAAGCATCTCTGGCGATTTTATTAACCCTTGCCCAACAGCTTAAAAAACCGAAATATGATGTGTATTTAGTGGCCTCTGCCAAAGAAGAAGTAGGGGCATTAGGGGCGTTATATTTTACGCAAAATAACCCTATTGACGGCTTAATTGCCCTTGAAATTTGTCCTTTGTCTTCAGAATATCCAATGATAAAAGGGGAAAATCCGGTCTTACTTTCCCAAGATGGCTATGGAATTTATGACGAAGGATTAAATTTAGATATTCGTCAAGCGGCACAAAAAGCGGATGTTAATTTACAATTGGGCGTGATCAGTGGCTTTGGCAGTGACGCATCGATCGCCATGAAACTCGGTCATCTTTCGAGGGGAGCTTGTCTTAGTTTTCCAACGCAAAATACTCATGGTTATGAAATTGCTCATCTTGGTGCGATCGCTAATTGCTTTAAGATATTATTGGCTTATCTTGAGAGATATTAAATTCAATTCACTTTCTCTGTTCTAACTCAGGCGTAGAGGTTTCCTCACATGATCCCCTTAACGAATGATAACCCCTAGGATATGATCAACTTAGCGGAGCTTATCCCATTTTGTTCAATGATTAAGGACGTTACGTTATGGCCTATTTTAGTCCGAGTGAAACCACCGTTGCTTTTCACACCTCTTCAGCTTACTCGGTTTCCTCTAATGTTTCAGATGTCCCCATTTCATCGCCTCAATTGAATTTAACGGACATTAACACCGAATTATCGTCGGCAGACCCTTTCCAACTCGTTGAATGGGCTGATTACACTTTCGGAAGCGGCTTAGTAATGAGTACCAGTTTTGGGATTCAAGCGGCAGTAATGCTTCACCTTGTCACAGAAGTTGCCCCTCGAATTCCAGTGATTTGGGTAGATACTGGCTATCTTCCGGCGGAAACATACCACTTTGCAGAAAAACTAACCGAAAAGTTCAAATTAAACCTTAAAGTTTATCAATCTCCCCTCTCGCCTGCCCGCATGGAAGCCATTTATGGTCAATTATGGGAGCAAAAAGAGGTAGAATCTCTTAACCGTTACGACTACATCCGTAAAGTTGAACCAATGCAACGGGCATTACAAGAACTACAAGCGACGGCATGGTTAACAGGATTACGGAGTGAACAAACAGATCACCGTAAAAACCTTGATAAAGTAACGAAACAAAGTAATATTTACAAAATTCATCCGATTTTAGCTTGGAACGCCCGTGATATCTATCAATATTTAACCGCCCATGACTTACCCTATCATCCTTATTTTGATCAAGGTTATGTTTCTGTCGGCGATTGGCATTCGAGTCGCCCCTTAACCGCTAACGATACAGACGCAAGAGATACCCGTTTTCATGGAGTGAAACAAGAATGTGGCTTACACTTGCCCTTAAGCCCAGAAGCTGCCCAAAGCTTGGATTCTAGCACATTATAACCGTTCCCAATGACCTTCATTATGAAGATCTAAGATCCTTACCCCTCAATGCAAGAGAAAATTCAACATCCAGAAGCGATAATGACCGACCTTTCTCAGCCTAGCTTTATTTCTCCTCAAGTTTCTGCTGAAAACTTGTCTTTAGATAAACCCATTCAGTTAGGGGTGATGGCCTCAGGTAGTGGAACAAATTACGAAGTGATCGCTCAAGCCATTACAGAAAAAAGGTTAAATGCGGAGATTAAAGTCATCGTATATAATAATCCTGAGGCAACTGTCAAAAAACGGGCAGAAAAGTGGAATCATCCTGCGATTTTATTAAATCATCGGAATTATAAACAACGAGAAGATTTAGATCGCGCAATTATTAAGGTCTTTCAGGAATATCAAGTAGAATGGATCATCATGGCAGGTTGGATGCGAATTATCACCTCAGTTCTGCTCAATGCTTATCCTGACCGCATATTAAATATTCATCCCAGTTTATTACCCAGTTTTAAAGGCATTCACGCCATTGAACAAGCCTTAGCGGCAGGAGCTAAAATAACGGGTTGTACGGTTCATTTTGCCAGTTTAGCGATTGATAGTGGACAAATTATTATGCAGGCGGCCGTTCCCATTCTGCCGAATGATACCGCTGAAACCCTTCATACTCGTGTGCAAATTCAAGAACATCGCATTTTTCCCCTAGCGATCACTTTAGCGGCTCAATCACAGCAAACCCCAAAAACCACCCCGCAGGGTGGCTAAAGTCATAACGGTGTTACGAAAGATTAACAATCGTAATAGAGGGCAAATTCATAAGGATGAGGCCGTAACCGCATTGGGTTCACTTCGTTATCGAGTTTGTATTCAATCCAATTTTCAATGAAATCGGTGGTAAATACGCCAGTACCCGTTAAAAATTCATGATCTTGCTCCAAAGCTTCCAAAGCCGCCTCTAGAGAACCGGGAGTAGAAGGAATCTTACTTAACTCTTCAGGAGAAAGATCGTAAATATCCACATCTAAGGGCTCACCGGGGTCGATTTCGTTCTTAATCCCGTCAATAGCCGCACAAAGAAGTGCTGCAAAAGCCAGATAAGGGTTAGAAGTTGCATCAGGACAACGAAATTCAAAGCGTTTTGCTTTCGGATTGCCACCCGATAAAGGAATCCGTACAGAAGCGGAGCGATTACCTTGAGAGTAGGCTAAGTTAACAGGGGCTTCAAATCCTGGAACAAGACGCTTGTAAGAGTTTGTTGTCGGGTTTGTTAAAGCTAAAAGCGCAGGAGCATGTTTGAGAACGCCGCCAATCGCATATAAAGCCATTTGACTTAAATCAGCGTATTTATCGCCAAAGAAGACCGGTTGTCCATCATTCCAGATAGACAGGTGGGTGTGCATTCCCGAACCGTTATCATTAAATAGGGGTTTCGGCATAAAGGTCACGGTTTTGCCGCATTTTTTAGCAACATTTTTGATAACGTATTTGTAAATCATCAAATTGTCTGCCGCCTTAACCAAGGTATCAAAACGGATCCCTAGTTCATTTTGACCACCTGTAGCCACCTCATGGTGATGTTTTTCGATAGGAACGCCACAGTCCTTCATGAGTAGTAGCATTTCCGTCCGCATATCTTGGATAGTGTCGGTAGGAGCAACAGGGAAGTATCCTTCTTTGTAGCGGGGCTTATAGCCTAAATTACCGCCTTCTTCTTTTTTACCCGTGTTCCAACGACCTTCCACACTATCAACGTGGTAATAGCCTTCGTTTTCTCTCTGGTCGAAACGTACGTCATCAAAGACAAAAAATTCAGCTTCCGGTCCAAAAAAGGCTGTGTCACCGATTCCCGTACTTTTAAGGTACTCCAGTGCCTTCATTGCAATGACACGAGGGCAACGCTCATACCATTCATTGGTCCGAGGTTCTTTAATACTACAGATCATACTGAGGGTCGGTTCTGCATAGAACGGGTCGATCCAAGCTGTGGTTGGATCGGGTACCATACACATATCTGATTCATTGATCGCTTTCCAGCCCCGAATACTCGACCCATCAAAGGGAACTCCCTCATCAAAAGAATTTTCATCAATTTGATTTTGGTAAAAGGAACAGTGTTGCCAGATTCCGGGCATATCAATAAACTTAAGATCGATGATCTGGATATTTTGGTCTTGGATCATTTTCAAGACTCCTTGGGGCGTTTCAGGCATTGATATTACTCCTTAACTAGGGACAAATTGGTACATCGTCTCAAATCATTCATCGTAGAGAGTCACAGGCAGATGATTTGTATTACCTGCTACAAAATACCATGCCTTTCTTGCATTGAAATCTATAAAAATTGCAAAATTGTAGTGATTGATACGGAGTAAGACGCTAACCGACTCCTGAAGTTAGAAATTTAAAGTCGGAAGTCATGTTATAACTTGTGCAAAGGACTTTTACAACAAGAAGGATTTTGACCATGATTCAGGCTTATGCGGCTCATAAACCCGGTGGCGAATTAAAGCCCTTTGAATATGACCCCGGTGCGATAGGCGAGGAAGACGTCGAAATTTCAGTTGAATACTGCGGAATTTGCCACAGTGATCTCAGTATGCTCAACAATGAGTGGGGAATGACCCAATATCCTCTCGTACCGGGTCATGAAGTGGTCGGAAAAATCACCGATTTAGGGTCAAATGTTCACCATCTCAATATCGGACAAACCGTTGGCGTGGGTTGGTTTTCTAAGTCCTGTATGGTTTGTCATCAATGTATGTCTGGAAATCATAACCTCTGTCCCACCGTCGAAAGTACGATTGTCGGACGATATGGGGGGTTTGCAGACAAAGTTAGGGTACATCACAGCTGGACGACCCCTTTACCCGATGGCATCAATCCAGAGACGGCAGGGCCGCTATTTTGTGGAGGTATCACGGTCTTCAATCCAATTATTCAGTGTAACGTACAACCCACTGATCGAGTCGGGGTGATCGGTATTGGTGGCCTCGGTCACATGGCGATTCAGTTTCTCAGCGCGTGGGGATGTGAGGTAACGGCTTTCTCCAGTAATCCCAGTAAGGAAGCGGAAGTTAGACAACTCGGCGCACACCATTTTGTCAATTCCCGCGACCCAGAAGCCTTAGAAAGCGTGGCTAATTCCTTTGATTTTATCCTCTCAACGGTTAGCGCAGATTTAGATTGGTCCAGTTATATTGATATCTTAAAACCCAAAGGACGGTTTCATATAGTAGGCGTTGCCCCAAATCCGTTACAAATTCCCGTTTTTCCCCTAATTATGGGACAAAAGTCCGTTTCTGCTAGTCCGTTAGGCAGTCCCGCTACGGTGGCAACGATGTTAGACTTTGCGGCACGTCATCAGGTTGAACCCATTACGGAGTTTTTCCCCTTCAGTGAAGTTAATGAGGCGATCGCACGTTTAGAGAGTGGCAAAGCAAGATATCGCATTGTTTTAAAGGGTTAAAATTAATTTTAAAACAAGGGGAACAACTTAATAGATAAGAGAATAAAGAGCGATCACTTTTCTTGTCCTAACTTTATGTAGCCCCTTCCCCAAGATTAACAATAATTTGACAAAAGAGCATGATTAGCAATGGCTTGACCAATTTCCAAAGAAGAAGTAGCCGCCGGAGATGGCGCATTACAAACGTGTAAAGCATGATTATCTTCTACGATTAAAAAATCTTCGACTAATTGACCGGAATGAGTCAATGCTTGAGCGCGAACCCCCGCACCAGAAGGAACAACATCTTTTTCAGTAATATTTGGAATTAAGGCTTGTAAGCTTTTTACAAAGGCTTTTTTACTCAAAGAACGAATCATTTCTTGAATTCCTTCATCAGCGTATTTAAACGCTAATTGCCAAAATCCTTGATAAGAAATCACCTCTAAAAAGTCTTTAAGATCGAAGTCTGTTTTCCGATAACCTTCTCGTTTTAAGCTTAACACCGCATTAGGACCAGCGTGAATACTGCCATCAATCATACGGGTAAAATGCACCCCTAAGAAAGGAAAATCAGGATTGGGTACAGGATAAATAAGGTTTTTGACTAAATAAGCTTTTTCGGGCGTTAATTCATAATATTCTCCCCGAAAAGGAACAATTTTAGCTTGGGGGTTCACTCCTGCTTTTCGAGCAAGGCGATCGCTAAATAAACCGCTACAATTAATCAGAAATCGTGTCTCAATTTGACCTTGAGTTGTTTCAATAATTTTGCTTTGGGATTGATTGATAATATTTAAAACACAAGTATTTAATTGAATTTTTCCGCCTTGTTGTTGAATAATTTCGGCATATTTTTGACACACTTTTTTATAGTCAACAATACCTGTAGAGGGAACATAAATTCCCGCTAAACAACGCACATAAGGTTCATATTCCCTAACTTCTTCTGCGGTTAATAATCTAGCATGAAGTTGATTGTCTAAACCTCTTTGATAAAGGCTATTTAAACGAGGTATTTCTTCTTCTGTGGTAGCGACGATAACTTTGCCACATTGTTCATAGGGAATCTGATATTTTTGGCAAAACTGCACCATTGAAGTATTGCCCTCTCGGCAAAATTTCGCCTTAAAGCTATTGGGTTTATAGTAAATTCCAGAATGAATAACGCCGCTATTTCTTCCTGTTTGATGAAAGGCGACTTGAGACTCTTTTTCTAAGACAATAATAGACGCACCAGAAAACCGTTTCCCTAAGGCCATTGCCGTTGCTAAACCAACAATACCACCCCCAATAATTGCAAAATCGTAGCTCATCATTATATTTTAAGTTATAAATTGCATTGATTAAAGTTATCCTATCACTGAGTAAAGACCAAAATCAATCTTTCCTGACTTTCTCTAAAATATTTAGTTAATACTGTTTCTTTTTCTCCTTGATGAAAAATATCTAAATTAGTTTTTTTCTAAGATTGTGCCTCACGTTCGTACTTATGGTTGATGAATCTTTTGAGGATAAAGTTTAATTTTATTATTACTTGATAATTAATAGAACTTTTTCTCTTGTAAGAATTGTTGGCACATAGCGACTTCTTTTTGCTCGTACTGCATCAATCTGTAAATTTAATTCTTGTTTGAAAACTTCTTTATACAGAAATAAAATAGCACTTAAAGCCTGATTTTGAGTGGAAGCGGCAACATTTTCCGCAACAGCCAAGTGAGTTAAGAATTCTTCAACTTCTTTTCCACCCATTTCTCGTGGATGGCGTTTATTATGTAATAGGATATAGCGTTTAATCCAATTAATGTAACTTTTTTCCGTTTTATAAGAGTAATGCTTCACACGAATGACATCACGGACTTGTTCAAGGAGCTTTTTGGGGGGTTTATCCATCGGGGGATATTCAGAATGTTTCTGGATAATATGACTATTGGGTATGTTATCCCGAAAGTTTCTAGCTATCATCAGGGATTGTGCGGAATATTTCTGGATAATATCCTCTACAGGGGGATTAGACGGAAAGTGTCAGCTTTTTGTCCCATAGGGGTTGACTATCCAGAAAATGTCGGTATAATAAATAGTTAGCAGTCTAGAAGACTCCGTTAACTCAGTGCTTAAGCGGCTTTGATCCATTAGTCATGGACATCACGGAAATCAAGTATAATAGAGCGTCCTTATGGTGATCGCTCCAAACCTCAGCCAGCATGAATGTTTTTGATCGTTCTGACCATGTTTATGTCTCTCCCGACCTTGACGAGGTTATAAAAGACACAATACGGTTTTTTAATGGCACACCTGTACATTCAATTCCCACTCCAGAGCGTTTTCATGGTACGGGCGTATATGCTCTCTACTGCATTGCCAAATCTGGAATTTATTCAAAGTTTCATTTGGTGAATAGAACTGAATTTCGTATGCCAATTTATGTTGGAAAGGCTGTTCCAAAAGGATGGCGACAATCTAGGCTATTATCCTCTGTAGACACTAAGGTTTATGAGCTAAACAATCGAATCAAAGAACATAGCCGCAGCATTGACATTGGAGACGGCTTGAATAGCTCAGATTTTTTCTGCCGTTTTATGATTCTTGAGGGAAAAGAAAGCGATTTGATAGGCACTGTCGAAGCAGCCCTAATCCGAAAGTACAGACCAATTTGGAATACTTTGATTGATGGCTTTGGTAATCATGATCCTGGAAAGGGTAGGTACGAGCAAGCAAAGTCAGATTGGGATGTCTGTCATCCAGGACGCACTTGGGCAGAAAAGTGTCAGGGAGTACCCGCAAACAAAGAAATCCTTTTCCAAAGTATTGAAGAGTTTTTGAGCAATTTAAATGAAGAAAATTCCTGAAATATCTTGCTTGGAGCTATTTGCTGGTGCTGGTGGATTAGCAAAAGGGCTAGAACTCTCTGGAATTAAGCACAAAGCTTTAATCGAATGGAATAAGGATGCCTGTCAAACACTGATAAATAACTATAGCAATAAGCTTGTTCATAATATAGATATTCGCTCATTCCAGTTTGATCAGTTTGGTCATATTGACATGGTTTCAGGAGGCCCTCCTTGTCAACCATTTTCAATGGGGGGAAAGCACAAAGGAAATATGGATCAGCGAGATATGTTCCCTTATGCTTGCAAGGCTATCAGCACTTATACGCCAAAAATTTTCATTCTTGAGAATGTCAAAGGTCTCTTACGAAAATCATTTAATAATTACTTTGAGTACATTATTCTAAGATTAACTTATCCTGATATTCAGTCCAAGACTTCAGAAGACTGGGAAGATCATCTAAGAAGACTTGAGAAAATTCACACATCTGGAAAATTCGATTCCATTAAATATAATGTAATTTTTCGGCTAGTAGACGCAGCAAATTATGGTATTCCACAGCGCCGTGAACGTGTTTTTATTGTCGGTATAAGAAAAGACTTAAATATAAAGTGGGCGTTTCCAAAAGAAACGCACTCTTTAGATTCATTGCTATGGTCGCAATTTGTTAGCTGTGATTATTGGGAACGGCATAAGATCAAGCCTTCAGCCATTGAACACCTAGATGCAAGGAATCAGCAAAGAGTTCATCAACTGATTCAACAACCTACTTT
Source organism: Microcystaceae cyanobacterium (assembly GCA_041746575.1). Taxonomy (GTDB): domain Bacteria; phylum Cyanobacteriota; class Cyanobacteriia; order Cyanobacteriales; family Microcystaceae; genus JBGTGT01. The sequence goes on from JBGTGT010000120.1 coordinate 72,424, forward strand.
ATTTGCGCCATCTTTGGAGCCTTGGAAAACAGTGAGAGATCAAATTGGGGATCTCCCAGAACCTGATTTTGAAGGTAGTTTTGACAGTGAGCATGTTCTCAGAGAGGGTGCAAAAGCATACCCTGGACACACTGGCAGTTATATTGACATGCCTTCTAAAGCACTGAAAGCAGGAGATCACGGAGTTCCTGGAGGAGAAAATATGATTCGATATCCAGACGGTCAAGTTCGCTACTACACAACCTTTGAAGCTAAACGAATCCAGACTTTCCCAGATGATTATAAAATTTGGGGTTCATGGACAGAAGCAATGAGGCAGATTGGCAATGCTGTACCCGTAGAACTAAGTCACCATATAGCGAGTTCCTTAGCGCGAACAGTCTGTGTGTAACGACTGCTAACGGGGTCGTTGGGCGGCAGTTGTGGTATAGTATAGCTTGTGTTATTGAGTGAGAAACCATTCTCAAAAGCATTGTTCAGGGAGAACACTCTGTATGTCCAAGTTCGACCTCGAAGTAACGCTGCGCGAGATTACTAAGGAAAACTGGCGTGATATCCTCCGCTTAAAAGTAGCCCCACACCAAGAGCAGTTCGTGGCATCCAACGCCGCGTCTATCGCAGAAGCGCACTTCAATCCAGAGGTTGCTTGGTTCCGCGCGATCTACGCTGGTGACGTGCCAGTCGGTTTTTTAATGTTGGAAGACGACGTAGCTCAGCAAGAGTACTTTCTGTGGCGCTTTATGATAGGTGAGCAATACCAGGGGCGTGGGTACGGGCGAAAGGCGCTGGAGTTGTTCTTCGCACACGTCAAGACGCGCCCTGGAGCAGATGCGGTCGAAACAAGCTGTGTGCCAGCCAAAGGTGGTCCCGGCCCGTTCTACGAGAAGATGGGTTTTGTTTACACCGGAAAAGAAGAGGACGGCGAACTTGTGATGCGACGTGAATTGTGATCTAGAAATGGTAGGTGGGTAGCGATCCGCCCAACAATTCAAATGCAGGCGGACGATCGAAAGCCGCTGGTTCTGAGTTCGAGGTTATTTGCCGCCGCTGATTTGAGCCGTTATGCCTCCACTTTTCAATTTAAATAAATTATCAAATGCTGCATTTAAAGAATATAACCTATGCCAACCATCACAACTTATAGTTGTCCAAACTGCAAGCGACAATTTTGCAGAGGATTGAATATGCCTAACTATGGACCTCCGGTTATTCGTTGTGCTCAATATAGTTCCTTGGTAAAGACAGGGTGGCATAAGCGTGTAAATATGTGGGATAAAATCCAAGCTTGCTTACCTATAATTGTTGGTTTGGGGTGGCTCATATTCATCTTCACAAGGAAGGAGGGCGATGTCATGCCGAAATTCTTGGTTGGCGCTATCGGTTTTCTGATCGGACTTTTTGGGGGATGGTCTCGCTTTAGATTAATAAAAAAATACGAGAATTCAGTGGAAGCAAATTCGGATGATATTCCTACTTGGTAGTGCGATCGCTTATCATTTTAGGTAAACAGCAACATTACTCCTATACTCCTATGACATTAGCCTCCATCCCAACAAAGCAGTATATCGAGCAACGAGACAAAGAATATTGGATTGAAGGAACTCGTATCTCCCTTGATTCAGTTGTCTATTCTTTCTTGAACGGAGAATCGCCCGAAAGCATTGCCCAAAATTTTCCACTCCTTTCACTCGAACAGGTTTATGGCGCGATTGCTTTCTATCTTGCCAATCGAGAGCTTGTGGATGTGTATCTGAAAAAGGGTGAAGCCGAGTTTCAGCAACTACAACAGTCTTGTAGAGAAAAGAGCCCTTTGCTGTACCAAAAATTAAAGGCGGCTCAAGCCCAGAAGCAGAAAGCAGCATGACAGAAATTCGCTTTCAAGCTGATGCCGATCTCAGACAGGCAATTGTGACTGGCGCAATCCGCAGACAACCAAATCTGGATTTTCAGTCAGCTAATGAAGCAGGGCTTGAAGGAATAAAAGATCCAGAAGTTTTAACCATTGCAGCATGGGATGGTAGGGTGCTGGTCACGCACGATCGCAAAACTATGCCGACTGCGTTTGGTCAATTCATCATTTCGCAAACGAGTTCTGGTGTTCTAATTCTTTCTCAGAATCTTCCAATCAGCGAAGCGATCAATGCAATTATCTTAGTGTGGGAAGCATCTACGGCTGAGGAATGGATCAATCAGATTATGACTTTTCCATTTTGAATGGCTATACAAGATTTGCTATTGAAATCCTCGGGAAATTCTGCATAACAACGTTAGACAGCACATATCTCTACAAAAGTCGTTCCTGATCTAATGAAAAAAAGGTAATCAATTGATGTCAAAGCTTATAACCAAGCTACTGTTCTCAGTTGGTGCCGTAGCGTTAATTATGATTCGCAAAATCCAACCTAATTTGTTACCAGCCGATGCCGTCACTCTTGGTCTGCTTGTTGTTGCAGTTCTGCCCTAGATTCCTTCTTTTATCGACATCGCTGAGTTTCCAGGGGGTTGGAAATTTCAATGCAGAAAATTGGAAGCTACACAGGAGAGGCAGAATCGTGAAATCGAAAGCTTAAAATTTCTTATTAAGTATTTTGTTACTGATCGTGAGCTAGAACACCTCCAAAAATTGACAGGCAATGTGCCATCTTCCTAGGATTACGATGATTATCAAAGAGGGATTTTTGCCACGGAACTGCGGCGTTTACGCTCGTTTGACCTCATTCAGATGCAACCTAATAAATCTGACGGGGTGACAAGATAAGCTAAAAAGTCGATTGTAAGTATTTAGGCAAAATTGATTACATATTTAGTTCCAAAATCTTTTAAGATTTGTTCGACAGCATAAACCAAGCTTGTCCAATCTTGATAGGCATCGACATCTAACCATTGATACTTCATAAATCGCCAAAGAATTTCAA
>JBGTGT010000121.1:0-114276 GCA_041746575.1 Microcystaceae cyanobacterium
TTTTGTTAGAACTAATAGATAGTATGTCGATTTTCGGGGCATTGAACCCCTTAATCGACGCGGGGAGTCCATGTATCCCGACGCTGACCTTTCAGGTACAGCGCGGGACTTATAGCTCCCCGAACCCCTCAAAAGTTAAAGATTAGTTGAAATCGCTTGAACAGGACAAGCTGGAATACATTGTTCACAAACGACACACTGGGAACGGTTGAACTTCAACATAAAGGTATGGGTATCTAGGCTTAAAGCACCCGTTGGACAAACCCCTGTACACAAGCCACAGTCGACACATTTTTCATCATCAATTAAAATCTCATGAGTTGCCGAAGAAACGGTGATGTCCTGCGATCGCATCCAGTCAATAGCCGCTTCCAAAGCATCAATATCCCCTGATAACTCTAGGACTAATTTTCCCACTTGATTGGGAGCAACTTGAGCGCGAATAATATTAGAAGCAATGTTAAAATCGACCGCCAAACGGTAGGTCAATGGCATTTGTACCACGGGTTTGGCAAAGGTTAAGGTTACTCTTTTTTTCATATATTTAACTTAATAAACCGATAAGAGGGTGCATTTCAACACCCTTCTATTTCCTAAGATTGAGGAGATGCCTTATACGTAATTTCCTGCAATTGACCCGGCTGACCCAATAATTGAGGCTCTTTACCATTAATTGTAATGGTGATTTTACCAGCATCATTAGCTCGCACGGTTAATTGTTTTTTAGCCTTCCATGTGCGTTTAGTGCCTTGGGCAAGGATTCCTTCAAAAGCGGTTTGACCATCCACCACGATTTTAACACGGCAGTTTTCTGCGGCTTGCACGTCCACTGCTAAGTTTGTCTCCTCTGCCGAGGTTTCGGCGGCAACCGGTTGAGTCGTCGGGGGACTTTTCTGGACGAGGGAAGGTTCTTCAGAAAGGGTGGGGATGGCATCTCCTTGTACTTCAATGGCTTCTTGTCTCAGTAAATTGGCAATGCCTCTTACGGATAGAATCACTAGGAGAATATATAAAAAATAAAGATGAATCGGACGAATTTGCAGATGGGGCAGTTTAATTTCCCGAAAAAAAGGCTTATTTTCTTTTATTTCTTCTTCTATTAGGAGATAATCTGCGAGTTCTGTTCCATCAACGCCTAAAACATCTGCCACTCGTTTAATGGTTGCCCGAATATAGACTTTCTCTGGCAAAGCAGACAATTCTGCCGATTCTAGGGATTGAAGGAGGGATTCGGGAATATGGGTTCTTTGGGCGATCGCGCTGAGAGATAAGCCATGATGTTCTCGAACTTGACGAAGATAATCGCCAATTTCCGCCAAGCGACGCTGTTTCTCAGCAACCGGATCTAAAGGTTGACGGTTTTTTAGCAGGAAAGTTGTACTCAGTTTGAACCAAAATTGCTTCAAGCTTTGTTTTGCTTGTTCAATCATGGCTGTATAATCTAAAGGCGATCTTTGACTGTGTTCTGGAACATTGTCCGAGGGATGGGTCGACATAATTACTCACTCACTACCACTTTTAGTTTAGAAGCCTCAGCGCGCTGTTTTAACGCTTGCACTTCTGCAGAACTTAACATTCGGTACTCTCCCCTAGCTACAAGAGATCCGTTTGACGATTGCAATTGAATTGAGCCAATGGCGATACGATGGAGTTTAAGCACGTTAAAGCCCAATTGTTCGGCCACTCGACGAATTTGACGGTTTTTGCCTTCCGTTAGCGTCACCTGTAACTTCGTCGTATTGTTCTGAAAATTCAGGATTTGAACTTGGGCGGGTAACGTCTTTTTGCCTCTTAGCATAACACCTTGTCGCCATTGTTGAAGTTTTTCAGAAGATACCTCACCTTCTAGACAAACGTGGTAGGTTTTTGGTAAATGATAGCGAGGATGGGTCAAATTTAGGGTTAAATCCCCATCATTGGTCAATAGTAACGCACCACTGGAGTTAATATCTAAACGACCGACCGGATGCAGTCCCTTGCCTTGACGTAACGGCCGAGGTAGGAGTTCAAGGACAGTGCGACGATTTTGGGGATCGGAACAAGTTGAGACGACCCCGATGGGTTTATTCAGCAAAATATAGAGAAATTGCGGACAATTTTGCAAAGTTAAGGGCTTTCCATCCACCGCTAATTTATCTCTGTCGGGATCGGCTTGATCCCCTAATTCAACGACTCGACCATTAACCCGCACCCTACTTTCTTGAATCATTTGTTCTGCGGCACGACGGGAAGCCACTCCCCATCGAGACAGAATTTTTTGAACACGTTCTTTCATTGTCAAGTTAAAGAAACTCTGCTACCGTAAGGGTCATCTTTAATTCTATTATGACTAAAATTAATTTAATTGGGTCATCCTATGTGGATAAGTCAGTCTAGCGATTTAATTAGTAAAGTGCTGTCTCCGGCGGTTCGGTTATGGTTGCGATCACAAGTTGAGGGAGTTGATCAGCTAAAATTCAAGATTATTGGTCAAGATCGCCAAATTTTGCAGGCTTATATTCCAATTATTCAGCTAGAAAGTTCCCATGCCATTTATCAAGGGTTACATCTAGGAGAGATTAAGGTTCAAGCTCATCAAATTCGCATTAATATCGGTCAGGTTTTGCGGGGAAAACCCTTAAAATTATTAGAACCCATTCAATTAGTGGGGGAAGTCTGCCTTTCTCAATCTGATTTACACGCTTCTCTAGCGACGGGTTTATTGCGATCGGGTTTAAATGATTTATTTATGCTATTACTTAAAGGACAGGGATTGGGACAACAAGAAAAAGGTTTTGGACAACTAGAGCTCAATTGGTCAGAAATTCAGTTACATTCCCATAAATTTTGTTTATTAGGTGAAGTCGTCAATGCGGATGGCTCTCTTACACCGTTTTCTCTCTATGCCGGTTTAGCTTTATTGAACGCTCATACCCTGATTTTGCATCCCGTACAGATTGAAGGATTAGATGTCTTAGAGAATTTACATTTTCCAGAAATTCCGATTGATTTGGGTTCAGATGTCGAAATTCAAGATTTTCAATTAATGGAAGGTCAGCTTTATAGTCAGGGACAATTCACGATTTATCCTTAAAATATTCTTATCCACTCAGAGAGCTTAACCATACACTTTTTGGTAATAATCTTGGTATTCTTCAGACAATAACGGTTGCCACCAAGAACGGTTGCTTAGATACCATTGAATGGTTTGTTTTAAACCTTCTTCGACGGTTACTTCAGGCGTCCAACCCAGTTCAGTTTTAATTTTAGTGGCATCGATGGCATAACGACGATCATGGCCAGCGCGATCTTTGACAAAAGTGATCAATTGTTGAGAGGGCTTCACGGGTAAATCAGCGGACGATTGATCCAATAAGTCACATAAAAGCGTCACTAAATCAATATTTTTGACTTCATTATTACCGCCAATATTATAAGTTTCTCCTGCTTTTCCTTGATGTAAAACCTTATCTAAAGCGCGACAATGATCTTTAACATAAAGCCAATCTCGCACATTTTGACCATCACCATACACGGGTAATGGTTTACCCAGCAAAATATTAATACACATTAAAGGAACTAACTTCTCAGGGAAATGATAAGGCCCATAATTGTTGGAACAGTTGGTAATAATAGTCGGCATTCCATAGGTATGATAGTAGGCGCGCGCTAAGTGATCACTGCCTGCTTTTGAAGCAGAATAAGGACTATTCGGAGCATAGGACGTCGTTTCTGTAAAGGGGGGATCATCAGGGTTTAAGCTGCCATACACTTCATCGGTAGAAACGTGGAGAAATCGCCACGCTTGGGATTGCTTGAATTCGTGCCAATAGGCACGAAAACTTTCTAATAAAGTAAATGTTCCGACCACATTCGTTTGAATAAAGGCATCCGGCCCTAAAATCGAACGATCTACATGGGATTCTGCCGCAAAATGCGCGACTGAGGTAATTTGTTCTTCTCGGAGTAAGGCATCCACTAAAGAGCGATCGCAGATATTCCCTTTAACCAAGCGAAAGCGTTCTTGATGGCTGAAATCATCTAAATTATGGGGATTTCCAGCATAGGTTAGGGCATCTAGCACGACGACTCGATCTTCAGGATAATGTTGACACCAATGATGGACAAAATTAGCACCAATAAACCCTGCGCCTCCTGTAATCAGAATACGTTGAGGTGAGCGAGGAGACAAAGTTGGGTTAGACAAGCGTATAACTCCTTAAATCAACGACCTATTCAGTTAAGATGGTATCCCATCAGGGGGTCATTCGATTCGGTGTTAAGTTTATGATTTTTCTTTAATTATTTTCAGAAAATCTATGAGACTTCTTTATTGAATTTTTTTGTGCAGGGGGGTGCGGGGGGCTAGTCCCCCAATCAAGAATTTGTTTTTCTTTTCCTAATCCCAATTAGAATGGACAAAAGGATTAAGATAATTACCCTCGTCGAACTCACGTTATTTAAACGATGAAACGACTTTTAATTACGGGTGCGACCGGTTTTTTAGGTTGGAATCTGTGTCAAGTTGCTCAAGCGACTGGGCAGGTTTATGGCACATATCACGCTCATTCTGTGGCTTTACCCAATATACCTTTTTATTTTCTAAATTTAAGCAATTATTCAGATATTAAGCAATTATTCGCTGAAATAAAACCCGATGCTGTCTGTCATTTAGCGGCGCGATCGCAACCGAATGACTGTCAAACCCATCCCACAGAAACCGAGCAAGTTAATGTCATAGGGACTCGTTACATTGCCCAGCTTTGTGCAGATTTGGACATTTCTTTGGTGTTTACTTCTACCGATCTGGTATTTGATGGTCAAAACGCCCCCTATCATGAGCAGGATGCTGTTAATCCGGTTAATCGCTATGGTGAACAGAAAGTAAAAGCAGAGCAGGAAATTCAAAGAATTTATCCTAAGGCAGTGATTTGTCGGATGCCCTTGATGTTTGGGTTGCCGTCTCCTGTTTCTCAGAGCTTTATGCAGGGTTTTCTCAAAAGTTTGCAAGCCGGACAAGAATTAAGCTTATTTAGCGACGAATATCGTACCCCTGTCAGTGCCACCGCGGCCGCTCAAGGGTTATTGCTAGCTTTGAGACATTGTCAAGGAGAAATTCTGCATTTAGGAGGCAAAGAGCGGATTTCTCGCTATGAATTTGGGGTTTATTTAGTGAAGACATTTAAGATTTCCCGCTCTCAGCTTAAAGCTTGTCGTCAAGAAGACGTGAAGATGGCCGCCCCTCGCCCTGCCGATGTTTCGTTAAATAGTCATAAGGCGTTTGCTCTAGGGTATCAACCTTTATTTTTAGAAACAGAACTGGAAAAACTCGCTCAATCCTATCGAAAATTGCTTTAGTTATTTATTGGCTTTTTTTTGATCATCATACCTCTATTAGAAAACGTATTTATTTTATTTACGTTACAAACGATTGAGTTAGAGAGAAAATTTTTAAATCGGGGATCGAATCGGACTGGCTTTAGGATATGATTGGGGACAATTAATATTTGCTTAATGTATTAAAACACCAACGTAAAGAGGGCAAAAAGTGATTAGAGTAGCGATCAACGGGTTCGGACGTATCGGGCGTAATTTTCTAAGATGCTGGTTAGGACGGGAAAATAGTCAGTTGGAGATCGTGGGGATTAACGATACCTCCGATCCCAAGACCAATTCCCACCTCCTCCGATACGACTCGATGCTGGGAATATTAGACGCTGACATTAGTTACGATGAGAATTCCATTACAGTTAATGGTAAAACCATCAAATGCGTCTCAGATCGAAATCCCCTTAATCTTCCTTGGGCAGATTGGAATATTGATTTAATTATTGAATCTACTGGGGTGTTTGTAGACGAGGCAGGGGCTTCTAAGCACATTGCAGCAGGTGCGAAAAAAGTTTTGATCACGGCTCCCGGCAAAGGAGCGGGGATTGGCACTTTTGTTATGGGTGTTAATCACCAAGACTACGACCCTGAGAAAGACAGAATTGTTAGCAACGCCAGTTGTACGACGAACTGTCTGGCACCGGTTGTTAAAGTGCTCAATGATCATTTTGGTATCGTTAAAGGAACGATGACCACTACCCACAGTTACACGGGCGATCAACGGATTTTGGATGCCAGTCACCGAGATTTACGACGGGCAAGAGCGGCAGCCGTTAATATTGTTCCGACCTCTACGGGAGCGGCTAAGGCAGTGGCTTTAGTGATTCCTGAAATGCAAGGCAAATTAAACGGAATCGCCTTAAGAGTGCCAACACCTAATGTTTCTGTTGTAGATTTAGTGGTTCAAGTGGCAAAAAATACGATTACTGAGCAGGTGAATGAAGTCTTAAAAGAGGCATCTGAGAAGGAATTGAAAGGGATTCTAGGTTATAATGACCTTCCCCTCGTCTCCAGTGACTACCGCAAAACCGACACTTCCTCTATTGTAGACGCTAACTTAACGATGGTGATGGGCGGTGATATGGTCAAAGTGGTGGCTTGGTATGATAACGAATGGGGCTATTCTCAGCGAGTGGTCGATTTAGCGGAAATCATTGCTCAACAGTGGAAAAACTAAAGACGTGCTATTGAAGAATCTTTAGGGGAAGTTCACTGGCTTCCCCCTTTTCTTTTTCGTTTTTGTAATATTGACTTTGCAAAATTTCGCCGGTATGGTAGAAAGTGTTAAGAAATAATAAGTACCCTGTGATTAATGTCAATTCCCTACTCAGAAGAGGAAAAATCTTTGAAAGCTGTTCCCCCATCTCAAGCGCAACTCCCTGTCTTGATTTATGAACCGGGAAGTCAACTCAGACATCCTTTGCGTTTTTTTAAACAAATGTGGTTAGATCTGCTTCAATCAAGGGAACTGGCTATTCAGCTTTTCATACGAGATACTCAAGCGCAATACCGACAATCCATTTTAGGCTTATTTTGGATCTTTGCTCCTCCCATTGTTGCTGTTTTGGCTACCAGTGCCGTCAAGGGGTTACTCGTGCAGAATAATTCACCGGCAGGGGGAGCCGTCATTTTAGGGGCAGTTGCCGTTATGTTAAGTACGTCGATGTGGCAAGCCTTCCAGTCCTCGTTTTTGGGGGGAATTAACGGTATCAGAACGGCTAAGAAAATGATGAGTAAGATTCGGGTTCCTCCTGAAGCGTTTGTTTTGAATTATGTCGGTCAAGCCCTTTTTAAATTTTTCATTCAGTTAGCGTTATTTTTGCTCCTTGTCATTGCCTATCATCTCACAGGTAATGGGGCAAAAGCACCGATTACTTGGTCTGCCCTCATCGCACCGATCGCTTTTATTCATCTTCTCTTTTTTGGCATTGGTATGGGACTGATTCTTGCTCCCCTTTCTATTTTATATAAAGATATAATGACTTTCTCCAACATTGTTTTAAGAGGTCTATTTTTTGTTACCCCCGTTCTCTACTCAGTGCCAAAACAAGAAAAATTAGCATGGTTAGTCAATTTAAACCCGATTGCGACGCTTTTGGTCAGTGCAAGGGAATTGGTTTTTCAAGGAACGATCTCTCACCCGACGCAGTTTTGGCTAACGAGTATCGTTTCGATTTTTTTGTTATGCTTTGGTTGGATTTTTAATCGTTTAGCCATTCCCATGATTATCGAAAGAGGTGCTTAACGATGGATGGGTTTTAAGGCGTCGTCATTGACATATTGCAACATACATATATACAAAAATCCCTCTAGGAGGCATTCTTTTTCTTATGGCTAATAACAATGAAGTATTGATTAGTGTTGAAAACGTTTCTAAAAAGTTTTGTCGAGACCTTCATACTTCGCTTTGGTATGGTGTAAAAGATATCGCCAGTGAGGTATTAGCTAGTAATGCTGAGCGAGAGCTACGCCCTAAAGAATTTTGGTCGGTGGACGATATTTCTTTTGAAATTCGACGGGGAGAATGTTTAGGGATTGTTGGTCACAATGGAGCCGGAAAAAGTACCCTCTTGAAAATGCTTAATGGCATTCTAAAACCGGATCGAGGAAGAATCGAAGTCAGAGGGAGAGTCGGCGCACTGATCGAATTAGGGGCTGGTTTTAATCCTATCTTAACCGGTCTAGAAAACATTTACTCGAACGGTATTATCTTAGGGTTCACCAAGCAAGAAATTGATCAAAAATTGGATGAAATCATTGAATTTGCAGAAATTGCAGAATTTCTTGATACCCCTGTTATTAACTATAGTTCAGGGATGAGAGTTAAATTGGGTTTTGCCGTTGCGGCAGTAATGGATCCTGATGTTTTAATTATTGATGAAGTGTTAGCCGTCGGAGATATAGGATTTAGGGCAAAATGTTTTAATGCCATTCATGAGATTATTAAAAATGCTGCTGTTGTTTTAGTCTCTCATCAAATGCCCCAAATCTCACGCATCTGTTCTGATATTATGGTGATGAATCACGGTAAAGTGGCGTATAAAGGCAATAATGTCGCAGAAGGAATTGATCTATTTTATTCCTATTTTAAAGGGGAAGAACAAGGACTGACGGCCGGAGATGGCCGAGCCACTATTCATACTGTAGAATTAGAAAGCAAGGGTTATCAAAATATTAAAGAGCTAAATTATCTTGACCCCCTTTTAGTGAACTTAGAAGTCACCGTTAACGCTTCCGTTGACGATCCTTATATTGAAGTAAGTTTATTAACCCAAGAATTGTATCATGTGGCTCAATGCTCCTCCCGTACCAATCAGGGGACGATTCGTAATACAGGAGAGAAAATGCAAATTAGTGCTGATCTCGGTGAGATTAATTTAAGTCCGGGGATCTATTCTTTACAAATATCGGTTAAATCAGGAGAATCAGGCAATATCCTCGCTAAAATTTACAATGCTAAACAATTTCGTGTCTTAGGCAACCATTTTTCTGTAGCACCAATTCAAATTGCAGGCAAGTGGGAGATAAAATCAGCCATGGTTTCTCAGAAAACGGCGGGATAAAAGACGGGTTGTTTTCAAATCTAAAAATAATACAAAAATCCTCAAGTCTCCCTTGTCAAGCTTTCACCGGGTCGTCTAAATTAGATGAAAACGTGATATTTAGGTCTCAAAAGATGAACCCCAAAAACTGTCTCGAATTAGGCAAAGAGTATCCCCCTGCTAACGAATGTGAATTAATTGAGCAAATGTTAGAGGCGAATAAGAGAAAGTTACAGCAGAATAGTCAACAGTTTTATGCGGCAAAACGTCAGCAACATTCTAAAAGTCATGGTTGTGTCGAAGGTAAATTGAAGGTTGAAGCAACGTTACCGGATGCCTTGAGAATTGGTATTTTTAGAGAGGCAAAGACCTATACTGTTTTAGTGCGTTTTTCTAATGGGAATGCAGAGCGAGACGAAACGACGGGACAATTTCACTCGGATATACTAGGGGATGGTCGCGGCATGGCGATTAAACTATTGAATGTAGAAGGAGAAAAGGTTTTAGTAGAACCCAAACATGATAAAGAGCAAGATTTTATTGCCCTTAATACCTTTAGTTCGCCCCAATCTTCTTTCTTTGTACGCAATGTACAAGACTATATTTATTTTAACCTCATTCTGGCAAATATCAAAGCGGGAAAAATTGTTTTTAAACCCCATCAACCGCCGACTATTCCATCAGAATTAGAAGCAATCTGGACTAATATTGCTTACGCATTTGATAAACTTCTTCCCGTTATTAAGCAGAAAGATGTGCGCGAATTCTTAACCAGTCCTCTAGATATTCCCTACTGGAGTACAACTCCTTATCAATTGGGTTTAAACGCTTGTAAATTTCGCTTGATTCCCCAACATCAAACGCCGACTTTCGACCCCAAAAATGCGAAAGATGTGGACAATTATCTTAAGGAAGCGATGATTTTTCATCTAACTCAAGAAAAGAAAGAAGCCGTTTTTGATTTTGAGATACAGTTACAAAAAGATGCCCATACGATGCCGATTGAAGATCCGACGGTTGAATGGGATGAAACCCTTTCTCCTTATCTCAAAGTCGCTACTTTAACGATTGCCCCTCAATTTGTTAAACCTCAAGAATTTGATGAAAATTTAGGTTTTTCGCCTTGGCATAGTTTACCAGCACATAAGCCCTTGGGGGGAATTAATCGCGCCCGTAAACGGATTTATACTGAATTAGCAAGACTGCGACGAGACTTTAATGAGCAAGGGTTTATTTAATAATAGAAGAAGGGGTGTTAAAATTTAAGTATCATTGTAAAAATTAAATTCAAAAATAGCTTTTCTCTAGTGTTTAATTATTTACAATACTATACTATTAATGATTTCTTGGATTTCTTTCTTTTCTATTGACAAAAAGCAAATTAGCAAGCTTATGATTACCGATCTGAATCCGAATGACTTATCCCGTCCCAATGGTCATTTTTTTGGCTTTCCTTACCCTCTTGAAGCGTCTAAGATTGTCTTTTTTCCGGTTCCTTGGGACGTAACCACATCCTATCATTCAGGTGCCGCAAAGGGGCCAGAGGCCATTTTGCAAGCATCTTTACAAGTTGAATGGCACGATTTTCAGATTAAAAATGCGTGGCAAATTGGTCATGGTACTATTCCTATTAATTTAGAAATTTTTCACAAAAATCAAGCCTTAAGAGTTCTCGCTGAACGAATTATTAATCATCAAGTAAAAGGCGGAACACTGGCAGATAATGAAATTAAAACGGATTTGTACGAGGTGAATCAAGGAACTCAACAATTAAATCAATGGGTTTATGAACAATGCCGAAATTTATTGCAAGAAAATAAATTAATCGGACTGATTGGAGGGGATCATAGTGTTCCTTTGGGCTTAATGCAAGCCTTAGCCAACCAATATGATTCTTATGGTATTTTACATATTGATGCTCATAGTGATTTAAGAAATGCGTTTGAAGGGTTTCAAGATTCCCATGCCTCTATTATGTATAATGCTAGAAAGATTGAAAATATTACCCATTTTGTAGCAGTCGGAATTCGGGATCTTTGTGAAGAAGAATTGAATATTATTGATACAGACTCGAGGTTCACTTTATTCGATGATTGGCACCTTAAAAGCAATAAATACCAAGGCACAACTTGGGCGCAACAGTGTCAAAAGATAATCAAAAATTTACCACAAAATGTTTATATTAGTTTTGATATTGATGGCTTGGATCCTCAATTTTGTCCTCATACAGGTACACCTGTTCCGGGAGGATTAGACTTTAATCAAAGTATTTATTTAATAGAAACATTAGTCAAATCGGGTCGAAATATTATTAGTTTCGATCTCTGTGAAGTTGCACCGGGGAATGACGAATGGGATGGGAATGTTGGTGCAAGATTACTTTATAAATTAGCTAACTTGATGTATGCTTCGTGGCATCCTGAGCAACTGTTGAAATAATATAGCAAATCTCGATATTCATCAGTCGGTTACAAAAACGAACTAAACTGCTCATCTTGTGCTACCCTTTAGCAGGGATTCAATTCTCAAGAGGAGTAAATCATGAGTGTAGAAACCGTCGCCGATATCACAATTAAGCAAAATCTTGAACAATTTTTAGTCGTTCTTTCTGTTTCCTTATCCGTTGCTACTATTTCCCGTATTTTTTCTTGGTTTAGAGAAATTCCTTATACATTACTATTAGTTATTGTTGGCTTAGGATTGGCTTTTGTTGACATTCGCTTAGTCAATTTATCTCCTGAATTAATTTTAGAAATTTTTCTACCTCCTTTACTCTTTGAAGCGGCTTGGAATATTCGGTGGCGTTCTCTAAAAGAAAGTTTACTTCCTGTTATTTTGTTTGCGGTTATTGGGGTCATTATTTCTATTGTGGGTGTGGCTTTAGCCCTGAGCAATTTTACCGATTTAGCTTTACCTATTGCTTTGTTGGTGGGGGCAAGTTTATCCGCAACTGATCCCGTTTCTGTGGTAGCCTTATTTCGAGAATTGGGTGCAAGTAAACGACTCACTGTTTTGATGGAAGGCGAAAGTTTATTTAATGATGGGGTGGCGGTTGTTGCTTTCTTATTATTGGTCGGTATTCCTTTAGGAACTAACACATTTTCTCTGACCGAAACAATTACTAAATTTAGTACTTTTGTGGGGATTGGCATCGGAATTGGCTGTTTAATTGGTTACGGTATTTCCTATCTCACGCAACGCTTCGATTTACCTTTAGTGGAACAGTCATTAACCCTCGTTTCCGCCTATGGGACTTATTTGATTACCGAAGAATTAGGGGGATCTGGCGTTATTGGCGTTGTCACGGTTGGCGTAATTTTAGGTAACTTTGGCTCTCGCATTGGCATGAATCCTAGAACTCGACTTTTGGTTTCTGAGTTTTGGGATTTTCTGGCCTTTTTTGTCAATTCAATTGTTTTCTTATTGATTGGTGATCAGATTAAATTTTCAAGCTTATCCGATAATTTAGACTTAATTTTTGTGGCTATCGCGGCTGTTTTGGTAACCCGATTTATCTCTATTTTTGGACTTAGTTTCTTTAGCAATTTAATCAGTAAAACAACGGTTAATCTTAGAGAGCAAACAGTCCTGTGGTGGGGCGGATTAAGGGGTTCAGTTTCTATTGCGGTGGCTTTAAGTGTGCCAGTCATTTTAAATGGACGACAAGAAATTATTGATACTGTTTTTGGGGTAGTCCTATTCACCTTACTTATTCAGGGATTGACAACGAAATGGTTACTAGAAAAATTAAATTTAGTGGGAGATCAACCCCTTCGTCAACAATATTCGGAATTATTAGCTCGCCGAGTTGCCCTCAAAAGAGTGTTAGATTATTTAGACAAACTCGATCAATCTCCTGATGTGGATGCGGAGTTCTATCGCTATGAACAGAGATTAGTCGAAGGGCAATTAAACAGTGTAGAAGCTGAAATTAGCAACCTACAAAATTTCCATCCGCAATTACGGACATTTGACATGGAACAATTAAGAGAAACCCTATTAGATATTGAAGCAGATACTTATGCAGAATTTATTCGTTCAGGTCGCTTAAATGCCCATCTTTCTCCTTTATTACAACAAATTTTAGTGGAGGCACAAAAAGACGAGTAAAGTTCGGTAATTAGTAATCAGTAATCTGTTAAATTCCTCGATGATTATTATGAATTTTAGTGAAATTTTACCGACATTTGTAGTTACCCTCAGAGAGGGTTTTGAAGCGGCGTTAGTGGTAGGAATTGTTCTCGCTTGTCTGCAAAAAGCACAACTGTCATCCCTTAACCGTTGGGTTTATCAAGGTATTGTTGCGGGCGTTGTTGCGAGTCTTTTGCTAGGAATTGCCCTTGCCAGTATACTCAAAGGGGTTGATAGCTACAATAGCCCCTATACCCCCGTTATTAAAGAAATTTTAGCCAGTTTGTTCGGTTTAATCGCGATCGGAATGTTGAGCTGGATGTTGATTTGGATGACGCAACAGGCTAGGTATCTGAAGTCCGATATTGAAAACGAGTTAAAAATGGCTCTATCTGAGGGAGATAATGGGGCTAGGGGGGTATTTCTCTTGATTTTTATTGCAGTCTTACGAGAAGGTTTTGAAACGGTTCTTTTTATCCTTGCTAAGTTTCAACAAGATTGGACACTGCCCACCGTAGGCGCAATCGGTGGTTTAGTATCGGCAGGAATTTTAGGATTTTTGTTGTTTAAAGTGGGCATAAAGGTTGATATTCGTCGCTTTTTTCAGGTAATGGGGATTTTATTATTGCTGATTGTCGGTGGCTTAGTTATTAGTTGGCTCATTCACGCTGATACTGCCATTCTCTTATTATCACGAATTGATCCCTATTTTGCCAGTTGGTGCAAAGCGAACAGTTCAAGCTGTTTTTTGGGGTCTAAAGTCTGGGATTTCTCGCAAATTTTACCGGATAAACAGTTTCCTGGCATTCTTTTGAAATCTCTCTTTGGCTATCGTCAAGTTCTTTATTGGGGACAAGCGATCGCTTATTTTCTCTTTATGACGCTTTTAGGAACTCTTTATTTTCAAAGTTTACAAGGTCAAAAAATTAGCAGAAAGCAAGAGATAGAAGGGACTTAGAAGATAGTTTTCTCAGCGCAAATTAAAGATAAGGGTTGATAATCATCATTAGAGAAAGGACGAAATTCTGGAGGACATTCTGCGGTTAAATGGCATAATAGACGCAGTTGAATAAGAGTAGGATTTAAATTTACTCTTGCGACACGGACGTGAATTTTCTGAGCATTTTCTTGCATCAAATGATAAATATCTCTAGCCAAATAACGAGGGCAATAACCTACATCATATTGATCTTCAGTTTGTAGCAACAAAGTAAAAGGATCATAGGAATTTTGAGCATCATGAACTAAATGTAAAGGTTCATTTTCTGGCAGACTGTCGACTCTTTTGATAGGCGATTTCGGCGAATAGCGAATTCTTTTGGCAAAAAAGTGGAGGTGATAAAGTCCATTTTGATCAGGTTCTGGATAGGAAAACATTTCAAACTTATCGGTTGCTTTTTGTCCCCTACTACGAACTAAAATAGCGATGGGATCATTTTCGCTTTCAGGAATATTTAACCATTCAATGTAATTTGTATAACTAGGACCGCTCACCTTATAGATCGCTAACTCATAATCTGCATGGGATAAATTTAATAGATGACATAATTCTGATGCTATTTTTTCTGACCAATCTTCTCCCGTATTAACTCTTGCTTTCTTATATCAGTAATGTCCTTTTTCTGGGCTGTCAAACCAATCCTTATCTTTTGTTCCCATCGCTTCCGGTTGTTCGGAAATCTGATTAGAAATATCAAAAATGTTAAACTTTTTGAGAGTCATATATTATAGTTAAAGAGATATTTTCCCTTATGCTTGCTTATGCCTTATTTTATTGATCGTCGCGCCTATGCAGAAACCTATGGCCCCACGGTAGGCGATCGCTTGCGTTTAGCCGATACAGAATTACTCATTGAAGTCGAACAAGATTTAACGATTTATGGCGATGAAGTCAAATTCGGTGGCGGCAAGGTCATTCGGGATGGGATGGGACAATCCCCCATCTCTCGGCAAGAAGGCGCAGTGGATTTGGTGATTACCAATGCTTTAATTTTAGACTGGTGGGGCGTTATCAAAGCAGATATTGGCATTAAAGACGGCAAAATCTTGAAAATTGGTAAAGCAGGGAATCCCTATATTCAAGATAACGTAGATATCATTATCGGACCCGCAACAGAAGTGGTGGCAGGCGAAGGCAAGATTTTGACAGCCGGAGGGATTGATGCTCATATTCATTTTATCTGCCCGCAACAGATTGAAACGGCGATCGCATCGGGGATTACAACGATGATTGGTGGAGGGACAGGTCCGGCTACAGGAACGAATGCAACGACTTGTACGCCAGGAGAATGGAATATTTATCGAATGTTGCAGTCTGCTGATGCTTTTCCCGTCAATTTGGGCTTTTTGGGTAAAGGAAACGCTAGTCAAGCTGATGGATTAATTGAACAGGTCAAGGCGGGCGCGATGGGGCTAAAATTACATGAAGATTGGGGAACCACGCCAGCGACGATTGATACCTGTTTAGCAGTAGCGGATAAATACGACGTGCAAGTTGCTATTCATACGGATACCTTGAATGAAGCAGGTTTTGTCGAAAAAACGATTGAAGCATTTAAAAATCGTGTGATTCATACTTATCACACCGAAGGTGCAGGAGGGGGACACGCTCCCGATATTATTAAAGTTTGTGGCGAAAGTAACGTTTTACCCTCTTCTACCAATCCCACGCGCCCTTATACGTTGAATACCTTAGAAGAACACCTTGATATGTTAATGGTGTGTCATCACCTCGATAAGAGTATTCCCGAAGATGTGGCTTTTGCAGAATCGAGAATTCGACGGGAAACTATTGCAGCAGAGGACATTTTGCACGATTTAGGCGCATTTAGTATGATTTCTTCTGATTCTCAGGCAATGGGACGAGTCGGAGAGGTTATTCTGCGGACTTGGCAAACAGCGCACAAAATGAAAATACAACGAGGAAAACTTTCTGAAGAAACGGGAGACAACGACAATCAACGAGCCAAGCGATATATTGCTAAATATACAATCAACCCAGCGATTACTCACGGTATTGCTGATTATGTGGGATCAGTAGAAGAAGGAAAGTTAGCGGATTTATGTCTCTGGAAACCGGACTTTTTTGGCGTCAAACCAGATACGGTGATTAAAGGAGGGATGATTGCGTGGTCCCAGATGGGAGACGCAAATGCCAGTATTCCGACCCCTCAGCCTGTTTATATGCGTCCGATGTTTGGCAGTTTTGGCGGTGCGCTCGCCGCTACGTCTTTAACCTTCGTCTCTCAAGCGGCTATTAAGAAGGAAGTTCCTCGAAAGATTGGTTTGCAAAAGCAATGTGTCGCAGTATCTAATACAAGAAATTTAAGTAAAAACGATATGAAATTAAATTGTTTGTTGCCTCAAATCGAAGTCAATCCCGAAACTTATGAAGTAAAAGCAAATGGGGAGTTGTTAATCTGTGAACCTGCTACAGAGCTACCGATGACACAACGGTATTTCTTATTTTAATTGCTGTTAGGATTAAGATTGAGAGGGTTTCACGTTTTCCAGAATAGGGTAACGTAATGGGTACATAATCCTCCATTTTTCTTAAGTAGTGATAAAATTCTGACAATTATTGCCTTGATTACGCTTATTTATTTTTGCTAAAATTGACACAGATGTAGCAAGATACCATTTGTTATCTTGTTCAATTGTATGTTTAGTAGCATGGTCTTGTCAAGCCTATTTTTTCGTTATTTAGTCTCGTCCTTAATTTCAAGTTTTTAAGCTATTTTGCTATTATTTGCGGTTTAGAAAAATTAATTTCGCATTCAAAATACAAATATAATTTTATTTTTATGATAGTTTAATATTATGAATCAAAGAACAACACTCCTCATTTTTGCTTTGAGCGGATGTTAATAAATGAACGATTCTGCTTGCTCTATTGTAAAATAATAACCGCTTTGAGAAGCCAAGTGAACCGCTAAAGAAAGATAGGTTTGTTTATCTGAGACAGAAGCCAATTTTTCTTGTAATGCTTTGTCTTGTTGAAGCTTTTGGGCAAATCGTTGTAAGTCTTTCATTGTTATCAATATTAGGTGAGTTAGTAAGCTAAACGAGATCAAAATACCAAAAGGGAAACGGTTAAAGTACAAAGAATTTAGTCTACGATCTTAATCGTAGGGGTGCAAGGTTTGCGCTCAAAAGTATAGAACTAAAGTAAATTTTCTTTCACCCACTGACAATCCAGTTTTCCGTCCCTGTCTTTTTCACAAACCCAAACTAAATCATTAATCCGTTTTTGCTGTTGAATCATTTGAGAAAGTTGCAGGGCTTGAGATTCAGGTTGAGGTTGACTAATCACCTCACGAGTAGAACGGGGAAATAAGAACCCTAAAAGACCTGAAAAAGGATGATGTACAATTAAACTCATGGTGAAAATCTCCGACTGCTTTGATGTTATTGAGAGATACAAAAAGATGAAATACTTTTCCGTGAAAAAATTGGGATGATTGGCTTTAAAGAGGACAAGATAAAATCACTTGGTGACATTCAAACCCCATCATGGTCGCAATTTCACTTGCTTTGTCCTCTCTTTTTTCTTCGCCGTAGGGAACGCCGCGATACATTAATTTTGCTTTAGGTGTAACCGTTGCAGTATTAGAACGGTATTGATAGACATGACCCCGATAGGTCAAAGTCGTTTGAGGATTGACCGTAGCAATAGTGTTAGAAGAGAGGTAATTTTGTCCGCGATAGGTGAGATTCATCAGGTTTTCTCCTGTTTTTTCTTGATGCTTTCAGTATGCCCTAAGTCTCTGGCAGAAAAAATCCCGTTTCGTTCAGGAAAGTTCAGGAAAAATGTCAGGTTTTGTCAGGGGATCAGTAAGGGGTTAATTGATAGATTTCCCTGGATCCCTTGATTGGGTAAGTCTTGTAATTCTCAAACTTTTAATACTGACCCTAATTAATGGGTTATCTTAAGGGATAATTTTCTCAATAAAAACATCAAAAAAAATGGGTGCTATTAATCCTAAATGTTAATAAGCACCAACCTTAATGTTAGAACAAATTTAAGTTAATATTCAGGAACATTGGAATCCACTTCTCGACTCCATGCTGTAATGCCGCCTTTAACATTAATGCCTTCTATTCCTGCTTGTTTCAGAATACCTAACGCTTTCGCAGACCGTCCTCCCATCTTACAATGGGCAATCAGTCGATGACCGTTCAGTAACGCCTTAACTTTCTCAACACCCGACCCATCTTCAATATCAGGTAAAGGAATCAAGATAGACCCAGGGATTTGAGCAATTTCGTACTCATTGGGGTTACGTACATCAATTAAGAGATAATTCTGCACGTTACTATCAATTAAGGCTTTTAACTCCTCAACCGTCATTTCTGCTAATCCGTGCTGTTCCTCTTGAGCCTTAGCCTGAGGAATTCCGCAAAATTGTTCATAATCAATCAATTTCTCAATGACAGGACGGACAGGATTCGGTCGTAACTTCAATTCCCGAAATGTCATATCCCAAGCATTAAAGAGCAACAAACGACCATTCAGGGTATTGGCTGCGCCTAGAATAATCTTAATGGTTTCTGTCGCTTGAATTGTGCCAATAATACCCGGTAAAACCCCTAATACGCCGCCTTCGGCGCAAGAAGGTACCATTCCAGGCGGGGGGGGTTCAGGGTATAAATCGCGGTAGTTAGGGCCACCTTCATAGTTAAAAACCGTTGCCTGTCCTTCAAAGCGGAAAATTGAGCCGTAAACGTTGGGTTTATTCAACAATACACACGCATCATTCGTCAGATAGCGAGTGGGGAAGTTATCTGTTCCATCAATAACCACATCGTAAGGTTTAAGAATATCCAGCGCGTTTTCGGAACTGAGACGAGTTTCATAGAGATCCACCTGACAATAGGGATTAATCTCTAAAATACGGTTTTTAGCGGATTCGATCTTCGGTTTTCCCACCCAAGATGTTCCGTGAATAATCTGACGTTGGAGGTTGGAATGGTCAACGACATCAAAATCAACAATTCCCAAGCGACCAATACCCGCCGCCGCGAGGTAAGAAATCAATGGAGAACCTAAGCCACCTGTACCAATACAGAGAATACTGGCCGCTTTTAGTTTTTTTTGCCCATCAAGTCCGACTTCCGGCAGAATAATATGACGGGCGTATCGTTGAAACTCTTCCTTTGAGAGTTGGATGTCTTCTAAATTAGGATTGAGCATAAACCTACTGTACTCAGTATCAATATTTCGCTTGAGGGGCGTGAGACTCTTAATTTTAGCAAACTTCTGCTTTGGGGGTCGTTAATCAAAATGATGTGTTAACGAATTTTAATTATTTATAGGACATGATGAAAAGACAACAGAATTGAGGAAAAATGGGATGATCTACCTGACTTCCTCGCCAAAGGAGTCAAAAATGTTAGACAGCAAACCCAATAAGAGGGATAGCGATTATTAGCCTCTTTTACTCATTGAATCCTAATAAACCTTTTGTATGGACAATAGCGGCAATCGTTATCTGATTTTCATTGATTTTGTAAATAATACGATAAGTATAGGCCAGTTGCTCCCGCATCGTCTCATCTTTAAATTCCGCAATTGGCGAGCCTTCCGTCGAACTCTTTTGAAGCGCGTGGGTAAGATCTAAGATCCGCCGCACAACAGCCGCCGCATAGGACGGTGAGTCGCGAGCAATGTAAGTGGCGATGGTTTCTACATCTTCCACCGCCTTGGATGACCATACTACTCGATAAGCCATTTATTTAATAATCCCTCGACTTCGGCTTGGGGAATGGTGGTATCAGATTGAGCGATCGCCAAACTGTGACGCACTTTTTCCAATACATACAGATGATATTGAATATCTTCGATCGAACAATCCTCAGGGAGTTGACTCAGGATAGATTGAATGGTGGATTTAAGGTTATTCATCGGAAATGTCAATAATTATTAAGAAAAGTAAACTTATTTAAGTTATTACAAATGCTGTTCTGATTGTACCCAAATGCTCATAAAAAAAGGACAATCCGTTAAAAGCCGTTACATTTACCCAGAAGTCAAACGTTTGAACGATGAAGAGTAATACTTCCGTTCACTACGAATGTCTTGCAAAAATTTAAGTGAGCGGCTGACAATTTGAGATTTAGCCAGTTCTAGGGTATCTTGAGAGATAATTACCACATCGCAGATTGGGGCATGATCACACTATTCAAACGGCTTTGGACATGGCTAAAAAGCCTTTTAGGGGGAAATCGCCAACAAAAACGGAATAAAGACCTCAAACCGTTCACTGAGACGGATTATGAATTCCTCTTTTTCCAATTACTGGATGGTGTGGCTCATGGTTGGCATGGCGGACGAATTGTTCGCTTTTTTGAGCAATTGGGAGAACAAGGGAAAACCCGACGCTGGGTGACGTGGTTAGAAGGATATCAGGAGAAAGTGCTAGCCTCCTCCGTTCCCAATCTCCAGTTAGCGGCGCGATTAATGCGCCTAGGGGAATTAGCCGCCCCTTTCCCCAAAATTGAGCCGATTGGCACTGCCGCCTACGAAATGGGTCGTCAGCTTTATCTTAGACAAGCTAATTCCGAGATATGGGAGTATGATGGACCTGATGTTAATCCCTTAGCAATTTCTTCTTCTTCTACTGATACTGAGTTGGAAACCATTACCCTCGAAGAACTCACAAGTCGTATTCAGCAAGACGAAACCCTAGCATCTCAGTTAAAAGAACAACTCAATTTATCCGAAGAAACTGACCACCAAAGCGTTATTGATGCCCTTGTTCAGCAATTTACAACCTCACAACACCCCACTGATCAGCCACAACCGCCAGAAACCGTCGATCAGTGGTTTAATCAAGGTCTCCAACAGGCACAATTAGGCGATTTAGAAGGAGCGATCGCCGCTTGGGATCAAGCCCTTGCGCTGAATCCGCAACTGTCTCAAGCTTGGCATAATCGGGGCAATGCCTTAGCCAATTTAGGCAAAAAAGAGGAAGCCTTAGATAGCCTAGAGCAAGCCTTAGCGTTAAATCCCCAAGATCCCCAAGCATGGAACACCAAAGCCCATGTTTTCTACGAAGATCAACAATGGCAAGAAGCGATCGCCTGTTGGAATCAAGTTATCGAATTACAGCCGGCAATTCCCCAAGTTTGGTACAATCAAGCCTGTGCTTGGGACAACCTAAATAACTCAGAAAAAGCAATCGAGGGTTATAAACAGGTTTTAGCTTTAGATCCTGACTTTGAACCTGCAAAAGAGCGATTAGCCGAATTATCTAACCCTTCTTAGTCTATCTTACCTAAATATCTATGGACGTTAAAGCCGCCGTCGCCCTAGAGGCGGGAAAACCCCTCACCCTTGAAACCGTTCAACTTGCCCCCCCTCAAGCGGGAGAAGTGCTGGTGGAAATCAAAGCGACAGGCGTGTGTCACACCGATGCCTATACGTTGTCGGGTAAAGATCCAGAAGGCTTATTTCCCACCATTCTAGGTCATGAAGGAGCCGGGATTGTCGTGGAGATTGGCAAAGGAGTCACTAGTCTGAAGCCGGGAGATCATGTCATTCCCCTTTATATCCCTGAATGTCGTCAATGTGAATATTGTTTAAGCTTTAAGACCAATCTTTGTCAGGCGATTCGCTTAACCCAAGGGCGTGGTGTGATGCCCAATGGCGAGAGTCGTTTTTCCTTAGAAGGTCAACCCCTGTATCATTACATGGGAACATCGACCTTTGCCAATTATACGGTTTTACCGGAGATTTCTTTAGCTAAAATCCGTAAAGATGCCCCCTTTGAGCAGGTTTGCTACATTGGATGTGGTGTAACAACAGGGATCGGTGCTGTGATCAATACAGCAAAGGTAGAAGCCGGAGCAACGGTGATTGTCTTCGGTTTAGGGGGAATTGGCTTAAATGTGATTCAAGGCGCAAAATTAGTCGGGGCAGATCAGATTGTGGGGGTGGATATTAATGAAAATAGGCGCATTTTGGCGGAAAAGTTCGGCATGACTCATTTTGTCAACCCAAAAGAGGTTGAAGGAGATTTAGTGCCGTATCTAGTGGATTTAACCCAAGGAGGCGCAGATTATACCTTTGAATGTATCGGCAATGTCGAAGTGATGCGGCAAGCGTTGGAATCTTGCCATAAAGGCTGGGGGGTTTCGACCATTATCGGCGTAGCGGGATCAGGGGAAGAAATTCGCACCCGTCCTTTTCAATTAGTCACAGGAAGGATGTGGCAAGGAACAGCCTTTGGAGGGGCTAGAGGACGCACTGATGTCCCGAAAATCGTAGATTGGTATATGGACGGCAAAATTAATATTGATGATTTAATTACCCACACCTTACCCTTAGAACGGATTAATGACGCTTTTGATTTAATGCACAAAGGACAATCAATTCGCAGTGTGATTACCTTTTAGTGACTTTTACCAGAAATACAGATGGAATACTGGTTTCCCGGTTTACGACTGAAGTCGGAAAACAAACCAAAAGATGGGTAAATATCCTCACCCTAATCTTACTTTAGTCGGTTTCACCGGACGGTTACAATAAAAACGATAGCTATGATAAATAATTTATTAAAGACAGAAAACCTATGAAACCATCCCGCTTTTTACGTCACTGGAATACCCATCTTCTTTCTTTGGGTCTAGGGGTGTTGTTATCCTTAAGTAGTCTGCCCCTGTTAACCTCCCAAGCCGCCCTTTACAAAGAATCGATGGTTACGCCGATTGAATCGCCTCTCACCCTTGCTAAAGCTCCTCCTTTGAGTAGTGAAAGCTTCGTCGCCGCCGCAGTAACTCGTACGGGTGCATCCGTCGTGCGGATTGATACGGAAACGGTGGTAAATCGTCGCCTTGATCCCTTTTTTGATGATCCTTTTTTTCGTGACTTTTTTGGGGGTCGTGTTGCTCCGATGCCACAACAACAACGCGTTAGCGGCCAAGGGTCTGGATTTATTATTAATGGAAACGGCATTATTTTAACAAACGCCCATGTGGTGAATAATGCCAATAAAGTAACGGTGACTCTCAGAGATGGTCGTACCTTCGACGGTAAAGTTCAAGGAACGGACGAAGTCACGGATTTAGCAGTGGTGAAGATTGAGGCGCAGGGAGAAAGTTTGCCCGTTGCCCCATTAGGGGATTCTAGTTCGATACAGGTAGGCGATTGGGCGATCGCTGTGGGAAATCCCGTTGGGTTGGATAATACGGTGACTTTAGGCATTATTAGCACCATTGGACGGTCGGCGGCTAAGGCCGGTATTCCCGACAAACGCCTAGATTTTATTCAAACCGATGCGGCGATTAATCCGGGCAATTCAGGAGGACCGCTTTTAAATGCACAGGGAGAAGTTATCGGCATTAATACGGCGATTCGTGCCGATGCCATGGGGATTGGTTTTGCGATTCCTATTAATAAGGCTAAATCCCTCGAAAATATCCTCGCTAGCGGCGGCACTGTACCTCACCCCTATATTGGGGTACAAATGGTTAATATTACACCAGAAGAAGCCAAAAACAACAATCAAAACCCTAATACCTCTTTCTATCTACCTGAAGTCAATGGGATCTTAGTTGTGGGGGTTGTTCCGAGTACCCCTGCTGAAAAGGCAGGAATCCGGCGGGGAGACGTTATTATTGCCGTAAATGGTCGTGCTATCAGTGATGGGGGTGAATTACAAAACCTTGTTGAGCAGACTGGTATTGACCAATCCTTGAAGCTAAAACTCCTGCGCGGAGAACGGACGATGGAATTAACGGTGCGAACGGCTCAATTAAAAAGCGAAAGTTAACCTCACAATTAGGTCAGGGAACGACCCTCCCTGACTTTTCGGTATTTCTCATGAATTTTATCGGAGTTTTAGGAATGTGTGCGGTGATTCAGCGAATAAAGAGGTCTCAAGTATCAGTTGACGCAGAAATACCCTGAAAAATTGAATAAGGTCCCAATTTATTAGGGGGAATCGCAGAAAATGATACAGAACCCGTTTTAGATTGGATGGTCAAAAAATGTTTGGAATTGCGTCTTTTTCCCGATGAACAGGGCAAAAGTTGGGGAAAATCTTGCCAAGATATCCAAAGAGAGTTATTAGTCAATTTACCCTATACGGTGACTGTCGTAAAGGTCGTCATCCCTCCTTTAGTCAATGGCTATCCCCCCTAAAGCGGAAATTCTTTATGATCAATTTGTCGAAAAATTGCGCCAAAGTAAATTAAAGGTAGAAACGGGTCAATTTGGTACAATGATGCAGGTCACTTTGATTTTAGAACGCTAGTTTTTAGCGAAAAATGTATCCGAAGTTCTCTTAATACAATGTCTAAAGAAAATTTATTTGCCCTTTCCCTATTTCCTTATCTTGCTTTTCTTTGGTTTATCACTCGCTCAGAAAAAACCCCTCGTTTAGCGTTAGTCGGATTTTATGTTTTATTATTATTTGTTGGGGTAACCATTCCGGCTGGAATTTATGCAAAAGTTCATTATGGGGAAGCTTTAGCCAATGTAGATTGGTTACACGGAAGTGCAGAATTTTTCTTGACGTTATCTAATGTGCTGGTAGTATTAGGATTTCGTCAAGCGGTTATTGAATACGAAAACAAAGAAAATTAATCACAATATTAAGGCACCAAAATGCGGTTGAGCCTTTAAACGGGCAATTAACGTACCGTTCAATTAATAACCACCGATAGCGGAAAACCAAAATATCAATTCTCTTCTGATTTCTGTATAGCGGTATATCGCTTTTCTCAGCGTCATGGGTTAAACTCTCTCTAACGGTTCATTGCTTTTGGCTTGACCGAGATACGGGGAGATTTGATTGGGTAAAGACAAGTCCTTGCTGGAAAGCAGCGGTCAATCTTGAGTTTTAAATCTACACAGACGTAGATTAATCTACCCTCTACCCTCTACCCTCGAAAATTTACAAATATTTGACCTATGACGATTCAAACCCCACAATGGGTAAAAAGTGCTGTTTTTTACCAAATTTTTCCTGATCGCTTTGCTAAAACCCAACAAGCTCACTCAGGACATTGGAAATCTACAAATTTAGAATCTTGGGAAAGTCCTCCCTCTCTACAAGGATATAAAGGGGGAGATTTGTGGGGAATTATTGAAAAGATGGACTATTTACAAGAACTAGGCGTAAATGCTTTGTATTTTACCCCCATTTTTCAATCGGCATCTAATCACCGTTATCATACCCACGATTATTATCAAGTTGATCCCTTACTAGGCGGAAATTCAGCTTTTTTTGCCCTTTTAGAGGCGGCTCACCAACGAAATATTAAAATCGTCTTAGATGGAGTTTTTAACCATGCGAGTCGAGGCTTTTCTTTTTTTAATGACATTCTCGAACATGGCCCTCATTCAGCTTGGTTAGATTGGTTTAAAGTAGAAGATTGGCCGCTATCTCCCTATGATGGCTCAAAACCGGCTAATTATGTAGGCTGGATGGGGAATCGCGCCTTACCTGAGTTTGATCATGATAATCCGCAGGTCAGAGAATATATCATGCAAGTGGGGGAATATTGGATTAAACAAGGGATTGATGGCTGGCGATTGGATGTTCCCAATGAAGTCAAAACGGAGGGATTTTGGCAGGAATTTCGAGAAAGAGTTAAAGCAATTAATTCAGAGGCGTATATTGTTGGAGAAATCTGGGACGATGCGACAGAATGGCTAGATGGAACGCAATTTGATGGGGTTATGAATTATCCTTGGGCAGAAGCAACGATTGCTTTTTTGGGGGGAAATCAAGTGATAAAAGAACACTTAGGAAATCTTCATTTTGCTCCCTATCCATTAATTACGGCCAAAGAATATCGGGATCGAATGGAATCTCTTTTAGTCCGCTATGATTGGAATATTCAACTGACTCAATTAAATCTTTTAGATAGTCATGATACGCCAAGATTATTCAGTTTGATTGGGGAAGATCAAAATATCGTTAAGTTAGCAACCTTGCTCCTATTGACGTTTCCGGGTGCGCCTAGCATTTATTATGGGGACGAAGTCGGTTTGTCGGGCGGAAATGATCCCGATTGTCGTCGCAGTTTTCCGGCTGAAAAAGATTGGAATTTAGAAATATTAAATTATCACAAAACCCTCATTAAGCTTCGTCATCAATATTCTGCTTTAAGTCTGGGCGATTATAATGTTTTATGGGCGGATGAAAGGGTTTATCTTTTCAGTAGAACTTCTGCCGAAGAAAAAATAATGATTGGCATTAATAGCGGTTATCAGACTCAAAAAATTGATGTAACAATTCCTTTTATTCCTCAGAAAGTATTATATGAAACTGAGACATTAACTTGGCAATTAGAGGAAAAAGAGAAAGTTTTAAGTCTAACGATTCCTGCTCGTAGCGGTTTTATTTTAAAGTAATTCACTCAACCTACCAATCATCCTGAGAGGGATTTAAGGGCTTATTTTTCATTTGTTCAAGCTGACTATCAATTGCTTTTTTGTCTTCTAAACTCATAAATCTTTCTTCGAGGGGATCGATAAAAGTGGCAGATCGGGCATCTAGTTCAATAATTTTATGCTCAATTTGTTCAAAAACGCTCGTTGTACTCTGGGTATCTAAATGATGGATAATTTCCTGAAATTTCTGATTGGCGTTTGCTGAACGTAAACGGGCTAAATAAAGATTTTTCTTAGTTTTTGCCTCTAAATATTGTTTCTCTAAGGCCAATAAATTCTCCTTGAGTTTTTGAATAAAATCCCGTTGTTGATTGACTTGTTCTTGTAAGGTTTTGAGATTACTTTGATAGGATTGACGACGCATGAGGGCATCCCGTGCTAACCCCTCATTGCCCTTATCTAAGGCCAGTTGCGCTCGTTCGTACCACTGATCGGCAGAAACACGATAACTGCTGACTTGACGCTCCGTTCGTTTATAGGTGGCGATCGCAGAAGCAAGGGCGCGTCGCATTTCAATCACTTCCTGCTCCATCTCCATCACTGCCTGTTCCAGCACTTTTTCTGGATCTTCGGACTCGGTGATGAGACTGTTAATCTGACTACGGACAACCCCACTTAAACGCTGCCAAAAACTCATAAGCTTTAATCTTCAATTGCGATCGCTTCTTAATTTTAGTGTAATTTTTGGCGGCAGGGGGGCAATGGGGAAACTTGGACTTTAAACCTTGAGTCAGATGCTTCATATCTCAATTATCCTTATTTAATATATATTAAGGAACTGTATAAGCATTTAACAAAATTAACCCAAATTAAAATTGAGGCATAAAACACGTGGGCTGGTTTAATCGTTTGTCGTTATCACGGGACATTGGCATAGACTTAGGGACGGCGAACACACTCGTTTATATATCGGGGAAGGGGATTGTCTTAGAAGAGCCTTCAGTGATTGCAGTTGACCAAAATAAGAATCCCATTGCTGTTGGGGAAGAAGCAAAACAGATGTTAGGACGGACTCCCGAAAATGTCACTGCCTTGCGTCCACTGAGGGATGGAGTGATTGCAGACTTTTATAGTGCCATGATTATGTTGACGGAATTTATTCAACGGGCTAATCAAGGTAACGCCGTGAGTAACCCGCGCATGGTGATTGGGATTCCCAGTGGGATCACTGAAGTGGAGCGAAGAGCCGTTATTGATGCGGCTAAGGAGGCAGGTGCAAGGGAGGTGGGATTAATCGAAGAACCCTTTGCCGCCGCTTTGGGGGCAGGTTTACCGGTCATGGATGCCACGGGGAATATGATGGTGGATATTGGGGGAGGAACAACGGAAGTTGCTATCCTCAATTTTCAGCGAAAAGTCGTGAGTGAATCAGTACGAGTCGCAGGGGATGAGTTAACTAACTCGATTATTCAGTACCTTAAGCGAAAAGAGGGCTTAAATATTGGGGAAAGAACCGCAGAAGAGATTAAAATTCGGTTGGGGGCGGCTTATCCGAGTCACTTAGATAAGGAGGAGATGGAAGTCCGTGGTTTGCATTTGATCTCTGGCTTACCCAAAACGGTGACGGTGTCAGGCTTTGAGATTCGAGAAAGCTTAGAAGAGGCGATCGCTGTGATTGTGGCGGCAGTCAAACGTACCCTAGAACGGATGCCCCCAGAATTAGCCTCGGATATCATCGACCGAGGGATTGTGATGGCGGGTGGTGGGGCTTTATTACACGGCATTGATCAGCGTATTAGCCATGAAACGGGCATTGTAACCCATATTGCAGACGATCCCCTACGCTGTGTGGTTAAAGGAACGGGAGAAGTCTTTAAAAATCCCCAACTGCTTCAAAAGATTATGGAAGAAAGCGCACGAATTTAGGTTCACTTAACCGGGGAATACAAAAATGCTAATGGATCAACGTTGGTGGCAAAATAACGGAAAATACTTAATTTGGTCGGTGATAGTGTTAGCGATCGCGGGTTTTCTTCATCAAACTCAAGGAGAGGCAATTTTAGAAGTCTATCGCTTTCTGGCACACCCTTTTGAAGGGGAATCGGCGGCCGTACAAGAAGCCCGATTAAAAAGCGCAAAAATTAGTGAACTACAGCAAAAAGTAGCTGAATTGGAAAAACAAAACCAACAATTCCAAAAAATGCTAGGAATTAATCAAGAAAAGCAAGCAAATTATATTAATGCGCCTGTTATCGGACGAAGTGCTGATGCGTGGTGGCAACAGGTGATTCTCGGTCGAGGTAGCGCGGATGGCATTCAAAAAGGCTACGTCGTCAGTGGCATTGGGGGATTAATCGGACGGGTGGTGGATGTCACCCCTCATACCAGTCGGGTGCTATTAATTAGTGATCCGACGAGCCAGGTAGGGGTTAGCGTAACCCGCAGTCGTTCGGTGGGGTATATCAAAGGCAATGGTTCATCATTAGTAATAATGTCGTTTATTGAGAAAGTTCCTGACGTGAAGGTAGGGGATAACATTACCACCTCTAATGTCAGTTGGTTATTTCCGGCGGCAATTCCCGTGGGCAAAGTAAAATCCCTCAATCTAGATGGCAGACTTTTACCGGAGGCAACCGTTGAACTCAGCGCACCCATTGATCATTTGGAATGGGTTTCTGTTCAACCTTATCAAGCACCTTTTTAAGCAGTTATTGAAGCGATTAACCAATGTTTTGGGATCTTAGGCTAAATCGTTAGAGGTTATTGATAAAGGCTTCAACAACTTTCAAGGCTTGAGGGGAAATTTCATGCCCCATCTCAAACGTTTGATAGGTGACGGTTGCCCCTAAAAGGGTTAGTTCATCTCTGGCTTGTTGTGCCGCTTTGAGGGGAACGACCATATCCTGCTGACCATGAATGATCAAAATAGGAGGAATTTGCGCTTTCTGACGATTTCTGGCTTCAAAATGGAGATAGCCGCTCAAACTGCACAATCCGGCTAAGGGTAAGTCTAATCCTACATCCAAAGTCATTGCGCCTCCTTGGGAGAAGCCACTGAGAACTGTTTGGGATAAAGAGACACCTGTTTGCTCTTCGAGGGATAATAGCCAATCTAAGAGCATTTGACGACCTTCTGCTAAACCTGGGTAGTTACTGCTTTCTAAGGCATACCACGCCCTCCCTCCTCTTACTTCAGGATGGGGAAACGGTGCATTCGGAAAGATGAATTGATAGTCAGGAAGGTTAAAAAAGGAGGCTAAAGAGGCTAAATCTTGGTAATTTGCACCCCAACCATGTAGTGCCACCATCAAATGTTTGGGGGCTTCACCGTTACTAGGGGGAATTAAAATGGCTTCGAGAGACAGGGGGTTTTCCTCCAAATGAACTCAACTAAAATCATTTTAAAGGGAAAAGCTATTCCTGCCATGCTTTAACGGAAGTGGTAAAAGAAGTCCTCATTCTCAGTGCAAGCGGATCGATGTAGTTCACAAAACATTAGTCTTTAAGGAGGCGACCTCTAGTCATACCCCTCTGGGTGCAAACTTTGCACCTCTACCATCAATCATGTACCTTATCAAGTTGCAAAACGCTGTAATAAGAATTTGACTAGAAAAAAACTTTTCTCCAATAGAATTTATTAACCGTTTGCAGGAAACTCTTTTTTCATTACCCTAGCGTAGTTCATATTAAATAGCTAATATCCATTAAGATTCCTAAACCCATTAAAGAGATAAAATGTTCTATAAGCCTGTCAATCGCTCAGCAAATTGCCGTCCTAAACCTAGATCTTGACCACAATGCTCGATTTAATCTTATGTCATCAAACGGCCGATTTTGACGCACTGGGTGCGGCAGTGGGTCTTTCCCTTCTTAAAGTGGGCAGTAAAATCATTTTAACAGGGGGGGCGCATCCTAAAGTCAAAGACTTTCTTGCCTTATATCGAGATGAATTTCCCTTAATCGAGTGGCGAAGTGTCCACCCTCACACCATTCGTTCCCTGATGATTGTGGATAATCAACAGAGCGATCGCTTGGGAAAAACAGCCGATTGGTTAAAATCCCCCCATTTAACTGCTATTGAAATCTATGATCATCATATCGGAGGCACATCAAACATTAATGCGACTCACGTTGAATTAGAAAATATTGGCGCAACCACCACTCTTATGGTGGAAAAATTACAAAGAGACCCCTTTACGCCTAACCCCATTCAAGCAACAGTTATGGCTTTGGGAATTCACGTCGACACAGGATCATTAACCTTTGAACAAACTACCCCTCGCGATGCTTCCGCCCTAGCGTGGTTGATGGAAAAGGGGGCGAACGTTAAAATTATCGCAGAATACGCTGATCCGGGCTTTCCGCCGCAAATACAACAATTATTTACCGATGCCATGGAAAAATTACAAACCCGTGACGTACAGGGTTATCAAGTGACATCCGTGCTGTTGGAAACGCCTAGTTTTATGCCGGGGTTATCAAACTTAGCAGAGCGGTTAATAGAATTAACGGAAAGTGATGCTTTAGTCTTAGGGCATTATTATAATAAAGGAAATAGCGGTAGATTAGCGATTATTGGACGAACAAGAATTCAAGGAACAAATCTAAGTCTTTTATTTACTCCTTTTGGGGGAGGTGGCCACCCTCAAGCCGCCTCCTTGAATCGAGCAACTGCTGAACCCAATCAGTTTTTAAATGAGGTATTGGAAGGCTTAATTGAGCAAATTCCCCACCCACCCACTGCTAGAGCGTTAATGTCTTCTCCGGTTAGAACAATCCGCCCCGATACGACGATAGAACAAGCCCAACGAGTGCTGTTTCGCTACGGACATTCAGGATTATCGGTGGTAAACGAGGCAGACGAATTAGTCGGGGTGATTTCCCGCCGAGATATTGACTTAGCGTTACATCATGGTTTTAAACATGCGCCGGTCAAAGGATATATGACCAGAAACCCTAAAATCATTACGCCTCATACTATTTTGCCTGAAATTGAATCTATTATGGTGACCTACGATGTCGGCAGATTACCGGTTATTGATGAAGAGAGATTGGTGGGGATTGTCACTCGTACGGATGTTTTACGCCAAATTCATCAAGATAGAGGAGAAATATGGGATAAAAGCGGAAAAAGGGGGGCGGCGATTTCTTGTCTTTTGCCTTCAATTCGCAATGCGTTGGCTGAGCCGATTTGGGATTTATTAAGCAAACTGGCTAAGGAGGCAGGAAAAAAAGGATGGAATCTTTATTTAGTAGGGGGCGCAGTCCGAGACTTACTCTTAGCGCAAGAAAACGAGAAATTACTGCTTCAGGATATTGATCTGGTCGTAGATGGGTTTCACGAAGCGGCAGATGTGGGATCGGGGGTAGAATTAGCAAACCGTATCAAAGAACTATATCCTAATGTAAGATTATCGGTTCATGGTGAATTTCAAACTGCCGCTCTACTATGGCATAAAGATCCTAAATTGGGTTCATTATGGCTTGATATTGCCACCGCGAGAACAGAATTTTATCCTTATCCGGCGGCGAATCCGCAAGTGGAAGCGAGTTCAATTCGTCAAGATTTGTACCGTCGCGATTTTACCATTAATGCCTTAGCCGTGCGTTTAACAACCCCAAAAGCAGGGGAATTGTTAGATTTTTTTGGCGGAGTTTTGGATTTGCGATCGCAGTTAATTCGGGTTCTTCATGCCAATAGTTTTATTGAAGATCCCACTCGAATTTATCGTGCTGTTCGTTTTGCCGTTCGTTTAAATTTTGCCCTAGAATCCCAAACAGAAACTTATATTCGCTATGCCATTGAAAGCGGGGTTTATGATCAATTACGATTATTAAATCATCCCGCTCCTGCTCTAACAACCCGCCTAAAAACAGAATTGAATTTAGTTTTAGAAGCGGATTATTGGAAGTCCGCATTACAATTATTAGCCCATCTAGAGGCACTAAAATGTCTTCATCCTGACTTAAGTTTAACCCCTGATTTATGGTGGCAAGTTCGCTGTGTTTCTCGTTGGCTAAGTTATCTAGACGGAGCGCATTATTTAGAGCATTGGCTAATTCGTTTAGAAACCTTAATTGCTGATTTAGCAGCGACAGAAAGGGTTAAAATTGCCAGTAATCTTCAACTACCTAAGGAAAGTATTGAACGATTGCAACGGTTAGATAAAACACAGGAAACGATTCAGCAAAAACTTGTAAACTGCCACCGTCCCAGCGAAATTGTACAGCTATTACGACCCTTTAAATTAGCAGATTTAATCTTAGTGGCTGTGAGAAGTTCCAAAGGAATTCGGAATCGAATTTGGTTTTATTTAACGGAATTATCGCAAGTCAAAGCCCCGTTAGATGGCAATGATTTGAAAGCAATGGGATATCGTCCCAGTCCAAAGTTTAAAGAAATCCTTGATCGCTTATTATGGGCTACTCTAGATGAAGAAATTACAACCTATCAAGAAGGAAAAGAATGGGTGAAACAATGGATAAATGATTAATAGGCATTAAAAAAAATCAAAGCAATATGGCAGATAATTCTCACTTCGCGGGTCGCATGAAATCTGAAGACTTACAATTAATTCCTTCACCTTATCAGACAAAAGGACGGATTGCGGGAGTTGATGAAGTGGGAAGAGGGTGCTTATTTGGACCGGTTGTCGCCAGTGCGGTTATTTTCCCGCTTAGTTTATTGCCGAAATTAACTGAACTTCAAATTAGAGATAGTAAACAATTATCGCCCCAAAAACGCCGAGAACTCAGTCAAGAAATTCAAAGACTGGCTCTGTCTGTTACGGTTGGTTATGCTTCTGTCAAAGAAATTGATCGTCTGAACATTTTATACGCTTCTTTACTCGCCATGAAACGAGCGGTTAATAAATTGAATGTTCCTCCAGATTTCTGTTTAATTGATGGCAGATTCCCGATTCCAGACTTAGAAATCCCCCAACAGGCTGTCATTAAAGGTGATCAGCGATCGCTTTTGATTGCTTCTGCAAGTATTATCGCCAAAGTCTGGCGTGATCAATTAATTATTCGCTTAGCCAAACGTTATCCCCAGTATGATTTGAGCAATAATAAGGGATATGGTACACCAAAACACCGACAAGCCCTCGAAAAATGGGGTATTTCCCCTCAACATCGCCTTTCTTTTGCGCCCTGTCAATCTCAGCAAAATTTACGAAACTCAATAAAGATCGTTAAAATGTAGAGAATGTTTAAATTTTCGGTCATATGTCTCACTGGTTAGAACATAGTGTACAAGTTGAAGTCGATGCGCCCATTGATTTAGTATGGAATTTATGGTCAGATTTAGAACAAATGCCAAATTGGATGAAATGGATCGAATCAGTCCGAATTTTAGAAGAAGATCCTGAATTATCTCGATGGAAGTTGGCCAGTGGTGGTTTTGAGTTTACTTGGCTATCAAGAATCGAAAAAATTGTTCCCTATCAAATGATTCAATGGCAATCGGTAGATGGTCTGCCGAACCGAGGAGCGATTCGCTTTTATGATCGTCATGGCAGTAGTATTGTGCGATTAACTGCCGCTTATGCCATTCCGGGATGGTTAGGTAAGCTGATGGATAATTTATTCTTAGGAAAAATTGTCGAATCAACCCTAATGGCTGATTTAGAAAGATTTCGACAATACGCTTCAAACGCAAAACAACAGCAAAACGCCTCTTCTCACCCATCTTGAAACTTTAAGGAATCAAGCGGGAATCTTGAGTTAAGATGAAAGCATAGCTTCTGAAGTTAAGATAAACGGCTGTCAAACTTGAACGCTTATTTTGTCTTGCGACATGACGGAAATCTTTCCTGAAAATCCACTAACTAGGGTGAAGTTATCTACCTAAAAATATCAGGGTTAATTAAGTTAACGATGCTCGTAATTGATAGGAGTTTAATCCACTGCTGACGATAATTAAAGGCGATTTTCCATGACGTATAATCATCCCTCACACTCATTTCCTGCGCCCTGTATCATTGATGATGGTATTTTAATCAATAAAGAAGATATGCGCCGTCTTTTAAACGATTTAGGGCGTGTACGCTATATTCATACCTTAGATGGACGACTGCAAAGTGAAGGAGACGGTTGGTTGGTGGAAGTGTTCACCGACCCTCTTCAAGCTACCCTAATTGCCAATCATCTTGTTTATATTAATGTTCAGAGTTTTGATTATCTTAAATTAACGTCGGTGGCTGGAGAAACTTACTTTGATCTCATTCAGGATATCCGTCAACTTCGTTTAATTCCTGTTTCAAGCATACCGCAGGAAATTGACAGTGCTGAAGATTTGGATGCAGAGACAATAGAAGCCATGGTTACGCAAGTGTTAGCGGCAAAGTGGGATGTACAGTTGGACGATGATGACTGTCCTTTCTAAAAGATTGCGAAAGATTAGCCTTAGTCATGATGAATTCGGATTTTGACTTGCAGAATATTCAACAACCCATCTTAACGGCCTCTTCTGAGGTTCGCGAGATTATTGAACGGGTTTTAAAAATTGAAAAAGAAAAGCTTTATCTCAAAATTCCCAAAAATATTCAGGAAGACATTATAACCATTATTAAAGAGGTCGTTCAATCTTGAAATTCAGACACGACCTAGAAAATGAGCATAAGGTTACGCAAGCTTTATTCTACTCTATCATTATTGATTGAGCGAGAAGGGACAAACCATTCTACAATAAAAGCTAACTCATTTTAGCTTTTTCGATGGTATGAAAATTGCCCTTTTTACAGAAACCTTTTTACCCAAAATCGACGGAATTGTAACTCGTCTCAAACATACCGTGGAACATTTGCAACGACAAGGGGAGCAGGTGCTAATTTTTTCACCTGATGGTGGCTTAAAGGAGTATAAAGGGGCAAAAATTCAGGGTGTTTCTGGCATTCCGCTTCCCCTTTATCCTGAACTCAAACTGGCGATTCCGCGTCCCACGATTCGTAAAGTAATTGAGCAATTTAAACCCGATTTAATTCATGTGGTCAATCCGGCCGTTTTAGGGGTGGGGGGCATCTATTATGCAAAAACAATGGGAATTCCCTTAGTTGCTTCTTATCACACCCATTTGCCTCAATATTTGCACCATTACGGCTTAGGATCTTTAGAAGGCGTTTTATGGGAATTACTAAAATTAGGTCATAATCAAGCCGAACTAAACCTTTGTACGTCAAATGCAATGGTAGAGGAATTGGTAAGTCATGGCATAGAAAGGGTCGATTTATGGCAAAGGGGTGTAGATACCGAGATGTTTCAGCCTCATTTAGCGTCTCATTCCATGCGTTATCGGTTATCCCAAGGCAACCCTGATGCTCCCCTTTTATTGTATGTCGGCCGCGTCTCTGCTGAAAAGCAAATTGATGAGATTAAACCGGTGCTAGACTCCATCCCTAATGCCCGTTTAGCGATTGTGGGAGATGGGCCTCATCGTGAGGCATTAGAGGCGCATTTTGCGGGAACAGCGACCTATTTTGTCGGATATTTGCAAGGATTGGAATTAGCTTCTGCGTTTGCCTCTGCTGACGCCTTTATTTTCCCTTCTCGAACGGAAACCCTTGGTTTAGTCTTATTGGAAGCTATGGCCGCCGGTTGTCCGGTGGTTGCGGCGGCATCGGGTGGTATCCTTGATATTGTCAGCGATGAGATTAATGGTTATTTATTTGACCCCAAAGACGCCAAAGGGGCAATCACTGCTACTCAAAGACTGTTAGCGGCCACCGAAGAACGGGAAAATTTACGGCAAAATGCTCGTCTTGAAGCAGAAAAATGGGGTTGGAGTGCGGCAACTCAACAATTGCGCCGCTATTATCAGAATGTTTTAGGAACATCCGCTCTATCTCTAGTCGCTTAAACGGTCGGATTAAACATCCCATTCGTCTTGTTCTTTGGGTTGTATTAATTGTTGTTGAATCCCTTGCCAATTGACATCTATCGTCGCCATTTTTTGCTGAATTTTTCCGTTATCTAAGATTAAAATATTTTGAGCAAATTGACGCACCCAAGACCATTGATGATTGACCATTATCACCGTTAATTGCTGTTGTTCAGAAAGGGTAATCAATTGTTCCATCAAACGATGGCTTAATCCGATATCCAAGGCAGAAGTGGGTTCATCTAAGAGTAAAATAGAGGGTTGCATCATTAACCCTCGAACAATGGTCACCCATTGACGTTGACCGACGGATAACTGTAATTCGTTACGTTCTAGCCAATCGTCGGGAATGGCAAATAAATCACAGTAATCTAAGAAACGGGTTTTAATTTCTGCTTCAGAAAGGCGTTTTAATTTTAAAGGATAAATTAGTGCATCTTTTACAGTCATGCCTAATAGCTTTGGTTCTTGAGAGACTAAAACAATTTGCTGTCTTAATTCGGTCACAGGATAATTATGAAAGGGTTTATTGTTAAACTGAAGGAGTCCTGATGTCGGTTCAACAAGGCGATTTAGGAGTTTTAATAACGTGGTTTTTCCGGCACCCGAAGCTCCAATAATGCCCCAGCGATCGCCTTTTTTGATAGCAAAATTAATCTCTTTTAATAGGACTTGAATTCCTAAATCATCCCATAAATTAACGTGTTCAACCTGTAAAATGGTTTCGTTATTCATCACATTCAACCGATGCACAAAATTTAGAAATTCTGGGGTAAAAGGAAAACGGAGAACAGAATTGAGGAACAATTTCTTATATTCAGTATAGTTGAATGTAGGGCAAATTCCAGATCCTATTCTTGATTGTTTCCCTTTAACGATAAATCTCCCTTAGCTAACAGTTGAATCAGGAAGCGTAACAAATTGACGTGATAAAAGAAAATTGGTAGAATATCTGTCAAGGGTTGAAGATGACAAGGACAGATTTTATTATGGACTACGAATTGAGAGTGATTATAGAGAAAGTATCTGTTGGAAGTCAAGAAGTGATTAAGAGAGATACTCTAAAAATTTACGATCTCAAAAAACCTGAATCAATTTTAGAATTAGGATTACGCCATAGAGAACAAATATCTCTCTTAGAAAAAGTGCAAAATGTAATCTTAGCCGAACAAGCATCTTTATTAGACGCCGGATATAAAGTCTGTCCTACATGTGGTGGAAAACTCAAGAAAAATGGCAGCCGAATTTCTAATTTCCATGCGGTGTTTAGCGATCATCAATTAAAAATCCAACAACATTGCTGCGCTCATCCTGATTGTGATTGGAGAAGCTCTCCAACCATCAATTCTTTATTAGGAACGAATCGGCATCCAGATTTGGCCAAACTGCAATGTGAACAGGGAGCCTTATACAGTTTTAGAGAAGGACAAAAAAATCTAGAGAGATTAAATTGTGAAGTGCGTTCTATTAATAATCATACACAAATTCAACGCCTCACAACTCAAGTGGGAGAAATTATCTCAGAGCAAAATTATCAGCCGCCAAAGCCAGAAGAGTGTGCAAGTATAGCTGAAGAATTAGTGGTTCAAGTGGATGGAGGACACATCCCTACTCAAGATAAAGAGAAACGGAGCTTTGAAGCTTTATCAGCAATTATTTATCAGCCCAAAAATCTGGAGAAAATTGATAAGAATCATCGTAAAATTACCCAGAAAGCCTGTGTAGCTTCAGCCCAAAATGATGAATTAAAAACGATGAAAGCTTACGTGATTAATGCCGCCATTAAGCAAGGATTAGGAGAAACAACAAAAGCTTGTGGACTAGCCGATGGAGCTAAGAATTGCTGGTCAGTTCTTTTAGCTATTGAACCTTATTGTCAGAGTTTAGAGTGTATTTTAGATTGGTTTCATATTGGTAAAAAGTTCCAGAACGTCAAACAAGCTTTAGAAGAAAGTCTGGCAGAATCTTTAGAGAGTGCCAAATGGGAACTGTGGCATGGAAAAACTGATGATGCCTTAGCTAAGTTAGTAATTATTAGAGATGAGATAACCGATGGCAAAAAAAAGAGTAAACTACAGGGACTCTACGATTATATAGCTCGAAATCGAGATTATCTAGTCAACTATGAAGACCGAAAGCAAGCTAACCAAACTTATACTAGTCAAGTAGCCGAATCTCATATTGAGTCATTGATTAATGCCCGACATAAAAGGTCTGGAAAAATGCAATGGACTCGTGAAGGAGCGCATCAAGTCTTACAAATTAGGACTAAAATGACGAGCAATGAATGGGAAAGAATCGCTATCAATACTGTTTTCTCTGCTTTAGTCGCTTGACTCTATCACGTCAATTTGTTACGCTTCCAGCTGACAATCCAAAGAACAAGCAACACTGCTTTATGCCATTCTTTCGCTCTTTCAGGTGAATCAGAATTAGGAGGTTGCGATGAGTCTGACATTATGTTACATATTTGTCATTCAATATTGAAAGTATATTACCGCATATTTATGGAGTGTAAACTTGACGCTCCATTCAGAATCACTTTAATTGCAGTAAATTACTCACAAAATTCCCTAAAAACGTCATCTTATAAAGATTTTAAGGGAGACTCAAACAACCGAATTTGACTCACCCTTAGGATTCATTGAGAGAATCTAAACGCAGAAAGGTTTGTAAAAGAACGTTTGTCCCTTGAGTACATTCTTCAGGGGTGGTATATTCGTCAACAGAGTGGCTGATTCCCCCTTGACTTGGTACAAAAATCATGCCCATATCAGTAAAACGACCCATTTCTTGGGCATCATGACCTGCTCGGCTGGGTAGATAAGTGTAGCTTAATCCCATTTCAATACAAACGTCTGCAATGATATCCATAATGGCGGGTTCTGCTAATGTGGGAAGAACGTGCAGTAAGGTTGTCAGGGTAATCTCGGTTTGAGTTTGTATAGCAATTAGGTGGAATTCATGCTTCATCTCTCGAATGAGAAAATCTAGATGATCTTGAGATAAGTCTCGTAAATCGATGGATAAATTGACTTTTTCTGCTACTGTATTGACGGCATTGGGTAAAACTGTCATATATCCCACTGTTGCGACTTGTTCCCCTTCTGCTTCCGTCGCCAGACGATTGACTGCCAATACAACTTGAGACGCCGCCACCAATGCATCCTTACG
Source organism: Microcystaceae cyanobacterium (assembly GCA_041746575.1). GTDB lineage: Bacteria > Cyanobacteriota > Cyanobacteriia > Cyanobacteriales > Microcystaceae > JBGTGT01. Next base: position 39,434 of record JBGTGT010000121.1, read on the forward strand.
CATAGACATCGGTGTTGTTCCAGCGTGATTCGCCCGACCTTTTACGGTGACAGAGAGGCGATATTGTCCGACAATCCCTTTTACGACCCCAATCGGTTTATTTTCACTTTCGAGTATCCCCCCTTGTTCAACATGGAGTTCTACAAAGGCGGCAATTTCTCCCGTTTTACGGCGAGATTCTTGAATTTTCAACCAATCGCCTCCTATTTTTGCTAAACACGTCTCGATTGAGGTGCCATCCTTCCGACGATAAGCTTCCGGATCATTGACGACGTTTCCAGCCATCGCTTTACAACCGATAACACTGCATTCTTCATCGGTAAAGACAATCACTTCAATTGAATGATTTAATTGAATATTTTGCTCAAAAAAGGTACGAACGACTTCAATTCCCCCTAAAACCCCTAGTACACCGTCAAAATGACCGGCAATCGGCACAGTATCAATATGAGATCCCGTTGCTAATGCGCCTAAGTCGGGCTTTTTCCCCGCATAAGTGCCAATAATATTACCTGCCGTATCAGTGCGCACTGTCATCCCTGCGTCTTTCATCCATGATTGTACAAGCTGACGTGCGAGTAAGTCTTCTGGGGTAAAGGCCACCCGATTGACTCCCCCTTGGGATAGTTTGCCAATTTCCGCTAGTTGCGCAATCCGACGATTGAGGCGATCGCCATTAATTCTTAGAGAAGAGAGGGAGGAATGGAAAGACTTTTGAAGTAGCATAGGTTTAAATTCCATATTTATGGGTTATCTAGGGTCAAAAACAAATCATAGACAAATTTCCTAGAATTAGCGGCAAAGAGCTTAATTTTAAATTAATTCTAGTGTTAAGGAGATCGCGTTTGTTTACTGTAAGCAAAGTCACAAAACAGAGCAAAAGGGCTAATTATAAAGATAAGAATAATTCTGACTTAAATTTGATACTAGGTTTTGCATTTTGAGTTTAATTTTCTACCTGAATAAGGCTTTCTAAACGAAATTGAGCAATTTTTTTGATTTCCGTTAACGCTTGGGCTTTTTCTTCTGTCAGTGTATTTTGCAATCGTTGGCTAAAAGATTCTAAGATCGTTTCTTGCGTATGATTTTTCACGGCGACAATAAAGGGGAAACCAAATTTTTCTTTATAAACTTGGTTTAGTTGCTGAAAATGTTCATATTCTTCTAAATTTAAAAGATTTAATCCTAAATTTCCTTGTTCTTCTACAGAAGCTTCTGCCATCTTTGCTTTACTGCCTAGATCAGGATGCGCACAGATGAGTTTTCGTTGATCCTGATCACTGAGATGATCTACTTCGGTTACCATTGCTTGATATAAAGTTTCTAGGGTACTAAAAGGTCTTTTTTGCCAAGTCTGCGCCGCTATTTCGGGAGTGTGTTCAAATATCTCACCCAAAGTATCGGTAAACGCTTCTTGGTTCATTTGATTGAGTTCACTTAAGGTTATCATTGAGGAATTAAATAGAAGTCATAATGACGGTTTAGGGAGATACTGATGCCAATGGTCAGCAATCTCGATTCGCTTACAAATCCAAACCTGATCAGGTTGTTGGATATAATCTAAAAATCGAGCTAAAGCCCCTGCTCGTCCAGGGCGACCTGCTAGACGGCAATGTAAGCCAATACTCATCATTTTAGGGGTTTTTTCTCCTTCTGCATACAGAATGTCAAAGGCATCTCGTAAATAGGCGTAGAATTGATCCCCTGAATTGAAGCCTTGTGTCGTGGCAAAGCGCATATCATTATTATCAAGGGTATAGGGAATTACCAAATGAGGTTTACCATAATCATGAACCCAATAGGGTAGATCATCGGCATAACTATCCGAATCATAGAGAAATCCTCCCTCTTCTACTACTAATTTACGAGTTTGAGGACTATTTCTCCCAGTGTACCACCCCAACGGTCGCTTTCCGGTCACTTCTGTATGAATGGCGATCGCTTTTTGCAAGTGTTCTTGTTCTTCTGCTTCCCCAAAATAACGATAGTCAATCCAGCGATACCCATGACTGGCAATTTCCCAATTCGCTTCGTTCATCGCCGCTACAGCTTCAGGATTGCGAGCCAGTGCCATGGCAACACCGTAAACGGTAACAGGAATTTTTCTTTGGGTAAATAAGCGATATAATCGCCAAAAACCTGCCCGACTGCCATATTCATAGCAGGATTCCATGTTCATGTGGCGTAATCCCATCAAAGGCACTGCCCCCACAATCTCAGATAAAAAGGTTTCTGAGGATTGATCGCCGTGTAAAATACAGGTTTCTCCTCCTTCTTCATAATTAATGACAAATTGAACGGCAACACGAGCATTATTAATCCATTTTGGGTCAGGGGGATATTGCCCATAACCGATCATCTCTCTCGGATAAGATAATGACATAGGTTAAGTAGTATAAAAGACAAAATAACAGGGAAGAAATTATTAACTATTAACGACTAAACTGGCTTTATACATCGCCCATCCGCCTAAATGGGAAATATCTGGCCAATTGTATTGATCAATTAGAGATTTTGGGTACAAAAACGCTGTTGCTGTCTCTCCTCCCTCTAAATGCACCGTAGCAGGATACATATTAGGGGGTTCATTACGGGCAAGATAGTCAAATTGTTCGTCTGTTAATTCATAGACTTCCCCCGGAATAGAAATTCCTCCTTCTTCGACCTCGTAAATGGCGGGATGCCAGCCATTACCCGCAGAATGAAGACGATAGCAGGACTCTGTCGCCGCTTCTTGAATAAATTGGGCAGATTGCAGGTTTTGATGGTCGGGTTGTCCCCGTAAAGCAGAACCACAGATAAAGACTCGTTTCATAGTCAACTTCTTTTTTTGTATACAGTATACAGCATAGCAAATTTTGGAGAGTTAAGATAAATTTAAGCTTAAGAATTGTTGAACTTACCGAAATTTAAGCCTAAAAAAAAGCCAATTGCCTTTAAAAGCAACCAGCTATCTCAGTGAGAAATTTTCTAATCTATTCGATTAAATTTGAGCAATTAGGCAACAGGTTCATTTTCTGGGACGGTGTTAATAGGAATTTCTCCCATCGGTTGCGCATCTGCATTCACCGTGTCTCCTGCTACGCCTTGACGTTGTTTACGATGGTCAATCACAAGGCGAGACAGTTCGGCAGTGAGTAAAGTTAATAACATTCCGTCGTCAATCCAACCAATAATCGGCAAGAAATCAGGGGAAATATCAATGGGACTAAATAAATAAGCTAACGTACCAAGAACAATAAACCAGCGATATTTAGGATGACTAATTTTGCTGCTGTACCAATTGTAGAAAGAAGTAACAATAGATTTCATTTCCGAAACTCCAAATCTCGATTAATTCTATTTTCCCTGATCGATCATTATTTGAACAGGATGATAACGCGATAAGATTAGGTGGGTTTCCTCCCTTGATTTCAAAGAGAAAACCTTATACTTTTGAGGGAAAGTTTATCATTATTGATTGTGCCAGTTTTCTAACTGTCCTTTTTAGCAGAAACTGATGTGTGGTTCTATCGCAAATCGAGAAGAGACAGAAGGAAATGAGAAATCAGTAGTCAGGTCGTTCAACTGCACAATGAGCTTTACATACAATAGAGGAAAACTTTAGATTCTGTTAAGATTGTTACACCCATTTAATCCAAGTTAAGAGAATACGAGTTATGTCTTCTAAATCAATTGTGATCGCTCCTTCCATTTTATCTGCTGATTTTAGCCGTTTGGGGGCAGAAATTGAAGCTGTTGACCAAGCAGGGGCTGATTGGATCCATGTTGATGTGATGGATGGTCGTTTTGTTCCCAATATCACCATTGGTCCTCTAATTGTCGATGCCATTCGTCCCCATACGAAAAAACCCCTCGATGTGCATTTAATGATTGTCGAACCCGAAAAATATGTTGAAGACTTCGCTAAGGCAGGAGCCGATATTATCTCCGTTCACGCCGAACACAATGCGTCTCCCCATCTTCATCGTACCCTCGGACAGATTCGAGAACTCGGTAAAAAGGCCGGTGTTGTTCTGAATCCCTCCACACCATTAGATTTGATTGAGTATGTCTTAGAACTCTGTGATTTAATCTTGATTATGAGTGTGAATCCCGGTTTTGGCGGTCAAAGCTTTATTCCCGAAGTTGTGCCTAAAATTCGCAAATTACGTCAAATGTGCGATGAAAAAGGCTTAGATCCTTGGATTGAAGTAGATGGCGGACTGAAACCCACAAATACATGGCAAGTCTTAGAAGCCGGCGCCAATGCGATTGTGGCAGGGTCTGCCGTTTTTAAAGCGCCTAATTATGCCGATGCCATTGAGGGGATTCGCAACAGTAGACGTTCTCAACCGGAACTGGCAACAGTTTAGTTTAACCTTTGATGGGGTGCAAACATCCGCGCCCCTTTTTCGGGTAAAAACAATCATAAATCTGGCACCCATCTGTTTAACGGTGAACTTTAAAATTGTCGTTCGTAACGCACTTTAAACTCATTGAAAGTATAATCGTAAGAAAAGCGCAAAAATGAAGGATTTTCTACTTCTTCACCTTCTTTTTCAGGATTTAAGCTATAAATGGCCTCTAAAAAGGGAACAACCCGAAAATCGGTTGAACCAATCGTATCACTAATAGACGTTTCAATATCATAAATCACCCCCTGAAAGACCATCGGCAAGGCAATCTGCACGATTCCTGATTGAATCAATTGTTCGGTGTTGCCGGTTTGTAAAGAGTCTGCGATAGCAAGGAATTGCTCAGCTAATAAACGCACAATTTGACCTTCAGTTCGGGGTGGACGACTGGAGAGTTTAACGGCAGGACTTTGGATAATATCACCTTCGGCAGCATTAACAATGGCTAAATATTGAATACACTGTTCCATGCGCTCTAATTCTACCTCAGACAAAGAGGCTTCCCCTCGAATCGGACGTAAATCATCGGGATGGAGATCACAAATTTGCTGACCACTTATCCCCAAATTAGGTAAAATTTGACGTAATTGGCCATTAATATCCAAATTAACATCAATCCGTTGTACCCGATTCAAGCTATCGTCTAAAATCTCATTACTGGTGTCAGAAAGCCGCTTACGAGTGTTCGGAATCTCTGAGACGATGGTACGCATCGCAATATCGAGATCGGGGTTAAAAATTCCTTGATTAGGGCTAAAAGTAATCGAATTAGACGCACGACGGTCTAATAAAAAGCGGGTATCTACAAGGTTAATTTGTCCCCGACTGAGTTTAATTTCCCCGACAGGACGCAGTTGATTTAAGTCTAGGGTATTCAGCGTCCCATTGACCTGAATGACTCCGCCAAAATCAAAACCATAAAGGGGCAATTGTTCAACGGATAATGCCTCTAAACTCACGGTGAAATCCTGTAAGGTGGGTACAATCGGTAAAAACTGAGGTCGTTGTAGATTCGGTCTGAACCAACGTTGATACGCCAGTTGTTCTTGGAGACTTGCGGAGGATGTTTCTGCTGTTTTTTGAGACTTAGGAACAAAAATTTGACCATTCGCAAGGGTTACATTGCCCCGAATCGTCGGTTTTAAGGCGGTTTGAGTCACCTGTATCAGTCCTTCGACTTCTCCTGTATAAAGTCCCGTTATATCGACGCTTGCTTTCTCTATCGCCACCGTTAAGGGATTTGCGAGGGAACGCGCTTCAAAGATAGGTAATGCCCCCGTTATTAAAACATTACTATTGGCATATTGTCCTTGTAATTGGTCAATTTGGATAATATCTCTCGTAAAATTAATTTGACCGTTCACCACAAGCGGCCCTGGTAAGGATGAACTGGCAAAGGTGGTATTTTCTAGGTTGACTTGTCCTTGCGCCACAAATCTGAAATCAAATTTGTCTTGAGTATTTAAAGTCCCTGTTACGTCTAGGTTAACATCCCCTTGACCATCTAACCAGACAATTTGGTCTTGAGTTAGCAAATTAATCCATTTTAGAGCTTCTGTACCGATTCTTACTCGTACATCTACTTGATCATTCACCTCAGGTTGCGCTGGATACGGAAGACTGGCATAGAGTTGAATTGAGTCTGGGGCAGTGGTTTGAGTGATTAAACGGGCATTTTCATAAAGAAATTGACCTTTTATGTCTTGATTAATACGTCTCGCGTTGATGGCACCCTCAGTGAAAGCAAAATTTCCCTGTACTTTTGGATTGAAGGTTTGACCGGAAATTGTCCCTGTTAAATTGAGATCCCCCGTAAAATCTAAAGGAATATCAACAAATTCTTTAACTGTATCGACAGAAAGATTACTAATCACAAAATTTGACTGAATCTCTTTAACCGATAGCGTTCCTTGAAGATCTGCCACCATATCCCGTAATTGTAATCCAGCCGTTTGAATCTTCACCACCCCGTCTTCTAAGGTAGCCAATAAACGCACATCCCGAATAGGAATCGCCTGATCGCCTTCGGTAATCAAGCCAAGGGGGGGAACAATGTTCGGAATCGGAGGTTGCGGTTGCCATTGCCAGCGATCGCCTTGAAAGGCGACCATTAACTGGGGATCTTGTAAGGTGCCATCTAAAGTGACTGCGGTGGTAAATGCGCCTCTAATGTCTAATTCAGTGGGAATTCCGCCTTTCTGTAAAATTTCGGCGTATTCTTTGATTTTTCGGTCAATAACTGCCAATAGATTCACCTGTGAAGCAATAGTAGCGTTTACGTCCCCTGCTTGCGGTGTCGGTTTTAAAACACTGGCAGACGCATAGTCAATGGCTCTAAACTTAAGCAAATTGACCAAACTCTGAATATCACTAATTTTCAAGGCAGTCAGAATATCTTCAACATAGCCTCGATCCACGTCTAATTTCGCAAAAATTGCGCCTGAATTAAAGTTTAATGAGCCAATCAGGTCATAATTGCTTCTACCAACGACTAATCTTCCTTGTTCGAGTTGCGCCACCCCATTCTCATAAGCCAGTTGTGCCGTAATTTTATCTCCTTCAATTAATCCGATACCGGGTTGGTCAATTTCTAATGTGCCTCGTCCGTCTAAGGTAAAGAGATTGATGTCGGTTGTCAATTTCACGCCACCTCTAATAAAGCCGTTAATGCCGTATTCTTCTAGGGGCGCAATTTTTAGTAAATCAAGCGAAAAAGTGTCTATTTCTGCTAATAAGCGATCGCCTTTTCGTTCACCGACGGCTACGAGAGGAGGATTATCCTCATAAATCTGCTTAATCGCGAATGAGGTAGGTAAATAAGGCGCAGCACAGTCAGAGCGGGTACAAGGATCAAGTTTTGCGGCAATAACGTCTTGTTGTCCCTGTAAATTAAGATTAATACTTCGTCCTAACCCTGCATTGAGCGTTCCTTGCAGAAGCGGTTCAAATGGACGTTGATTAAAACTGAAGTTAGTGAGGCTCACATTACCGACTAATTGGGTATTTCCTGCGGCTGTAGGAGCAGTCAACAGGTTTTTACCGCTAAATTGTCCTGAAAATTCACCCAATCCTGTCAGGTCTAATTCTTGAGGCAATAGGGTACGTTTAACGGGAATCAACGTCAAAATTTCTTCAAGGGGCAGTCGATTAAGGTTACTGCGAGCATTAATGTTAAAATTCGCCGTGGCAATATCCGGCTGACGGGTTAAATCGGTGATCAAAAGACGACCATCACCCTTGACGCGTTGATCATCCCAATTGGCGTTGAAGCTGGAGACTGTAAGGGGAAGGGTGGCGTTTTCTCCGAAAATTTGCCCCAAATTGCCACTAACATCTGCGGTTGCGTCAACGGACTCTTGGAGAATAGAGACATCTGAACAAGCTGCAGGAACTAGGGAGCAGAAAGCACGCGGTTTCACCCCATTAGCCACTATATCGGCAGTAAATTGATTGCCATTGAGGCGACTATCTACATTAATCTTGCCCTCGGCGGCTAGTGCGTTGGCTGTTGCTGTCCCCTCGAAACTGCTCAAATCAGGAGTTGTGTTGAGGGATTGAATTAATGCGTTAAGATTTCCGGCAATATTGACATTACTATTCAGTAAACTGGCAGAAATAGGCAAGTTAGGAAAAATTCGATCAAGGGGAAGACGACCTGTATTAGCAACAAGATCAAGAATTCCCCGTTTAACAGTGGCAATCGCATTAACCGGACTTCCTGCAAGGCTTAATTGCGAATTAAGGTTTAAATTAACGGAGGTTAGATCAGCAGGTGATTTTTCTAGTAATTCAGGTAAAGATGCCGTCAAGTCAATCTTGGCACGATTCACCCGAGCCGGAACGGTTAAATTCGGCAAAAAGGGATTAAGATTTACTTGAGAGGTAAGGATATCTGCCGTTAAGATTCCCTGAGATAAGTTGCCATCAACATTCACATTTCCGTCATCAACCCCTAAAACAGCGTTTAATTCTCCCTGAAGTTGATTCAAGTTTAATCGCTCAATATTCCCTGAAATATTCCCGGTGGCGCGTCTTAGGAATAAATTTTGCGTTAATAGTCCTTCTGGACATTGACCCGTTTCCTGACAATATAAACGAACGTAGGGATTGAGATTAATCTCTGAGGTTTGCAAATTGCCATCCAGATTCCCTTGAGATAACGTACCCGCAACCACAAAGTCACCCTCATTAATCATTAAATTGGCATTCAATGCACCTTTGAGTTGGTCTAAATTGAGTTGATTGATATTTCCGGTTAAACGTCCTCTGGCATTCCGAACCCTGATATTTTGCGTTAACAGAGAAGACGGACATTGATTCGTTTCTTGACAATAAATCGCAATATAAGGATTTAGATTTAAGCTGGCTGTTTGGAAATTTCCGCTAATATTACCTTGTCTTAAAAGAGCATTAACATTAACATTTCCTTCATTAATATCCAACAACGCGTCCACATTAGCATTAATTTTATCAAGGGATAATTGATTGAGATTTGCTCCTAAATTAATCTTTGCCTTCGTCACCGAAACTTGTTGCGTTAACACACTGTCAGGACATTCAATAAAATTTTGACAAACTATTGGGATAAAAGGAGATAACGCAAAAGAACGAGCCTCTAAAACCGCTTGTAATTTGTTCGTTTTAAAACTGCCTTTACCCTTTAAATCGGCTTTTCCGCCGTTGGTTTGCGATAAGGTATTGTCGAAACTAAAGTTTTGTCCTGATAATAAAATTTCTCCTTCTCCTGTAATGCCAACTCCTGCGACCTGACTCGGTTTAGGAGCATTCCAATTAATTTTTCCTTGCAAATTTTGCCACGTTCCTTTAAAAGATCCTGTGGCTTTCAGTGGACTAAAAGTGACCGTTTGAGTCGGCGTTATATAAGACTTTAAGAGTTCTTGAGTGGGTAAATTAGCGGTAAAATCTAAGGCTAAAGGCAGGGTTGTCCAATTCGTCTTTTTGTTGTTTTCTATTTTATCTTTAAAATCGGTTTTTAATTGTCCTTTAGCGAGAATTATTCCGCCTTCCGTGGGAACAGCTTGTAATTGCGATAGTAAAATTCTATCGAATGTTGCTTGAAATTGAGCCTCTAGTTTTTTAAAGTTTGTCTTTGCTAATCGAATCGGTTTCGTATTTTCAATCACTCCCGTGACAATAGGATCTAAAACTTTCCCCCGTACTTGAATTTTACTGCGGACTTCTCCGATTAATTCTATCGGTAGCTTAGCATTAATAACTTGCAATAATTCAGTAATTTGAAAGGGTTTAAGATCAATATTTAAATTCAATCCTTGTTGCCAATCTACATTTCCTTTTACTTGAGCATTCAATTGACCTACACTTAAATTTAGTTGCTCAACGAATAATTTTTGCCCTGCTAAATTTAACGCAATGTTAGCTTGAATCGGTCTTTTAATCGTGGGAATTTGTGCCGCTAAATTGCTTAAGTCAATATTTCCATTTCCTTTTGTTCCTTCAATTCTCTCAAGAGAAGGCACGTTTAAATTAAAATCAGCTTGAAATGTCCCTTTGTTGACGGTGGCAACAGACTTTGGAATTAATGCCGCCAATTCCCTTAAATTTAATTCTTGAATCAAAATATCGGCTTGGGTTTGACCAAAATTTTCCCCAGCGATATCACTTTCTCCTTCTAATTGAATGGCACTCCCTAATAGTTGCGCCTCCAAATCGTAGCGAATTTTTTGATCCTTCCCGCCGCGATATAAATACCCTCCGCTACCCTCTGCTTGCAAAGTAACGGTTTTTTTCAGTGCATTAGGAACAAGAGCAACATCCGCATCTTTGAGATTGACCTTAATGTCTAAGCCAATGGGAAGATCTCTTTTTTCTCCTTCTGGAAAATCCGGTAATTCGAGCCATTTCCCTGTTTTATCCTGTTCAATGTAAAAATTGGGGTCAGTAACCGTTACCGTAGCGGCTAAAGGAAGACCGACAAAGATGGGAAGGAGATTAAAATTAATGAGAATTTCTTTTATTTCCCCATGATCAGGGTCAGTCGGGGTTTTAGGGAGGGTTGATTGGCCAATGCGAATATGATTCAAGGAAAAGCTCTCTACTTCTCCCACATTAACGGGTCGTTGTAACAATTGACTCAGCTGAGACGATAACAGCGGAGAAAGACGTTGATAGGCGAAGTACTGCATCCCTGCGTAGGTTGCGACGCCGAGAGTGAGCAAAATGCCACCACCCACGAGGGTAGAAGGCTTCTTTAACCATCGCCATAAAATCGCTGTCAAATTCCGTCTTGGGGGTTCTGACGGGCTTTCGGGGGGTAAATTAGTCATCACTCCTCACCATAATATTTCCCACACCACCTTTACCCTAACACAGGTTTTTAGGAAGCAAAGTTGGAATTGAAACAGATCTAAGAAGAGGTGAGGGGTAATTGTGATGGAATGATCAAGGACGAGTTACTGGTCGCCCGTTTTTTGGATATTATCAAGATGGGATAAGGTAGAATCAAGGTTCTTCCGTTGTTCCATTTTACTGAGAAAATAACCTGTCATCATGGCAGATGCTAAAAGGTTGGCAAAATTTTCTCGGTCCGTCGTAATCTGAACATTGAAGGCATCAACAGGTAGCATACCGACTAATCCTTGCACATTTTGTGTAATAATGTCTTTGATCTCTGGACTAGCGGACTGGGCAATCCGTGCCAAGGTTTCAGGATGCTGTTGTTGAAGATACTGAATCAGTGAGTTGATGTCTTGTTCTTCCGGTTCGGACGCAAAGAAATCTAAGTTAAATACCATTAGAACTCCGAGTTAGGAATCTGCTTGCCTTTTACTGTGACACACTTTACTGCCAAGCGACAAGAGTTTAATGTTTCTATGATAGCTTGGTTCTCAAAATTTAGCTTCATTAAAGGAAATCAGAAACAGGTGTTCGGTTTTAAGGATTGAATTTAAGCCGCATCCCTCACACCTTCTTATAACTGTTCGCTGTTCAGTAAAGCGATTTAATCCAATGCCATTCCGCTTCTAAACCTTCTCTTAAACTCACCTTCGGCTGATAACCTAAAATTTCCCTTGCTTTTGTCACATCTGCCGCTGTATGTCGTGCATCTCCCATGGCTGTTTCTTGATAATTTCGTTGAATAGAAAATCCAACAATTTGGTCAATTTGATCAAGAATGTCCTGTAAAACGACCCTACTTCCCCCACCAATGTTGATAATTTCGCCAATTGCTTCAGGAACAGCGGCCGCCAGCAAATTTCCAGCAACTACATCCTCTACATAGGTAAAATCTCGTGTTTGCTGTCCATCTCCATAAATCGGAATCGCTTCCCCCACAATGGCCGCACGAAAAAACTTATGAAATCCCATATCTGGCCGTTGACGCGGCCCATAAACAGAGAAATAGCGCAAAATGGTGATAGGAACCTTAAAATTTTGACAATAAAGCTGACATAAGCGTTCTGCTGCCAGTTTAGTAATACCGTAGGGGGAAACGGGTTGAGGACAGAGGATTTCAGGGGTGGGAAAGGTTTCGGCGTTGCCATAGATCGAAGAGGTGGAAGCATGGACAAAACGCTTTAAATTCGGCGAATTTTTGGCTGCTTCAAGGATAATCTGGGTCGCATTAATATTTCGTTCTGTATAATCTAAAAAACTTTTGCCCCAACTCGCTCTGACGCCAGCTTGTGCGGCTTGGTGATAGATAACTTCTACTTGTTTGAGCAAACTTATCCAGTCTAAGTCTTGAATACTCGCTTCAATCAACTCAAACGATTTATATGACTGCAGGAAAGCCACATTTTTACGCTTTAATTGGGGGTCGTAATAGTCGTTAAAGTGATCAATGCCAATGACATGATTTCCTTGTTTTAATAAGGTTTCGGCTAAATTTGAGCCAATAAAGCCGGCAACACCGGTAACAATCGCAATAGTCATAGAATTGAGTAGATAAACTGAATCATTTTTAGTTCCCCCTAAGATAACAGGTTTAAGGCTTAATTTCGCTTTTTCTCAGTTATGGATTAGAGACATCAAAAGTATTACAGGCATCGGGATTTCCGGTACTTAGCCCTTTTTGAAACCAGCGTACCCGTTGCGCCGAACTGCCGTGGGTAAAGGCATCCGGTCGAACATATCCTTTAGCTTGTCTTTGAAGTTGGTCATCTCCAATATTAGCGGCGGCGTTCATTGCTTCTTCAATATCGCCCGGTTCAAGGGTTTGACGACTGCGATCGGAATGATAAGCCCATACCCCAGCAAAACAATCTGCCTGTAATTCTAAGCGAACTGAAAGCTGATTGCCTTGTACTTTACCGGTGCGTTGCTGAGCAGAATGGACTTGTTGAGAAATGCCGAGAAGGGTTTGGACGTGGTGGCCAATTTCATGGGCAATGACATACGCTTGGGCGAAATCTCCCGGCGAATTGTGACGGTTCTTTAATTGTTGGAAAAAGCTAGTATCTAGATAAACTTTGCGGTCATTGGGACAATAAAAAGGACCCATCGCCGCTTGGGCAAATCCACAAGCTGATTGAACTGCCCCTGAAAACAAAACTAATTTGGGTTCTTGGTATCTTAAACCCGATTGACGGAAGATCCCTTGCCAAGTGTCTTCCGTATCTGCTAAAACCACTTTAACGAAATCGGTAGTTTGGTCGGAAACGGGCGAATCTTGGGCTGAATTTGAAGTAGGTGCGTTTGTTACAGGGGCTTGCTGTAAAATAACACTGGGGTCAATCCCTAAAAATAAGGCCGCCAAAACCAAAAGAACAGTGCCAATTCCTCCACCAACAGCCACCGTTCCTGACCCCATGCCTCGTCTATCTTCAACGTTGTCGCTTTTGCGACCCATTTGCCAACGCATAAGTTCCCACCCTTTACTGAAAAGTTTCCCTACATTATAAAAGTGATTTTTCGGAAATCTACGGCAAAATAAAAAAAGATTTACTCATTTAAAGTGATGGCTAAGGGGAAAAAACACGATCTACGCTGGATCAAAAAAACGGTTAAGCTAGAAGAGGGACACAATTGGCAGTCTCAACCAGATTCTCAGATTTTTGTGGCAGGAAGGGGCGCATTACGCTTTGATGTTCCGCAAAATTGGCACTTAGAACCCAAAGAAGATTCTTTTCGCTTTTCAGACAAAAAACCGCCCGATGATAATTGCTGTCTAGAAGCTTCTTTCAATTTATTGCCTCCCAATGACTGGTCAGATTTTCCCTTAATTCCACTTTTAAAAAAAATAGTCAAAGATGATTCTCGTCATCCGATTGAAACGGGAAAAGTCATTCACCTAAAACGACAAACAGCGCGAATTGTTTGGACAGAAATTAAGTTTATTGACCCTCACGAAAATCGTCCTGCTTATTCTCGCATTGCCGTTGGTTTAGGGTCTGGCGTGCAATGTTTAATTACCTTTGACTATTGGGAAGATGAAGCCGAACCATTAACGCCTATTTGGGATAAAGTAATGAACTCTTTGGTGCTAGGTTTATTTATCCGTGACCCTAGAACGGGATTTGCTTATCCTGATTAAATGTCGCAAAACGTTGTAAGGCAACACCTGACATGTCCAGACCTTTTTACCGACAAAACCTTAAATTAAACGGTTAAACAGTTGCTGTATCCTTATCTATATCCACTGCTGGTAAGGCATGAGGCATTTTAAGTTTAGGTAAAAATTGACGAATTAGACCAATGGTAACGGCAGGCAGTTCCAATTGAGGCGTAAAGCCCACATCGTCTAATTCGTATAGAATGCGAATGGCATTGGGATTCATCTGCTGAAGACGACGACCGACTTCAGGCCCTGTATATTCAGATTTTCGACCCCATATTAAAGCCGTGGGAACCGATAACTGACAAATAGATTCGGTGAGATCAAAGCAAAGATCTCCTCGTACAAACGATAAGGCGGCATATTCAGCATTAGGTTGCTGCGCTGATTGTAAATAAGCTTCCACTATTTCAGGGTACACTCTTTCTTTACGAGCAAATTGACGCTCTTCTAAAAAGCGACTAATGCCGAAAGCGGTCGCAATACCTGTACTGTAAAGTAAACGGTCAATAATTGGGGTTCCTGCTAGCTGGGTAAAGAAATTGTCTTGATAATCCTTACTCAATTCATTTAATCCAGCCGCCGTGACTAAAATCAAGGATTTGAATCTTTCTGGATTAGCGATCGCCACTCGAAGGGTAAAAGCAGCTGTTAATCCAGACGCAATAACGGTCATCGGAGTTTGGCAGGTTTGAGCTAAAAATTCGGCAATCGTTGTCGTATAGTCTTGAATTTGATAGTTGCGTTCTGGATGTTCTGAACGACCCCAACCTAGCATATCAGGGGCAAGGATGCGGTATTCTGAGGCAAATGCAGGATAAACTTTTGACCATTCATAAGCGGAAGAACCACCTCCCAAACCATGTAAAAAAACGAATGTTTCTTGAGAATTGGCTTGATTATTCTGCCAAGGTGCTTGATCATTGGTATAGTAAGTCAGTCTGCCTAAACGGGTTTGAATATTATTTTGACTAAAACCAAGGGGGATAAACATAGCGCACTCTCTGGTTAATTTTGCAATGAAAATTTTGGTTATTTTCATGTACTTTAAAGATGAAGTAATTGATCATTATTTCCATCTCTCTGTAGAAAGAAATGATCAATTTTTGCAGAAGTTGAAAAGTCAATAGTCCCAATAATAGTCATTGCAATCGTTTAAAATTGCTCATGGATATTTATTGAGGATGACCGCATTTTTTACAATAACCTAACTCTTTATAGGTTAATCTATGACAGTGAGAACATTCTGTATATTGATGATAACCACAATGAGGACAATAAACATCTTGGGAACGAATTTTCTTTGCGCAGTGGAGACAACGCATTTTTTGAAAGCGATTGGTGATTTGATTTTTACGGTTGAAAATAAAAATTTGTGACAGTTTGATAATACCAAAACCGAGAAGTGGAACCAAGAGAATATATATGTATCTAACTAAAAAGGAAAGTCGTCCTAAGATTTTGCGAATAGTATTCAGTAGAAAATTTAAAATGACATCCAATTGAATAAATTCAAAAATCTTAAAAATTAGAGGAATAAAAAAGATAATAAGTAAGTGCCAAGTGATTAATTCAATTAGCCCATATCCTTTACTTTGAGCAAAAAGATAAATTCCTAGAGCAAATAATATTAAAGGAATCAAAAAGAGAAGTTGAAAAAGAAGTTGAATCATTGGATGCCAAAAAGAAGCTTTCTGATAGCCATTTTCAACAAGATTAAATTGAGTTTTATTATTGAGGAAGTTGAGAAATGAGATATTTGTATTGATATTTAGAAGTTGTTTTTTCTGCGCTTCAGTTTCCTGTTGAAGGTTGGTTATTTTGCGTTGATTGCTTTCGATTTGTGCTTGTGCTTTTTCGGCACTGACGTTATTGATAGATTGCGCTCTTTTTTGACCTGCAATTTTTTCTAAAAGGGTTGAATCATACTGGGAGCGAATCGTACGATTTTCTTTTTCTAATTGACTTATCTGTTCTTGTTTTTGTTGAATGAGTTCGAGTTTTTTTTGATTGTTTTGATGATTGATTTGATCTTGATATCTGGCGTATTTTAAACAAATTTCGCTTACTTCGCCTAATTGATTGGTAGCCGCTTGTCGGTAAGTATCTTCAAGGTTAAATGATTTTCTGCTTGAATTCATCAAGCTCCTTTTGATTTTATCAAACGCTCTATTAGGCTCTGTTGATTGACGGTAATCTTTCCATTCGCGATAACAAGGGTAAGCTTGAGAAGGACTTAAATGCCACGTACTGATTTCCTGTAGTCCTGCAAAAACATGGGTTAAAATAAAGATATCAATGAGAACAATGACAACAATACTGACTTTATTGAGAGGTTCATTGTTGATCGTGCGAGAACGATTAAAAAATTGTTGAAACCAACGACGAATCGATGTAAACATTAAAGCTTAACCCCCAGACTCTATTCCATAAGATGGACAAAATTAAAAGACAAAAAATCTATCATGGTGCGTTGAAAATCATTTATAATTTATAAATCCCTCTTCATCATTTTAAAGGAGTAAGTTATCGAAACGATCTATGGAAATTTACAAGGACTAAAACCCAGTCAACTTAAACAACTTCAACGACTTTATCATCAAAAACAAATAGGCGATCGCTTAACTTCCGCAGACTTTGCTGAACGTTTAGCCGCTATCAGTACAGATATTAAACAACCGATCTGTGTCTATATTAACCGCCGAGGTCAAGTGATTCGGGTTGGTATCGGTACTCCTCGTCAAACCCAAATTCCTCCCTTAGAATTGCCGCGATACGGTGCAGAACGTCTCTGTGGAATTCGTTGTATCGCCACCCAATTAAAACCTGACCCCCCTACTGTATCAAGTTTAACCGCTATGGTATTACAGCGTCTAGATGGGCTGGTAACTCTCACCTTAACGGGGAGTGGTAAAGAACGACGAGGCGGTGGCAGGACAGGTTATGTCGAAAATGCTTATTTCGCTCATTTGTTGCCGCACAAAGACGGAAATAACGAAGATATTCATGAATACTGCACGGTTTCGGAGGCATTAACCCTTGAGTCCTTAAATGAACAGGATTTTTTGGCGTTCGTCGAAGGATTAGAAGCGGAATTCCAACGAGAATTTCTAGGGCAAAAAGTCGATATTGAGCAAGATAGAGTCATTATCGTCGGTCTTCAGAGACAATCTACCCCAGAAGACCAATTTCAGACGCAGATGCAAGAATTATCTCGCCTAGTTGACACGGCAGGGGGAGAAGTCCTGACCACCCTCACCCAAAAGCGTTCTGCTTCCCACCCACAAACAGTGGTAGGAAAGGGTAAAATTCAGGAAATTGCCTTACAAGTTCAGACATTAGGCGCAAATTTGGTCGTATTTGACCATGATCTTTCCCCGACTCAAGCCCGAAATCTGGAAAATCAGCTGGGTGTTAGTGTCGTTGACCGTACTGAAGTGATTTTAGATATTTTTGCTCAGCGCGCTCAATCTAGAGCAGGTAAGCTTCAAGTTGAATTGGCACAACTAGAATATAAACTTCCTCGCTTAACCGGAAGAGGCCGAGCCATGTCCCGTCTAGGGGGAGGCATCGGCACGAGAGGTCCAGGAGAAACCAAGCTAGAAACAGAAAAAAGGACAATTAGTCGTCGAATTAGCCGCTTACAACAAGAAGTCAACCAACTACAAGCTCATCGCTCTCGTTTACGGCAACAAAGGCAAGATAACGATATTCCTACCATTGCCATCGTCGGCTATACTAATGCGGGTAAATCGACTCTAATCAATGCCTTGACAAATTCGTCGGTTTATACAGCTGATCAATTATTCGCCACCTTAGATCCCACCACGCGCCGTCTCTCGATTCCTATCCCTTCGACGGGAGAGCCAAAAACAGTATTATTGACCGATACGGTGGGTTTTATTCATGAATTGCCCCCCTCCCTCGTAGATGCCTTCCGTGCAACCTTAGAAGAAGTCACAGAAGCAGATGCGTTGCTTCACGTTGTAGATCTTTCTCATCCGGCTTGGCAACAACAAATTACAGATGTGACAGAGATTTTGGACGATATCTTATTATTTAATGAGGATATTCTCCTAGCTTTTAATAAAATTGATCGAGTCGAGGGAGAGACCTTAGATAGAGCAAAAATGCTCTTTCCAAAAGCGGTTTTTATGTCCGCTAGTTGTCGCTATGGATTAGAAACCTTAAGACAAAGATTAGGAGAAATAGAGTAAAATTCAGGACAAAGGAAGCAGAATAGAAAAATTTCAAATGAGCGGTTGTCCGTTTCAATAATCTATGCTACCGTTCTCTTCTTTTTAACACCTATTTAAAGGCGTGTCAATTTATAGATCAATGTACCCTAAAATTGTGGCTTATTCTTATACCAATCCTTTACTCGCGTCTCCTCCTAATTCAGCAATATGGGGATGGGAAATTGAGCAAATTTATCAAGACGTTGGACAGCGACAGCAATACTATCAACTCTTACAAGATTGTCAAATTGATCCTCCTCAGTATTTATTAATTCGTCGCTTAGATGAATTGGGTAACACCTTAGTAGAAATCCAAAAAAACGTGTCTTTATTGGAATCTTTTAATATCGAAATTATTGCAATTGAGCAAGATTATTATTCATCTCAGTTTAAAGAGCAGGATTCTGTAAAGATAAGAGAAAAGTTAAGTCAGCTTTCGCAAGAAATTACGGATAACCAGTATAAAAACCGCTTAAAAGAAGGTCATGCCAAAAATCGAATTCAATTCTTACCTCCCCCCGGAAAAGCACCCTATGGGTATCGTAGAGGTCAAGATCGTTATATTATTGACCGAAGCACTTCACCTATTGTTAAAGCCTTTTTTGACCACTTTCTTCTCTTTGGCAATTTAAGAGATGCTGTTCGATTTATTGAAAAAAAATACAATAAAAAAGTTTCCGTTTCAACCGCAAAAAAATGGTTAACGCATCCTGTTTATCGGGGAAATATAGGATATAAAAACAAGGAAATTATTCCTGACACTCATCTTTCTATTTTATCGAGAGAAGAAGCGGCACAAATTGATCGATTATTACGACGAAATTGTCAATTTTCGCCTCGAAATGCCAGCGCGCCTCGTTCTTTGGCTGGATTAGTGACTTGTCAAAACTGTCAAGCTAAAATGAATATTATTCGAGTCCGTCCTTCCTCCCAATCAACCGAATATCTTTATCTACGCTCAACTGATTGTCCGTTGAAACCGAAATGTAAAGCAATTACTTATCAAACCTTTTTAGAGAAAACAATTCAAAAAATCTGTTGTGAATTACCCCAAGAAGTGGCAAAATTACAATTACCCAATATTACCTTAATTAAAACTCACTTAGAAACGGCGATCGCTCAAAAACAAGAAATGATTCAAACCGTTCAATCGCTTCAAGAACAAGGTATCTTAGATCCAGAAACGACGCAATTAAGAATTTATAAAATCAAGACTGAAATTGCTCAATTAAAATTCCAAGTTGACCAATTACCCCCTGAAAATTTGATCCGCCTTACGCAAGATGTTGCCTTAGAAGAATTTTGGCTTGACTTATCTGAATCCGAAAGACGGTTTTATTTCCGAGAGTTCATTAAATCTATTGAAATTATCCGAGAAAATCAGCAAACTTTTGAGTTAAGATTGCAATTTGTTTTCTAATTGATTGACTCTGATTTCTAAATCTCTAACTTTTTCCTTTAATTCGATTAATAAAGTAGCAAATCGTTCCATCAAGGGGTCACTTCGCCCAATTAATTCACCGTCGATTACTTGGGGAAAAACGTTAGTATTGGGATTGACAGAAGGCGCAGATGAACCCGATGAAGATTGCTGTAAACGCCGGACATTAGCTTCAAGAGAACGGATTCTCACCTCCAAACTTCTTAGATCTGATCTTAAAATACTTTGAGGATCTAAAGCCATACTTGGCGTTAAATTGCTTAATACCCATAAGACCAAAAGAAGCAGAATAATACTCACAATCGATCTAACTTTTTTAAAAAAAGGACTCATCTTAGTGCTATCAGTTCAACTATTAATCATTATATCAAGGGTCTTAATTCTTAAAAGAATCAGCACAAAAAATGTTACCCTGTAAAAAGCATTAAACCTATCAAAATTTTTATGAATCGTGCAATTGCGAGAATTTTGGATGCAAATTTAGATAGAGCCAGAGAAGGTGTAAGAATTATCGAAGAATGGTGTCGTTTTGCTTTAAATAATCCAGAACTAGCTGATAAGTGTAAACAGATGCGCCAAGCGATCGCACAATGGCATACGCTTGATCTCAAAATGGCCAGAGATACCCCCAACGATGCGGGAACGCAACTATCTCATCCCCAAGAAGAAACGCGCCAGAGTATTGAGCATTTATTACAAGTTAACTGCGGACGATTACAAGAAGCCTTACGGGTGCTAGAAGAATATGGTAAACTTTATAAAATAGAAATGGGACAAGCCTTTAAAACCCTTCGTTATCAAGCTTATACTCTCGAAAGTGAACTTTTTATGGCAAATAATCTGCAAAATTTACCACACATTCCCCTTTATTTGGTTACTTCTCCCTCGGAAAATCTTTTGACGGTGGTTGAATCAGCCTTAAAAGGGGGACTGAAATTAGTGCAATATCGTGACAAAAATAGCGATGACGCCCTATGCTA
This sequence comes from Microcystaceae cyanobacterium, assembly GCA_041746575.1. GTDB lineage: Bacteria > Cyanobacteriota > Cyanobacteriia > Cyanobacteriales > Microcystaceae > JBGTGT01. The sequence goes on from JBGTGT010000121.1 coordinate 60,025, forward strand.
TCAAAATGCGCTCAAATTAAAAGAATTATGTTACAACTACAATGCGATATTCTTAGTTAATGATCGAGTCGATTTAGCCCTTGCCGTCAACGCAGATGGTGTCCATTTAGGACAGCGAGATCTCCCCATTGACGTTACCCGAAACTTATTAGGAAAAAACGCAATTATTGGACGTTCTACCACTAATCCAACTGAAATGACTAAAGCAGTGCAGGAAGGCGCAGACTATATCGGTGTTGGACCTGTTTACGCCACACCAACCAAAGCCGAAAAAAAACCTGCCGGATTAGAATATGTACAGTATGCCGTCAAAAACTGCCCTATTCCTTGGTTTTGTGTAGGAGGAATTAATTTAGATAACCTCAGCATCGTCAAACAGGCAGGAGGAAAACAATTCGCTGTTGTCCGAGCAATCATGGAAGCAGATAATCCCCAAAAGGTGACGGAGACATTTTTACAAGAATTAAGCACTATCTATTAGTCTGCTCAACCCTTAATTTTGGGTTATTTAATAATTAAAATTATCCCTAATATTTCCTGCTATACTAACGCTTAATTGAATCAAATTCAAGTTAATGAGAAAAATGAATTTATTAAGTATTATTATACTATCTCTGTTGGGAATACTTTTGATGACCGAATTAGGATTGCGATTAATTGGGGGATTAGGTAAAAGGGTAACTTTCATACCAGATGAAGAAATTGGTTATTTATTAGCCCCCAATCAAAACGTGCGTCGTTTTGGCAAAACTACCCTCGTCAATCAGTATTCAATGCGAAGCGCATCCATAGAAAAAGAGCGTCCCAAAGATACTTTGCGGGTTTTAATGTTAGGAGATTCTATTATTAATGGGAATTGGTGGACTGACCAAAAAGCCGTACTTTCTGAAGTGATTGAAAAGCAAATTCATGCACCTAATTTTAAGCAAATTGAGGTCTTAAATGCCTCGGCTAATTCTTGGAATCCGCGCAATCAGATTGCCTATCTTAGACGATTTGGCACGTTTGATGCTCAGTTGATTATCCTTGTGATTAACACTGACGATTTGTCCGGACAAGCACCGACCTTTTTACCCGTTGGTAATGATTTAAACTATCCTGATAATCAGCCGAATTCTGCTATAGGCGAAATTTTAGAACGACAATTTTTTCCGCCGAAACAGGTTGTTATTCCTAAAGAGAAAATCGGTCTTAATAAGAAAAATTTAGAAGCAATTAAACAAATTAAAGAAGTCGCCAAACAATCTTCAGCAAAATTTATCCTTGCTATCACACCTTTACGCCGAGAAGCCACTGATAATCCTGAAAATTATGATAAAAGAGCGAGAAATCGTTTATATGATTGGGTCAAAGAAAATGAAGTTACTTTTATCAATTTTTTGCCTATTTTTCAACAATATAACTCTCCTAATTCTCTGTACCGCGATCATATTCACCTCAGTCCACTCGGGGATGCAATTGTAGCGGATACCCTAACGAAAGCGATTAATCAGCAATTCGTTAATCTCGTTCCCAACCCAAATAAAATAACCCAATCCGAAAAATAAATCGGACAGAAATTGATCATTTATTAAAATAATCATCCTAACATTTAATTTAAATGCCTCAGAATTTGTGTTTAATCTAATAGGATTTTTACAAAAGAACTCTACTTAATCGTATAATATTTAATATAAAACGCCCTATATAACTGAATCTATGGTAGAAAAATACGATATTCTCCATCGCATTGAACACTTACCGAGCTATGGCTTATTAATTTTAACCTTAAAGCCTGAACAAAAGGTCTGGGTAGAGTCATCCGCAATAGCTGCCAGCGACCCTGTCATTATCAGGCAGGATAATCCCTACAGTTCAAAATTAAAGGAATTACAACAAAATTTGGCTGAAATTTCGCTTTGCCTCTCAGAATTTACCATCGGTAACCATAAAGGGGATTTGTACGTGACTCCTGCTCTACCTGGGGCGATTCGTCATTATTATGTCAAACAAAAGCGCGGTTTGATGATTCAATCTTCCTGTTTTTTAGCCTGTAGTGAAGGGGTAAATATTGAGAGTAAATTTGCCGATATCAAAAGTTTTTTTGGTGGAGAATCTATATTTTTATTAAAAACTGTCGGTAGAGGAGATCTTTGGTTTAGTGCCTACGGCAGTATTATTGAAGTAGAAGTGTCAGGAGACCATGTAGTCGATACGGGGTACGTGGTGGCCTTTGAAGAAAGCTTAAGCTATCGCCTCGAAAAAATGCGAAATTTATCTCTAAAAACCGTTGATAAGAATTTATTTGGCTGTGAAGGATTAGTGTGTCGCTTTCAAGGCCAAGGTAAACTGTGGTTACAATGTCGTCAGTTATCTTCTCTCATCAATTTTGTTAAACCCCTCACCCGCCTTATCTAAAGCTTGAATCATCAGTCATTCACTCCCATAGGAATTGTCAGGGTTTCGACTCAATCTTCAGGAACAAAACAGCCTTTTCTTATCTTAAAGAACTTCTAAGTAAAATTTAATCGTTTCTTCTCTGTTTTTTCTCTACTAATACAAGAAGGCAAAGACCAAGGATTAATAATGTCTTAATAAATTCTTTTTTAAATCGCGGTAAAATCTATCGAAGGAAAACAATCTCTAGGGATTAAAAATCGAAGTTATGAATATAATACAACTAGATTTACGCCAGACAATTATTGTTGCCATTTTAGTCCTGTATCTCGGTAAGTATTTAACCCAAAAGATTCGCTTATTGCGGAATTTTAACATCCCAGATGCGGTTTCTGGCGGCGTATTAGCTTCTTTAATGTTAGGAATTATTTACGGCGTTTCTCAAGTTCAAGTCGAATTTGCACTCAATATTCGAGATGCTTTTTTAATCATTTTTTTTACAACAATTGGACTTTCTTCTAAACTCAGCACCCTCTTAAAAGGAGGAAAACCCCTACTCATCTTATTGGCGGTGGCAGTCAGTTATCTATTCATCCAAAATTTGACAGGTGTGGTCATCGCGGCTCTGACAGGGCTAGATTTGCCCGTGGGGTTACTCTCAGGTTCAGTTTCGTTAAGTGGCGGCCACGGAACGGCGATCGCTTGGTCTCCCATTTTCAGAGACACTCACGGTATTGCCAATGCGGCCGAAATTGGCATTGCTAGTGCGACCTTTGGGTTAATTTTAGGGGGAATTATCGGAGGACCGGTCGCAAAATGGTTGATTACCCGAAATAAACTTCAGCCCCATGCTTCCGATTCTCTGACTATTGGTATTAGACACGGGCAGAAAAATGTCAAAATTGACTACAATACAATGTTACATTCCCTTTTGGTCATTGGAATCACTATTGGTTTAGGCATTCAGATTAACGAAGTCGCCGCCTCGGCAGGGTTAAGGTTGCCCGATTTCGTTGCCTGTTTATTTGCTGGAATTATCTTGACCAATACCATCCCTCTTTTATTTAAACGCTTTCCTTGGCCGGCAAATACGCCCTCTTTGGCACTGATTGGGGATCTGAGTCTGGGATTGTTCTTGGCAATATCACTGATGAGCTTGCAATTGTGGACGTTGGCGGGAATGGGGAGGGCGATCGCTCTGTTGCTCTTAGCCCAGTTATTGGCTAGTATCTTTTATACTATTTGGGTCGTTTTCCCGATTATGGGTAAAAACTATGATGCCTCAGTGATTTCGGCCGGTTATCTGGGACTGGCTCTCGGTGCAACCCCAACAGCGATCGCTAATATGACAGCCGTCACCTCACAATTTGGGGCATCTCCCCAAGCCTTTATCATTCTTCCCCTTGTCGGTGCTTTTTTTATTGATATTGCCAATGCGTTTGTTATCCAAAAGTTTTTGAATTTCATCGGCTAAATACAACGGAAGTGCTGCTTCTCCATCATCAATTTTTGTCGTGGGTTACGTTTCACTGTCCTCCTTCATCCAAGCGAGACATTGTTGCATTTGTTTTCTCATCGTTTTTAAGTCACTCTGATAACGACGACCATGCCCCGGTAAAACCCATTCAAAGGAATAATTGGCTAGTTTTTCCATGGATTTAATCTGTTCTGACCAAGAATACCAACAAAAGCGACGAAATCCAAATAAATGATTCAAATGAGGAGAAAAAGCCAAATGATCTCCCGTAAAAAGAAATTTTTGACGATAAAGTAGCACCGTATGCCCTTTTGTATGACCAGGGACAGGAATAATCAATACTTCATCATCTAACGAGTAAGGAGAGTATCCCGATAAAGGCATTTCCACCCCTTGGGTGTCAGCATTGATTTCATCTTGATGGAGAATGCGAATACAATTAAAATATTCCTGAAATTTAGCGTGATCAGCCACATCATCCCGATGAGTGAGATAATGATAACGAATTCCGCCCATTGCTTCAATTTGCTGAACCAGTGGTTTATTAAAGCGAGGAGAATCAATTAAAATGTTGCCTTCTGGACGTTGAATAAAGTAACTCGCCGCTCCATAGGATTTTTCTGAATGATAACCGCAATAATAAACATTTTCAGCGATCAATAAGGGAAAAGTAGATTGGACTGCTCTAATCTTTTGGGGTTTTTCCATCGTGCCAATCGAAGCCGTCGGACAAGCTAAAAGAGCCTGTAGAGCCTGAATTTCTTCTTTTTCGTCACTAGGTTGCTGATAAACAGCGGACTGATCCCCTTTTCGCCCAAAAACAGCCGGAGAAACCCAGCGACAAGTATCACAATCAATGCACGTTTGATCAACGTAGAAATTCCCTGCGACATTTTCTGCCCGTCGCTTTTCGAGGGTAGCCATAATAAAGCCTCAATTTAAGCTAATTTGCTCAAACCATTAAGGAAAATCACCCCTCAAGTCTCTTTTTTCAGTTAGAGAAAATCCCTAATGATCATTATTTATCGTACTATCTATGATCAATCGACAATCGAAAATTTGCAAGCCCCTTTTCTGAAGTCGTCCTATAAACAATAGTAAAAAGACCGTCTTTTTCGTTAGGATGAAAGGCTTTTACGCTTCAACAGAATGCCGAATTTTTTGAACCCATTGACTTAAATGATCCCGATTGAGACGATAACTGAGGGGATGGGCGATTAAATGGGCAGTGCTTTCAAAAAGCGTATCAATTTCAATTAAACCATTTTCCCGTAACGTTTTTCCGGTGGACACTAAATCCACAATCGCTTCCGACATCCCCGTAATCGGGCCTAATTCTACTGAGCCGTAGAGCGGAATAATCTCGACGGGTAAATCTAAGCCGCGAAAATAATTCTTTGCACAATTGACGAATTTTGAAGCCACCCGTCCATTAGGGGGTAATTCCACCGGACGACGGTAAGGACTCGAAGCGGGAACAGCCACTGACATTCGGCAATAACCAAAGCGTAAATCCGCTAAATTGGCGACTTGTGCCGTTTTTTCTAACAAAACATCATAACCGACAATACCTAGCTGTGCTTGGCCATATTCAACATAAACAGGGACATCTTGCGCCCTCACCAGTAATGCCTTGGCGGTTTGAGTCGGATCAGTAATTTGCAATTGCCGGTTACTCTCATCTAGAAAAGCACTAAAATCTAAGCCCATCTGCTGAAAGCGGCGAATACTGTCCCTTAATAAAGCACCTTTAGGCAATGCAATGGTTAACATAAAAAATTTAACATCCAAACAATAAAGCAATATAGCTAGTTTATCGGATCATGTTCCGAACGAACTGAAACAGGCGATATCATTCCTCTCGTCATAACGCAGTTAACTTAATCACCCGATTTTGGAGAGTTTCGTCACAATCATTTGATTAAAATTTGATTATCGTGTCCATATATATATAATTTCACTTTTGGAGACGGTCAGTATATGGCAGAATCAATAACAGACTTATTTACAGAATTACAAACTGAAAGATATTCTAAGAAGAACAAATCCCTTGATCAAAGAAAATACGTTCGATTTACTCACAATAAAGGAAAACAGCTATTTATAAAACTAAAAAATGCCAAGGGAGAATGGGTAGAACCTCATGCTTTCATTAATAATGAATCCTTTGGGGGATTTGGTATCTTGATTGTTTCACCCGTTGCCCTCGTCGTCAATCAACCTTGTCAGGTGAATGTGCCAGGCGTAGGGTGGGTACAAAGTCAGATTGCTTGGATTAAGTATTTACATGAGTCACTTCAAGAAATTGGCTTAAAATATTGTTAATGCAAGCCCTTTTGAAAGAAATCCCTTTGCAAAATGCCACAAATTACGGGGAAAACCCAGCTTTTAGGGGTGATTGGCGATCCGATCACCCACTCTCTATCGCCGGTAATGCACAATGCAGCGATCGCCGCTTTAAATTTGGATTACTGTTATCTTCCCTTCGCCATCAAAACAGAACATCTAGAAAATGCCTTAAAAGGGTTTGAAAGCACAGGCATCAAAGGTTTTTCGGTTACTATTCCCCATAAACAGTCAATCATTCCTTTTTTGGCGGAAATATCTCCAGAGGCAGAGTTAATCGGTGCAGTGAATACGGTTTGCTCCACTGAAAAGGGTTGGTATGGCACAAATACGGATGTAAATGGCTTTATATCACCGTTAAAAAAATTGGATATCTCTTGGCAAAGAATTACGCCGGTTATCTTAGGTAATGGGGGGGCGGCGCGAGCGGTAACATTGGGATGTTGGCAGCTCGGTTGTCCTGAAATTCACGTGGTGGGGCGCAATGCAAAGACATTAGATGATTTTTGGCAAAGTTGGCAAAATACTCCCCTTAAAAACCATATTAAGATACACTACTGGGAAAATATGTTAGGGGTGCTATCTCAGACAAAATTACTAATTAATACGACCCCTGTTGGCATGACTCCCCACGAAAAGCAATCACCCATTCCTCGGGAAATGATCGAAAAGCTATCAACAGATGCGATCGCCTATGATCTGATTTATACACCGAATCCGACGTTATTCCTAAAACTGGCGCAACAACAGGGGACAATCATAATTGATGGCTTAGAAATGTTAGTCCAGCAAGGGGCAGTCGCTTTAGAATTATGGTTAGAGCAACCCGTTCCTGTGGATGTCATGAGACAAGCGTTAAGGGACTATTTAGCATAATTCCCGTTTGCTCTCTGCCTCGTTTATTGCCAATTTCCCACCAAAATAAAAGGTGACCAATAGTACGGATGAGCATACCATTGATTATTTAATAATTTCATCTGTGCGCGCTGAACGGCTTCTGCTTTAGAGATTTTTTCGGCAGGATTGGCGAGATTTTCATAGAAATGACTCATAAATTCGGCTGTTCCTTGGTCATCAACCGACCATAAGGTGGCAAGGGTACTTCTAGCACCCGATTTTACGGCAATACCGGCTAAGCCTAGGGCAGCCCGTTGATCGCCTGCGGCTGTTTCGCAAGCACTAAGAACGAGTAATTCAAGGGATTGATTGCGCTGTAGGCGATTTAATTCTAGCAAACTGGTTAATTCACTTATATTCAGAGTATTTTGCCAGATAACGATATAGGTTTTTTCAAGGTTAGAACTAAAGACGCCATGGGTGGCTAAATGAACAATCGGAAAAGTGGAGTTTCTAAAAGCCCGTTCAAGATTTTGAAGGATGAGCTTCTCATTTTTCAGAACAAGACTATCCGGTGCTGCAATTTGTTGAATTTTGGCTAATTCTATGTCGACGTAAGGTAAAGCAATTTTATCTTGTTGTTCAACGGTAATGCCACCTAACAGCATAGAGAGCGGTTGAAGAGAGGTATTTGACGAAGGAAATAGTTGTAATCCAGGTGTCACGGCAACTCGATACTTCTGAATCAAATATTCTCGTTTAATGGGATCAGAAACTAAGGCAGATAGAGGAGTATTGCGTAAACTGCCGTCTGGAACAATAACTAAGGTTTTAATATTAAATTTTTCTAATATTTCTTCAGAAGGACGAATTAACCAGTCATATAATTGAGAGCCGGGGGCCATAAAATCCCAGCGACTGCGGATGACAACCGTATAGCGAAACCGGGCAATGACTTTTTCTAGGATGCTTTGAGGAACAAGGGTTTCATAATAGGTTAAGGGTTGTCCGGGGATGCTGAGAATAACGCCTAAACGATCCGTTAAAATGAGAGGGTAAAGAATGGCCGCCGTGGAATCGTTAAATTTTCTTTGGCTATTTTCTGGGGTTTCTAGTTGAGCATCAATGCTTTCTAGCTGTTGTATGCAATTATCCTGAAAAAAGTTATTCAAGCTAACGATTTGCAGAGATTCCATCACTTGACGGGCTTCAATGAGATGAGCTTGACTGGGTTGTTCTCCCTTTGGCGATTGCAATAAAAGACGAACCGCCTCTCGGTATAAATTTTCACCCCCTTCTTGAAAAGCAAACTGGGCTTCTCGATTAGCCGCAATTTCTCCACTAATTTTGCGGTGCGTTTGGATAGCACTACGGTAGGCGGCGATTGCCGCTTCTATCTGCTGCTGTTGAGCTAAAATTCGTCCGAGTTGCCATTGCCAAATATAGACAATCTCTTGTGCATTAAGAGATTCTGAGATCGATAAAGCTTTTTCAGTTAATTGGTAAGCACTTGACCATTGTTGTCTTTTTTCATCAATCCTACCTAAAATTCCCAGTGAATAGGCAATTAAACGCTGATCAGCTAATTGCTGACTTTGTTGTAACGTTGTTTGAGCTAAGGTTTCGAGTTGTTGCCAAGACACGTAAGGTAAAAGGTCAGGATTTTGGCTTTTGAGTTGAATTAATTGGTTAAGATGGGTCAAAGACAATTCAATCTGACTGTGACTGACAGGGAGTTGCTTAAGCTGTTGTTCAACATCGGGAAGCAGTGCCAAGGTGGTTTTAAGTTTTGGGGGATTTGAAGTTAAAGAAAGACTGATTTGCAATAACTTAGCTTCTATTTGCGTAAATATACTCGATTTTTCGGCTTTTATCCTTTGATAAGCCTCAAAAGCTCCTTCCTTTTGTCCTTGGAGTTGCAGGGTTTTACCCACACTCAGCCAAAGTTCGCCTTGAGGATAGTCTGCCGGAATTTGAGGTTGAATGGCTTGAACCAGATATAGCGATTCTTCAAAACGCCCTAATTTCCGTAAGACATCGCCCAATGTCAGCCATCCTGACAGATTTACGCCTTCCAAGGGAAAATCAATGCGCCCTAATTGCTGATCAATATCATCAAGTGTTAAGTCTGCACAGGTAGAAGCAGACAAGTCAAGGGATTTTAAGATAACTCGACAAGAAAAGCGGAATTTCCCTAGGGAGTTATAAGCTCTTACCTGATTAACTCGGCTTAATAAGACTCCTTTTGGATCTTTACCTTGTTCATACAAAGTTTCAGACTGTCGCCAAGCCGTTAAGGCGGATTGACTTTGACCGCGCATCAATTCCAATGTTCCTTGATTATTATAGGCCTGCGCTAAGGTCTGAGGGTCTTTTTGGTTTTGCAGTAACGCAACACTTTGCTGAATCGTCATTTCTGCTAAATCCCATTGACCGAATTGAGCATAAACAAGGGCAAGTTTACTTAAAATTCGTCCTTTATCTCTTAAGTTGTTTTGTTTTTCCGATAAAGCTAAAGCATATTCCCACTTTTGTTGTGCTGATGTCCAATCTCCTTGGCGAAAAGCCTGTTCAGCTTGTATTTCCGACGACAAGCCTAAAAGGGGAGGTTGAGCGCGAAGTGACTGTGTCCATCCCCCTAAATCGAGAGCCAAGACGAATCCGACTAGAATTAAGGCCAAAAAACGACGTTTCATGAAAATGCCATCAAGACCCAAATTTATTACTGTTAACACTATTTTTACAGTTTTTGGGGTGAGATTAACCTTATGATAAGATTAAAGGTTTAAAAAAGACTGCTCAAGTTTTTCCTAAAGTAATTGGTTAACCTCTTCCCTAAATTATGAAACATACGCTTTCCGTTTTAGTTGAAGATGAAGCGGGCGTTCTGACCCGTATTGCTGGACTTTTTGCCCGTCGCGGCTATAATATTGAAAGTTTAGCGGTTGGATCGGCCGAACAATCTGGAATTTCTCGTATTACTATGGTTGTACCCGGTGATGATAATACAATTGAACAAATCACTAAACAACTCTACAAACTGATCAATGTGCTAAAAGTACAAGATATCACCCAAACGCCTTGTGTGGAACGGGAATTAATGCTGATTAAAGTCAATGCCAACTCTACAAATCGTCATGAAGTGGTGGAAGTGGCGCAAGTATTTCGGGCCCGAGTAGTGGATATGTCCGATGATACCGTGACCGTAGAAGTAGTGGGAGATCCGGGTAAAATGGTGGCTATTCTGCAGATGTTGCATAAATTTGGTTTGCGAGAAATTGCCCGTACCGGTAAGATTGCTCTAGCGAGGGAATCTAAAGTTAATACGGAGTCGCTGAAACAGGATTTAGCGGTTAAGGTCTTAAATTAAAGCGTTTTACTGACGGGAAAATTTTTAGATTGCTAATGGGATTATTTTTTTCCTTGTCTTGTAAACGAGAGTCAATCTAAACTCTAAAATCAAGATGACAGATTCAGCTGGCAATATTTTAATCGTTGACGATACACCGAATAATTTACGGTTATTATCAACGATTTTAGTTGATCATGGCTATGTAGTCCGCAAGGCACTTAATGGCAAAATCGCCCTAAATACCGTGCATCAAGTGCCACCTGATTTAATTTTACTGGATATTAATATGCCAGAGAGCAATGGCTATGAGGTTTGTGAGACCTTAAAAGCAGACCGTCAAACCCAAGAAATTCCGATTATTTTTATGAGTGCGCTAGATGATGTTTTGGATAAGGTAAAAGCCTTTAGAGTGGGCGGTGTAGATTATATTACAAAACCCTTTCAAGCTGAAGAAGTGATTGCTAGAATTGAACATCAATTGACGATTCAAAAGCAAAAAAGACAATTACAATTAGAAGTTCAAGAGCGCAAAAAAGCCGAAGAATCCTTGCAAGTTTACCTTCATGCAGTGTCTCACGATTTGCGTAATCCTGTTTTAGGAATGGGGATGGTTTTACAGAATTTACTGAACAAGGCTCAGTCACATCCTGAGATGGCAATTGCGACAACGGTATTAGAAAGAATGAAGGAAAGTTGCGATCGCCAATTAAATCTAATTAATTCCTTGGTGGAAACACAACAGTTTGAAACAGAGGGAATGATCCTTAATAGTCAACCGTTAAATATAACTGAACTAATCAGAAATTTAAGTCAAGATTGGCAACCGTTTTTTCAGAAAGATCAAACGACTTTAAAAACAAAAATTGACGCTAATTTACCCTTGATTACCGCTGACAAAGATCAACTTTTACGGGTTTTTGAAAATTTAATTACCAACGCAATCAAGCATAATCCGACAGGAATCACCCTGACTATCGGGGCTGTTTTTAAGGAGAAAAAAGTCATTTATGTTAGCATTCAAGATAGTGGATTAGGGATTGAACCCGAACAAATGCCAACCCTTTTTCAACGTTACCAAAGAGGAAAAAAAGCTCAGAAAACAGTAGGTTTGGGGTTAGGATTATACTTATGTCGCTTAATTATTGAAGCCCACGGGGGTGAAATGGGCGTAGAATCCGTTTTAGGTGAGGGAACAACTTTCTGGTTTACCTTGCCGGTGGCAAGGGAGTGGGGAGGTCGGAATCGGGAGTTAGAAATAGACGAATCCTAAAACCCCTGTGAATTGGGTATCAATCCAAAATCTACAATCGTTTGACACTTTTTGGGGATTACTGCGTCACCATGCCCAGTGTAAGTATTATGGCTGTTGACGGGAAGATAAGAGATTAGAAATTTCTGACGACGGACTTCTACCATAAACGTCACCCAAGGCGGTTATAATGCCTAACAATTGCTAGACGAATGTTGATTTAGATAAAAACTATGGCATTGGCATCTTATTCTCCCCGTTCTCCTAAGTCGCACCCTCGAAACAAAACCATTGAGTCGCGTCGTCGCTCAAGACGGGTACCTCCCGCTAACGTCAAGCCGGGGAAGGTTTATGCTTTGCCAACCCCTCCCTCTCAACCCCTTTCTCCTAAACTGCATTTTCTGCAAACCCTTCAAAAAACCTTTTCCTGTCTGTCTTTTGCTCTTGTTTGCGCCGCTTTAGGGACGTATGGGTGGACAGTTTACGCCCCGAAGCTTTGGAGTCAAGAATATCGCAAACTAGAAGCCTTGCAACAGCATGAACGCCAGTTAACAGCAACTAATGAAATTTTAAAAAATCAATTAGCCAATCAAGCCGAACAACCCAATTCCCGATTATCACAGGTTAAACCGAGTGATAACATTTTTATTACTGTTAAACCCGCCTCTCAACCGTCTCCCTTCTCGAAAGCCCCAATTATCCAATCTTCTCCGATCACCGCTCAACCCATTGCTTACTAAGAAGGTCGTTTTTTCAGCCCAATATAATGTGATAATGACGAATTCTTTTCGTAAATCATCCTCCTCGCACTCTCGTTCTTCGGCTTCTCGCAGAGGACGGGATAAACAACGGTTGACCTCACCGTCTAGAAGATTCCGTTCCTCCCAAAATCGACGGAAACCGACCCCTTTACCGACACTACGACTATTAATAGTATGGGGTGCCTTAGCGGCGGCCATGGTCGGATTAGGTTGGCAAGCCTATCAATTACAAATCGTACAGGGAGATATCTTAAAAAAGAAAGCCCAATCTCAACAAACCACTACCTTGCGTCCTTTTATTCCCCGACGCTCCATTATTGATCGTCAAGGGAATGTCGTTGCAGTCGATAAAGTGGTTTATAGTCTTTTTGTTCATCCTAAGTTATTCAAAATTTCTCAAGAAGACATGGCGGCTCGATTAGTACCCTTATTGAAAGATAGCTCTCCTGATCAGCTGATTAAACGATTTAAACAACAAGCGTCAGGTATTCGTATCGCTTATGCCTTAACCGAAGCAGAAGCCAATAATATTAAAGCCCTGTCTTTAGATGGGTTAGAATTAATTGAACATTACGCTCGCATTTATCCTCAGAAAACAACGGTCGCAGATGTAGTTGGATATGTGGATCAAGATCGTCTGCCTCAGGCGGGCATCGAACGCAGTCAAACGAATCTCTTAGAACGTGAAGCGAAAAATTTAATAATCCGACGGTCGGGAAATGGCACCATTATGCCTGCCTATTTACCCAATGACTTGATTAAATCTAATGATTGGCGGTTAAAGCTGACTCTCGATCTTAGACTACAGCGAGCAGCCCGTAACGCTTTGAAGCAACAATTAGCAAAGTATAAGGCCAAGAAAGGGGCAGTCATCGTGATGGATGCCACAGATGGGTCGTTATTGGCCTTAGTCTGTGAACCGACCTACGATCCCAATGAATACTATAAAGCAGATGTGTCTTTGTTTAAAAATTGGACGGTGAGTGATCTTTATGAACCGGGTTCGACATTTAAGCCGATCAATATTGCGATCGCATTAGATACGAAGACCGTTACACCTAATACCATTGTCAATGATTCGGGATCGGTCACGGTGGATGGTTGGGATATCTTAAACGCCAGTAAAAAAGGCTATGGAGCAATTAATATTACCAAAGTTCTGCAAACCTCTAGCAATGTGGGCATGGTTCAAGTGATGCGCCGTTTAGCTAAAAAAGATTATTATCAATGGTTGCGCAAATTAGGCTTAGGGCAAAAAACGGGAATCGATTTACCGGGAGAAGCGGCAGGACATCTCAAAAGTGAGGAAATTTTTACAGAACGAGCCATTGAAGCGGCAACAGCTTCCTTCGGTCAAGGTTTTTCGCTGACACCGATTAAATTGGTTCAATTACACGGTGCCTTAGCCAATGGGGGCAAATTAGTCACCCCCCATCTGACGGCTGGATTGGTGGACGGAGAGGGCAATCTTCATTGGCAACCGGATTATCCCGTCAAACAGATATTTTCGGCGGAAAATAGTCGGGAAGTCACTCTTATGATGGAAAAAGTCGTCAGCGAAGGCACAGGGGAACCCGCCAAGATTGCTGGTTATCGGATTGGAGGAAAAACAGGAACAGCGCAAAAAGCCGCCCCAAGGGGAGGATATTTAACGAATGCTAAAATCACAAGCTTTGTATCCGTTTTACCCATTGAAAATCCTCGTTATGTGGTGTTAGCAGTGGTAGATGAGCCGAAAGGGGATAATACGTTTGGGTCGACTGTAGCCGCCCCTATTGCGAAACAGGTCATGGAAGCGTTAATTTCTTTACAAGGGATTCCCCCATCTCAGTAATCAGCCATCACATTCCCCATCCCATCTGTTTTTAAAAGTAGAGTAGGGGTTGCCTTTCGTCACGCAACTTAAGTTAACCGAATGGCGTCGTAATGAAGTGGCAATTCTTAAATTGAGCCGTGTCTTGCAAGTGGATTCTTTGTCCTATGAAGCGTACTCCCCTACACTTTTATTTAAGCATATTTCTAGGATTATTAAGTCCATTCAGTGCTAATCCGGTTAAAGCTGTGACCTTTGAGCAGCAGGAAGTGAATCAATCTGATTTTATTGCCATCGCTCGTCCTTACGGTCAAAATAAATATGATTTGTTAATCTTGCAACAAATTCCGGGGCAACGACAATGTTGGCAAGAAATGACAGGAAATCCCACCTTAGTTGAACCTTTACTCTTAAATTTCGACTTTACAGGCAATTGTGAACGTAGTACGGACAGTAACGGCTATTCGATTCGGATCGATCAGCAAGATTATGGCTTAAATTATCTTTTAAGATTAGTGGAACGTAACGGGGAATTAGTCTTAGTCGGAGCGCATCGCAGTAACGCGAATCAACCTGAAATTATTGTGGGCAGAACCCACGGTTTGAGTCAAGGATTTTTAAAAATACACCTTGAGCCGGGATGGCGATTTACCAAACGGTCTTATCAAGGTCAAGTCTTAGGCCACGTCTATTTAACGGGGGATAGTTCTGCTTTACGTTCGCCCAATCCCGCTTCATCCTCAGTGAGCGTCACCCCAGATGAGACGGACTCTAATTCTAATGGCGATGCTGTTAGAGAATTAACCTTCACAGCCAATGGAAAACCAGAAAGGGCTCCTTCACCTGTTCTTCCTTCTTCTCCTCCTGTCTTACCTACTATAGCCCCCTCTCCTTCCCCTGGGGAGACGACTTTATCCCCTCCAACGCCCTCATCCGCTCCTACTTTTTCCGAGTTGCCCCCTTTGCCTGTTCCGCCACAAGTCAATCAAAGTACGATCATCCCTCCTCCTGATCCTAGTAATGCCAATCGTTCTAGCTTATCTCAAGTGATGACGGGTCTCTCACGACCCCAAGGGGGAACCTCCGAGGTGACGGGATATCGAGTTCTGGTGAATGCCAGCACGAATAATCAACGAACACAGGTAAAAAACCTTTATCCTGACGCATTTCCTACCCGTTATCAAGGGCGATCGCTGTGGCAAATTGGTCTTTTTAGCACTCGTGAAAATGCTGAAAAAGCCTTAGCAGATTTTAAAAATCAAGGAATTAGCGGACTTATTATTCCTTAAATCCCAGAAATCAAAAACAGAGAACGGTTAGCAAAAAAAGAAAATCAAGATTTAATGTTTGATCGTCATTTTCTTTGAGCCCCTTGTCCTCTGTCTCGTCTGAAAGGCTTGTTAAAAACGAATTTCCCGTGTCGGTTGACCGGCAGAAGGGATCCGAATATAGCTGGGATTTTGCAGCACAGAGGTATTGAAAGGATTGGGTAAATCTCTGGTGCGAATCAGCGTGTGATCCATTTGTTGATTCATGGCATCTTGATAAATCGTTCCCACTAATTCCCCATCATTGGCGATCATTCTATCCATAAAAGAATTTTCCCAATTGCGCCAGCCAAAGATTAAATTGGCTTGACCGGAAAGATTGGTAAGTCCAAAAAAATTGCCTGTATCATTGAAAAATGCTCGTCGAATCATATCGTTGGTGGAAATACCGACTGGTTCATTCCCTTGGGGGGCAGGTTGAATGACCGTATTGCCCTTTTGAGACAAACGATTTTCCAAAGCTTCCAGACAGGAATTGAGGCCGGCTGCAAACTCATCACGGGTTAAAGCCCGATTGCCGCGATAGGTTCGATCCGGATAACCCTCAATACAGCCATAATCTTCTACTAGGTTTTTTAACGCTTGAAATGACCAGTCATTAGGGGAAACGTCTCGCAGTTGGTTTACGCTATTAACTTGAGCGAGAGAGGGTTGATACGGTTGCAGGGGAGACTCATCGGCTGCTGCGCCAGCAGTCATGAGCAGCGCTAATCCAAAGGTTAGGGAATTAACCTGAGAAAATTGCCCAATAGATTTAGAAATCATTAATAACTCCTCACAAAAGAGATTTCTTGAGAATTTGAAGCAGTTCGAGGTGGACAATATGCTTAAATAGATCCTAAGCGTGATTTCACCCCTGCTAAAGCAGAGATTTTAGCTAAATTTTAACTGAAATTTCGCAACGAGAACAGCTATTTTTACCCTTCGTATTAATTTCGTCATGACCCTGACCCCTTCGTCTCCGACCTTTGAACTGGCTACGGCAGATTTGACCCTTTTGAAAGCCTATTTATTGCACCTTTTAGTGACTTTAGCTTACAAAGAAGGAGAATTCACCCTCTCATCAGGACAGAACAGTTCTTACTATATTAATGGTAAACAAGTGACCCTCACTGCCCAAGGAGCATTAACGCTCGGACGATTGATTTTATCCCTCCTGCCGCCGGACACCGATGCTGTAGCCGGATTAACCTTAGGGGCAGATCCCATGGTAACCGCCGTTAGTGTAGTGTCTGCCTATGAAAATTGCCCAATTCCCGCCTTAATTATCCGTAAAGAAGCCAAAAGCCACGGAACAAGAGCTTATATTGAAGGGCCGAGTTTACCTGAGCAAGCGAAGGTCGTTGTTTTAGAAGATGTTGTCACTACTGGACACTCTGCGCTGTTAGCGGTTGAACGCCTTAAACAGGCAGGATATCAAGTTAAACAAATTATTGCGTTAGTAGATCGAGAACAAGGAGGAAAAGCGTTTTATAATGCTAAAAATCTTGATTTTAAGGCTATTTTCTCTATTCAAGATCTACAGTCTGCCTATGCCAACCCCAATAAAGATTAATTTTGCAAGAACTTTACGTCCATTTACCGATCATCCGTAATAAAATAGACAGAAATTTCTTGATTGTTTCGCTTTTAATCCAAATACCTGATCCATGGCACTTTTTGCCCGTTATCAGGAACAGATTAGGGGTCAGTGTAGATCCTATCTCTTAATAAAGTGTATTATGCTATTGCCTAAATGGGTGTGAGGAGTCAACGAAATGCAATTGCGCGAAAGTGCTTTAAATGTTCTTAAAGAAACCAGCCGAACCTTCTATATTCCGATTAGTCGTTTACCTGATCAATTACAGGAAGCGGTAGCAGCAGCTTACCTCTGTATGCGAGCGATTGATGAAGTAGAAGATCACCAAAACCTTGATAATTTTACTAAAGCCAAGATTTTACGCAAAATTAGCTTAAATCTACAATCAGGAACCCATACTTCCCGTCCTGATGATTTCGTTAAAGGGCTAGCTCTCTATCAGCCTTTTTTACCAGAAGTCACCCTCAGAATCGGAGAATGGGCATTATTAGCTCCTAGCTCAATCTCTCCTCGGATTTGGGAAGCCACCGCCACGATGGCTGATCGCATGGCTTACTGGGCGGAAAATAACTGGGAGATCAACACCGAACGGGATTTAGATCAATATACCTTTAGCGTTGCTGGATCGGTGGGTTTACTTTTATCCGATTTATGGGCGTGGTATGATGGTACCCAGACAGATCGTTTAGATGCGATCGGTTTTGGTCGAGGGTTACAGGCAGTGAATATTGCCCGTAATTATCGGGATGATTTACGTAGAGGCGTGAGTTTTTTCCCAAAAGGATGGGTTTCCTCTGACGTTCATAATTATGCTCGACGCAACCTTGCTTTAGCGGATCGATATACTCAATCTTTACCCCCTGGGCCAGCTTTAGATTTCTGTCGTATTCCTCTTGCTTTAGCCCACGGCACGATACAAGTCTTAGCCTTAGGCAAAGAAAAACTAAGTCGTCGCGACGTCATGGCTTTAGTTGAACAAGTGAGCCATTAAATCCCTTAAAATAAGCATCTGTGCTTGTTCAAAATCCTTAATCCGTTCAGCTCAGAGATTAAGGATTTTACCGGATCGCAACGACAGATGAAATTTTAGCTCAACCAAATTCTGGGGTAAATTCCAGCCCATTGTAGCTGAATTCTTCTTAATAAATGCCAAATCTGCACAAACCAGTGACGTGCCTCTGCCGTCGAATGACCTCTATAGCGACAAATAACCCCATCCCCTAACGATTGGGTGACTCCCACTTGACCTTTACCGTCTAAATTGCGCCATAGTTCTCGAATTTGCTCTATTGTTTGAGAATTGACTGATTTTCCCAAATAAATGAAGCTACCGGCTACAGCGCATCCCTTTAAGCTATTGGCAGAATGAATAAACTCGCCCCCTGTTAAGTGTTGACGATCAATCCATAAGGGGTGTCCATTTTGGCGAATTTCTGTCTGCGATCGCCACTCTCCTGCGGTAAATTGTTCGCCTCTTGCGGTTCGTCCAAAGCGGGTGATCTCCCAACTAAAAAGGGTCGCAGTCGGAGCTAAATTGACCTGTAAAGATTGTTGATAGTTTGCTTGGTTAAAAATAATATTTTCTTGGGGAAACCATTCTAAAACGGCATTTTCTGCGAGATCAAGAACAATCGTTTGTTGGGTGGGTTGATCGTTACTACCGTAAATTTTACTCGCGGCGGCGGTGGTGAGTAACGCTTTGGCATGGGGTTTCAGGTAAATCTGCTGGGCAAGGCGATCGCCCCCTACCATTCCCCCAGCGGTGTGTAAAATAATGCTATGGCAAATTTCTTTATCTTCAGGATAAAATGGTCGTTGAATTTTTAGAGGAGCTTGACTATATTGATCGGTAATTAAGGTTTGCTGATTGTGATAGGTATAAGTTAAATTTAAGTGACCTTGCCATCCCATTTGTGTCATGAAAAAACTAAAAGTAAAGATTTATTTTTCAGAAGGAATTCGCTCAACTCTAAAGTTTTCAATATTGTCTTCATAGCGACCAAAAATGACTTTAATGGCATTATAACTAATCGCTGTCGAAACGCCACGGGGTTCGGGGCATTCCACTTTTAAAAGACTTTGAAACCCCGTTTCATCAATATAGAACTTTTTTGAACAAAGAGGACTAATAAAGCCTTCAATGGCCAATTGGTTGAGGGCGGCTATCCCTAATGGACTATTAAGAATATATTGCCATGTTTGGTTTTCTTGTTCAGTGGTCATTGGTTGCCATGAAGGAGATTCAGCAAATGCGGTTGCAGAAAAAGTGATTATTCCTAATAGAAAACTCACCTGAAAAGCGATCCTTTTGCGTTGCTTATTTAACAGGGTGTGACTCATTGTAGATTGTGCTTGTTGTACATTGAAACGGCTCAATTGTCATTCTCTCCTAGCGTATTCGCCCAATTATTGAACGGTTTTTGCTAACTTTCTAACGGTCTGGTAAATTTCAGGCAGACGCTTATAGGCCGCCGCAACTTTGAGAAATAACGCGTGAGACATCGCTGGGATGCCGGAAACCACTTCCCCTGCGGGAATATCATTGTGAATACCCGCTTTCGCCGATGCGATCGCCCCATCACCGATTTTGGCTTGGTTAGCAATGCCGACTTGTCCAGCTAAAATCACCCGATTGCCGACGGTAACTCCCCCTGCAAGCCCGACTTGTCCAGCTAAGGCACAGTTTTCGCCGATTTGACAGCCATGTCCGATATGAACGAGGTTATCCAGTTTGGTTTGGCGACGAATAAGGGTTTCTCCGACGGCTGGGCGATCAACTGCACTATTACAGCCAATTTCAACCCCATCTTCGAGAATAACGTAACCGGATTGTTCCATTTTGAACCATCCTTCGGGAATCGGCACAAAACCAAAGCCTTCTGATCCAATCACTGCCCCACTGTGGACGACGCAATCTTGGCCAATTTGACTGCGCTCGTGGATAGTACAATTAGCGTGAAGAGTGGTGCGATCGCCAATGACTACATCGGGATAAATCACAACATTGGGATGAATACAGACATTATCACCGATTTTAGCCCCAGACTGAATCACTACATTTGCGCCAATTGCAATATCTTTTCCTAACATCACAGAAGGCTCAATCACCGCAGAAGAATGAATGCCGTTACTGAGACGAAAGGGTTGATAAAATAATTTAATCACATGAGCAAAGGCCAAACGCGGCTGTTCAGTGGACAGCCAACTAATGCCCAAATCCGTCGCTTTTGAGGTTAATATATTGTTTACTGGCAAAATTAGAGCAGAAGCTTCAGTTTTATCCATCATCTTACCAAACTTGCCCCCTTCAATGTAACTGATGCTATTAGGGATGGTTTGATCAATGGCTGTAATGCCGGTAATATCGGGATCATGGTTGGGGACATCCGTTAAACTAGCAGAATGGACAAGAGGCTGAAGATTTGCGACAATTTTACTAAATTTCATGACAATTTTTTACCATTCGTTGATGAATACTATACAAGGAAAATGACCTCAACAACTTTAAACATCAATAGCCAATTAAAGGGGTTCAACTCGCAAACGGGGGGAACTTTTTCGGACGAGAGCGATTCTATCTTAGATAGCCTAAACATAGGCGTTAGGCGGGGTAAATTCATGTCTGAGAGGAAAGAATGACTCATAGTGCTAAAAAACTGACCTTAACCCCTCAAGTAAAGTCAAAAATTAGGGTTTATCAACCCAATAAAACAACGGTTACTTCAGCTTTTCCGAGTGAATCCCCCATTCCCGTGTCTTTGCGTCCCAAACTGCCTAAAAAAGCCATTCAGTGCAATTCTAAGCGATTTTCTCCCATTTATAAAGGCTTTGTTTGGGGGGTGGTTGTGGGAGCAACGGCCTTAGCGTCGGCGATTTTCGGTGCCACAGTAGCATCTATTAATCCTGTCGTTAAGCAATTGCCAATTTTAGGACAAAATCTGGCGACAATATCCCATTTTTCTTTGTTACCCCGTCCTCTTGATCGTCCTGTTCATGTTTTAGTTTTAGGAATTGATCGGGTGTTAGATGCCCCAAAAGGAAGTCCGAAAGCGTTAGACGGACGTAGTGATACAATCCTTTTATTGAGATTTGATCCGGCTGATCAATCGCTTAAAATGCTGTCTATTCCCAGAGATAGTCGGGTAGAAATTCCGGGGGTAGGATACAAGAAAATTAATGATGCCAATGTGGTGGGAGGAGTCAGTTTAGCGACGAAAGTGGTGAGTCAAACCCTAGGTGATGTGCCGATTGATCGGTATATACGAGTGACAACGGATGTATTTGTAGAGTTGGTTGATTTATTGGGTGGGGTAGATATTTTTGTGCCTCAGGATATGAACTATCGAGATCAAACGCAAAATTTAGAAATTGACTTAAAAAAAGGCTGGCAAGCTTTAAATGGTCAGCAAGCAGAACAATTTGCTCGTTTTCGCAATTCTCAACAGGGAGATATTGGACGAGTTCAACGACAGCAGATGTTACTGAAAGCCATACAAAGGAAGGCAGTTAGTCCGCTCTTTTTGCCCAAATTACCGCAAGCCATTGAAATTTTGCAAAAAAGTATGGATACCAATCTCAGTAATGAGGAAATTATCTGTTTAGCCAATTTTGGTCGAGAAATTCCCAAAGAAAATCTAAAAATGGTGTTATTGCCTGGCCGTTTTAGTCAGCCCCACGAATATGATGGTCTGAGTTATTGGGATATTTCAGGAGAAAAAAACAACATTAAGCAAATTATGGCAAATTATTTTGACAATGAACCCCAAAGTGCTACTTTGTCCGAAAAATCTCCTCATAACCTACGAATTGCTTTACAAAATGCTAGCGATGATCCCCATCTCGCTAGACAAGTGAAGCGTCGTTTGATTGAACAAAACTTTAATCATGTGTTTGTGATTCAAGATTCTTTACAAGTTTTAGCGGAAACGGAAGTGGTCGTGCAAAAGGGGGATTTAATGGGGGCGCAACAGTTGCAAAGCCAGTTAGGAATCGGTAAAGTAGAAGCATCATCAACGGGTGACCTAGATTCCGATATTACGATTCGCATCGGTTTGGATGCCAAACGCTTGAATGGGAGTGAGGGTTTTCTAAAGTCAGCTCATCGCTAAATCGTTAAGAAAAAACGGTTTTCTCAGTGAAATTGATTGTATTCTTGATTTATGGGCATAAATCTAATGATTAAAACCCTTCTGCAACGCTTTTGGACGCTTATCGTGATTCTTTTCCTAGCGATCGCTTGGGTTCTACTGGATGCCTCAGTGGCGATTGCTCAAGAGAAAACGGTAAATCATACCTATGGAGAATTGCGACAGGCGGATTTTTCTCACCAAGATTTGTTTGGGGGGGTTTTTGCCGCAGCAGATATGCGAGAAGCAAATTTTGAAGGATCTGACCTTTCTTATGCCATTATGACGCAAGGGGTACTATTAAATGCTAATTTACGAGATGTTAATTTCACGGGAGCGTTAATCGACCGAGTCACCTTTGATTTTGCGGATTTAACCAATGCAATTTTAACCGATGCGATCGCTACTCGGACACGGTTTTATGATGCCATTATTACAGGTGCAGATTTTAGCAATGCGGTGATTGATGGCTATCAAGTAGCGTTAATGTGTAAGTATGCAGATGGGGTAAATTCGGCAACAGGGGTATCTACAAGAGAGAGTTTAGGGTGTCGGGAAACCGCTTCTTCAAATCCCTAAAAATGCTCTAAAAAAAAGTTTTATTTGTTTTAAACTCGAGCAAGCGATCACCTTACCTTTTGTAATTACTGCTCTCGTCATTCTTGTTAAAATTTAGTGACTTATTTTAATTATAAGCAACTTTTTCTAAAATTAGTTAATAGTTGAGTCATAGGAGTTTCCACTCTAGTTCTACTCCTTTGATGGAAGACTAACTTAAATCACTTTTTCTCTTCTTTCAATTTTAGAAGGAATTTCTGCCCGTCGCAATACATCACCAAAATGACTGGTTATACCGACATCACCCACTAAAATAATTCCTTCATTAATTTTATTAACAGTTGAAATTAACTGTCTTAGTTTTTCTAATCCTTGTGTTACATTAAATCGATGATAAGATGAAACGTTACCCGGATAAATTGTATTACCTAAACTCCTAGTTGCACCTTGATGAAATTGAACAATCCAAATTGTTTTAGCATCAGCTACCCATTCCATTCTCACTACGCCTAATTGTTGTGCCGCTTGTTCATAAAGATTTCTGACCGACTGAATAATATAATTGGGAAGTACGCTCCGTTGTTTTTGTCCTATCATAAATTCTTCTCCATATCCCTTTGTTCCTTCTATAAGAATCTCTCCATTTTCGTCAGTAATTAATGCACCAGAATACTCTGCATCGATTCCTGATTGCGCTAAAATAGAAGCAATTGCGTTACCATCGGGATCTTCTTGTTTCATTAAATTAAAAGGATCACACCATCCCCGTTTAGTGGTAAATTTTCCGGGGATTTGAACAGTAGGACAAGTGCGAATCCAAGTTTCACTAAATCCCGTCAATTGACCAAAAGTAAAGGGAGATACGTTGCGACTAATAACGGTAGTTAAAGGAACTTTAAATCCCGATAAATGAGCAATTAATAGGCCATAAGCTTTATCTCCAATAAACTGACTAAAACGATTTGGCCAATATATCTTAGCAGTTGCATGGCTAATTCCTACTTCTTCAAGTTCCCAAATTATTGTATGTTCACGCTGAAAACCACGACGCAAAGGATGAATACTAAATTCAACACGAGTTTGAGGCGAATAATCTAAAAAAGGATTAAAATTGTAGACTGTTTCTAAGAGTTGAAGTCCAAGTTGACGAGGTAAAGAAGCAGTACCGGGTTTTTCGACACAGCGAGGGGTATCACAGGGTGCAAATTCAATCACATTCCCTAATAAAACCCCTGAAACACCACCATCACAGATATCAATAGTTTCATTGACAATAGTATAAAGTCCCTCACCTGCTAAACGTTGCAAGGTTTCTTGTATGATGTTGACTTCTTGGAGTCCATAGACAAATTCTCGACTTTTGGGATCTTTAGGATCAAAACTACGAATATTAACCGATTTTTCAGAAGATTGCGCTAGAATTGCGCTAACTGCTTCACTCACTGAATCAAATTGGTCATTATCTTCGTAGCCATAAATTCTGCTGTAGCGTTGTTCTAATGTGGGGTCAAAACTCACAAATTGAGCAACATTTGCTTTAATAGCTAAGTTATTGAGAATAGCGTCTTTATAGTGCATTGTCTTTCCATCTATCTTTAATTTTTGGCTGAAATTGATAGAAGAGGTCACAACTTTTCTAAATTACTTAAGATCTCTTCTATAAAACAGATGTTTCCTTTTCGTTCTTTCAATTGTAAGATAGCTTGGCGAATTAGACTAATCCCAAGTTCAATCTCCAGTTTTTTATGATCTTCATTAAAGGTAGGAATTCCTTTTTTTTTCGCTATCCAAAACTCATAAACACATCCATTACTATATTGCCAATCATTAATGAAGAAAGCAGTAGTAATATAACGTTCAATCACTTGTTGCCAAAAATAATGCCAATCTCGTTGTGTCCAATCTGGGATATGGGGAATGGCAGTTGGATCAATTACAATTTTACCTGTTTTATGGCGCAATTGTTGAATAAATTTCTGTGCTTGTTGACGATTGGGTTCAATGACTTCTTGATAATGATGTTGATGATAGGTTTTATCTGCGCTATCTATATCAGCGAAGTTTTTACCAATTCGTTCTAACCAATTAAGATACCGTTTTCCTGATGTAATGGGAGAACTACAATAAAAAACTTCATCTGTGTCTATAACGCTTTTATAGACTTCTAGCATCATACACATATTAACGTCACTATCTTTATGATTTTGAGAGATGTCAATTTGGGTTGAATGGTTTGTAGGTGGTACGCTTAACATATAATTAATAAAAAAGATGTACTATTGTTTGGCTTCAACTTTTTGGATTAGAGAATAAATATCTTTTGAAAGAATATCTAGATTTTTATTGATTTCTTCAAATTGATTTTTTTCTGGACTAAGTTGTGGACTAAAATCTATCCACTGAAAGAATTTATTAAAAAACAAGAAAACTAAAGTAGCTAAAAGAAGAAATCCTAAAAAATTGACTGCTTGACTAACTTGCCACCAAGGTTTAGCTTTGTAGAAATTTGTGTAATGTGTAATTGACCAATATTTTTGAGAAAATTGATCATTCAGCTTACCTTCTATTTCTTCTAAATGTTCTCTAGTTGTTTTTCCATAACGATTCATAGGAATATAAATGGCAAGAAACCAACAAGCAAGAGGGATAAGTGAAATAAATAAGATAATTTCGGGAGGAAAAAAAGTAGCTTTATAACCAAAAGTTAGAATCCCAGCAGAGAGTAAAGCCATATATTGGAAAATTTGCCAAATAGCTTTATAAATATTCTCATAGCGTTGTGCAGCTTGTTCATATTCTATTTTAAAAAGATCAAGAGTTCGTTCCCAATCTTGTTCATTGAGTAAATTGTCTTGAGAAGGATGTTCTGTTGTCATAGCTTCAAAAATCCTTTTTAAAAAATTGTTTAACTTAATGGGAAAATTAGAGTAGCAAAGGTGGGTATAAAACCCACCCTAACTGAAAGTTAAACGCTTAAGAATGATAATCCTGAATCGCTTTAACATCTAAGTCTTCATTCTGTAAAGAACGAATCGCTGCAACCGTCGCTTTTGCTCCTGCAATAGTCGTAATAATGGGTAACTTGTAGTCCAAAGCGGCACGACGAATTTTGCGTCCATCCATTTGGGGTTCTTCGCCGCCGGGGGTATTAATAATAAATTGAATCTGTTTATTTTTAATCCAATCTACCACATGGGGACGACCTTCATGGAGTTTTAAGACTACTTCTACCCCTTCAATGCCATTGTCGGTTAAAACTTTTTGGGTTCCGGATGTGGCGACAATTTTAAATCCTAAATTGACTAAATCTTTTGCAACAGGAACAGTCGCTAGTTTATCACGATCGCTCATAGAAATAAATACGGTGCCTGTAGTGGCCAAATCAACACCGGCTGCCATTTCTGCTTTAGCAAACGCTTTGCCAAAGTCGCTATCAATGCCCATTACTTCACCCGTAGAACGCATTTCTGGCCCTAATAACGTATCTGCACCGGGGAATTTACTAAAAGGTAAAACGGCTTCTTTGACGGCGATATGAGTGGGAACAATTTCATCAATTACCCCTAATTCTTCTAGCGTTTTTCCTGACATCACTAAAGAGGCAATTTTCGCTAACGGCCGTCCGGTTGCTTTAGATACATAGGGTACAGTCCGAGAGGCACGGGGATTCGCTTCTAAGATATACACTTGTTCGCCTTGTACAGCGTATTGAATATTCATCAACCCTACTACATTCAACGCATTGGCAAGTTGGGTTGTCCATTGACGAATCGTATCTATAACCGCAGCAGAAAGGGTCGTAAACGGTAAAGAACAGGCAGAATCTCCGGAATGAACCCCTGCTTCTTCAATATGCTCCATAATTCCCCCAATAACGACCTTACCTGTGAGGTCAGATAAAGCATCCACATCTACTTCAATGGCATTTTCGAGGAATTTATCGATTAAAATGGGGTGGTCGGGTTCAATTTGCACTGCATAGGTCATATAGCGTTCTAATTCTTCATCAGAATAGACGATTTCCATAGCACGACCCCCCAGAACATAGGACGGACGTACCACTACAGGATAGTTAATCTGAGACGCTACTGCAAGAGATTCTTCGTAACTGCGAGCAATGCCATTTGGTGGCTGTTTAATATTTAGTCCATGGAGAATTCGCTCGAATCGTTCTCGATCTTCAGCAGTATCAATGGAATCGGGGGAGGTCCCCCAAATTTTGGTTTGAACAGGACAATCGGGACTATCAAGGTATTTTTGCAGAGGAACAGCCAATTTTAGGGGGGTTTGACCGCCAAATTGCACGATGATACCGACAGGATTTTCCGCTTCAATGATATTGAGGACATCCTCTTTGGTAAGGGGTTCAAAATAAAGGCGATCGCTGGTATCATAATCGGTGGAGACGGTTTCTGGATTAGAATTGACCATAATTGTCTCAAATCCGGCATCAGACAGGGCAAAGGACGCATGGCAACAGCAATAGTCAAATTCTATCCCTTGTCCAATCCGATTGGGTCCACCCCCCAAAATCATGACCTTGGGTTTATCAATCGGGGTGACTTCGGTTTCATCGGGTTCATAGGTAGAGTAATAATAAGGCGTATAAGCTTCAAATTCTGCCGCACAGGTATCTACCACCTTATAAACGGGAACAATGCCTAATTCCTTACGATAGGCGCGAACTTCATCCTCTTTTGTTTTTGTGGCAAAGGCCATTTGATAGTCACTGAACCCTTGTTGCTTAATTAAACGCATTTGTGGCGCAGTAATTTGTTTTAGAGGGGTATTTTTGAGAAATTTTTCAGTTTGAACTAAATCGTATAATTTATCTAAGAACCAGATGTCAATGGCCGTTAATTCGTGAATTTCCTCCACTGTCATTCCCATTTTCATGGCATGATAGATAGAGTAAACCCGTTCAGGGTTGGGGGTACGTAAGCTGGCACGGATTTGAGACAGAGAAGGCAAGGTTTCGTTACGCTCACAACCAAAGCCGTGACGACCTGTTTCAAGCGATCTTAAGGCTTTTTGAAAAGACTCTTGAAAAGTTCGACCAATTGCCATCGCTTCCCCAACAGATTTCATCTGGGTGGTTAAAATGGGTTGGGAGCCGGGAAATTTCTCAAAGGTAAAGCGAGGAATCTTGGTTACGACGTAGTCAATGGTGGGTTCAAAAGAAGCTGGAGTTTTCTGCGTAATATCATTGGAAATTTCATCTAAAGTGTAACCCACTGCTAATTTTGCCGCAAATTTGGCAATGGGGAATCCTGTGGCTTTCGACGCTAAAGCCGAAGACCGTGATACGCGAGGATTCATCTCAATAACAATGACATCGCCGTTGGTGGGGTTTATAGAAAATTGAATATTAGAACCCCCCGTTTCTACGCCAATTTCTCGAATAATGGCCATAGAATAATCTCTTAAACGCTGATATTCTTTATCGGTTAAGGTTTGTGCCGGCGCAACGGTGATAGAATCCCCAGTATGGACGCCCATCGGGTCAAAGTTTTCAATCGAACAGATAATAACAACATTATCCGCTAAGTCTCGCATGACCTCCAATTCGTATTCTTTCCAGCCTAAGAGCGATTTTTCTACCAAAATTTGCGATACAGGAGACATATCTAGTCCATATTGTGCCATTTCTTCATATTCTTCTTGGTTATAAGCAATGCCTCCCCCTGATCCGCCTAAGGTAAACGCAGGACGAATAATGAGGGGATAAGAACCAATTTTTGCAACCGCCGCTTTGGCTTCGTCCATATTGGTGACAATTTCCGATGGACAACAGGGAACACCGATTTTTCTCATCGCTTCTCGGAATAAATCCCTGTCTTCTGCTTTTTCGATGGCAGGAAGTTTTGCCCCGATCAATTCTACATTATATTGCTCTAATACTCCCGTTTTTGCCAGAGTAACCGCAAGATTTAAGGCGGTTTGACCTCCCATCGTCGGCAATAAAGCATCAGGACGTTCTTTCGCAATAACTTTGGCGATAATCTCGGGGGTTAGGGGTTCGATATAAGTCCGATTTGCCATTTCTGGGTCGGTCATGATAGATGCAGGGTTAGAATTGACTAAAACAACTTCATATCCTTCTTCTCGCAGAGCTTTACAGGCTTGTGTTCCTGAATAGTCAAATTCGCAAGCTTGTCCGATGACAATGGGACCTGCACCTAAAATGAGAATCTTGTTTAAATCGTCGCGGCGTGGCATAGGCTTTCTTGATACAATTACGAGTCTAAATCTCCATCATTGTATCGGCTATTTCTGCTCAGGATACGCTTTTCTTTATTTAGGTTTAATGACTTTTGTCTAGATTTTTAGGCACCTGTCTTTTAAGGTTATTATTTTAGTAACTTATTTTTCTGAGTAATAATGAGGGTTCTTGAGATAAAAATTATACTTCAAAAATTTGTTTAACGGTTGACTTTAGATTTGGAAAAAGCTCAGATTGTATTTCTTGTTCTTCTATGAATTCGCTTTACCGTTAGCTAATTTGCTTTCCTACTCAAGAAGATAAAATATAACAGATTTTACGCCGCTTTAATTCCGTCTAGTATCATAGAAAAATGGACTCAATCACAATCAATTCATTAAGCGTCGTCATGTCTGAACAAGCAGAACCCATTAAACTCCCTCGTACCAGTGAATCAGAAAGCCTGAAACGGATTCGTCATACTGCCTCTCATGTCATGGCTATGGCAGTGCAGAAACGCTTTCCTAAAGCACAAGTGACCATTGGACCTTGGACAGAAACAGGATTTTACTATGATTTTGATGTCCCTGAACCTTTCACTGAAAAGGATCTTAAAGACATTAAAAAAGAAATGATCAAAATTATCAACAAAAACCTACCTGTTACTTGTGAAGAAGTGAGCCGTGAAGAAGCAGAAAAACGGATTAAAGCGATTAATGAACCTTATAAATTGGAAATTCTGGCAGGAATTCAAGAACCCATTACAGTCTATCATTTAGGCGACCAATGGTGGGATCTCTGCGCAGGTCCCCATCTGGAAACCACAGGGGAATTAAACCCTAAAGCGTTTGATTTAGAAACGGTGGCAGGAGCATACTGGCGGGGCGATGAAACCAAAGCCCAACTTCAGCGTATCTACGGCACAGCATGGGAAATCCCAGAACAGTTAGCTGAATATAAACGGCGCAAAGAAGAAGCTTTAAAGCGAGATCATCGTAAATTAGGCAAAGAACTTGGATTGTTCATTTTTTCTGACTCAGTGGGTCCCGGACTTCCTTTATGGACTCCCAAAGGAACCCTTATTCGGTCAACCTTAGAGGATTTCTTGAAACAAGAACAGATTAAGCGGGGTTATCTTCCCGTTGTTACACCTCACATCGGCAGAGTTGATTTATTTAAGGTTTCAGGTCACTGGCAAAATTATAAAGAAGATATGTTCCCCATGATGGCGGAAAACTTAGACGAAGCTTCAAAAGAAGTAGGTTTTGTCTTAAAACCAATGAATTGTCCTTTTCATATCCAAATTTATAAGAGTGAGTTACGCTCTTACCGAGACTTGCCGATGCGATTGGCGGAATTTGGCACGGTGTATCGTTATGAACAATCTGGGGAATTGGGCGGATTAACCCGTGTTCGAGGCTTTACAGTAGATGATTCTCATCTTTTCGTCACCCCAGAACAGTTAGATGATGAATTCTTGAGCGTTGTGGATTTAATTCTTGCTGTCTTTGAGAGTTTGCAACTGAAGAATTTTAAAGCACGCTTAAGTTTCCGTGATCCTGAGTCGGATAAATATATTGGCTCTGATGAAGCGTGGCAAAAAGCAGAAAATGCCATTCGTCGTGCGGTTCAAACCCTCGATATGAACTATTTTGAAGCACCTGGAGAAGCCGCTTTTTATGGACCTAAACTAGACTTTATTTTCCAAGATGCTCTAGAAAGGGAATGGCAACTAGGAACAGTACAAGTAGATTACAATTTGCCGGAACGCTTTGACCTTGAATACATGGCTGAAGATGGGGAAAGAAAACGTCCCGTGATGATTCACCGTGCGCCGTTTGGGTCGTTAGAACGCTTAATTGGCATCTTAATTGAAGAATATGCTGGTGATTTTCCCCTATGGTTGTCTCCTGTACAGATTCGTCTATTACCTGTTAGTAACGCTCAGTTAAACTATGCGAAAACGGTGGTTGCTCAGATGTTAACAGTCGGAATCCGTGCCGAGGTAGATACTTCAGGAGAAAGATTAGCGAAACTCATTCGCAATGCTGAGAAAGAGAAAATCCCTGTCATGGCTGTTGTAGGTGCGAAAGAAGTAGAATCTGAAGCTTTGAGCGTTCGCACTCGTGTATCGGGAGAATTAGGCGCAATTTTAGTAACTGAGGTGATCGATAAAATGACCCATGCTATCACAAATCATAGCAATTTTTAACGGGTTAAGGAAGGAATAATGCAGTCACCCGTATTGGATTAATTCAGTCTGGGTAACTGTTTCTTTTTTTTCTTTTCTTATAATTTTTATCAGGTAATTTATTAGCGATTAACGCTCATGTCAATAACCTAAACGAAACGATTAAATCTTGAATTATTTCCTCAGCAATCTTATCTTGATATTAAATCCGCTTGGGAATATATCAATAGCGAAACTCGTCAGAAACCCACGCCGAAAATTCATCATAGTCGCTTCCAATTAAAATTAGCGAGTCATATTGATTCAATCGCTAAACTCGAAAAAATTGCTTTAGCATTTCCTGAATTATGTTGCACTTTTGGTCAGCAATTAATTGTTCATGATATTGTCGTACTTCTTTGGGATAAAATTCCCTTAACGGACACAGAAGAACCTGAAAACACGGTAATTTCCTTTGCACCCGATTGGGCAATTTGAATTTTATCTCCCAACCAATCCATCACAAAAGTAATAGATAATCTTATTTTCTGTCTAGAGAATAGAGATAAACTCGGATGGTTAATTAATCCAGATGAACGATCAATTTTTGTGTTTAAAGTGAATCAAACCCCCAAAATTTATCATCTTGATTCAGAAGAAACCTTACCTGTTTTAGAACCGATTAAACTTAATTTAACTATTTCTCAGATTTTCGATTGGTTAAAAATATAAATTATTATTCAAGTTTCTTGTATTCCTTCGCAGATGATAATTTTGAATCTAGTAACTCATTTCTTATATAAATTTGTGTTGATTTAGGGTGAGTTTTCTCACCCTAGAAGGTATCTGTAAAATCAATCTTAAGGGACTGTTTAAGACTTGCGCTTCTACTGTTTCAGGATTAATCTCTGTCTGACCAACAAAAGGGTTTAGTCTTTTATTGATAGATACCCTCTAACCGAATTTTAATCGTCAAAATGATCAATAATAGCACTAGCAAATTCCGAACACTTCAAAGGCGGATTAACAGGCGGTTCCATTAACCTTGCTAAATCATAGGTCACTTCCCGATTAGCGATCGCCGCACCGATACCTTTCTTAATCAAATCGGCCGCTTCTTGCCATCCCATATACTCTAGCATCATCACTCCAGATAAAATAACAGAACCAGGATTAATTCGGTCTAAACCAGCATGTTTAGGAGCAGTTCCGTGAGTTGCCTCAAAAATTGCACAATTATCGCCAATATTCGCCCCTGGCCCCATGCCTAATCCGCCAACAATAGCCGCCGCCGCATCGGAGAGGTAATCCCCATTGAGGTTCATGGTTGCTAGGATAGAATATTCGTCAGGACGAGTTTGAATTTGTTGAAAAATACTGTCTGCAATACGATCATTGACCATTATCTTGTCTTTCCATTTACCGTCACCGTGAGTCTCCCAAATTGTATCTAATACGCCTTTAACTTCTGCACAAGCTTGCTCTTTTTTCTCTGGTGTTAAGGCGTCATACCCCGGTTCAACTTGGCGAGCGTTATCCTCAATCGAAATTTCCGAATTATGCTCTTTATTACTCAAAATCCATGATTCTCGTTCAGTAACACAACTATCTCGAAACTCGATTGTCGCTAGTTCGTAACCCCAATTCCGAAAGGCTCCTTCAGTGTATTTCATAATATTGCCTTTATGCACAAGAGTCACCTGTTGCTTGGCTTTAGGCAGGCGTAAGGCGTGTTCCATCGCACGACGAACCAAACGCTGCGAACCGATTTTACTGATGGGTTTGATGCCGATACCCGAATCAAGAGGAATTTGCTTCTTGCCGTGTTCAGGCGTCGCAGGGATTAAGTCAGTATTAAGATAATTAATCAGTTTATCAGCAATTTCACTGCCTTGCTTCCACTCAATCCCCAAGTAGATGTCTTCCGTGTTTTCTCGATAGACGATCACATCTAGTTTCTCTGGACTTTTGTGGGGAGAAGGCGTACCAGGATAGTAACGACAGGGACGTACACAGGCGTATAAGGTGAAAATTTGTCGTAAAGCAACGTTTAAAGACCGAATTCCCCCACCAATAGGCGTGGTTAGAGGGCCTTTGATGGCGATACCATATTCTTGGATGGCGTTTAAGGTATCTTGAGGAAGATATTGGTACGTCCCATAAACATCACAAGCTTCATCCCCTGCATACACTTTAAACCAGTTAATTTTGCGTTTTCCCCCATAGGCTGTTTCCACGGCGGCGTTAATCACTTGTTCGGTAGCCGGCCAAATATCGACTCCTGTTCCGTCGCCCTGAATGAAGGGAATTATAGGGTCATCAGGAACAAGGGGTTTACCCTCTTTAAAGGTAATTTTAGACCCTGTAGAAGGAGGTGTCAGTTTTTCGTACATAGCAGTAACGCTCAGAAATTTTGTATCGCTTAATTATAGCGGTAGGTTTTTCAGATAAGCTCAAAGCGATCGCTGTTTTTTCAGAAATAATGTTAAGAATTGCTGATACGCTTTTTTAGTCAATCGTATTGAATCTAGTCTTATTACTTTGTCTCTCACTTTTTGGGTTAATTAAATGAATTCTCCTTTTTAAATGTGTTTCTCTATCTTGAGATTTTCTTGTTGAGAAATATTGATATATTGAGTGACTCAATTCTTAATTTCTTCTCAACGATGTGCCTTCAAGAAAATCTGAATATTTCTTTTCTCACAAGCTTTTAATAACTTAAAAAAGATTTATTTGAAAGTAGAAATGTAAATTCAAGTTTCAACCTCGGTATAATCCACCGTTTAGCAGTTTCCAACCTTTAAAATGGATTGAGGGAGTTGCAAAAAAGAGCGATCATTTTTTCGGCAATGCTACTTTTTAAACTTCATTTGTAACCAAGATTTTGGATTTTTAGGCGTTTCCTGAGGTTGATTAACTTCTAGATTCAACAAAGGTAAAGTTTCCTCTGTCTTCGTCAATTCTTCAGAAGACGTCTCTGGCGTTTCCCCCGCCAGATATTGCCTTAAAGCCGTAACATCGCCACGGCTAGCCGCCGCTTTGACATTGCGCTGTAGATGAGCATGAGCGATCGCGTCCTCTTTAGAGCGAGAACTGGTATTAAAACAGTGTTCCAGATCTTTATAGATACCAATACGACGGATTTTCGTGAAATGTTGTCGTTCGGTATCCAACAATTTGGCCATTAATTCAAGGTGCATGGCGTCCTCTTGACAAATTTCGCATAAAATATCCCATTCGTCACTACCAAGGAGTTTAGGGTCGTCTGCCCCCAATCGGGGGTCTTGGAATGGCTGTTTCATTACGTCTTGGT
The DNA here is from genome assembly GCA_041746575.1 of Microcystaceae cyanobacterium. Taxonomy (GTDB): domain Bacteria; phylum Cyanobacteriota; class Cyanobacteriia; order Cyanobacteriales; family Microcystaceae; genus JBGTGT01. The sequence goes on from JBGTGT010000121.1 coordinate 94,512, forward strand.
AAATTTTGGGCAAACTGTCATCAAATTCGTGTTTTTCTTCTAACCAAATCCGCCGAATTTCGCTTAATTCTTCGGGAGTAATTAAGATAACTTCTTTGTATTCATCGGGAGCATTTTCACGAACAGAAACTTGTGCTTCTAATACCCTTTTTAACCAATATTCACGCCATTCTCGCAGATAGGGGCCAGGAATCGGTTCAATTTTTTCTGAGCCAAATAATTCGACTTTGCCGTACAAACGACGGAAATCTCGACGATATTTATCCTTGGGTTCATCTAATTCGTTGCGAATGTCTAGTAAGGGCTGTAACCATTCTTTTTCAACATCATTTTGAATCATTGCCTCCATGGATTTATCTTTGCTCACCATGGTGCATACCCAACAACCAAACCGAGAATCGCCACAGCTAGCGGTAGAAGTATCTACAACAAGAGGACATTCATTATCCGCCGTTGCCCCTCGATACATGGTGAATAAATCCTTATTACTGATTCCCCAAGGGTTTTCCCACTGCATCAAATACATCCAAACTTCATCTGTCTGCCAATCTTCAATGGGAGTATAAATAAGAGAATTAGGAAGACGAGAATTAGGACTCAGTCGCTCTCTTACTCTTCCCTCTTGGTGTTTTTTCATGGTTGCTGCACGCGCCGCACTTTCTGATTTGCGTGAACCTAAAACGACGATAGTTTCTCCGTTTGCTCTAACCATGTTACGAATGAAATAGTTAACAGGCTGGATTTTCATTCTATCGGTACACCAGCGAAATCCATGACGGGGAGCAGGATAGCCTTTGCCAATTAAACAAACCCAAAAAGTAGCACGAATCAAAGGGTGTAATAAGTGGGCATGAAAGGGCATTTTTTGCTTTATTGCCGCCTGAGTCACTTTGTCTAAACACTTACGAACCCAAACAGATACCACTGGATTCTCAACAAATGTGTCGGTCGTAATAATATGTATTGTTTTTTGTCGCTTTTCGTAGGGGAGAGATGCGATCGCATTCCAGATTAACTGAAGGATTGCTGTACTATCTTTTCCCCATGAAACGCCAATAATCCAAGGAATACTATCTGCACAATATAAATTTTGAATTTCTTGGCTTAATTTCTCTATATCCTTAACAAGTTCATCTAAGCTACGGTTATGAAAGAGAGAGGATTGAACAATATTCATCATTAAAAATCCCGTAATTTCCTCGATACCTAGACAATTGTAAGGCCGCTATGATGAAAAAATTAATAAATACTGACGCTTAATCATACTACTCATGTTAGAACAAACCCCTCCAGACCCTATCACAGAACAAATAAACGTAGACAGCGAACTCAAAGGGCATCTACAAGACATTCAGCAACAATTCAATCAAGCCCTCAATACCTATTTTGGGCAATTTTATCGTGAAACGTGCTATCTTGGTTTGATGTTTGAGCAAGGCAAACGAAAAATGATTCAAATCAACGTTCCTGCTCATGATTTGCCCGTTTTGCTTCAAGCTAAACCCTCAGACAATAATGACCCTGATTCAGGCAAAAACCGTCCTGAAGTCAAAGGACATACAGAAGAAGTCAAGGAATACATTCTCAAACGAGTCAAACACCATAAACCTTGGATTTTAGGAACCTTAACCGCTAATATTGACCCTAATAAAATAGAAATTCTCGAGCTTGGCCGAGGAATTTGCTTTGTGGTCATTCCCAGAGGGGTAAAACTCGATATTACCGATGGACAGCATCGCAAACGAGCTATTCATCAACTGATTGAAAGTTCCAACGGGGAACTAATTGGCGATAACGACTTTCCGATTACCTTAGTGCTAGAACCCGATTTTCAGCAATGTCAAACTGATTTCCGAGATATGGCACAAACGAGAGCTTTAGATAAGTCTCTACTCATTTCTTTTGGTGAATTTGAAGGTTCTGTCGGTATTACCAAAAAAATTCTCGAAACGGTGCCGATGTTTAACGGCAAAACCGAAAAAATCAAAGGTACACCTTCCCCGAAACACAAACATATCTATACGGTCAATTTTTTAGATAAAATGGTGAGTAGTGCTTTTGCCAATGATCCCAGTGATCCCCTAGAAAATATCAATGTAGATGAAGCATCCAGAGCTTTGAGCCACTGTCTTAATCTATTTTTCTCAGAATGTCAGCAAACAAAGCTTATTTCAAGCGTTTCTGCCTATGATTTAACAGTCAAGCAGGTCGAGAATTTTCAGAACACGTGTGTCTTAGGTCGTAGTGTTGGAGTAGAAATTTTAGGACGATTGTTCTACTGCACTTATGATGCTGAAATCATCACCTTTGATCACTTTAAGGTATCTCAATTAGCCCAGTTGGATTGGTCCGCCGGAAGCGAACTTTGGCGAGATAATGTTGTTAAAATTGATCCCAATCCTCGCAATCCTGAGAAAATTTACCGATTTATTGCAACGATGAGTTCCATCCGAATCGCTGTTATACAAGCCAAACGTCAACTCGGTTGGCTCAATCAAAATACTGACAATGCTCCCCAATTGATCTAAAATAAGGTGTGAGTGTTCGTTGCGCTGTTCCCTAACTTTTCTTTCAAATCCGACAGCCATCTAATTTACGCGCGATCGCGATAATCCAACCCCGGAACCCCCAAAACTGCATTCCTAACATCGGTAGATGTCCTTTAGGAGAATTTAACGAAAAAATCAAACCTTTATAAGGTTGCCACCCTTGGGGTGTTCGCCAACCCACCGTTTCCGCAAAATTACGCCAAATCTCTGCATCATAACTATCCCATCCCCCCAATTGTCGGTAAATATCCCGTTGCACTGAAAAGCCAAAATGTTGCTGACTATAGTCTACCCATAAGCGATCAATCAACAAAAAATCCTCACAAGACATCATATCCAAGTGAGATTCATCGATCCATCCCGCTTTTTCCCGTCCTGCGACTTGTAAAATCAGTTGGCCTGTTTTTCTATCTGCCTCCTGCCAATTTCCCTCCGCTAACAGGTGCTGTAACGGGTTATAGTCAACCCCTTGAGATGAAACGAAGAGCGCAGGAGAAGCAACCACAGCCGATTTTTCAGAAGAAGTCGCCGAATAATGGCCATTGACAGGATTAACATTAGATTTTATTAGACTCACACGGGATGTCTTTGTTTGCCGACTAGAATGTTTGGAGGGAGAAGACGTTGACGGCAAACTCGGCGTAACGGCTGACGTAGGAGGATAAAGTAAGGTTAGCCAATCCGGAATAGACTGAGGACGATGGTTGGGAATCAGTTCCATCCCTAACAAAATTGCCTGATTAATCGTATCACTGATTTCGGGATTATGCTCTTTAGGGGGAATCAATTTAGCCCCCTGTTGACGAAATTGGGCGGGGAAAGGTAACTGTAGCGTCAAAGTATAGTATAAAGTAGCGGCCAAGGCATAAACATCGGTATAGGCTCCTCTTTTCGCTCTTAATTCATATTGTTCAATGGGGGCATAGGATTCAGTGCGAGAATTGGTATGAGTTTGCGTCCTATCTTGTACGAAGTCCCGTGCTAACCCGAAATCAATTAAAACTGCCTTCATATCGGTTTTTCTCAGCATAATATTCCCCGGTTTAACATCCCGATGAATAAATCCTTGCTGATGAATATAATTTAAAGCATCCCCCATCTGAAAAATGTATTTTAAGGCTTCTTCTTCCGATAATCCCGACTTGTAATGAGCATATTGCTGTAGAGTTCCCCCCGGAATATATTCCATCACCAAGCACCATAAAGCTTCTTCCTGGCACACATTTTCCACCCGAATAATATGGGGATGATTGCACCGAGCCAAACGAAACGCTTCTTGGATAAATCGCTCTTGATGTTTAGGAAAATCAGATTCGTTCTGAATTAAAGCATTTAAAGTTTTAATCGCTACATATTCCCCTGATAATTGTTCCTGCGCCCGATAGGTAACACCGACTCCCCCATAGCCCAGCAATTTATCAAAAATATAGCGTCCATTTTGAATTTTATGTCCAGCTTTCCAGTGACTCATGTTTCTTGTCAGACAGGTGAGTGAGTAACGAACGGGTGAGGTAACCTCAATATAGGGATAGAGGAATGAATATTTTCCTTGTGTTAACCCCGCTAACCCCTCCTACTCATAGACGAACGGGGGACTGATCAAGTACGGATTGATCGGAGTCAGTATTTTACCTATTATAAACGGGGATGATTGAGAATCCAGCATGGCCTCGTCTGTGAACTTGATCTCAGTGTTCCCCTTTTCTCTCTCAAAAGTGACATCTTTTTGCCCCAGTTGAGATTAATGTCCCGTTAATTTCACTAGGCCAATTCCCCCAAAATATAATCCTAGCACGGCACTTGCTAACAGCGATTGAGTCAAAGGATCAGTGGAAGGGGTCAAAACCGCTCCCAAAATTACTGCCCCCAAAACGACGATACGCCATCCTTTTAACATCTGTTGGGAGGAAATAATATTTAAATAACCCAAAATCATCTGAATCACAGGAATTTGAAAAGCCAATCCCACACTGAACATTAAAAGCAAAATAAACTCAAAATACTGCTCGATTGACCAAGCCTGTTCGACGACATCCGCCCCATAGGTAATAAAGAAGTTCAAAGCCGCCGGAACGAGAATAAAATAGGCAAATCCTAACCCCACAAAAAAGAGAATGCTAGAACCCAAGACAACAGGAGCCAGAAGACGACGTTCTCGACGGGTAAGGCCAGGTAAGACAAATTGAATGATTTGATAGAGAATAAAAGGACTAGCTATCAAGACGCCACTGTAACCTGCGACTTTAAGGGAGACAAAAAAGAATTCTCCCGGCGCAAGTTGTAAAAATCTCACCTCTTTTGCCGGAAACTGCAATACCTGTACGAGAGGACGCACAAAAATAAAGCAAATCACCATCCCAACCGCCACGGCAATCAATGCATAAAAGATGCGATACCGTAATTCCTCTAGATGGTCAAACAGCGACATTTCCGCCTCATCAGGGAGTTCATCTAAATCGTCATCTTCTTTCTGAGGAGAGGGGGGTTTTAGATCGGTAGTCATGGCAATGGTTTAGGATAGTCTCAGCTGTATCTTCTTTAGCATAGCAGAGAGATTATCAGGGAATTGGGTTGCTTGAAACTTCTGGGGTTAACTCTTTACTGAGGACAAAATTTAAGGCTTTTACACCTTAAGAATCGGCTTCATGTTAAACTACTCTAAGAGTAAATTTTCGGTAGTATAATTCGTGATTAAAGCGTTTCTCCGAATCTGATTCCTACTTCCACCTTTGATTTTGGAGAATTTTGATGACAATTTATGTAGGTAACTTATCTTTTCAAGTCACTGAAAACGATCTAAAAGAAGTATTTACCGAATATGGCACCGTCACAAAACTCAGCCTGCCTAAAGATAGAGATACCGGGCGGATGCGCGGTTTTGCCTTTGTTGAGATGGGAACTGATGCAGAAGAAGAAACAGCTATCCGCACCCTTAACGGTGCTGAATGGATGGGGCGTCAATTAAAAGTTAATAAAGCTCGCCCTCGCTCCTGATATGGCGATTTTCTAGATAAACAGGACAAAAGTGTTGCTATCCGCTACAGATCAAGCAGATGGGACAATTTGTTCCCAATGAGCAACTGATAACTAATCTATCGAGGTAAGGAAATGAGATGGCTCAGATAAAACTTGGCGAAAATGAAGGAATTGAATCAGCCTTACGTCGATTTAAGATCAAAGTGCGTCACGCAGGTATCTTTTCTGACGTTAAGAAAAACCGCTATTTTGAAACCCCCATTGAGAAAAGTAAACGTAAAGCACTCGCCAGACAAAAACAGCGTAAAGGACGACGACGGTACCAAACGTAGCTCAAAAAAAGCCATAGAGGGAAATCTTCGCCTAATACATATCTTTAAGACTTGTTACTGTAAAAGCACCCAGAAAACACGCCTTTTCTCGACATTTGACGGGGTGCAGCACTTATTTGATTAACTCAGCCACTCATTTAAAGGGCGATCGCACCTCCTCCACCGTAAAAATATGTGTTTTTCGGCATCAGCCAGTTTTATCGCTAGTGCTTTATTGATATCATCGGGGATTTATGGCGTCAGTAGCGTGATTCAGACACATCATTATGCTTATTTACCGATAGGGAGTATCCCAATTCTCTTCGGTATTCAGCAGGGATGGGAAGGAATGATTTGGCTTTCGTTTAATGATAATATTCCTCAAGTAACGAGAACTTACGCCCTTGGCTTTTTATTTTTTTCCCATTTTCTATGGCTATTTTGGATGACACTTTCTGCTCTGACATTAGAAACAAGACCAATTATTCAAAAAGTCTTGGCAGGATTGATGGTCATGGGTATTTTGTATGGGATTTTTTTGTATTTTCCTCTTCTTTTTTATCCTGATTGGCTATCAGTTCAGGTGTTTAAAGGGTCAATTCGTTATCAAATTCAGGTTCTTAGTACAGGAATTATTTCTCCCTATCTGGGAATTTTCTTATATATTTGTGTCTCCTTAATTGGTTTATTTCTTTCGAGCAAAAAGGAATTAAATTATTTAGGAGGAATGCTTTTAGGGGCATTTATCTTAACCGAAGTGTTGCTTGATTATGCTTTTATTTCAGTTTGGTGTTTCTTGGCGGCAACTATTTCTTTTTATTTGATTTACTTCGTTTATTCTGAAAATTTTTTGCCGAAAACGCCTGAGAGATAAACCCTTTTATTCCTCCAAAATGGGTCATCCTTTTTTTCAATGGACAGGTAACTGATTACGGGTAGGATCACCTAAGAAAACCTCGCTAATAGAAGTATCAATGATATTACTGGGAATAATGTGCCAGTGATTCCCAATTTGTTGTAAAAATCTATCTTGTTCTGCTCTAAATCGCTCAATACCACTTCCCGAATTAATTAAAGTAAACCAAACATACCCTCTTTCTTCGGTGGGAATTAACCCAGCTAAAGCACTGACTTGATTTAATGTTCCTGTCTTAATCGCAACCCCTTCCGGAATCGCTCGCCATTGCATTGTTCCCGTCCTATCTCTTCCCGCTACAGGGAATAAATCCGCCACAGAAAAAGGATTATCTTCTAACTTCTCCTCTAACGCTATTAACATTTTCGCCGCCGCATGGGGAGAAATACGATTTTCTACCCCTAATCCTGAACCATTAATCAATTGAATCTCATCAGGGGAAAATTTGCCTGCTCGTGCAGCCGTCTGTGCCACCACCTTCGCCCCTCCCACCGCTTGTCCTAGTATCTCCGCCATTGCATTGTTACTATAAATATTCATTTGTTTGAGAATTTCTGCCAAAGTGAGGGATTGATGGCTCAAACGCAATTGTGCTTCCGATGGCAAAACTGATGACACTTGTAATTGACCTGCAATGCTTAAAAGCGGACGAGGGGTACTCAGGGGCAAATTGCCATAAGCTTTTTCGACCAAAGGAGTCCATTTACGAGAATCTAGTGCAACTTTTACTGCTTCTGCTGACTTTTGATTATTTTCTTGGAAATTCATAGCAAAGTTGCCCACAATAATTAAATTTCCTTTAACTTGCCGAATGCCCAACTGATTTAGAGCATTGCCTAAAGCGATCGCCTCTTCCCAGACAAAAAAAGGATCATGACCACCTCTAATTAATAAATCTCCCCGAAGAACGCCATTTTCTAACGTCCCTGTTGTGTATATCTCCGTAATAAAACGATAATCTGTGTTCCACGTTTCGAGTGCGGCTAGAGAAGTGGCAATTTTAGTAAGAGAAGCCGCTGATAGGGGCAAATAAGCCTGATTTTCTCCCAAAGCCGCCCATTCTGTTTGTAACCAAACCCCTTGACGATGGCGATCATAACCCAATTGGGTCAAGCGAGTTAAATAATTTTCAATCAGTTGAGCGACTTGAGGATCAGGATCACTCGGCACATTAAAGACTTTGGCTGTCGGCCAATTCACTAGGGGAAACGATTCAAGCGATGTCTTTTGTCCCCCCAAAAAGCTCAAAGCGATCCCCATCCCCGCCAAAAGTAATCCCTTAATCATGTTAGAACCTCCTCACTGCGTGGCATAATCTTAGTAGAGTGATTGATTGGCTCCTTTTGTACCATTAATCCCCCAACCTTGCCCATCTTCTCAATTGAAAAATCTCAGTTTAGAAAAATCGAGGGCATCTGCTAAAATTTTGAAGGCTTCTATCATCGAAATTCAATGGCATCAACGCGCGCACGAATTGCAGTAGACGCTATGGGAGGAGACTACGCCCCCAACGAAATTGTTGCGGGAGCGATCCGCGCCTCCGAAGAGCTAGACGTCGAGATTTTATTAGTAGGTGATCGCCCTGCCTTAGAATCTTGCCTCACCCACCATTCTCATCCGCAGAACTTGACCATTGTTGAGGCGGATGGGGTTGTAGATATGCACGAAGAACCCCTAGTCGCTTTAAGGCGGAAACCTCAGTCTTCGATCAATGTGGCGATGAATCAGGTCAAACAGGGACAAGCCGATGGGGTGGTATCGGCTGGCCATTCTGGAGCGGCAATGGCTGCCGCCTTACTCAGATTAGGACGCTTACCCGGCATTGATCGCCCGGCTATCGGTGCTGTTTTACCGACCCTTTTAGCGGGAAAATCAGTCATCGTGCTAGACGTAGGGGCAAACGTTGACAGTAAACCCAAATATTTAGAGCAGTTTGCCATTATGGGGACAATCTATAGCCAATATGTCATTGGGGTGGAATCCCCCAAAGTGGGCTTACTCAATATTGGAGAAGAACCTGGCAAAGGCAATGATTTATCCCTAAAAACCCACGAGTTGCTTCAAGAAAACCCCAATATTCCTTTTGTGGGGAACGCTGAAGGTCGGGATGTCATGAAAGGGGAGTTTGATGTCATCGTTTGTGATGGCTTTATTGGCAATATTCTCTTAAAATTTGCTGAATCGGTCGGCTCTGTTCTCTTACAAATCATGTTAGAAGAACTTCCCCAAGGTCTTAACGGAAAACTGGGATCAGCCCTGCTCAAACCCAATCTCAAACGGGTCAAGCAACGGATGGATTATGCTGAGCACGGGGGTGCGCTCCTGTTCGGCGTAGATGGCATTTGTATTATTAGTCATGGCAGTTCCCAATCCCCCGCGATTTTTAACGCCATTCGTTTGGCTAAGGAAGCCTACGATAATCAAGTGCTAGAACGGATTCAAAACGCTAACCAATATCAAACTAATTCGTCTCCTACGCTATCTGAGACAGTTCATCAAGAATCTTAAACACTATCGCTTGTTTTTGATTCATCATTCATTTTTAAGCAAGAGGAAGGCGAGTTTTGAACTCATTTGGCACTGGATTGAGAATTATGGGAAGTGGCTCGGCTGTACCTGCTCAGATTCTCACAAACAACGATCTCAGTCAGATGGTAGAGACCTCTGATGAGTGGATTACCACCCGAACGGGGATTCAACAGCGACACTTAGGATCACAAGGGGAGACTTTGGGCAGTCTATCCACACAGGCGGCGATGGAAGCTCTAAAATCTGCCAACATTTCTTCAAATGATGTAGATTTGATTATTTTAGCCACTTCAACTCCTGACGATTTATTCGGCACAGCCTGTCAAATTCAACGGGATTTAGAAGCAACCCAAGCCGTAGCCTTTGATTTAACGGCAGCTTGTTCAGGTTTTGTGTTTGGTTTGATTACGGCGGCTCAATTCATTCGAGCAGGAACCTATCGGACGGCGTTAGTAATTGGGGGTGAAGTATTATCCCGTTGGGTGGATTGGTCTGACCGAACGACCTGTATTTTATTCGGAGACGGGGCAGGGGCAGTAGTCTGTCAAGCGACAGAAATCGATCAATTGCTTGGTTTTGCGATGTACAGTGATGGCAGTTTAAACCACTGTCTTAATTTGAACTATCAGTCCCAGTTAACCCCCTTAAATTCAGCCCTTTCAGTCCATCAGGGAACATTTCACCCGATTACAATGAATGGACGGGAAGTGTATCGTTTTGCCGTGGCTAAAGTGCCAGAAGTAATTGAAAAAGCTCTCTTCCAAGCCAAATTGACAACCCACGATATTGATTGGCTTATTCTTCATCAAGCAAATCAACGAATTATGGATGCCGTCGCTGATCGCCTGAAAATTGCCCCTGAAAAGGTGATTAGCAATTTAAGTGAATATGGCAACACTTCTTCTGCTTCTATTCCTTTAGCACTAAACGAAGCCGTTAGACAAGGCAAAATTAAGGGGGGTGATGTAATTGCAACCTCTGGTTTTGGGGCAGGTTTATCTTGGGGAGCGGCCATTTTTCGCTGGGGATAGCCTCAGTCGGTAGGAGGTCATATTCACTCCAATTTCCCTACTTTCATGATAGAAACAGCAATGAGTTACAATAAAAGTTTGAGTATTACAGCGTAAATTATTATGGGGAATACGTTTGGCCATCTTTTTCGCATTACCACCTTTGGAGAATCTCATGGGGGGGGAGTCGGCGTAATTATTGATGGTTGTCCGCCTCGTTTAGCGATTACCCCAGAAGAGATTCAAATTGAACTTGATCGCCGCAAACCGGGTCAAAGTAAGATTACAACCCCTCGACGAGAACAGGATCACTGTGAAATTCTCTCGGGGATATTTCAAGGGCAAACCCTTGGTACGCCGATCATGATCTTAGTCCGCAATCAAGATGCGCGATCGCAAGATTACTCAGAAATGTCCGAAAAATATCGCCCTTCCCATGCGGATGCTACCTACGACGCAAAATATGGCCTGCGCAATTGGCAAGGAGGAGGTCGTTCTTCAGCAAGAGAAACCATTGGTCGAGTGGCCGCAGGAGCGATCGCCAAAAAAATCCTTAAACAGGTCGCTGATACAGAAATTATCGCCTATGTTAAGCAAATTAAGGATCTAAAAGCCATAATCAACCCCAATACGGTCACTTTAGACCAAGTCGAAGCCAATATTGTCCGTTGTCCTGATGGGGATTGTGCCGAACGCATGATTAATCTTATTGATCAAATTCGTAAAGAAAAAGATTCTATCGGTGGGATTGTGGAGTGTGTTGCCCGCAATATACCAAAAGGATTAGGAAGTCCCGTATTTGACAAATTAGAGGCAGATTTAGCCAAAGGAATCATGTCCTTACCCGCCAGTAAAGGCTTTGAAATTGGCTCAGGATTCGCAGGAACAACCTTAACGGGACGAGAACACAATGATGAGTTTTACACCGATAAAAAAGGGGAAATTCGCACTGTTACCAATCGATCGGGTGGTATTCAGGGGGGAATCAGTAACGGCGAAAATATCGTCATTCGGACTGCTTTTAAGCCCACTGCCACCATTGGACAAGAACAAAGAACAGTGACAAAGACGGGCGAAGAAACGACTTTAGCGGCAAAAGGTCGTCATGATCCCTGTGTTTTACCCCGTGCTGTGCCGATGGTAGAGGCAATGGTCGCTCTAGTGCTGTGTGACCATCTTTTGCGTCATCATGGACAGTGTAAGGTTTTTTAAGAGGTGCGAGGTTCAATTAAACGAAAAAAACCTAAAACCTAACCCCTAATACTTTACTTCTCTTAAAAAGCATCTAAATCAATCGCTTTTGATCCTCCCGCTTTAAGTTGTTGTAATAACTGTCCTAACTGTTTCCAGACTAATCCGGCGATAAAAATGGTAATCGGCAGAGAGATAGCATAAGATACCCAACGATTCGGTAGAAAAATTTCTAATCCAGAGGAGAGAAAGATGCAAATTCCCACACAAATTCCAAAAAAAGGAAATAATAAAGGACTATCCGTCAACTTAAAGTCACTATCCTTTGGGTTTTTTAGCCAGACTTTTACCCATTCTTTGAGGGTGGCTTCAAAAGCGAGTCCGCAAGTAATTCCTGTCACTAATCCCACAACGAGAAGAAAATAGGGAGGTTGAGGTAAAAAATAATAATAGTCGTTGGGAATGTCCATCATATCATTTGAGCAAAAGACCATCTAAAATCCTATCACAAGTTGAGTTCGGAATCAGAATTGATGGGGAAAATAGAATTAATTAGACAATTTCCAGCGTTTCTCTTTTGCCGTACGATACACCTTAAAATGATCATCAATTTCGTGGGTTTAATTAACTTTTCAAGACATTAAATTTGCCTGAGTTGAGCGTTAGACAAAAGCGAGATGATAGACTAAAAAGAAGTTGTCCTCAAAGATTGCACCCGATTCAATGGCCAAGAAATTTTATAAGCTTTGCCAAAAATTAATTCTTGAGGTAAAAATCCCCACACATGAGAATCTAAACTATCATTGCGATTGTCGCCCAAAAGAAAATAAGCGTTGGGTGGAACTTTCAGCGAATTTAAATGATAAAGGGGAGGTTGTGCAATATAAGGCTCGTTTAATGCTTGCTCATTGAGATAGACTTGATTTTGTCGCACCGAGATACTATCTCCCGGCAGTCCGATTACCCGTTTAATAAAGAACTCAGCAGTCTCTGTTTCTGCGTCTTTTAAGGCTTCAGGGGGATGAAAAACAACAATATCGCCCCGTTGAGGCTGATAATTGGTCGATTGGGTCACTAATACGCGATCACCTACCTGTAGTGTCGGCATCATGGAGGGACTGGGAATGATAAACTGTTCAAAGTGATGATCGAGCCATTTTGGCAGATAAGTCCCTAATAAGCCTGTAAAAAAGACAATTCCTGCTAAAATTGCTACCAAAGATCGTTTTTTGTCGGTAGGATGTTGAGGAAAAGCGAGGTAAACATCGTAAATCGCAATTGCTGTCAATAGCGGAACGGCAAAAAGGAGAATATCTGAAAAATTATTCAGTTGTAAAAAAATTAAGCTGATACAGAGTAAAATTAACCCTAAAATAGAGCGACTGAGATAGATGTGTCCTAATCCGGGTAATATGCGCGAAATGAAGACAGCAAACCACGGATTTTTATGCTTACGGGGGATTTTTTCAGCGTTTTCATGTTTTTGGTGATGATGTACATCTAGAAGCGCATCAAGCATATTAAACAGATAAAAAACCCCTGCTAAAAGCAGGATAATGAATCCCCTCAAAATCTTGCCATCGGGCGCAAAAATCGACCAAACCCCACTGATCAGCAAAGTGAGTTGAAAAGTAAAAAAAATAAGTCCTTTAATCGGTTTTCCCGCATAAAACTGCCCGATACCGGGAAAAAACATCGATAAATTAGCCGCTAACCAAGGATCTTTTTTCAAGAGAGAGACTTCCCCTGAAGTGCTTAATAGTCGCCTTTCTTTCAGAAATAAGGTGTGGAGTGGGGTCATATTAAATCCAGTTTGCAAAGAATGGGGGGAGACAAGGGGTTACCATAGTTAGGGGGTTGGGTCATTAATTGAGAAGGGACAGATGATAGCAGGAGGGGCCAGGAAATCCCCAATTTTTTCCCTATTATCGAAGATGAGATCTCCGTTAACAATGATCTCGATCAACGTTTACAAAAATTAACTTAAACCCGTTAAGCGGGGTTGCATCGTCTCCCATGTCAATCCCTGTTCGAGATATTGAGGATTCTGGGAGTTATAAGGACTTTTAAGACGATCAATGCGAATAATTGTAGCTTCCTCTGGTAAAATAGGAATATCAGGATTAAATTCGGTTGAATTCATTAAAGAACTCGAAAATCCTTTATAAATCATAATCTGATCTCTTTGCTCATTGTATTGAATCGTCACCAACAGAATTTCATGGGGATGGTGTTGGCTATACTGTTCGAGTTGTTGCGCTTGGGAAGGAGAATCATTCATTGTCAATCAATAAAAATTAAAATTTAACGATTTTTAAGATAGCAATTAAACGAATATCCTTGAGTAACCTAAGTAAGAATAAAGCGATCGCTTTTTAAAGAATTTTGTGGAATCTATGTGGGGAATCTCAATAAACCCTTATGATGGTAACAGAGGAACGTTTATCCTCTCAGTTACGTGATTCCTTTATGGCTTTCCCCCAAGATGTCGGCTATTACTCTGACCTTACTCCATCCCACCAAAAACCTTCCGATGCAGAATTGGGCGTTTAATACGGAAACGGTCATTCGGATTGGTCGTTCAACAGAGAATCATGTGGTTTTGTATAGTGCTGTCGTATCTCGTCACCATCTTGAAATTCGGCGTAATGGTCTAAAGTGGGAAGTGGTCAATTTAGGCGCAAATGGGACTTATCTCAATGGTAATGAAAAACCGACCCCCAAAATCCCTGTTACAGATGGTATGATTGTCCGTTTAGCCTTGACTGGCCCCAAAATTCAAATTAATATTGAACCTGAACTATCCCCCGTCAAGCGTCAACTGGCTGAACTGCAAAAAAATGTTGAGCAAACTGCAACCCTCAAAAAAGCAGAAGAAGATTGCGATACGCTTATTAATTAGAAAATCTCGATTTTCATTTTTGAGTTCTAGAATAGACGACGGCTTCTACTAAACCAATGGCAATAAAATTTGTGAGTAAGGCTGAGCGTCCGTAACTCATCCAAGGCAAGGGAATACCTGTAATGGGGGCTAATCCTACCGTCATACTAATATTAATCACCACCTGAAAAGCGATCATAGATAATACGCCAATCGCTAACAATGAGCCAAAATTATCCTTAGTCTGATTAGCGATCATCACTAAGCGCAAACAAATGAGCCAAAAAGCCAGCAGAACGGTCATAGCACCGATAAAACCTAATTCTTCCCCTACTGCTGAGAAAATAAAATCGGTATGCTGTTCGGGAATAAAATTTAACTGAGTTTGAGTACCATGGAATAAGCCGCGTCCCCACCATTCCCCTGAACCAATAGCAATACGAGATTGAATCAGTTGATAGCCGCCTCCTAGGGGGTTTTTTTCGGGGTTAAGAAATAAAGTTAACCGATCTTTTTGATAATCCTTCAATAATCCCCAAAAAATACCGCTTAACTTCCCTGCGCCAAAGTTTGCGAGAATTACGCCAATAGTACTTAACCATCGCCAAGGCAGGGTTAACCAAGCAATGATCCCCATGCCTAACGCCCAGATTATCCAAGCCGGAAAAGATAAATTAAAGACAATCGCGGAAATAATGGGAGATATCATAATAATCACCCATCCTAGACTCATATTTGCCCAGTAAAGCATCCCCAAGGTAATTGCCCCAAAGACTAACCCTGTTCCTAAATCGGGTTGCGCCATAATTAAGAGCCAAGGGACACTGGCAATCCCCAGAATTTTCAAAACAACGGGAATCGTGTTGGCGGACTGTCGCTGTAAAAGGGCGGCTAGGGTAATAATTAGGCCAACTTTAGCAAATTCTGAGGGTTGAACATTAAAACTTCCAATATTAATCCAACTTCGCGCACCGTTTGCGGTAACGCCAATAATGACAACTGCAATTAAAGAGAGATTTGTCAGGGCATACGTGACCCAATGCCAACGCATCAAGGCTTTATAGGGAGAAAGTGCCAACCCTAAGGCTATTCCTAAGCCAATTAAACCGAATAACCAGTGTTGAAACCAATCTACCGACTTTTCGTGTAATTCTGTACTCCGAATTAAAAGACCGCTTAAAACCGTTAAGCCAACAACAAGGCACAGCAAAGTCCAATCTAATTCAGGAAAAATCTTGGATTTTCTGGATCTTGGATATCTATAGCGCAATCGGGAACGAAGCAACATAGCAGTTTCAGTCTTTGTTCATTAGGATCATTATTAAGAGTAGGCGGCGATGGACACCTTAGCGGCCGTTTGTTGAGCAATTGCAGTTAAAGCTTGCGCAGAGGCTGAGTCAGGTGCAGCCATCACAATGGGAATACCCATATCTCCCCCTTCCCTAAGGGCGATTTCTAAAGGAACACAACCCAAAAGGGGAACGTTAAGTTCTTTTGACGCTTTTTCCCCTCCTCCTGAACCAAATAAGTCATATTGGCGGTCAGATAAATCCGGCGGAATAAAATAACTCATATTCTCGACAATCCCTAAGACGTTAACCCCTAATTGTTCAAACATTTTTAAGCCGCGACGGGCATCCAGTAAAGAAACGGTCTGAGGAGTTGTTACAATGACCACACCAGCAATAGGAACAGCTTGAGCAAGCGTTAATTGAGCATCTCCAGTTCCAGGGGGCATATCCACTACTAAATAGTCCAATTCACCCCAATTTACTTGATAAAGAAATTGACGAATAATGCCATTTAACATCGGTCCTCGCCACATGACAGGTTGGTCGGTATCAATTAAAAAGCCCATAGAGACCATTTTTACGCCATAGTTAAAGGCCGGTTCGAGAATTTCGCCGTTACTATCTTTCTGGGTAGTTATTTCTACATTTGCCAACCCCAACATCGTTGGTGCATTCGGCCCATAAATATCTGCATCTAACAATCCGACTTTTGCGCCCATTTTTGCTAAGGCGACGGCCATATTGACGGCAACCGTACTTTTACCCACTCCTCCTTTGCCACTGGACACCGCAATGATATTTTTAATACCGGGAACGCCTTGTTGATGGGGTAAGGGTTTCTGTTGAGGGGTTTCGGCGGTGACTTCTACTTGTACCTCTTCAATATCAGGCAGTTGTTTAACTGCTTTTTGACAGTCTTCGACAATAAATTCCCGTAAAGGACAGGCTGGTGTGGTTAAAACAAGGGTAAATCTTACTTTTTTGCCGTCTATTGCCACGTTACGAATCATGTTGAGATCAACGAGGCTCTTTTGTAATTCCGGATCTTGGACGGGGCGTAATACGTCTAAAATGGTTTGAATGTCTGTCATAATGGCTGGGTTATTAAAAATAAATAAAAAGAGGTTTAAGGGATCGCCCCTTTTAAGATAAAGTCCAATTTCTTATTATGACGCAAAGGGGAAATTTTAAGTTAATTCTGTAGTGTAGCCAAAAAAATCAATGCGATAGTCTGTAATTTTAATTCCTGTTTGATTTTCAACCTTTTTAATCAAGTCTTCGGGTAATTCGACCTGAATGTCAATAATTTGATGGGTGTCTAAACAATTAATATGGCTATGGGTGTCACTGGTACAACCATAGAGACGACCATCACAACGTTCGACACATTCAATAATTCCCTGATGGGATAAGGCTTCTAGGTTCTGGTACACTGAGGTGTGACCAATGTCCTTGCCCTGCTGATTCAGACGGTCATAAATTGCCCTCGCCGAAAGATGCTCCTGTGTTTGCCAGAGTAATTCAAGGACGTAACGGCGTTGACGACTGACTCGCATTCCTAAAGACCGACATCGTTCTAAAGCATCATTTAATGAGCGAATTGGCGTATTTTGGGGGGATTGGATAGACGGATTAGTCATGGCCTTGTCATTTTCACATTAAGTTAAACTCATTACCAGTTCCAGTTTAACTTAGACAGCTGAATCGAAATAAATCGCCTCAGGTAAAAATTCACAATAAGACGCTAGGATAGGTGGGTAAATGCGTTCCGTCTTCGTACAACTTGAATGGTTATGGCTGTGTTGTGGCTGAGTAAAATGAATCGTCCCCTTCCGATTTTATTGAGTTTGATGACGGGAGGACTGATTTTTATTGGCTTAATGACGGTAAAATTGACGGAAAGGCCGACAAAACAGGCAGAATTAGAAAAATTAACGGTGGTTGCCGCACCGGAAACCCTTTCAGTGGAAATTGAAGCAAGCGGCACAGTGCAACCAGTTGATAGAGTGAATATCAGCCCGAAAGTGGCAGGAAGAATAGAGAGACTCCTAGTTGATCAAGGTGTAATTGTTAAAAGAGGTCAACCTTTAGCGATTATGGAAAATCGGGAGATTCAAGCTCAAGGATTGCAATCTCAAGCCAAGTTAAAAGAAGCAATTGCGGCTTATGAAACAGCTAGAATCCGCATTCCCAGCGAAATCAAACAAGCAGAAATGCGCTTCGAGCAGGCGAAAGCCAGCTTCTTAGAAAGTCAATCTCGCTTCAAACAAGCTCAGGCAAGGATTCCGGGAGAAATCAATCAATTTGAGGCACAAGTAAAGTCGGCTGAATCTCGCTTTAAACTGTCTGAAGTGCGTCTGCAACGCAACCAAGAGTTACTCAAAGAAGGGGCGATTTCTAATGATCAGTTTGATGAAGCCTTAAATGAGTATTACAACGCCGCCGCTAATTTGCGAGAAGCCCAACAACGTTTTGAACAATCCAAAGGAACAGCGTCTCCTGAAGTGCAAGAATTACAACAAGCGATTATCCAAGAACAAGCCACGGCGGCTGAGACAAAAATTGCCCTAGAACAACGCAAAAGCACCGCACAGGCAGAATTAGCTCAGTTACAGGCCGCCGCAGAAGCCGCTAAAGCCGAAATGGAACGGATTCGTGTTCAGTATGAAGATAGTCTCATTCGGGCGCCGTTTGATGGCATTATTACGCAAAAATACGCTGATGTGGGGGCATTTGTCACCCCAACAACCTCTGCTTCTAGTACCGCCTCTGCTACCTCTAGTTCGATTTTAGCGATCGCCAGAGGTACGGAAATCGTTGTTAAAGTGCCAGAAGTGGATATTGCGCTAGTCCGGATGAATCAGCCTGTCAGTATTCAAGCAGATGCTTTCCCCAACCGTGAATTTCAAGGAAGAGTGACGCGAATTGCCCCAGAAGCGATCGTAGAAGATAATGTTACTTCTTTTGAAGCGACGATTGGATTAATGGACGAAAAACAGCCGTTATTGTCGAATATGAATGTAGATGTTACCTTTTTAGGGCAAGAGCTAAATAATGTCTTGGTTGTACCTACGGTGGCCATTGTGACGCAAAAAGGGGAAACGGGAGTGATGATCCCCGATATGGAAGATAAACCCAAATTTCAACCCGTTACTATTGGCTTAGTTTTAGACGATAAAACCCAGATAATCTCAGGATTAGCTCCTGGTCAAAGGGTATTTATTGATTTACCTGAAGATTCTCAGAAAAAAGAAGATAAATAAGGCTTAATTTCTCTTTTTATTACCTATCTCCGGTTTCAATGGATCATGATGTCGAATTATATTCAACAGATGAATCAAAAAGAAAAAGAAGTTGTAACCCTACAACTTTTGGAAACTCAAGATGACATCGTTTCTCCTCAAAATAATATTGATGTTGTAACTGGAAAATAATTTTATTATTTTGATGTTCTTAATAGCGATCATATAAATGTTGTTCAGCTAAATGAAGATCCAGAGAAAAAAAATATTTGAAAAGGCTTTAACTCATTCTTTATCCCCTCAGCATTTATTAGAGAAACCTGTTTTAAAGATTGATGATTTGAATGATAAGCCACTACCAAAATCGCAAACAATGGTTACAGATATTATTTTTGTCATTCATGGTATTTGCGATCAGGGATTTTGGACTAAAAAAATTGCTCGAAAAATTCGATGTCTAAGTGATGAGCAAGAAAAGGAAAGATTACTCAGCTTATCTAATTAAATAATTGCTCAGTTGAAGATAATACCATTTTTCAAAAAGTGTGAGAGACTTAGAGCAGGTTAAAATAAGGAGAAGAAAAATGACAGGAGTGCCTCAAATAGAAATCAAGGAATCAGCGGAAGAATTGAAAGGATTAAGGAAAAAGCAAAGCAGTAGCTGAGGGTTTGCTAAAGTACAATGCCTCTACCTGTTAAAGATTAAAGCAGTAGAAACCGTCAGATACTTAGGGAAGTCCAGAAAATAAAGTCTGCAATTAAGAAGAAGCAGCATCATAATAAATATCGACAAACCATCTACTCAACTGTTCAGAGCGATGTATTTTGGATTCAACGTGTTTCATCTCTTTTGTGGTCAAAGTAATGC